>JAQUPQ010000033.1 GCA_028716525.1 Terriglobia bacterium | reverse complement strand
GGGAGACAACGTGAGTTTGGAGATCGAGTTGATCACGCCGATAGCCATGGAAAAGGGATTGCGGTTTGCGATTCGAGAAGGCGGACGGACGGTGGGCGCCGGCAGCGTCACCGAGATTTTGCAGTAAAAGGGATGCCGGGGATAAATCGAACAGACAAGGGTCGAGGATAATCCATGCTGGCAAATGAAAAAATTCGAATTCGATTGAAAGCTTACGACCACCGGTCGTTGGATCGGTCGACGCAGGAAATTGTGGAAACGGCCAAGCGAACAGGAGCTCGCGTCGCGGGGCCGATTCCGCTGCCGACGCGGATGCAACGGGTCACCGTACTGCGCTCTCCGCATACCGACAAAAAGTCGCGCGAACAGTTCGAGGTTCGTACGCACAAACGGTTGCTCGACATACTCGATCCGACTCAGGCGACCGTGGATGCCCTGATGCGGCTGGATCTGCCGGCCGGCGTGGACGTCGAAATTAAGGCGTTTGGGCACGAACATTTGAAATGAGCGGGTGCTCGAAATCGGCGGCGCGGCGGGCATTTTAATGTTGTGATTCAAGATCATGTTTCGCTTTGAGGGTGAGAAATGGTGAACGGAATCATTGGAAAAAAAATAGGGATGACACAGATCTTCAAGGAAGACGGAGTGGTTGTTCCGGTCACTGTCATTAAAGCGGGTCCGTGTGTCGTCGTGCAGAGAAAGACTGTGGCGAAGGATGGATACGATGCCGTGCAACTGGGCTTGGTGGAATTTGTGAGTCCCAAGAAAGTAACCAAACCCATGATGGGACATTTCAAGAAGCACGGGGATGTAGCGCCCACGCGTTTGCTGCGAGAGGTGCGGCTCGAAGGAAAATCCGAAGAGTTGAAGGTGGGCGACAAGATCCTGGTCGATCTGTTCAAACCGGCGGATTTGGTGGATGTGGTGGGAACAAGTCGAGGGCGCGGCTTTGCCGGCTTCGTGAAACGACATCATTTTCGAGGCGGCGCGGCCACACATGGTTCGATGTTCCACCGGGCTCCCGGGTCCATCGGCGCCTCCGCCTTCCCGTCGCGTGTGTTGAAAGGCATGAAGGCTGCCGGACACATGGGAACCGAGCGAGTGACGGCGCGAAATCTGCAAGTTGTCCAGGTGGACGTTGAGAATCATTTGCTGCTCGTGAGGGGCGCAGTTCCGGGACACCCCGGGACCGTCGTGATGATCCGCCGATGCAAACGGCGTTAAAGAATTCTGAGGTCGGTATGCCAATCGTCGAAGTCAAAAACTTACAGAATCAAGTGGTGGGCAAGCTTCCTTTGTCGGATGAGGTTTTTACAGGCGACGTCAACGAAGGCTTGATATGGGAAGTGGTGCAGTATTTTCTGGCCTCCAAACGCGCCGGGACGCATGCCACGAAGAACCGCGGAGCCGTGCGCGGCGGGGGCAAGAAACCCTGGAGGCAGAAGGGAACCGGCCGAGCCCGCGTGGGCAGCAGTCGAAACCCCTTGTGGCGTCATGGCGGTACGGCCCATGGACCCCAGCCGCGCGATTATAGCTACACCATGCCCAAGCAAAAAATTCGCGGCGCCTTGAAGTCGGCACTGCGGGCCAAGATCAATGATCACAAATTGACTGTGATCGATGAGTTTAAATTGGAAGACTGGAAGACCAAGAAGCTGGTGACGTTGCTCAACAACTTTGATTTGAAGAAAAATGTCCTCATTGTGGACGACCCCCAGAACACCAATCTGGTCCGGGCCACGCGAAATCTCAAGGAAGTGAAGTTTTGCCCCAGCAGCCAGGTGCATACCTATGAAGTGTTGAAACACGACCAGGTTTTCTTCTCCAAACAGGCGATTACGGATCTCCAGAATCGTCTGGGCTCGGAAGGAGCGAAAACGGCATGAAAAATCGATACCAAGTGATCCGCCGGCCGATCATTACCGAAAAAGGGCTTTCCAAGAAGGAAGCCGAGCGAACCCTGTGTTTCGAAGTGGATCAGCACGCCAATAAGGTGGAAATCAAAAGGGCGGTCGAGCAGATCTTCAAGGTGAAAGTGGAGTCCGTACGCACGTCGTTGTTTCAGGGCAAGGAACGGCGCCGGGGCTTCACCAGCGGCTACAAGCCGGACTGGAAGAAAGCCTACGTGAAATTGCAGGAAGGCGAAAAGATGCCGGAATATGGTGAGAATGTTTAGGAATCGCGGAATGCGGAAGGCCGATTGCGGATTGTTGATTGCTGAATGCGAAAATCGCAATATTAAATCCGAAGCTTCCATTCCGCAGTCCGAAATCGGCATTCCACAATGAGGAAGGTTTGGTAGGATCATGGGACTAAAAACATTTAAACCCTATACTTCGACACGTCGATTTCATACGGTCGTTGACAACAGGGAATTGACGACCGACCGGCCGGTGAAGAGTTTGACCGAACCCAAGAAAAGAATCAGCGGTCGGGATAACTACGGCCATTTGACCATTTGGCGCCGCGGTGGCGGTCATAAGCGGCATTATCGTCTGATTGATTTCAAACGCGACAAGGTGGGAATCCCTGCCAAGGTGGCGACGATTGAATACGATCCGAACCGCTCAGCGCGCATTTGCCTGTTGAACTACGTGGACGGCGAACGTCGCTACATCATTCACCCCAGCGGTTTGGTGGTGGGTCAGACAGTGGTTTCGGGACCGCAAGCAGATATCCTTGTGGGCAACGCTCTTCCGTTACGCAACATTCCGGTTGGAACGACCGTGCACAATGTGGAGTTACGACCGGGCAAAGGGGGGCAACTCGTGCGCAGCGCCGGGGGCGCCGCCCAAGTGGTGGCGCGCGATGAGCAGTATGCCCAGATGCGTTTGTCCTCGGGAGAAATTCGCATCGTGGATGTGAACTGCTATGCCACTATCGGTCAAGTCGGGAATTTGGATCATGAAAACGTCGCCTTGGGAAAGGCCGGGCGTACGCGTTGGATGGGACGTCGACCCACCAATCGCGGCGTCGCCATGAACCCGGTGGACCATCCCCACGGCGGCGGCGAGGGGAAGACTTCGGGAGGCCGCCACCCGGTGACCCCTTGGGGCCAACCCACACGCGGCTTTAAAACACGCAACAGCAAGCGCACCGATCGATGGATCGTGAAGCGGCGGAAGTAAGAATCTACTCGAGGTTAATATGGGTCGTTCAATAAAAAAGGGTCCGTTCGTCGATCATCACCTCATGAAAAAGATTGAGGCGATGAATCAGACCATGGACAAGAAGGTCATTAAGACGTGGTCGCGACGGTCGCAGATTTTGCCTGAAATGGTCGGACACACGATCGCCGTGCATAACGGGAAAAAATTTATCCCGGTATACATCACGGAAAACATGGTGGGACATCGTCTCGGTGAATTTTCACCGACGCGAATTTTCAAAGGACATAGTTCCAAGATTCTGGCCGAACGCGCGGCGGGTATGGCTCCGGCGGGTGTGCCGGGAGCTCCTGCGGGTGGAGCCGGGGCACCGGGCGCAGCACCGGCCAGTCCGGGAACGCCGGCAGCGCCAAAGACTCCGTCGACATAAGCCGGGAGTATGAACGCGGGCGAAAGAACGCCAGAGTAAGGGATAACAGGAAATTATTATGGAAGCCAAAGCCACAGTTCGATTCGTGAGAATTTCGCCGCAGAAAGTGCGGCTCGTGGTGGATCTGATTCGCGGCAAGCAGGTGGGGCGGGCGATTGACATTCTACGCTTCACGAAAAAGCGCGGCGCCAAGCATGTCGAAAAGGTCCTGAGATCCGCGATCGCCAACGCCCAGCAGAGGGAAGAGTCTGTGGACGTCGATGAATTGTACGTCAAGAAGACGTACGTCAATGAGGGCCCGAGGTTGAAACGTATTCGACCGGCTCCCATGGGGCGCGCCTATCGCTATCAGAGGCGTCTGGCGCATATCACCGTGGAGATTGCCGATCGGAACCAACAAGCGGAGATCGAGGAATAACTGTCGAACTTGACATCGGGAACGGTGCGGATGTCCGGTGCGGCACGGAGGAAAATCGTGGGTCAAAAGACACATCCTTATGGATTTCGGTTGGGATATACCAAAGGCTGGCGTTCGCGCTGGTTCTCTCGTCGGGACTTCGGCGTTTTGCTTCATGAGGATTTGAAGCTGAAGAAGATGCTGAAAGAGAAGCTGGGTCATGCCGGCGTCTCGAGTGTGGAAATCGAACGCGCCGCCAACAAGCTTCGAATCACCATCCATGCGTCGCGTCCGGGCATCATCATCGGGCGCAAGGGCGCCGACATCGATCGGCTGAAGCAGGAGATCGTGAAAGCCACGGGGCGGGATGTGTATTTGGGTATCCAGGAGGTCAACAAACCGGAGCTGGATGCGCAGCTGGTCGCGGAAGCGATTGCCATGCAGTTGGAGAAACGAGTGGCCTTTCGACGGGCCATGCGAAAAGCCGTTGACTCGGCGCAGCGTTTCGGCGCCAAAGGCATTAAGGTGCGCTGCTCCGGTCGCCTCAACGGAGCAGAAATCGCCCGCTCCGAATGGTATCTGCAAGGTCAGTTGCCTCTGCATACCCTGCGGGCCGATATCGATTACGGGTTTGCGGAAGCCAAGACCACCTACGGGCAGATCGGTGTGAAGGTGTGGATCTATCGGGGGGAGATTTTTGAAACTAAGAAGGCCTCCGCATCCGTCCCGGCCAAACCTGCAGCAGCGCCGGCTCCGACCCCAACACCTGTGGTGGAAGCAGCACCTGCGGAAACACCGGCGGAAGCGCCGGCGGAAGGCCGGACTTAAAGAGAATCCGGGGATCGAATTTTTAAACAGCGAGATGTGAAGCATGTTAATGCCAAAAAAAGTGAAATATCGAAAGCAGCAACGTGGACGCATGCGCGGGAAAGCCTGGCGCGGGTCGGAGTTGAGCTACGGTGATTACGGGCTGAAAGTGTTGGAGCCCGGCTGGATAACGGATCGCCAGATCGAAGCCGCCCGGGTGGCCATCACTCGATTTATTAAGCGCGGGGGAAAAGTCTGGATTCGAGTATTTCCGGACAAGCCGATCACCAAGAAACCCGCCGAAACCCGCATGGGAAAAGGGAAGGGCGCACCCGAGGGCTGGGTGGCGGTGGTCCGTCCGGGGAAAGTTCTTTATGAAATGGAAGGCATTTCCAAGGCGGAAGCGATGGAAGCATTGACATTGGCAGCTCATAAATTCGGGTTGAAGACCCGGTTCATTTCACGCGGCGGCGCTGCCGGAGAGTGACGAGCCTTATGAAGACCGACAAGATTCGAGAAATGGGTGACGAGGAGCTGTTGAATACGGACAAGGATCTGTCCGATCAGTTGTTTCGGCTGAGGTTTCAATTGGCGATGGGGCAGACCGAGAGTTTGAAGAAGATCCGGGAATTGCGCAAAGACATTGCCCGTATCAAGACGATTCGACGCGAGCGGGACAACCAAAAGGTGGGAGCAACAAAATGAGCAGCGAGAATTTGGAAACCACTTCACCGGCGAATGCGGAGCCCGCCAAGGCGGCCACAACGCAAGTCCGCCGTCGAAACAAGCAGACCGGCGTCGTGACCAGTGCCCGGATGAAGAAGACCGTCGCCGTCGACGTTGATCGTTCGTTTTCACATCCCTTGTACCGAAGGATTGTGCGGCGGACGTCCCGCTTCCTGGCCCACGATGAGAAGAATGAAGCGCGGGTCGGAGACCGCGTGGAAATTGAAGAAACACGACCGCTCAGCAAACGCAAGCGGTGGCGATTGAAACGAATTATCACTCGCGCCGTCGAGTAGACTTTTTTCCCGACGACGGCGGTCGGCGGGATGCAGGGAGCTGCGCTTATGATTATGATGCGAACCATGTTGGATGTGGCCGATAACTCCGGCGCGCGAAAGATCTCGTGCATCTTGCCCGTGGGCGGTCATGTCGGCCTGAGAGCCGGCCTGGGCGACATCATCACCGCCGCCGTGAAGGAAGCCAGTCCCGACGGGCAAGTCAAGAAGGGCAAGGTGGTGAAGGCCGTCATTGTGCGCATGCGCAAGGAGCAGCGGCGCAAGGACGGGACCTATATTCGATTTGACGACAACGCCGCCGTGCTCATCAATGAAGTCAATGAGCCGGTGGGAACGCGCGTGTTCGGGCCGGTCGCCCGCGAGCTTCGCGAAAAGAAGTTTATGAAGATCATTTCCCTGGCGCCCGAAGTCATCTGAAGGAGAAACATCGAGGATTGTCATTATGCCAGTACCATCGATTCGAAGAAATGACACGGTGAAAGTGATCACGGGGCGGGACAAAGGAAAGACCGGCAAGGTCTTGAAGGTGCTTCCGCAGGAATCCCGACTGGTCGTTGAAAACGTGATGTTTATCAAGCGGCACACCCGCCCTAATCCGGGCAAAAACATCAAGGGCGGAATTGTGGAACGCGAGATGGCGATCCATGTTTCCAATGTGTTGTTGATTTGTCCGAGCTGCAATCAAGCCACCCGGGTGGGACATCAACTGTTGCAGGACGGTTCGAAGGTCCGGGTGTGCAAGAAATGCGCGGCCACCTTGGAGCACTGATCGCTTAAGGCCGCGAGGAGAAACGAACGAATTTACGCCGCCACGCAAATGACCGTGGAGGAACGGCGCAAGGAGTCCAGGAATGACAGCCAGGTTAAAAGAAGTTTATCGAAAACAAGTCGTGCCGGCCCTGGTCAAGGAATTCTCCTACAAGAATCCCATGGCGGTGCCTCAGGTCAGGAAGATTGTGGTGAACATGGGTGTGGGCGAGGCCATTTCCAACGCCAAGATCCTGGATGTGGCTACGGCCGAAGTGGCCGCCATTACCGGTCAGAAGCCGGTGATCACCCGGGCAAAGAAGTCCATTGCTTCGTTCAAACTCCGTGCCGGCATGCCCATCGGGGTCTCGGTGACCTTGCGGGGAGAGCGGATGTATGAGTTTTTTGACCGGCTGTGCAACATCGCCCTGCCACGCGTCCGTGACTTCAAGGGGCTATCGACCAAGTCCTTCGATGGCCGCGGCAATTACACCTTGGGATTGCGCGATCAGCTGGTCTTTCCGGAAATTGATTACGCCAAGGTCGACAAAATCCGGGGCATGAACATTACCGTGGTGACCAGCGCGGTCACCGATCAAGAGGCGCGGGCGTTGCTGAAGTCGTTGGGTTTTCCGTTTCGACAGAACTAAAGGAGTGTTATGGCGCGAACTTCACACATGGCGAAGACGTTTCAGAAGAAACTGAAATTTAAGATTCGGCATCGCAACCGCTGCCGCCGGTGTGGCCGGCCGCGCGGGTACCTGCGTATGTTTGAATTGTGCCGCATTTGTTTTCGCCAATTGGCATTGCAGGGAGAGATTCCGGGAGTGATCAAGGCCAGCTGGTAGGCGACTTCGGGCGCAGCTTCGAAGCTGTTCCGGAAGAAATCCAAAAGTATCCGGCCCCCCGGGGGGACGCAATCTCGCCGAAGTGGATGGTGGAAAGTCGATCGATGCGGTCTGAGAAAGATCGGATCGAGATACGGGGTAAGAGACGATATGGTGACAAGTGATTCAGTTGCAGACATGCTGACGCGCATCCGCAATGGTTTCCGTGCGAAGCACTCCAAGGTGGATATCCCGGCGTCGAAATTGAAGGTCGAAATTGCGCGTATCCTTCGCGAAGAAGGCTTCATCGCCAACTTCAAGGTGATTGAAGAGGAGGGGAAGCCGATGCTGCGCGTGTATTTGCGCTACGCCCCCTCGAAGGACAGTGTGATCATTCACGTGGAACGCGTCAGCCGGCCGGGATGCCGCGTGTATGCGGAAAAGCGGAGGATTCCCAAGGTCCTGGGCGGACTGGGAATCAACATTCTGACGACCTCTCGCGGTGTCATGACCGGCAAGGAAGCCCGCCGCATCGGCGTGGGAGGAGAAATTCTTTGTAACGTGTGGTAACACCGGCGAGTGCCATGGAGGGCCGCCGGACAGGAAAGATTGATGTCGATTCTGTGAGGGATTGGATGGAGTGAGTCATGTCGCGCATTGGCAGAAAACCGATTTTAGTTCCGAAGGATGTTAAGGTGCAGATCACCGAAAGCGTGGTCGAAGTACAGGGACCCAAAGGGAAGCTTTCGACCCCACTGGCGCCCGGCATTCATTTCGTCAGGGAAGAAGAATATCTCAAGGCCCAACGGAGCCAGGACACCCGCCAACAAGCGGCGTTGCATGGGTTGATGCGCAAACTGGTGGCCAACTCCATCGAGGGAGTGACCAAGGGGTTTTCCAAGGAACTGGAGATTGTCGGAATCGGGTACAAGGCGGATTCCAAAGGCAAGACGGTGCTTTTTAATCTGGGATACTCCCATCCCATCGATTTTCCTCTTCCCGTCGGCATTTCGATTGCCGTGGAAAAACAAACGCGCCTCACGGTTTCGGGGTGCGACAAACAACTGGTCGGTCAGGTGGCAGCCGATATTCGCGGTCTGCGCCCGCCTGATCCGTATAAGAACAAGGGCATTCGGTACGTCGGCGAGCGCCTCAAGAAGAAAGTCGGAAAGACAGGGGTGAAGTAACATCATGAACCATCAAGTCAATCGACTGGAAATTCGAAAGCGAATTCACGAGCGGATCCGGGAGAAGATCCATGGAACGGCTTCCCGTCCGCGCTTGGCGGTGTTCAGGTCCCTGCATCATATTTACGCTCAAGTCATCGATGATGATGCCGGGCAAACACTCGTGGCGGCCTCCAGCAAGGATAAAGAAATTGGCGGAAAATTGAAGCAGGGCGGCAACGTCGGCGCTGCTAAGCTGGTGGGTGAACTCTTGGCGAAACGCGCTGTCGCGAAGGGTCTTCAGCTGGTGGTCTTTGACCGCGGCGGTTTCATTTATCACGGTCGCATCAAGACCTTGGCAGAGTCGGCTCGAGCCGCGGGACTTAAATTTTGATCAACAACGTTCGGCATGAATCTGCCGAACGGAGGAAGTCAGGAGGAGATTTTGGTCACACAGCGAATTGATCCGAACACGCTGACCCTTAAGGATGAAGTGGTGTCCATTAACCGCGTGACGAAGGTTGTGAAGGGCGGCAAGAACCTCAGCTTCTCGGCTCTGGTCGTGGTTGGAGATGAAGCCGGACATGTCGGTTATGGTTCGGGAAAGGCGAAAGAAGTTCCTGCCGCGATCAAGAAGGGCATTGAAGCGGCCAAGAAGAGCATTCAGAAAGTACAGCTCCGCGGAACAACGATTCCGCACCAGATCATAGGTCGCTATGGCGCGGGACGGGTGTTGCTCAAGCCCGCACCCGAGGGCACGGGAGTGATTGCCGGCGGTGCAGTCCGAGCCGTTATTCAGAAGGCGGGTATTCAGAATATCCTGACAAAATCTCTGGGTACGACCAATCCTCATAACGTGGTTAAGGCCACGATGAACGGATTGATGCGCCTGCGGGATGCAGCCACCGTGGCGGAATTGCGGGGAAAGACGCCCGAAGAGTTGTAAACGTAGACGAAGAGAAAGGTCTGAGCTGAATCCTCAGAAACTTTGAGACGGTCATCATGGAAAAAAAGAAAACACGAGACGTAAAGAAGAAAGTCAAAGCGCCGGTCAAGAAGCTGGAAGCCAAACCGAAGAAATTGACGCCGAAAAAGATCAAGCAAGCGGCTTCTAGACCTGTAAAGAAGCTTGTGGAAACTCCAGCGCAGGAGAAACCGGTTTCAAAGAAGATTGAGCCGGTGGCGGCTGCGACACCGGATACTCCGGTGGTGGTGAAGGCGACGGCGCCTGCGAAGCCGGCGCAACCCGCGCGGGTCAAGGGTTTGCAGTTGCGCCTCCGCTGGTTTCGAAGCGGCATCGGACTCCCGGAAAAGCAGAAACTGGTGATTCGTGGATTGGGATTTCATCGATTGAATGAGATTATTGTGCGGCCCGACACACCCATGATCCGGGGAATGGTGCGAAAAATACCGCATCTCGTCGAGATTGTGAGTTAGTTGGGATTCGGGAACATTGAACCCGGTCAACTGACGGTGAGGCTTTTGGAAGGAGATTGAGATGGATTTAAGTTCACTGCGACCACCCGAAGGTTCGAAGCAACACGACAAGCGCCGCGGAAGAGGCATGGGGACCGGCATGGGTCGAACCGCCGGACGCGGCGAAAAAGGGCAGAAGTCCCGCTCCGGATACCGATCGCGGCGGGGTTTTGAAGGCGGACAGATGCCCCTGCACCGCCGTTTGCCCAAGCGAGGATTTACCAACGTGTTCCGCCGCGAGCTGGCGATTATCAACGTGGGATCGCTGGACCGTTTTAACGACGGGGACCGCATCACGCCGGAATTGCTCGTTGAACAAGGTGTGGTGAAGGATTTGAAGGACGGATTGAAGGTTTTGGGCGACGGGGAATTAAAGAAAAAAATCACGGTAGCCGCTCATTTGTTCAGTGAGTCGGCGAAGACCAAAATTGCCGCTGCCGGCGGTACGGCCGAGGTTATTCCATCGAAGACCGCCAAGCCGGTGCGCCGCTAGGCGGGCGGTATACGTACGGATCGAGGAGAATGATCTGTGATTGAATCGTTGAGGAATATTTTTAAGATTCCCGATTTGCGCAACCGGGTGCTTTTTACCCTGGCGTTGTTGGCCGTGTACCGCCTGGGTGCGCATATCCCCACACCGGGAATCAACGGCGATTTGCTGGAACAGTTTTTTGAGAACAACCAGGGGACCATTCTGGGGTTCTTGGATTTGTTTTCGGGCGGCAGTTTCCGTCGATTGACGGTTTTCGCCTTGGGTGTGCAGCCTTACATCACCGCTTCGATCATTCTCCAACTGCTGACCACCGTCTGGCCGTATTTGGAACGCCTCTCCAAAGAAGGGGAGCTGGGTCGTCGTAAGATCACCCAATACACGCGATATTTGACCGTGGGTCTCTCGTTGTTTCAGGCCATGGGAATTGCGCTGACATTGCAAAAGCAGACCGCCAGTGGCGTGGGCCTGGTCCTGAATCCGGGATACAGCTTCATCCTGATGACGGCGCTCACCCTGACGGCGGGGTCCGTCTTTATCATGTGGCTGGGTGAACAGATCTCCGACCGGGGCATCGGCAATGGCATGTCGCTCATCATTTTTGCCGGCATTGTCGCCGGCTTGCCGCGGGCCATTTTGGAAATCTGGCAGAAAATGCAGCAGGGATGGCCCGTGCCGTTCGTTCTGATCTTATTGGTGGTCATGTTGGGCGTGGTGGTCGCGATCGTGTTCATGGAGCGGGGCCAGCGACGGATCCCGGTTCAGTATGCCAAACGCGTCATCGGGCGTCGCATGATGGGCGGGCAATCCACCCACCTGCCGCTGCGCGTGAATTCCGGGGGTGTGATTCCGGTCATCTTCGCCTCTTCCATCTTGAGTTTTCCTTCGACCTTCGCCTTGTTCTCGCGTGAGAACAGGTTCTTGAAAGGGATCGGAGAAGCCTTGCGCTGGGGTGAACCGTTGTACACCCTTTTGTACGTTGTGGCCATCATCGTCTTCACGTTCTTTTACGTGTCGATTATTTTCAATCCCACCGAAGTGGCCGACAACATGCGGAAATACGGCGGATTTGTTCCCGGCATCCGGCCGGGCAAAAACACCGCCGATTACATTGACACCATTCTCACGCGCATTACGTTTGTGGGCGCCATCTATCTGGCCATCGTGGCCGTGATTCCGGAGTTCATGATCTCCGGAATCCATTTGAATCACCTTCCTTTGGTGGGGGCGTGGTTCGACGCTCACACGCCGGAATTGATTTTACGGGGATTGAATGTCAATTTCTATTTTGGCGGGACTTCGTTGTTGATTGTCGTGGGAGTTGCCATGGATACGGTCCAACAAGTCGAATCGCAATTGATCATGAGGCACTACGACGGGTTCCTTAAAGGCGCAGGAACACGCATTCGAGGTCGTCGCTGAATGAAGTTGGCCGCAACAGGGCAGGAGCAGATTTCTTTGAAGCCAACAGGCGCGCGCGAGTTGGTGGTGATCCTGTTGGGGGCGCCCGGATCGGGCAAAGGAACACAGGCCAAGGAGATTGTCCGGCGGTACGGGATTCCGCAAATCTCCACGGGCGACATGTTGCGGGAAGCCGTGAAAGATCGCACGGAACTGGGGCGGGCTGCCGAACGCATTATGAAGTCGGGCGCCCTGGTGAGCGATGAAATCGTCAACGGGCTGGTCCGGGAGCGGACGGCTCGGGCGGATTGCGAGCATGGATTTGTCCTGGATGGGTATCCACGGACCGCCCCTCAGGCCAAGACGCTGTCGGAGATTTTGAAAGAGCAGAAGAGACCTGATCCGATCGTCGTGAATCTGATGGTCTCGCAGGATTTGGTGGTGAAACGCATTTCCGGTCGAAGGACCTGCCGTCAATGCGGTTGCATTTATAATGTATACTTTTCGCCCTCTCAGAAAGACGGCCTGTGCGACCGATGCGGCGGCGAATTGGCGGCCCGACCGGATGACAACGAAGGGACGGTTCGAGAACGCTTGCATCAGTATGATTTGCAGACGGCTCCCTTGGTCGATTATTACAAGTCGCAGGGACTTCTGGAGGAGCTGGATGGCAATGCACCGATTGAAGACATCAGCTGCCGGTTGATGGGAATTTTGGAGAAGACGAAGGAACAATCGACAAACGCATGATCGTGTGCAAGTCACAATCCGAGATCGAGAAAATGCGTCGGGCATCCATGATTGTCCACGATATTCTCGAAGATTTGCGGCAGGCCGTGAAACCCGGGATGTCCACAAGTGAGCTGGATGCCATCGCCGAGAGGAAGACGCGCGAAAGCGGCGCCCGCCCGGCCTTCAAAGGGTATCGGGGCTATCCGAAGTCGCTGTGCACGTCCATTAATCAGGAAGTAGTACACGGCATCCCGTCGGAACGGCGCGTGCTGAAAGAGGGCGACATCATCGGTTTGGATTACGGGGTCATCGTGGAAGGTTATTTTGGGGACGCCGCCATCACGGTGCCGGTGGGCACGGTGAACGGTTCGTTGAAGAAATTGCTGCAGGTCACTGAGGAGTCGCTGGAGTTGGGAATTGCGCAGGTGCGGCCGGGTCATCGCATATCCGATATTGGATCGGCGGTGCAACAGCATGCCGAGGCCAGCGGATTTTCAGTGGTGCGCGAGTTTTGCGGGCACGGGATTGGAACGGCGCTTCATGAAGATCCTCAGATCCCGAATTATGGGACGCCCGGACATGGGCCGATCTTGAAGGAAGGGATGGTCCTGGCCTTGGAGCCCATGATTAATGAAGGCACCTTCCAGGTGAAGATTTTGGAGGATCAATGGACGGCGGTCACGGTGGACGGCAGGAATTCGGCGCACTTTGAGCATACGGTGGCTGTGACCCACAATGGGCCCTGGGTGTTGTCGCGGCCTTGAAAAGCGGTAAGAAGAGGAAAAGAGTTTCGTAGTCAAGCGTTGTTGAATAATCGATTGAGGAGATATGCCCAAGGAAGATGCCATTGAAGTGATGGCGACGGTTCTGGAAACGCTCCCGAATGCCATGTTTCGGGTCGAACTCGACAACAAGCATCAGGTGCTGGCGCATATTTCGGGGCGGATGCGAAAGAATTTCATTCGGATCCTTCCCGGCGACAAGGTTTCTGTTGAACTTTCTCCTTATGATTTGACCCGCGGTCGTATCGTGTACCGGTACAAATAAAGACGGCGCGGCGTTGAGAGATGCATACAACATCATTGGAGTCACGGGGTGGATTCCGGAGCGGGTGACTCGTAGGCGGGTGGTCATGAAGGTTCGAGCGTCTGTAAAAAAGATTTGTGATAAATGCAAAATCATTCACCGCCGCGGGGTGGTACGGGTGATTTGCGTGAATCCCAAGCACAAGCAACGGCAGGGATAAGTTGGTGTCAGGTATCAGGTGCCGGGTGTCAGGAAGGAAGACGAGGGATTTCAGGAAATCTTCATGGCACCTTCGAGTAGAACAAGCTCGGTTGACCTGATATCGGAAACCCGGCACCTGCTTTAAGGAGAATGTAAAATGGCGCGCATTGCAGGAGTAGACTTACCGCGGCAGAAGCGGGTTGAAATCGCCTTGACTTATATCTACGGCATCGGGCGCGCCCGCTCGGTGCGGATTTTGGCCAAATCAGGCGTGGATCCCGCCACAAAAGTGGAGCAGCTGACGGAAGAACAGGCCGCGAAGATCAGGACCGTGATCGATGAAGAGGGCAGCGTGGAGGGCGATCTTCGAAAAGATATTCAGATGAATATCAAACGCCTGATCGAAATCGGCTCCTACCGCGGGGCTCGTCATCGCCGGGGGTTGCCGGTGCGAGGTCAACGCACTCACACCAATGCCCGGACTCGCAAGGGTCCGAGACGCATGACGGTGGCCATCAAAAAGAAGTCCGCGGCCAAGACGTAATCGTGGTCGCGCCGATTCGACGGGGGTTTGTCAGATCGATCGGCAGGGGTGAAGGAAAACGGTAATCCGATCTTAGACCACTTAAAGGAACCTCATGGCTGAAGAAAAAGAGAAAAAAGGGAAGCGCAAGAGTTTTCGGAAAAAAGAAAAGAAGAATGTGCCGCTGGGCGTAGCTCATATTCAGGCGACCTTCAACAACACGCTGATCGGCATCACGGATCAGCAGGGCAATGTGGTGAGCTGGTCGAGCGCCGGATCCATGGGATTCAAGGGTTCCCGCAAAGGGACTCCGTTTGCGGCGCAACAGGCCGCCCTGAAAGCCGCCAATGCGGCACGCGAACAAGGTATGAAGCAAGTGGAAGTTCGGGTCAAAGGGCCGGGATCGGGCCGGGAGTCCGCCATCCGGGCTTTGCAGACTGCGGGGTTGGAGATCAAGGCCATTCGCGACGTCACGCCGATTCCGCATAATGGGTGTCGCCCACCCAAACGACGTCGGGTTTAAAAGGGCAGGCCCCGGGTGCATGTCCTCGGCTCGGGCGGTCTGGCCGTTCATTTAATATTGAAGGAGAAAGACATTGGCTCGATATCGAGGTTCAGTTTGCCGACTGTGTCGCCGCGAAGGTGTGAAACTCTTTTTGAAGGGTGAACGTTGTTTCACCGACAAATGCGCCGTGGAGCGCCGCAAGTATGCCCCGGGACAACATGGGCAACGACGTGGCTCCAAGACGCTGGGGTATGGATTGCAGCTTCGCGAGAAACAGAAAGTGAAGCGCATCTACGGCTTGCTGGAAAATCAGTTTCACAATTACTTTCTCCGGGCGGAGCGTGGCAAGGGGATTACGGGCGACAATCTCTTGGTGGCTTTGGAACGGCGGCTGGACAACGTTGTGTATCACTTAGGTTTTGCGACGTCGCGTAATCAGGCCCGGCAGATTGTCCGGCACGGCCACATTCTCGTCAATCAGAAGAAGGTCAATATTCCGTCCTATTCCACACGTCCGGGCGATGAAATCACCATTCGCGATAAATCGCGTAAGAATCCGCTGATTCAATATTCCGTCGAGACCATCAGCGGGCGAGGCGGCGTGCCCCAGTGGTTGGAGTTGAACCGCGAAGCCCTCAGCGGGAAGGTCCTGGCTCTTCCGCGGAGAGATCAATTGGATCCGAACATTCAAGAGAAGCTGATTGTGGAGTTGTATTCGAAATAACGGGCACGCGGGACGTCGTGGCGCGCATACGGCGCGTGGACGCAACGCCCCGGGAGCACGAGAGAATTTAATGCAGGGTGGCGTGAATGTCCCGCCACTTTCGAGGAGAAAAGAGACGATGCTTTGGAAGGGCTTTCAAAAACCAAAACGGCTGGCGACGAATATCGACACCTTGACGGACACCTACGGCCAGTTCTATGCACAACCGTTTGAGCGGGGCTTTGGGACCACCATCGGGAACGCGCTTCGGCGCGTATTGTTGTCTTCTATCGAGGGAGCTGCCGTGACGGCCGTCAAGATCGAAGGTGTGCTCCATGAATTCTCATCCATTCCCGGAATCGTGGAAGATGCCACCGACATCATCCTGAATCTCAAGCAAATTCCGTTCAAGCTCCATACCGACCAGCCCAAAACGGTGTACATCGACGTGAATCGTTCCGGCGTGGTGACGGCTGCCGATATTGTGGAAGATGCGGATGTTGAAATACTCGATAAAGACGTCTACCTGGCCACCATCAGCGAAGGCGGCAAACTCTCCATGGAAATGCGTATCAAGCAGGGACGTGGATATGTCTCGGCGGAAAAGAACTTCGACGAGGATTTGCCGATCGGATACATTCCGGTGGATTCGGTGCATTCCCCGGTGCGCAAGGTGAACTATACGGTGGATCCGGCGCGCCTGGGACAAATGACGGATTACGATAAATTGACGCTGGAAGTATGGACCAATGGGTGCGTCAAACCTCAGGATGCCATCGGGTTGGCGGCCAAGCTCTTGAAGGATCATATGACCATCTTCATCAACTTTGAAGAAATCGAGGAAGAGGTTGAAGAAGAGGCTCCCAAAAAAGAGGCCAAGACGAATGAGTATTTGGACCGCTCGGTCGAGGAGCTTGAACTTTCGGTGCGATCCAACAATTGCTTGAAGAATGCCAACATCAAGACCATCCGCGATCTCGTTCAAAAGACCGAATCGGAGATGCTGAAGACCAAGAACTTCGGAAGAAAGTCCCTGAACGAGATCAAGGAAATCCTGGCCACCATGGGGTTGAGCCTGGGAATGAAATTCGATGAAAACGGCACACCCATCCAGCCGGAAGGCTGATCCCGGGAGGGATGAAGCGGCCGCGAGGCTTCAGCAGGCCTCGAATTCAGAATTTGTGGGGAGTAGAAGAACTCATGCGACATCGCAATGCAGGATTCAAGTTGGGACGCAACACCTCGCATCGCCGGGCTCTGTTGCGAAACCTGACCACTTCGGTCATTCTGAATGAGAGGGTTCAGACCACCCTGCCCAAAGCCAAGGCCGTTCGGCCCTGGGTGGAACGGATGGTGACACTCGCCAAGCAGGATACCTTGCACGCCCGCCGACAAGCAGCGGCTTATCTGCTTCAAGCCGAAGCCGTCCAGAAACTTTTTTCGACGGTGGGACCGCGCTTTGGAGACCGCCAGGGCGGGTACACCCGGATTATCAAGACGGGTTGGCGTCAGGGAGACGGCGCCGAAACCGCAGTTCTGGAATTGCTCGGCAGCGAATTGTCTGTCAAGAAGGCCCAGCGCGCCAAAGCCGAGGCCGAAAAGAGCAAGAAGAAGAAAAAGACTGAGGAAGCGGCTGAGGGCGCCGAAGCGAAGGCTTAAAATCGAATCGGGTTGTTCAAAGAACAAGCCTTGAATCTCACGATGCAATTCGAGTGACCGTGAGGTTCGAGGCTTTTTATTTCGGGGGCCCGGACTGTTCGGATCGGCTTCGGGGCCCGCAGGGGCAGCCCTAAGCGCTATGCTATAATCGAAATCACGAATCCGTTTCCGGCAAAATCCCGTGGACGTGAAAAGGGGTGCGGAAATTGATTCTTGAGCCGGCGAATATGGACCTGGACGAACGGACGGAAGATAAGGCAAACCTCCGAGACGGCCCGGAAGATGATCCCATGGATCATTCGACCGGAAACACGCCGGATTCCTCGGGATCGGTTGTTCGTTATGATCCCCTCACACAATACCTCAACGAGATTCGAAAATATCCCATCCTTCCAGCAGAAGAGCAGCGCCAAATGGCCATCCGATATCAGAAATTCAAAGACATGGAGGCCGCCCGAAGTTTGATCACCAGCAATCTGCGCTTGGTGGTCAAAATTGTGTTCGAGTATCAACGCACCTTCAGAGAAGTGCTGGACTTGATCCAGGCCGGAAATATCGGATTAATGCAGGCGCTTCGGAAGTTCGATCCTTACCGGGCCACGAAGTTCTCCTCGTACGCTACCTTCTGGATCAAAGCCTATATCTTGAAATATATCCTCGACAACTGGAGTCTGGTGAAGTTTGGAACCACCAACGACCGGCGCAAATTGTTCTTCAACTTGCGACGTGAACAGGAAAAGTTACAGCAGGAATTGAATGACCACAGCCCCAAGCTGTTGGCGGAGCATTTTGGAATGAAGGAATCGGACGTCATTGACATCGAGGCGGTGCGTCGCGGCGGCGATTTATCGTTGGACGCGCCGATGAATGCCGAGACGCCGGAGTCATTTGCGGATCAGTTGCCCTCTTCTTCAGCGCCCATCGACGAAGCGCTGGCCCAAAAGGAATATGAGGGAAAGGTAAAACGAAAGCTGGAGGAGTTTTCACATACCCTGAACCCCCGGCAACTGGTGGTGTTTCAGGAACGGCTGGTGGCCGAAGAGCCCAAGACATTGCAGGAAATTGCCAATCAATTCGGTGTGACCCGGGAGGCCGTCCGGCAGTTGGAATCCAAAATCATCCGGCGCTTGAAAGATTTTCTAAAGCAGGAATGGGGCGACGTAAAAGACTTTGAGTTCATTCGAAAACAACGATGACGGATCGCCGGGACCTCCAGATCTCACCGTTTTCGATGTCGAGTCGACCTTGCCTTGGCGGCGGGCGGAGTCCAGCCGATGGGACGGACCAGCACGCCGTTCATGAAATATCGTTCGACCGTAGGCCGGGCGTTTTGATCTCCCTCCGCCAATAATTTAACCTCAAACGCCGGCTTGTTTTCGTAAGCAAAAACCCGGATGGGATAAACGCCCCGAATGCGATTTTCCCGGTAGGCGGTTTCGTAGCGGTTTCTCCTCTTGTTCCAGGTGAAGACACGAATTCGGTCGAAATCGTACTCGGGGGCGATTCCGGGCTCTACATCCGCCACCACGTACTGATTCACTTTTGCTCCGTTATCGCCTTCCACTTGATTCAGGACCTGCCAGGCAACAATTCGTCGGGATTCCGCATACGTGGCAATGGCCGCGGGAACGTCAAAATCAACGCTGGGAGAGTACACCCAGCCGACACTCCCGTTCGAGGAGCGCACCTTGAGCCACGGGTCTTTTTTGGGCCCGCTTTCGGAAGGGGTTTCGGTGCTGTTTGAGGTCTTGGAAGTCCCGGGCCGGTCTGTCAGTGTGCGGTCGAAGATTTCCAGTTTTTCATCTTTCTGAAGTCGAGTGTAAACGGGAGTATCGCGGCCCGGGGTGACATGCAGATTGGCTACCGATTGCAAGGATCCAAGGGCCTGAACACTTTCGCCTTTCGACTCGGACATGAGTTTCTTTTCAGCGTCGAGGATGGATTGATTCTGAGCTGCAGTTTCCTCGATCCAACCCTCCTGCCCCTTTGAAGTCCGGATGCGCAACCATCGTGCTTCATGCGCTAAAACCTCCACATCATCGCCCTGGTGAAGCTCGGCAACCACAGCCGAAAGCGCCGCCCGGGTCTTTTTCACGGACACTTGCGCCGCGGTGATTCTTGCCTTTTCCTGCGAGGACGAGGCCCGGTGACAGGCCTCGGTGAAAAGCACGGCTGCCGCGGAAAAAATCAAGACGGCGGTCAAAATGAAACTTGTCAGAAGTCGAATGCCACGGGCAGGCAGCAGGGCTGAAGCCTGCGGCATCCGGCCGGGCATTCGTTGGAGGCGTTTTGAGAAATGTGTGATGAAGTTATTCAATGCGTCCTGATTCCCCGGTTCCAGTTTGATGGGATGTGAAATTGAAAATCAGCGGGTTCAATATTCTTTGATGGAGACAACGCGGTCCTCTTCGAACACCACAAAGGTGACTTTAGCCGGAGGTTCTCCATAGATCCATTGCTCCTGATCAATGCCGGCGGCGTTCTTCTCGCGGATTTTCCGGCTGGGGCGTCCCAAGGCCGCAATCACCATGTCGCGATTCATTCCGACGCGGGCTTCGTGCTTTTCCAGCGCCTCCTTGAACTCGGGAGGCAACGTATCGGCATAAGCGCGAGCGGCCGATTGGGGATTGAAATTCAGCACCTGTCCCAGAAGTTGTTTCACCTGATCGGCCGTCAGATTGGGCACATCTCCTTCAAATCGCAACAGGACAGAGGATCCCGTGGCGGCTGCTTGGGGATCGGTGCGGCTGGCCGGCCCACCGACGCCACCCACGCTGAGTTGGAGGTGGTCAGTCCAGCGCCCTTTCTTTTTTCCGCCCCCGTTGATTTCGAATAAAATTTCTCGATTTCGAAACTCGATGCGAGTGATCTGAAGCTGCTGTCCGGCGTCCACCGCGGGACCATACTTCATCAGAAGCGATTTCAAGCTGGACTCATCGTAGTTTCCGAACTGATCCAGCAACAGCGGCGTTTTTCCGCGTGGCAGGGAAACCCGAGCGCGCGCGAATTCACTCGACACGCCTCGGATGATGGCGATTCGATTCTCGTCCGTCAATGGCTGCGATTTGGCATCCGCCCGCAGCGTTCCCAAAGACGGCCCGAGGCACAGACCACCCGCCATGCTGCAAAGCATCGCGACCCAACAGCCTTTAAATCTTGATCTGTCAATCATCACTTTCCCCGGATACGGGACGACCGCGCTTATTATAACGCACTCTTTCCTACGGGGAAGCCTGTGAAAGAATTGGAGTTCTGCTTGCATCGCGGAGGCTCGCTTGACAGGGCAATTTTTACTTTGCTAACGTAAGGGCTGCCACGCGCATGCGTTTCCAACGCGGGGACGTGAGGACGCCATGAATTGCTGGCATTGTGGTTCTCGACTGGAGTTGGGTTCGAATGGTGGAATCGGCAAAAAGGATGAATGTCCGAACTGTGAAGCCGATTTACATGTGTGCCGGAATTGTCGGTTCTTTGATCCTACAGCAGAAAATGAGTGTTCTGAGCCTATGGCCGAATGGGTTCGATATAAAGACCGGGCCAACTACTGTGACTATTTCGAAGCGGCGGAAAGCATCGAATTGGGAAAGAAATCGGCGGCCGCCGGAGCCGACGAAGCTCGAAAGGCCTGGGACCGGTTGTTCAAGTCTTGAGCCTCATCCGTCGGTGGGCGGGGAACGGCTGTCTGCTTGAAAAGAATCGTGCCGGGTGTCTGTCGTGTGAGGCCATTTTCTGTGACAGTCCTTGTGATTCAAGCGTCTGCTCCCCTGAGCCTGGCCTGCAGTATTTTTTCCTTTGGACCTCGTTGCAACATCCTATAGAAAGACGGAATAAAATCCATGACGTCATTAGTGTCTGACATTCAGAAGAAATTGCAACAATTCGAACCGGCGGAAATGTGTTTTGACCCCGCTACGTTGACTGAGGACCAGGAAAGAGTTCTCAGAAAGATGATTGAAGCGGCGCGCTGGATGGATGAAATTTTCTGGCGGCAGTCCTCTCACGACGCGCTGCAATGGCGCAATCAGTTGCAGGCCTCTCGAAGCCCCCATGATCGCGATATGTTGCGGTACGTCCGCATTCATTATGGTCCCTACGATCGATTGGATGAATTTCATCCCTTTCTGGGAGAACGTTCCAAGCCCTTGGGAGCCGGAATGTATCCCGAGGATCTGACGCGCGAACAATTTGTGGAGTACGTTCAGCAGCACCCGGAAGAACGCGGGCAGTTGGAAAACGCCTACACCGTCGTCAAACGGGAAGAAGGAAAACTCTTGGCCGTCCCTTATTGTCGGGAATACCAGCAATGGCTGGAGCCGGCAGCCAAAGCCTTGCGGTCGGCGGCCAAATATGCGGATACGGATTCACTGAAGAGATATCTGTTGAGCCGCGCCGAAGCGCTATTGAACGACAACTTTTTCGAAAGCGATTGCCATTGGATCGATCTGGATGATCCAACGTTCGATCTGGTGATCGGGCCTTACGAAGTTTACGAAGACCGCCTTATGAGCTTGAAGGCCACGTATGAGGGCGTGGTCATGGTCCGGGACGTTGCCGCCAGCGAAGCCCTGCGCGTCTATGTGGCCCGCCTACTGGATTTGGAGAAGAACCTGCCCATCCCGGAGGGTTGGAAACAACTGGACCGGACGCTGACTTCGCCGATGAGTGTGGTGGATGACATTTATCGGGGCGGCGACATCCGCGCCGGTTACCAGGCAGTTGCATTCGTTCTGCCGAACGATCCCCAGGTGAGAGAGTCGAAGGGATCCAAGAAGATTTTTCACAAGAATTTCCTGGCTGCCCGCGTCAACAAGGTGATCAAACCGCTGGCCCGGGAACTGCTGGTGGCTGATCAGGCCGCCCTGGTCACCGATGAGGGCTTCTTCAATTTTGTGGTGATGCATGAGCTGTCGCACGCGCTCGGACCGAACTACACCCTGACGACGTCCGAAAAGATTCCCATCAATAAAGCCCTGGGACCGCACTATACGGGAATTGAGGAAGGAAAGGCCGATGTGGTGGGTCTTCACAGTTTGAATTATTTCATTGATCAGGGAGTCATCAGCCCGCAGCGTGAACGCGAACATTATGCTTCCTATTTGGGGGGCCTGCTGCGGACCATCCGTTTCGGAGCGGATGAGGCTCATGGGCGCGCCAGCTTGATTGAATTCGCGTTTTTGCGCAATGAGGGCGCGATTCAATACGACTCCTCGTCCCAACGTTTTGCGGTCAATTTCTCGGTCATCCGCGGGGCCATCCAAAAGTTGGCGAGTGTTTTTATGAGCGTTGAAGCGGAGGGGAATGTCGCCAAGGCAGAGGAGCTGTTGGTTCAGTTTGGAACAATGCCTGCGGAGTTGAAGCAGGCGCTGGACCGTTGCAACCACGTTCCCATCGAGTTTGAGCCTGTGTTCCTTCTGAATTAATATTGGCCCCTTGGTGCTGGGTCCGGTGCATGAGAAAATGTCGACTGCATCGAAAACAATTTATCGCATCGCCATAGCCATTGTGGAACGCAACGGCAAGATTCTAATCGCCCAGCGTCGCCCCGATTCCCATTTGGGAGGTTTGTGGGAGTTTCCCGGAGGGAAGGTGCATGAAGGCGAGTCGCCCGAGCAGGCGGTGGTGCGGGAATGTCGTGAAGAAGTGGGTATTGGTGTACGTGTCGATCGATTTTTTGCGCGCGTGGAGCATGAGTACGAGGATCGAAGGATTGAGTTGGTTTCTTATATATGCACTTTGGAAGAAGGGAAGCCGTCCCCGCTCCATTGCGCTGCCTGTGAATGGGTTTCTCCTGCCGAATTGTCGCATTTCCATTTCCCCGAAGCGAATCGCCCGATCCTCAAACGGCTGACGGACGAGGCGCTATAGTCTATTCAGTCTGTTCTGTCTTTTCAGTCTGTCCGGTCAAAACTACCATTCATACAGATGGGATACTCAAAAGGGATGTATATCACCCCTAAGGCAAATGAGATTGAACGGGCTGGACAGACTGAAGAGACTGGAAAGACCGGATAGACGAGAAAGACCGGAGGGTCTGAACAGACTGGTTTGTCTCTCCCCGTTGGTCTATAATTCCTTATCAAAATCAAAACTGTGTGAGCGTGGGATCATGAAGAATCCTGAGACGTTGGGAGAACTAAAGCAGTCTTCTTTTGCCAAGGTGTGCGAATCGGGCCGGAGCGTAAAGGCTGAAATGCGTGAAAACCTGTTGCGGCAGCTGGAGGCGGGGCGGCCCTTGTTCCCGGGCATCATCGGCTATGATGATTCGGTGGTTCCCCAGATCATCAATGCCATACTCTCCAAACACAATATGATTTTGCTGGGCCTTCGTGGACAGGCCAAGAGCCGCATTTTGAGGGCGCTCACCTCGCTCTTGGATGAGGAGCTACCGGTCGTGGCGGGCTGCGAGATTCATGACAATCCGTTCCGCCCGTTGTGTCGTTCGTGTTTTCTTAAGATCGAGGAATTGGGTGACCGCACGCCCGTCACCTACCTGCAGCGCGATCAAAGGTACGTGGAGAAGTTGGCCACACCCGATGTAACGATTGCCGACATCATCGGAGATGTGGATCCCATTCGGGCCGCCAAGGCCGGTCTGCAGCTCTCGGATGTGCTGACCATGCATTACGGCTTGCTGCCCCGGGCCAACCGCGGCATCTTTGCCCTCAACGAATTGCCCGACCTTGCGGGCAAGATTCAAGTCGGCCTCCTGAATATTCTTCAGGAAGGCGATGTTCAAATTAAGGGTTATCCCGTGCGTCTCAACTTGGATGTTGTGCTGGTGTTTACGGCCAATCCGGAAGATTACACCGCCCGGGGAAAGATTATCACTCCACTTAAAGACCGCATCGGAAGTGAGATTCGAACGCACTATCCTCGAGAAATTGAGACGGGATTGGAGATCACCAAACAAGAGGCCTGGATCCAGCGATACCCGGCTGATCGACTGCACATTCCCACCTACATTGCGGAAGTCGTCGAGGCCATTGCCTTCGAGGCCCGCGAGGATAAACGCGTCGACAAACGGTCCGGGGTGAGCCAACGACTGCCCATCACCGCGCTTGAGAATGTGGTATCGAACTCCGAGCGCCGGGCCATTTTGAATCATGAAAAGAAAATCGTCCCCCGCATTGGGGATGTTTATGCGGCCGTGCCGGCCTTAACCGGCAAATTGGAATTGGAATACGAAGGAGAATTGAAAGGCGCCGACACCGTCGCTAGAGAATTGATTCGGGCCGGGGTCGCCCGGGTGTTTTCGAAGTATTTCCACACCTCTCAGCTTCAACAGATTGTGGACTGGTTCGAATTGGGCGGGTCCTTGAAGATTTCCGATATGCAACCTGCGGGGGAAGCCATGAAACAGTTGCGGACCATCCAGGGCTTATTGGAAAGAACTTCAGAATTAACCGGCCGGGGAAAAGTAGAACCCGAGGTAGCGGTGTCGGCGGCCGAGTTCCTGTTGGAAGGATTGTACGCCAACCGGAAAATCAGCCGCAGTGAGGAAAAAGGATTCTTTGGGGCAGAGCGGAAACGCACCGAGGTTCTTCGGGACGAAGCTCCGCGAGGACATAACCCCTATCAGTGAGACCCCGGGTGTGAAAGGCTGAAAGAATGGCTACGATTCGCTACGGCAAATACCTACCGGGCGAGATGGACGATTTGAGCCTTGAGGAACTGCTCGAGAAGCTCAGCGACTTTTTGCTGCAAAGCGGCTTTCGCGATGCCTATGGGTTCTATGAAATGGGAGACGAGCAGTTTTTGGAGGACCTTCATAACGCAATACTTCAGGCCCTCATGGACAGTCATCTTTTTTCCGAAGACACACTGCGCCAGATGTTGGAAGATGCTGAAGCCTATCAGGATTCGCAGCTGAAGCAGATGATTGACCGGCTGATTGAGCGTATGGAGGAAGAAGGGTATCTATCAGTCCATCCCGGACCTGCGGAGCGGCATGATCCGAACTTGGAACCGGGCAGGATGTCGGGTCCGGAAGCGGGTCGCGCGCAATTTGAAATTACGGATAAGGCAATCGATTTTTTGGGATTTAAAACGCTGCAGGGGCTGCTGGGTTCTCTGGGAAAATCTTCATTTGGCCGTCATGACACCCGCGACCTGGCGACCGGTATTGAAACCTCCGGCGCCTCCAAGCCCTACGAATTCGGCGATACCCTGAACCTCGACATTTCGGCAACGTTGCTGAATGCGGTCGCCCGCAATGGATTGCAAGTCCCGATAGATTTGGAATATCAGGACTTGTTTGTCCATCAAACCGACTATCAAAGTTCCTGCGCCACCGTGTTGATGCTCGATTGCTCCCACTCCATGATCCTTTACGGTGAGGACCGTTTTACCCCGGCCAAGAAAGTGGCATTGGCTCTCTCCCATTTAATCCGAAGTCAGTATCCCGGCGATTCCCTGCACCTGATTTTGTTTCATGATTCCGCCGAAGAGGTGCCGCTGTCGCAGCTGGCTCGCGTCAAGGTGGGACCGTACTACACCAATACCCGCGAGGGCCTGCGCCTGGCCCAACGTGTTCTGAATCGTCAGCGCAAAGACATGAAGCAAATTGTCATGATTACCGACGGCAAGCCTTCGGCTCTGACGCAACCCGATGGGCGGATTTACAAGAACGCCTTCGGGCTGGATCCGTTGGTGTTGACTGAAACCTTCAAGGAAGTTGCAAAATGCAAGAAGTCGGGGATCATGATCAACACCTTTATGCTGGCGCGGGATTATGACCTGGTGAACTTCGTCAAGAAGGTAACGGAGATGTGCCGGGGGAAGGCTTACTTCACGACACCCTTCACCTTGGGACAATACCTCCTGATGGATTTCATGCAGAAGAAAAGCAGGACGATTCATTGAATAAGCGGTGACCCGGGGTTTCTTGACTTCGCCTCAGGCATGAAATATCATCGCTGAGAAAGGAGTTTGACGGTTCTGCGGAGGCGGAACCGCGGAACGTGTAAAATTATGAACCTGGGCATGCCCGAGCTGATCTTTATCTTCGTCCTGGCTCTTTTGATTCTAGGACCGAAAAAACTGCCGGAACTGGGGAAGTCCCTGGGCAAGGGTCTTTCCGAGTTCAAACGGGCTACCAACGATCTGCGAGATTCGCTGCAAGAAGAAATCAACTCTGTCCAAAACACTGCCAAAGACGCACTCGGTGAACCCGCGAAGATGCTGGATGGGATCATCGAGACCAAGAAAGAGAATCCCACTCCAACCGATAAGAGCACTCCGGATCACGGATGACCGACGCACAAGACCCGAACGAAACTTCTGAAGGCCGAATGTCGTTTTTTGACCATTTGGAGGAACTCCGCCGTCGCATCCTCTGGGCGTTGGTGGGTTATGCCGTCGGCTTCTTTGTGTGTTGGACCTATTGGGAGCCCATTTACAACGCCCTGGCCAAACCCATTACCGACGCCCTTAATGGCGAGAAGCTCATCTACCTCAATCCCACCGAGCCCTTCACGCTGTCGATGAAACTGGGTTTTATCGGCGGCATTTTTCTGGCCGCCCCCTGGATCTTATGGCAACTGTGGCTGTTTGTTTCTCCGGGTCTGTATAAACATGAAAAGCGATTTGCGATCCCCTTTGTTCTCTTCTCCTCAATTCTGTTCGTTGCCGGCGGGTTGTTTGGCTATTATCTGGCGTTTCCCTACACGCTGAAATTTTTGATAAATTACGCCCCCAATTTTAAACCTCAGGTCACCATCAGCGAGTATTTTGATCTGGCCAGCATGGTGCTGATCGGTTTGGGCGTCATTTTTGAGTTGCCGATTTTGATCATGGTGCTTTCCATCTTCGGTCTGATCACGCCGCGGTTCCTGTGGAAAAATTTTCAATATGCAATTCTGATCATTGCCATCATTGCCGCCATCATTACGCCCACCACGGATATACCGACCATGCTTTTATTCATGGCGCCCATGCTGCTTCTGTATTTGATCGGAATCCCGATTGCTTGGATTTTTGGTCGTCGCCGAGATCGCGCCGGGGAGAAGGCATGAAGTGGCGATTTGTCATTCTGGCGACATGCGCTCTGCTTTGGGCCGGCAGTATCGGGTCCAATGGCGGATTTGGCGCGGGAGCTCCCGGGCATTCTCACGCCGTCACACCGGAGGGCTTTGAGGAGAATCAAGCCTTTGGGTATTTGAAGAAGATAACGGACTTGGGTCCCCGCCCATCCGGATCTCAAGCCAATTACGCCACGCAGCAATTTATTCTGGGAACGCTCCATGGATACGGAATTTCGGCCGAGCAAGATCGTTTTGTGGCCATCACTCCCCGCGGCAAAATTTCCATGAACAACATCATCGCCAAGATACCCGGCGAGTCGCCGGAGATCCTGATCATCGCCGGGCACTACGACACCAAGCTTTTCGACTCCTTTCGATTTGTGGGCGCCAATGATGGGGGATCGAGTGCCGCATTTGTGCTCGAAATGGCCCATGCTCTGAAGCAGCGGAAGAATCTTTTTACGATGTGGTGTGTTTTTTTTGACGGCGAGGAAGCTGTGGGAGAATGGAGCGACAACGACAGTGTCTACGGGAGCCGCCACATGGTCGAAGAGCTCCGGCGGCAACATCTGATCGAGAAAGTTCGCGCGATGATCCTGGTCGACATGATCGGCGACCGGGACTTGGATATTTTGAAGGAAGGGAATTCCACGCCCTGGTTGAACGACATCATTTGGAACTCGGCGGCGGAACTAGGCTACCAAAAGGAATTTGTGCCCCGAAGTTTTGATATCGGCGGCGACGATCACTTTCCCTTTCTGCGAGCCGGCATACCGGCGGTCGATTTGATCGATTTTGATTATGGATTTTCGAATGCCTACTGGCACAGCGGACAAGATACCCTCGACAAATGCAGCGCCCGCAGCCTGGGAGTCGTCGGAAATACGCTGTTGCGAGCCCTGCCGCGCATCGAAGCCCGGCTAAAACGCAATCCCGGTCATTAGGAGTCAAGCCCCAAAGCCTTCAGCGTTTTCACGTCCAACTTGCCCGTAGCGTTAATCCCTTTCATCTGCTGAAATTTTCTGATGGAGTCGGCCATCCGCTTGTCGTCCCAAACGCCGTCCGGTTCTCCGTTGAGTGCCCCGGCCTCAATTAACTTTTCTTGAATTTGCCGCGTCCGACCAGCGTCAGGCTTCAATTGTCCCCGCGGTCGAGGGGGTGACTTTCTCCTCCGAGTCTTGCTCTTTCGACTGGATTTCGTACTCTTGGATTTGGTGGAGGGCCGTGCAGATTTCTTCGCGGTTCCAGTCTTGTGGGAAGAGGGTGTCTTTTTTGAATGGTGTGACGGACTTTGAGCTTCGAGAACCAGCGTTAAGAAAAGCGACGCTGAAACCAGCAGACAAACTACCCATGCGACTAGCGGTCGCCGATTCAAATCTGTTCCTCCGAGGTTTGTAGCACTCACAGACCCGTGTGGAGTTGATTCGAGCTGAATACCACGAAGGGAGCGGCTTCGTTCAGGCTCTTAAGCGAGTCTTCGGTCGCCCCGGGATCTCGGAAAGCGAATGGGTGAGGACGGCAAAGCGCGCGCTTCTTGCCAAATAAGCGCGCGCAGGCCCTGGTGAATCGAATTTGAATTAACGATTTCCGCCGCCGACCTGAAGATTCAAGGGTCGATCCAATCGGATGACCAGATTGGTTCCCGCAGCCAATTCCAAGTCTTTCCCGCGCCGACGCATGGAATCGGCCAAGCCGATAATGACCCCGACACCGGCCCCGATGGCTGTTCCCTTGGCTCCGCCTGCGATGGCGCCTATTCCGGCGCCGATGCCGCCACCCGCAGCGGTTTCTTCAACGTCGCGTTTTCGCGAGGAAGGTCCGGAAATTGTCCCTTCCTTTCCTACCTTGCTCCCCGGTGTTCCCTCGGTCCCTACTGTGGAAGCCACGATAGTCTCACTGTAGCCATTGGGCAGCGAAATGCGTTCAAAAGCGATGTCCAATTTTCCGACTCCATGAACGCGTCCCGGTCGCTCCACCTGCGAAACTCGTCCATCAATATGAGTGCCATAAGGAATGGCCTCTTTCCCATTGACATAAATCGGTTCGCGTAGTGTGGCGGTGAACTGGTCGCCGGGTCGCGCGGAGCGGGTTGACAATGTAGAGTCCAACGAGACGCGCAAGGTGGTTCCTTCTTGAACCGTCACCGTGTTTCCGGAGTCCTCATTGCGCGGTTGGGCCATCGCCATTGACAGCGAAAGGCCGAGAGCCAAGAGCACACAAACCATCACCCACAAGCTTCTTCTTGCCATGACTGTCCTCCATTGAAATCGTCCCTGGTCGTACCTTGTCGCTTCGATGCCGTTGATTGTGGTTCCGTTGTATTCAGCCTCGTTGGAAATGAATATAACGATTTTGGAATGTCCTGACAAGACAAAAGGGTTCTTGCCGCGCGGGAGAACTCGGCGGATCTGGCGTCGTGAGATGACCGTTGAGGGCTAAGAAATAAAAAACCTGAAAGGGCTGATATGCCCTTCCAGGTTGGACGGCCACCTCAGGCAGAACTTTTTGCACCCGGTGTCTCACTGCAAGGTAGTGCCCACGTAGGTGTTGGCCCCCTGCCTTGAGTACAAGAACATCACGTCGTCACCGGGCTTCAATTTGGCCTCAATTTTGCGGTAATCGCTGATGTTGTGGACGGCTTCCCGGTTGATTTCCAGAATAACATCCATCCTCTGAAGTCCGACTTCGTCGGCCACAGTGCCGGGTTCAATCTTGGTTACCAAGACACCGTCGGTGTCCTTCAGTTTCATTTGTTGAGCGATTTGCGCCGAAATATTTTGAATGCTCATTCCGAGTTTGGACTGGCCGTTGTCCTTTTCGTTGGAAACTCCTGAATTTACTTCCCCGCATCGATCCGGAAACACCTCACAGCGGTCTCGAATAGTCACTTGCGCGGTCTGTTTGGAGCCCTCGCGGAAGAACTGAACCGGTACCGTCTTATTGACCGGAGTATCGGCGACCACCTGCACGAGGTCATCCCAGTTGGTGATGGGCTTTTGATCGATCGTCCGGATCACATCTCCGCGACGCAAGCCGGCCTTATCCGCGGGGCCGCCTTTCTCGACATTCTCGATGACCACTCCTTTTCCGTCCGTCACTCCGAAAGATCTCAAGACCACCGGTGTTTGCGGCTTCCCCTGATGAGAGATCCCGATGGATCCGCGTTCCACGCGGCCGTGTTCGATGATCTGGTTATACACGTTGATGGCGGTATTGGAGGGCAGCGCGAAACCATAGCCCTGCCACACGCCGGTATTCGTGGCGATGGACGTGTTAATCCCAATGACCTCGGCATCCATATTGATGAGTGGGCCGCCGCTGTTGCCCGGATTGATCACGGCATCGGTTTGAATGAAGCGTTTGAATTGGCCGCTGTCAATCTGGTCGCGATTTTTGGCGCTGATGATCCCCGCCGTCAAAGTCTGGTCCAGCCCGAAGGGGCTCCCCACCGCCAGAACCCAATCGCCCACGTTGGCGCTTTCCGAATTTCCAAAACGAGCGATCGGCAAGTCCGTCTTGGGTTCGATCTTTAAAACCGCCAGATCGGTTTCCGAATCCGTTCCAATGAGCTTTACACTCCGATAGACATCCCCATTGGCCAACTTTACGGTGATGCGCTCGGCGTCATTCACGACGTGTTGATTCGTGATGATGTAACCCTTCTTATCGACAATAAATCCGGAGCCTGACACCGGCTCCACGAATCCCTCGGGCGACTGATCCGGCATCATGAAGTGGAAAAAATCAAAGGGTTCCCCCTGATTGGGATCGCCATTGCCGCGCTGATGCATCGTACGAGGTTTGATTTTGATATCGGCCGTTATGTTGACAACGGAGGGCTCCACCGTCTTGGCGACTTGGCTGAATTGTGAAGACAGCTGTTTGGGCGCCGGAATCGTTAAAGGGCTGGCGTCGGTCGCCTTTTTATCGGCCCGAACACTGACCGTAATCAGCGTGCCGATCAGGATTCCCATGGCTAAGGTCGAAAATACAATCAGCCACGAAAGAAATGCTTTTTGGCTCAGATGATTCTTGATTCGTTGAACGAACGGTTCCATTGCAGCTCCTTCAAGACGCCTTCAGGTAGATCCAAATTCCTCGCCCTCGTTTGATTGAGCAAGGATTCTTCTTTGCAGCAGTTCAAACGGCCCAACCGATTCGGGTTGCTACCGGTTTCCCCAGTCACGCCATTTCGAGCGCCGCGGGCGGATCTCTTGCCGGCAGAATTGACCATCAAGACCGCGCCCCAATGGCTTAACGAGTCCACATTCTAATGCCATCAGCCCAAGGGTTCCAAAGAAATCTTTTTCTCGATTTTAAGCTCCGACACAATGATGCTTGCAAAAATCAGCAAGCATCCGATAAAGATGCGAAGCGTCCAAGGCTCATGAATTGTAAAGTAAGTGACGAGAGCGGCAAACACCGGCTCCATGCTGAGAATCAGTGCGGTGCGGGTGGGCAAGGTGTGTTTTTGGGCCCAATTTTGCGTAAAAAAAGCCAACGCTGTGGCGAGAACCGCCGTATAGACAACCGCCAGATAAACCCGCCGGGGATGATCCAGACTCAACGAGGATTTCCCCACTGAAATGGTTGTGGCTAGAAAGGCGGTTGTCGCAATCTGCGCCACCACCAGCACTTTTGTGTTCGCCCGCGAGGTGAAATGGCCAACGGCCAGAATATGAAGGGCGAATCCAATAGCGCAAAGAAAGGTTAAGAAGACCCCCCAGTCCAGAGGCAGCAGATGACTGCTTCCGCTAAGCAGGTACAATCCAAAGAAGGCAACCGCAGCGCAAGTGAGATTAGTTCTCGAAGGGCTCCGGCGGCGGAAGGCCGCCTCCAGAACGGGCACCAGGATAACGGAAAAACCCGTTACGAAAGCCGATTTGGAAGGCGTGGTCAATTCGAGCCCTTTTACTTGCAAAGTAAAGGAAAGCCACAGGATGGCGCCAATCCAAATGCCGGCCAACAGATCGGGACGGGTACTCGCCCGCACGTCTTTCCAAAAAAGAAGAAGGAGAACGAGAGTGGCCAAACAGAATCGGAAAGCCAGGAAATCCCAGGCGCTTATGTAATGGAGCGCGTCCTTCACCACGGTGAAGCTGGTTCCCCAGATGAAAGTCACGCCGAGCAAGGCCAGTTCGGCCTGGGTGCGTTTGCTCATGATGAAATTGGGAAGAACGAATTAATCACGCCATCCGGTGTCCTCGAGGGACAAGGGCCGGGAGTTCCATTCTTAAGCAGGTTTGGTATGTTTCAGGGTTTCCCGCCAGGTAAAGATGCAGCGATGAAACACGGTCACGTTGGATAGCACGGCAATCACCCACAAGACGGGAGCCATGCGATTAAACAAGGCTCCGATGATGATCAGCACAATGCGCTCGGGTCGTTCCAAAAAGCCGACCTTGCACAAAGGGATCAGCGATTCGGCACGCGCCCGTGTATAGCTGACCATCACGGAGGCGGCCATGACGATGGCCACCAGGACCACATAGAAGAAGCGCCGCATGCGCGCATAGTAGATGAGCAGGCCGATGAACAACACCACATCGGAATAGCGGTCGATGACCGAATCTAAAAAAGCTCCGAAGTCCGATACGCGGTTGGTCAAGCGGGCTACTTGGCCATCCAACATGTCAAACAGGCCCGCGAAGATGACCACCCCTCCGGCAGCAAGGAAACGGTCATCGGCGAAAAGGTAAGCGGCATAGAAATTGATGGCCAAGCCGACCAAAGTAAGAAGATTGGGATTGATGCGCAGCCAGGAGAGAAACCACACAATGCGGTTGATAATCCACTGACATCCGTCGCCGATTTTTTGGGTGATCATAGAATGAATGTGTTGCAGCCGGGAGAGGGTCGGGCAGGGTCCCTAGGAATCATGAATTGTCACCATCTTCAATACTTCGAATTCCCGTGTGCCCGCCGGTGTTTTCACTTCCACCGTATCCCCGACGTTTTTTCCCATCAAACTGCGCCCGATCGGCGAACTGATGGAAATCTTTCCTTGACTGACATCCGATTCTTCCGCCGACACGAGAGTATACACAATCTCCGCGCGGCGTTGCAGGTCTTTCAAGGTCACGGTCGTACCGAAGCCAATTTGACCTCGTGGAATCCGGTCCACATTAAACATGGAGGCGTCGGCGAGGCGCTTCTTCATCTGTCCCAGCCGCACCATCAAGTAGTCTTTGCGCTCCTTGGCGGCTTGGTATTCGGCGTTTTCGCGCAAATCACCCAGCTGACGAGCTCGCTCCAACTCCTTCGGCAGAACATTATGGAGCTCGTACTCCATTTCCTTGATCTCTATTTCAAGTTGTTTTACGACAGAATTAGGCATGAGAGTTTTGGGATCCCGACGGGATCATGAGGCTCCGCCCGGGAAACGACCGGACGCCCGCGATAACTTCCAACGCCGCAAAGAGTTTTATAGCACAATCAAGAAAAGTGAATCAACTCCGGTGGACGACGGCGGGCGCTGAACCCCAGCAATCGGATGGCATCTTTTCACTGTGAGCGCCCAGCGACTATGCTATGATTTCCGCGAATTTGGAATTCGAAACACACTCAACAGAACAGGTTCGCGGTTCTATGCCCGATCAGGGAGGTTGCCGCAGGATCCGGGGATATAAACGCCGAACGCCAACCGAATGGTCGACCTTTCCATCATCATCCTGAGCTTCAATGTGCGGGAATTGCTGCTCGCTTGTTTGAAGTCCATCTTCGAACAAACGAAAGACCTGACGTTCGAGGTCATCGTGGTTGATAACTGCTCAAAGGACGGATCACTGGAGGCTGTCCGGAAGCAGTTTCCCCAGGTGAAGACGATCGCCAACTCCTTCAATTGGGGGTTTTCCAAGGGCAATAACATTGGGATGCTTCAGGCCCATGGGCGAGCCGTGATCATTTTGAACAGCGACACGGAGCTTCGAAAAAACATATTTAAGGAACTTTATGAGGCCTTGTTTTCTGATGTGCGATTGGGCGCGGTGGGGCCTCGCTTGATCTATCCCGATGGCCGCGTGCAGCATTATTGCGCCCGTCGACGTCAAAGCCTTTTTCAGACCCTGCGTCTTTATTACATCCCCTTCTTTAGAGCGCCGCAGTTATTTCTGCTGGAGCCCCTCGCCTACGAGGGCCTTTATGCCACCCAAGGGCTCTCCGGGGCCGCCATGATGGTCAAGCGCGAGGTGTTGGAACGTGTCGGGGGGCTGGATGAGGGTTTTTGGGCCTATTGTGAGGATGCCGATTGGTCGGAGCGGATTGCCGGCGCCGGGTACGTATTAGCCTGTCTGACGTCAGTCGACTTGATTCATTATCACGGTCAAGGACTTAAGCAGGTGGAGCTCCGCCGTCGTCTGGAAGCTGTTCGGTCTGAGATACGGTATTTCACAAAGTATGGAACAGCGGCGGGAAGGATCTTTTACCGTGTGGCTTTGAGTGTGAATTGTATTTTGCGCATCGTCACGTTGGATCTGATCCGCTGGCTCGGAGGAAACCGCCAACGGTTGGCCGTTGATTTTGCAGTATTGGTTTGCGTCCTATCCCATCACGTCAGCACGGAGGAAGCGAGAACGCAGGAGCCGCTGCGTCTGGTTGGCCTGCAGCCGGCAGGCCATCAAAAGTTGGACCGCCTGACATCTGCGCCGCCGCAATCGTAAGTTCACGCGCGGGATTCTAATCTCGATTTGACCGGATCCTTTGAAACCACCAATCAAAATACTGTTTATTCATCCCACGGTATACCTCAACGGCGTGTCGCGCGGGCTGGCCGATATGATCAACGGTCTGGATGGAGATGCTTTCCGCGTCTTTGTGGCTGTTCCCGAAGCCAGTGCTCTGGAGAGGTTGATTACGCGCTCCGATGTCGCCATTGAATATGTGAAAATGACGAATTTAGGCCGGCGTCCGGGACGCCTCCTGGGGCACATCGTTCATCATCGCCGAGAGACGCAGCATTTGGCCGAACTGGGGCGGCGTGTGGAGGCAGATGTGTTGTATGGAAACACCTTGTTTGCTTCCTGGGCCTATGAGGCCGCGCGCCAAATCCAACGGCCTTGTGTGATTCATGTGCATGAAGGTCCGGCTTCGTTTCCTGGTTTTCTGTACCGACGGTGGGTCCGGCAGGCAGGCCGGTCCGCCCAGCTTATCCTCGTGGTTTCTGAGGAGATCTCCCACGAATTTCGGGAATTTTCGGAAAAAGTTGCGTGTGTGGAGAACGGCCTTGATCTCGAACGATTTCACTCGGCCATTGCGCCGGCGCGCAGTCCGGCCTCATGTGGCGATGAACTTCGCCTTCTCTGTGTCTCCCACTTGATGGAGGGAAAGGGGCAACATGAACTGATCGCCCAGTTGCCGGAGGTGAAGAAGCGTTGTCCGGGCGCGCGGGTCACTTTTGTAGGGGGTACGAATGGAGTCCCTCGAAACGAGCGTTATCTGGAACGTTTGCAGAGAGAGGCTCAAAAACTTGGCGTGGCGGGACGCCTCCGGTTCGCGGGTCCGCAATTGGACTTATTGCCTTGGTTTGAGTCCTGTGATGTTTTCGTAAACACTTCGCCGTATGAAACATTTGGTTTGACGCTCCTGGAAGCTCTTTCTGCCAGCGTTCCCGTCGTGACTCGACGCGTGGGCGTGGCCGGGCAAATGGAGCGGGAGAACATGCCCGGTTTGCACGTGATTCAAAATTCCTGGAATGAATTGCCTGAGACGATTGAAAGGATCGATCGTGAAGGATTCAGTGGCTTGATTTCGGCCCGCGCGCCCTTGCTCCGACGTTACGGCGTCCAGGAACATGTCCGTCGTGTGGAAGATCTAATTCTGCGTCTGCTGGATTGAGTGACGGGGTTTTCCGGATCGCGGGACAATCGCCTCGATCCCGGAATCCCAACGAATCATGAGATTATTCCAAAGCACCGTCATCACCTTCGTCTCCAATGTCGTCCGCCTTTTCATCGGAATGGCGGCCGGGGTTTTCATTGCTCGAGCCCTCGGGCCGGTCGGACGAGGAGAATACAATCTGGCGTTGCTGGTGGGGACTTTTCTGGTTTTTATGATGGATTTGGGCTTTTCGTCCGCCGTGTCTTATTTCGTCAGCAGCGGAAAGTTCTCCAGCGACCAGATGCTGAAAAATTCCTTCTGGGCATCGTGGATCCTCGGCGTGGCTGGTCTGTTATTGTTTTTATTGATGGAACATGTGGGCATGGCGGAAGTCTTGCTTGGTAAATTTGCAATGACCCCCAGCGTGATGACCGTTCTGATATTCCTGCCCGCTGCCTTCTTTCAGCTGTATTTCAATGTCCTTTTGTTGGGTGAAGGACGAATGCTCGTCTACAACCTGGTGCCCATTGTGGCACAGTTTGCCGTGGTCACAACGATCGGGATTCAATATTTTCGCAGTTCGTTGACGGTCAATTGGGTGGTTTTTCTCTATCTGATGGGGAATGTGGTTTCCATCTTTGTGATGTTGCTGTTCCGGCGAAATTTCTTCTCCGCCTTGATGACCCCTTTTTTCACCTGGAAGGAAATCAAAACGATTTTGAAATTCTCAGTCCCGGCCCACCTGGGAGCCGTCATCCAATTCCTCAATTTTCGTTTGGACAGTTTTATCGTCAATTTTTACCTGGGAGTGGGTGCGGTGGGGATTTACACGCTTTCCGGAAGCTTTGCGGAGTTGCTTTGGATGATCTCACGGCCGATCGGAACGATTCTGATGCCTAAAGTGGCGGCTTCGGGATCGGCCACAACCCTGGGCGACGTGGTGTTCCGTTCTTCGTCACTGGCTTTTTTTGCGACGCTCGTCGTGTCGATAGCTTTGGCGGTGGTGGCTCCCTGGGCTATTCCCTTAGTGTACGGGGCGAAATTTCAAGGCTCGGTGACCCCGCTGCTATTACTGCTGCCGGGCGCGACAATATTTTGTTACACTAATGTGCAAGCCTGCTATTTGACGGGGATTGGTAAACCTCAGATAAATACGGCCGTGTCCGGGATTTCGTTGATTGCCACGGTGGGTCTGGATCTGTGGCTGATTCCGCGCATAGGAGTGAACGGGGCGGCCATCGCCTCCACTGTGTCATATACCCTGTCCAGTGTGCTCACGGTTTATCAGGCCTCCAAGTTGAGCAAAGTGCCGCTGTATGCGGCCTTTCGGTTGCCGCGAAAAGAAGAGTTCCGACTGGTGCTCGACGGCTTGAGCTTTCTTACCGGCTTGGTGCGTCGGTAAGGAAGGCTGAAATGCAACGTTCATCCGGTACCGGAGGCGGAACCGTGGGTCTTCAGAGTGTTTGAAAAAGGAGTGGCGGCATGCCAGTCAGCGCATTCGATAACATCGATCCCATGCTATCGTTCATCATCGATCTGCAACCTCGCCGCATTCTCGACGTCGGCGTAGGGCATGGCAAGTACGGATTCCTTTGCCGCGAGTACCTGGAGGTGCAGCCCCATCGCTTCTCGCCCTCCGAATGGCAATCCGAGATCGTCGGTATCGAGGTCTGGGATAAGTATCGCAACCCCGTTTGGGGTTACGCCTATAACCAGGTGGTCCTTGGGGATGCGCGCCAATTGATTGGGACTTTGGGAACCTTTGACCTGGTGATTTTTGCCGACATCATTGAACATTTCACCAAAGAAGACGGCATGAAGTTAATCCAAAAGGCCCTGGACATTTCAAAATGGGTCATTGTTTCAACTCCCAGCGTCTTCGTTGATGAAGAGGATTTTTACGAAACTCAGGGCAACAAGCAGATGCGCCATCTGAGCTTATGGAGCCCCAAGGATTTTGCGCCGTATCACACCATTGTACGGGATCGATCCCAGTGCTTTATTGCGTTGATTTCGAAACAACCTTTGGACAAATCCGTGGGTTACGTATCGAGCGACTGGTTCAATATCAAGCGCATGGTTCGAAAGATGCTTCCTCAATGGCTCGTCAGCGGAGTGCACAACATGCGGGCTCACGGAAGTGAGAAAACGACCCCGCCTCATTGAGAGTATGTTCCATAGTCAGGGGAGATGGGGCGGACCTTTAGAAAGGGCAAGAGATTGAGGGTTGTTTATGTCAGCCTGAGCTACCTCCCCACCGTGGCGGGGGGAGTGCAAGTTTTAACGCACAGCATCGCCAAGGAAATGCAGGCGCGCGGGCACGAGGTGGAGGTGATTTGCGCGGAATCGATCGAATCAGGCGACGACGACCGCATTCGCACGGAACGCACAATCTACGACGATATTCCGGTGGTGCGGCTGAGCTTTAACCGCTATCACATGCCCCGGTATTTCAGAACTTTCTACGACATTCCCCAGGTGGGCGAGCATCTCTTTAAATTGTATGAGGCTCAGAAGCCCGACCTTTTCCACATCACCCATTTCTCACGACTGACCGCCAGCATTTTTCAGGGCATTCGACGACTGGGGGTTCCCTCCATTCTGACCCTGGCCGACTACACGTTCTTCTGCCCACTAGGCACACTGCTTCGCTATAACGGTGACATTTGCGCCGGCGCACGAGCTGTCGGCGGTGTGAAGTGTCTGGGATGTTTTGTAGATGAGACACGTACATACAAGAACAGCGTGTTCCGCCGGTTTTTGAATGCCGATCAAGTGGCCGCGGGATTGAAGGTGCTGGGGAAGACTCCGCTCGTGCGGAGCGTATTGCCATCCATTTATAGCGACGCCGCAGAGATTTTTGAAGATCGCGTCAAGTTTTTCGACTCCGTTCTCCCGTGTATCGATTTGTTCACAACCAACAATCATTGGTCGCGCCAGTTTTATATCGACCAAGGTTTTCCGCCGGAGCGGACACGCTGCGTTGTGCAGACCCTGGATGTGAGCTGGTCGCATGATTTTGTGAGAACACCGTATTCCGGTCCGTTCCGCATCGGATTCACCGGCGCGGTGGTCAGCCACAAAGGCGTCGATGTGCTCGTCAAAGCCTATCAACGCATGAAACATCGCGACCGGGCCGAAGTTTTTATTTATGGGGATAATGTTTCTCATCCCCTCTATCTCCAGGAGCTTGAAGCTTTGTGCGGCGGCAATAAACGAATTCATATGAAAGGATCCTATTGGCCGACCGATTTAAAGCGAATCTACAACGAAATGGACGTGCTGGTGGTTCCTTCCATGTTTTATGAAACCGGACCGTTGGTTATTTTGGAAGCTCAAGCCACTCGAACTCCGGTATTGGCCAGCAACCTCGGCCCCATTCGGGAGTTGGTCCGGCACGGGATTGATGGTTATTTGTTCGAGCGCGGTGATGATCGAGAACTCGCGGCCTTGCTGGATAGAATCTGTGAGGATCCGGATGAATTGGGACGACTGCGCGCCAATATCCGGCCGGTCAAAACGATCGGCGCAATGGCAGACGAACTCGAAGCGCTCTACCACGAATCCACCCGGGCGCGTGCAGCATGAAAATTGTTTATATGTGCAGCCGTTATTTACCCCATTTCAAAGGTGGGACGGAGTCCTTGACCCATCTGCTGGCGAAAGGGATGCAGGACCGTGGCCATACCGTGCGCGTGGCATGCGTGGAATCCACGGAGTCGGGCGAGGATTCCGAGATCCGGGGTTGTGACGACGTTTTCGATGATGTGTCCGTCCATCGAATTTCCTATCGATGGTCCGCTCAAAACGCACCTTTCAAACGGTTGACGGCGAACCCCAAGATCGAAGAATACTTGGAGCACTGGCTGGAACGGGAAAGACCCGATTGCGTCCATGTGATGAATTGCTTTCGAATTACATCGGCGGCCCTGACGGCGCCCCGACGCCTGGGCATTCCCTTGGCCATGACTCTGACGGAGTATTGGTTTTTGTGTCCCATTGGATCTCTATTCAATGTGGCCGGACAGATTTGTCCGGGGGCGGAACAGGTTCAGGTGGAAGATTGCCTGACCTGCTTTGTGGGATTAGGAGGGACCTTAAAGCGGATTCCGTTGGGACGGCATCTTTCACCCCGCCCACTGGCTTGGATCCTGGCGTTGATGGACCGTGGAAACGTCTCGCGTCAGTGGGTTCCGGCGCGGTTTGCGGGCTGCACGCAGGGGTTGGAAGAACGCCAAGAGTTGCTTCGGGAATTGCGGAAATCCGTGGAGGTGTTTCTGACCCTGAATGATTTGGAAAAACAGTTCTATGTGGAACATGGATTTGATGGGAATCGAATTCGAACGATCATTCCTACTGTGGCCGCCGTTAATCCTTCCGCTTTTCAAAAATCGCCCCGCCAAGGACAACTACGGGTCGGGTTTATTGGGGCCATGGTCCGTTACAAGGGAATTGAAACATTGGTCGACGGTTTTCGCCTGTCGGGATTGGGGGAGCGTGCCAGTCTGCACTTGTGGGGCGACGACCAATCCGATAAAGACTATCGCGCCCGATTGTTGAGGCATATGAACGGCGCCGCCAACATCCATCTTCATGGACGGTTTGACGAGGGGAAGCTGGATGAAGTGTTTGCCGGGATCGATCTGCTCGTGATTCCCTCGTTGACATTGGAGACCGGTCCACTGGTGCTGTTTGAGGCCTTCGCGCGTCATACGCCGTCCTTGTGTTCCAATCTGGGCGGCATGGTGCAGTTTGTACGGCACCAGGAGAATGGATTCCTATTCAAACCCGGCGACGCCGCCGATTGCGCGCGGGTGCTCCGTGAGATTGATGCCGATGAGAGTCTTTTCGAGCATGTCCGGGAGCGCGCCCGATTGCCACAATCCTACGAAGAATTTTTGTCGGAACACGAGTCGATATACGGCCAATTGACCCGAGCAGTCGTGCAGCGAAAGGGCGCTACTCGATGAACACTTTGCCTCTTTTCGATTGGCACCTTCACGCCAACTACACGGATGGCCACGCCAGCGTCGCGGAGTGTATTCAACGGGCCAATGAAAAGCAGCTTCACTCGTTGGCTTTGACTGAACATGTGCGCTCCGATTCCGATTTTGTGGAAAAGTATTGTTCTGAGGTGCGGCGAGCCGCCGCCGAGTCTAGGGTCAAGGTGTGGTGCGGCGCGGAAGTCCGAATATTGAATGAGAGGGGAGATATCAATCTCGGGAAGGATGCAGCACAACGTTTTGATTTGATCGTGGCCTCGGTGCATCGGCTTCCGGAGCGCCCGGAAGGTCGGGATGCGGGTGAGGCCTACTGCCGGGCTCTGATCGGCGCTTGTGAAAATCCCTGGGTGGATATTCTTGGGCATCCTCTGCACGTTCCCAAGGAATTGGAGGGCTGGACGATCAGTGAAACGCAACAACGTAGTATTGCGCGGGCGGCTGCCAGGCATGCGGTGGCCATCGAGGTCAACCGCAAGTACGCAGTCCCGACACGGGAATTCTTGAAGATTTGCCTTGATGAAGGCTGCTTGTTCTCGGTGGGAAGCGATGCGCACGAGAGGGATGATGTCGGTGAGGTCAATGGCCTTCTTGAGATACTAGCCTCCCTGGGAGTCTCGGACGGCGCCCTGGCGCCCGTCGAGTGGAAGATGATATGAACGGGAAGAAATTTAACTTAACAGTCGATATTGAGCCGGACCGCCCTCCTTTGCCTGAGGAAGTACAGAGACCCTTCACCTACAAAGGTATTGAGGAGGGTTTGCCGATCTTGTTCGACCTCTTGGATTCATATCACTTTCGGGCGACCTTCTTCACGCTGGGAGAGACAGCCGAGCTATTTCCTTCCTTAGTCTCTGAAATTGACCGGCGGGGACATGAAGTGGCGTGCCATACCTATTATCACCGGGACTGCTCCAAGGTCCCGGAGCAGGAATTGGCCGAGGATGTAAAACAGGCGACCGAGGTGCTGCAATCGCAAACCGGCCATCCCGTCGTGGGATTCAGGTTCCCATATTTTCGTTTAAATGGGAGCCTTCTGCCGCGTCTCAAGGAGCTGGGTTTTTTGTATGATATCTCTCTGTTGGAATTTGCCAACGGCTGCCAAAGCTACGAGAGAACCGCCCGGTCGGCAGGCATTCATCTGTTTTCAAACACACGTTATTTGGATCCGGAGCGGCACATGCATGTCCGCTTTGGGGGCTGGATGTTGCGACAAAAAAGGCCGGACGAAATTCAGGCGATCGCCCGAGCCCTTTTGCAGGAACGGGCAGCCGTGAGTTTTTATATCCATCCCTGGGAATTTATCACGCTGCCGTTCCAGGTGAACGCGGAGGATCATTTTGATCCCAAACTGGTCAAAGAGAATTTCAAAATTGTGTTGGACGAATGCCTTCGACAGGGCATGGAAGTGGTCACCCTTCGAGAAGTTCTCGGGAGAAAGTGATTTTCCGGGTGAATGATTATGAAGATGCGCACGCGCATATTAATTAGTGGAGCGGGACCCGCCACCTTTGGAATTCTCAAAGGCTTGCGATACTCGGGAGAGGCGTTTCAGTGTTCGATCGTCGAAGTGCAGCCCTGGGCTGCAGGAAATTATGTGGTGGACCGTTTTTTTGTGATACCGCCCGTCGGAAAGGACCCGCAGGAATATGTCAACCGGATATTGCGGATCAGCCGGCGCGAAAAGATTGATTTGGTTATTCCCACGGTTTCGGAAGAACTTCTGCCCCTGGCGGAGCGCCGCCATGAGTTTGAAGAACAGGGAATCCGGGTGATGGTTTCCAATCCTGCGGCGATTGCCGTTACCGTGGATAAATGGAAGACCTACCAATTTTGTCAGGCTGAAGGAATACGATGCCCCCGCACCGGTCTGGTTCAGGGAAAGGATTCCGTGGGCGCGTTTGCGAGGCGAATGGGATTCCCGATCTCCCTGAAGCCGCGCTGGGGGCGCGGCTCCGCGGGCTTTCATGTGGTTCGAGATATGAAGGTTCTCAAGACGCTGAACCCCGTTCACAGTACAATTATGCAAGAATATATCGGCGGCATGGAGTACTCTACCGATGTGTTGATGCAAGATGGGATCCCCGTGCTGGCGGTTCCACGTGAACGCCTGCGTACCGAATCGGGGATTTCCGTCATCGGTAAGACGGTCCGACTTCCCAAAGTTTCAAAATTTGCGATAAACATCTGCGAGGCTTTGGGATTGGAGGGAGTTGCCAACGTCCAAATCAAACTGGATCGGGGCGGACCCACCTTGATCGAGGTGAATCCGCGTTTCGCAGGAACCACGATTCTCTCGGTGGCCGCCGGCGTGAACTTTCCGTATCTGGCCGTCAAGAACTTCTTGAGAGGGGAACGTTTTGTCCCATCGGAACTTCGATTTCGGCCGAACGTTATGTTGACCCGCTTTTGGGCCGACATTTTTCTGGAAAAACATGGGAGCCGATGGAAGGCCTTCGAACCTGATCGCGCTTGAGAATCGCACAGAGGCAGGGACTATGAACTGGAGTGGGGTGAAAGTCTTGGTGACGGGCGCCGGTGGATTCATCGGAAGCCATCTGACGGAGCGTTTGCTGGAATTGGGCGCCCAAGTGACCGCCTTCGTGCGCTACAACTCGCAGGCCAGCCAGGGATTCTTGTGCCGCCAGAATCCGGAGCGATTAAGCATTGTGCATGGCGATCTGGACGAATACGAAAGCGTCCGGAAAGCCGTGGCGGGACATGCGTACGTGTTTCACCTGGGCGCACTCATTTCCATTCCCTACTCCTACTATCATCCCCGCGAAGTGTTTACAACCAACGCTGTGGGAACTTTGAACATTCTGACGGCAGCCCGGGAGGAAAAAACATCCAAAGTGGTCATTACTTCCACCAGCGAAGTTTACGGGACCGCGTTGTATGTTCCCATTGATGAAAAACATCCTCTGCAGGGACAATCGCCCTATGCGGCCAGCAAAATTGCGTCCGA
>JAQUPQ010000032.1 GCA_028716525.1 Terriglobia bacterium | reverse complement strand
CCTCGCTTGGGCGCCGGAATCAAAATTCTGCAATCTTCAAAAACCATCATGAATCAAACTACCACCCTGGAGTTCCTCTGATGAACGGAGGTTTTCACACAGACTCTTCTTGCCCTCTGCTCAGGCGGCTCGTTCGACAAAAAAATAGGCCAGTGTTTTAAGATTTTCACCCCGAGCCTGCAAGCAGTCCAACGATTCCACGGCTTCAATGACCAGCTGTTTAGCCTTGCGACGGGATTCATCAAGTCCGTAGAGACCGGGATAGGTGGCTTTTCGTGTGGACCGATCTTTCCCCGGGGTCTTCCCCAACTGCTCCGCCGAGCTGACGACATCCAAAATATCGTCGGTGATTTGGAATGCCAAACCGATCTTCGAGCCATACTCCGTCAGGGCCGACAATTCATGGGGTGCGGCTTCCCCCATAAAAGCACCGGCGCGAACCGAGGCGCGAATCAAGGCTCCGGTTTTTGAGGAGTGGATATAGTGCAACAATTCAGCGGGAATCTCTTTGCCTTCCGACTCAATATCCACAACCTGTCCCCCAATCATTCCCTCGACCGTTCCGACGGCGTCCCCAATTTCCCGAAGGGCATGAATGCGTCTATTGAGAATTTCTCCGCCTCCATCCAACGAACCGAGCACCTGAAATGCCCGAGTTAGCAGAGCGTCACCGGCAAGGATGGCTACGGCTTCACCGAATTGTTTATGAACCGTGGGCCGGCCGCGGCGCAAATCGTCGTTGTCCAGGGCCGGAAGATCGTCATGGATCAATGAGTACGTGTGAATCATCTCCACGGCACAGGCCACCGGGATCACCTCGCCTTCGGATGCTCCAACCGCAGCAGCCGCTTCCAGACACAGCGTCGGACGCAGGCGTTTCCCACCGGCGAACACACTGTAGCGCATGGCTCGATGAATGGATTGGGGGATGGTCTCGTTCGAAGGCAGGAGCCGGTCCAGCGCTTCTTCGATTTGCCGGCTTCGTTCCAGGATAAATGCGGGGGTTTGCACCGGCTTCAAGCCTCTTCCCCGCCTTCTTCTTCCGCATCCTTTGTGGCAGCGGATTCGCCCTCAAACGGTGCACGCTTCATTTCACCTTCGGCATCTTTCAAAAGCACTTCCACCTTGCGTTCTGCCTCATCCAGCTTGCCATGACAGAATCGCGACAGCTGAATACCCTCTTCAAAAAGTTCCAGAGACTTTTCCAGTTGCAAATCTCCCGACTCCAGTTGTGAAACAATTTCTTCCAGTCGCTTGATGGCGCTCTCAAAATCCTGGGTTTTTTGTTTGACCATGGTTCACTCGTTTCAAAAGGACATCATGAAGTTGAATGCATCGTTCCAGAACGAAGAGCCGCTCCAAACAGATCTTGCAACTGGACTCCCCTTTCTAAAAAACTCATCCTTCCGGCTCAAAACTCAAGACACCCTGCGAACCCTCTGAGCGCGGTCTGTTTGCGGTTGCATCGCTCACCACGCGCGCTTCCAGGTTTCCCTTGGCCAGTTGGACGGAGATCATGGAACCCGCCGGGGCTTGTGTCGAGTCTTTAAGGACCGCACCTCTGGCGTTCTTCACTATCGCATATCCCCTCTCCAGCACTTTTAAGGGACTCAGACTGTCGAGCTTCCCTGAATTGACCATCAATGAACTCTTCAGTGTTGCCAGCACCTTTTGAACAATCGTTGCCGCCTGGCGCTCGCGCTGTTGAACATTCAGTCGAGCCATGCGAAGCGGGCCGCTCAAATCAAAAAATATAATTCGGTTTCGAACCAATTGAAAACGATTTCGACTCTCCAGGACGAGGTGGCGTTCACCTTGTGTCAACTTGTAGACCAGATCATCAAAAATCTGACGAAATTCTTTCAAGGCCCCCTGGGCCAAAGCGAAACCGCGACGGCCTGTCAGCTGTAATAAACTCTGGCGCGCCCGATTCAGTTTCAACACCAAGGCGCTCATCGTTTCCTCCTGCAGCCGGCTCAAATGCTTGAGTAATTCATCTTTGGCCGAGGCAACGAGTTCAGCCGCCGCCGAAGGCGTAGGGGCGCGTAAATCCGCCACAAAATCCGAAATCGTAAAATCGATTTCATGGCCCACGGCGGAGATCACCGGTATCTTCGAGGCGGCGATAGCCCGCGCCACCCGCTCTTCATTGAATGCCCACAAATCCTCAATCGATCCCCCACCGCGCCCCACGATCATGACGTCAACTTCCGCCAGCGTATTAAGATATTCAATACCTGCAGCAATCTCCGCGGAGGCCCCATCGCCTTGAACTTTGGCCGGATAGATCAGCACATTCACCGCCTCGTTACGCCGCTTCAGAATCCGCAAAATATCGCGGATGGCAGCGCCCGTGGGCGACGTAACCACACCAATGGTTTTGGGGTAGAGTGGCAACGGCTGTTTTCTCGCCAGATCAAATAGTCCTTCTGCCTGCAACTTGGCTTTCAACTGCTCGAAGGCCAGCTGTAACGCCCCGATACCGACCGGTTCCATCACCTCCACATAAAACTGATACTCTCCGCGGCGCTCGTAAACCGACAACGATCCGCGCGCCAACACCTTCAAGCCGTCTTCCAAATTAAAGCGGATGGATCGCGCCTGAGACCGAAAACACACACACCGCAACTGGGCACTTTCGTCCTTCAGGGTGAAATACAAATGTCCCGAGGCGGCGCGGGTGAAATTGGAAATCTCGCCTTCCACCCAAAGCGAGGCGAACTCCGCCTCCAACAAGCCTTTAACCCGACCTGTGACCTCGGAAACGGTGAGGACTTTGCGCTCGTTATTGGTGGGCAGCGGGTGTTTTGGCACGGATTCCACCTAAAAGACCGGTCGTCCCGGATTTAAACACAGTCCCCCAGAGGCGTCAAAGGATTTTGGCGCGCTGCGGCTGTGACGTGCATTGTGAAGTTCAGCGGTCCGGCGCCAACCTAACTCCGCCCCATACTTCAAACTATTGTGACAATTTAAGGGAATACTGCAACGTGCGAGTGATAAGAATAGCGGTCCCGCTGTTGCTCGGATTAAGAAAGGATAGCTTGGCGATGACTTCTCAAAACCTGACCCCAATGGAACAGCGAAGCCTTCACCTACGTGAGCCTTATGGCGAACGCAGTGAAGTTCGTCTACCGGTGACGGTGGAGTGGGAAAACCCGGAGACCCATCAACGCCTCCAAATGTCCACGTGGCTCTTTAGTTGCTCCGAGTACGGCGCCAGCTTCAACTCCGAGCGCATTCAGTTCATGGAAGGCATGCGGCTGACTTTAATTTCTCATTCCAATTTCCGCCTCGACGCCATCGTCCAATGGGTCAAACAGTATTCGATTTCGGCCCATGAAGTGGGACTGCAGTTCGACCGCAGCAAGAACCATCGGCCGCCCATCAGCAGGATTTTTGGGGATTGAAGCGCAGACCGGCAACGAATGACGCCGGTCGAAGCCCTCTGAAGAGAAAGTTCTTACTCTTTCTTTTCCGTCAGTCGAATCGCTTCGGCCACATCTTTATCGCCCCGCCCGGAAAGATTCACCACCACAATTTGGTCTTTGCCCATCTTGGGCGCCAGGTATTTCAAATAGGCGATGGCGTGGGCCGATTCCAACGCCGGAATGATTCCTTCCGAACGACTCAACCATTGAAATGCCTCCAAGGCTTCCTGATCGGACACAGCCGTATATTCGGCCCGCCCGGTGTCGTGGAGCATGGCGTGTTCCGGACCAATCGCGGCATAATCCAGTCCGGCCGAAACAGAATGTGTAAGCGCCACTTGTCCGTCATCATCCTGTAAGACATAGGAGTAAGTCCCTTGCAGGATGCCGGGTCGACCGCCTCCTCCGACCCGATCCATGAATCGAACCGCATGTTCGCCCAGCTTCTCTCCCCGTCCACCGGCCTCCACGCCGACCATGCGAATTTTGTTTTCATCAATAAATTCGTAAAAAAGTCCCATGGAGTTGCTTCCCCCGCCGATGCAAGCCAACAGAACATCGGGCAGCCGATGTTCCGCCGCGAGAATCTGATCTCGCACTTCCCGTCCGATAACGCTTTGAAAATCGCGCACCATCACGGGATACGGGTGTGGACCCAAAACCGAACCCAAAAGATAATACGTATCAACATTGGTCACCCAATCCCGGAGAGCTTCGTTGATGGCGTCCTTCAGCGTGCGGCTCCCGGAATCGACCCCCGTGACCTTGGCGCCCAGCAATTGCATTCGATAAACATTCAATTCCTGCCGGCGCATATCTTCGGTGCCCATGTAGATTTCGCATTCCAGTCCCAGCAAGGCGCATACGGTAGCCGCGGCAACGCCGTGTTGGCCGGCGCCGGTCTCGGCGATCACCCGCGTTTTCCCCATGCGCTTCGCCAACAAACCTTGGCCCAAACAATTATTGATCTTGTGCGAGCCGGTGTGCGCCAGGTCTTCCCTCTTCAAATAAATTCGGGGGCCCTTGAAATGATGTGTGACCTGTTCAGCGAAAAATAAAGGTGTCGGGCGGCCCACGTAAGTCTTCAACAGCCGGGCCAATTCCCCCTGAAAGCTTGCGTCCGAACACGCTTCAGCATAGGCCTTCTGAAGCGCCTCCAAAGGCGCCATCAATGTTTCCGGGACAAAGCTCCCTCCATATTTTCCGAAATGTCCGGAGGAATCAGGAAAGTTGTAGCGTTGGTTCATGACAATGTTCTACTCCATTCGTTTGACGGCGGCTATGAACTGTCGCATCTTTCTAAAATCTTTCTTCCCTTCCGAACTCTCGACGCCGCTGGCCACATCGACGGCATAAGGCCGCGCCTGCGCGATGGCCTCGGCCACATTGGAGGCCGTCAAGCCTCCCGACACGATGATGCGGCGATCACGACCGGCCTGACGCGCCATCTTCCAGTCGAAGGTCTTTCCCGTTCCCCCGGGCTTTCCCGCCGAAAACCCATCCAACAAAATGGCGTTGGCGGGAAAACTGCGCACCGTCCTGAAATCGAAATCTTCCCCGACTCGAAAAGCCTTGATGACGGGCCAGGGTAGAAGTCGGCGCGCCAACTCCGCACTTTCCTCTCCGTGAAGCTGGATGGCATCCAGTCCCACGGCCTCCTTCAAGCGGACAATATCGCGGGCTGCGCCGAAATCAACCACCACACCCACTTTGGTGATGAACGGCGGGAGGGCAGCGATGAGGCGCGAGGCCTGCCGTACTGAAATATACCTCGGGCTGCGGGGATAAAAATTAAATCCCAGGGCATCGGCGCCAAATTCGATGGCGGCTAGCGCATCCTCGAGCCGACGGATCCCGCAAATCTTGATGCGTGTCACTGCCTGCCTCGCATGCGATCAAGCTCCGCGCCCGGATCAGCTGATTTCATGAAATGCTCCCCGATCAAAAACGCATCGTAACCCCGCTCATGCAATCGTACGACCTGATCGGGAGAATTTAATCCACTTTCCGCAACAAACAGTTGACCGTCCGTTTTCAAATCGATCAACCGCTCCGATATTTCAACATCCACTTCCAAGGTTTTTAAATTACGATTATTCACCCCTATAAGTTTCGCGCCCGCCGAGGTGACTTGCTCCAGTTCCTCCGCATCATGCACCTCAACCAAAGGCGTCATGGAATAGATTTCGCACACTCGAATCAATTCCTCAAGCCGGTTCCGAGCGAGAAATGAGAGGATCAACAAGACAGCGGCTGCGCCATTCGATCGTGCTTGGGCGATTTGGATCTCATCCAGGATAAAATCCTTGCGCAACACCGGCAGCTTTGAAATCATCGCCACTTGCGCCAAATGTCGCACACTTCCCAGGAAGTACTTCTCTTCCGTTAACACCGACAACGCCGCGGCTCCATGAGCTTCATAGATTCTGGCCAACGCCACAGGATCGAAGGAATCGCGAAGAATGCCGCGCGACGGAGAGGCTTTCTTGATTTCTGCAATGACATGGATTCCACCACGGTCTTTAATGGCATCACAAAAATCGCTCTTCACGCTCCGGCGCAAGGCTCTGTCGCGCCACTCCTGAGGTGACATCTCTTGTTTCAAGCGCTCCACCTCGGCGGCAACCTGCGGCTTGATCATTTCCAGGAAGCTCTGCGACATCGCTGCACTATAAAGAGAAGGTTTCGTGCCGTCAAGGAAGGGAATCATCGCCTTGTCCCTTATTTTGAATTCCACCGCAGAGTCCGCGAAGAGGGAGCCGAGTGCGTCATGGAACAGGAATCTCCTGCCGGCGTTCTCCACGCATTCTCTGTGTTCTTTGCGGTTAAAACGCAGCCAGGACCCAGTCAGAATTCAAAAAGGATCCACCCCCGATTTTTGATCACTCGAACCAGAGGGTTTCCGAACAGCTTCTTTCGCGCGGAGGGTCAGGTTAATCGAGCTAGGGCGCCGTTGGCCCGGGTGAGGGCGCGTTTTCCTTCTGCCCAGTTGTTGGCATCCGAGGGGCTCAACGAATTGCGGTCGGACATCCCCTGCCATATGGTCACACTTCGTTGAAACTGTTTTCTGGCATTTTGCCAGTAGGATTTGTGCGCGGGACTTGCCGCAGGCAGAGCGGCGGCCTTTTGCGCATACACCCGGCCCGAACCAAAAAGTGTTCGGGCCAGCTGGCCTTGAAATCGAATATTTCTGGGGGATTGAGACGCCACTTGCTCCGCCAGAGGAACAGCTTCATCAAAGGCTTTCAGAGCTCCGTTGGTATCCCCCAGCGCAGCGAGCATGGATCCGATGCCTGCATAGGCGCTGGACACATCTTCTCGAATCACGGAATCGGTTGCATCCTCCGCCAGGATTTTCTGACAGATCTCCAACGACTTGCGGTAAGTGTCGAAGGCATGCACATAGTCGCGGGCCGCAGCCTGAGCATCGCCAATGCGTTGGAGCGTGTAAGCCACATCGCGACTGTGTTCTCCACTGGTTGGATCGGCACGGAGAAGCTCTTCACTGATAGCCAGGGCTTTGTGATGCTCCACCAGAGCCGCCTCGGGATCGCGCATCTTCAGCAGCCCCCGTCCAATGGAATTGTAAGTGACTGACAAGCTTCGTTTCAGATATTCGTTCTCAGGATCACGGGCCACCATGGGTTCGAGCTGAGCCAAAGTTTTCCGATCATAGGCCAACGCGCCCGCCAGATCACCCGTATCGAACAAAACATATCTCAGGCTGGCATAGCTCGCCAAAAGTTGTTTCTGATACTCCGTATTGGCAGGTTCCCGCCCCGCGAGGGATTCCATGAGGGCAACGCCACGTCGTTCCGCCGCCACGGCATTTTGAAACTCCCCGGTCACATGCAAAAGCATTCCTATGCTGATGAGCGTTTTCGCCAGATCATACTGCAGGGCACGATTGTTTGGATCTGCATGGCTCAACTGTTCATGGAGCGAGAGGCTTTTCCGGTAGCTTTGAAGGGCTCCCTCCGTATTTCCAAGGTTTGGATAACCATCCATGCCTTGAATGTCTCCCACCTTGCCGTACAAATCGGCAAGCTCCATGCGATAGGAAGAATTCTGGGGATGGGAGGAAACCAGCGGCTCGCGAAGCTCCAAAGCGTGCTGGTAATTCTCAAGCCCCGCCTTTAAGTCCCCGGCCGTATACAAAACATCTCCCAAACCTTCGTAACTGTCGGCTAATTCGTCTTGAAGTTCGGGATTTTTGGGGTCGGATGAGCGCAGCTTCAGGCGCAAATCCAAAGACTTGCGATAGCTCTTGATTCCACCTTCTGTATCACCCAAATTGGAATAGTATGAATTTCCCTGAATACGACCCATCCGTTCGTAAGCCGCCGCCAAGTCTCGCTGCAAGGAGCGGTCACCCGCGGATTCTTGAGCCAGGCTGTCGAGGTACTCCAGCGCTTTCTTGACCAGGAGTTCCTTGGCCTTGGTCGGTCCTTTATCGATTTCGTCTTCCACCTCGAACATAAACGAATTCGCGAGTTTTCGGACCTGGTCGAAGCGGCGCACCGCCTTGGCGCGTTCAATCTCTGTAGCAACTATTCCGGCGGTCAGGATAAGTACAATGAGCACGGAAGCTGCCACCAAGCTTTTGTGGCGGCTTATGAATTTGGAGCCTCGATAGGCCATTGTTCCCCGCCGCGCCAAAACTGGCCGTCCGTCCAGATGGCGGCGGATGTCTTCCGCGAATTGCTCCACGGACTGGTATCGAAGGTGAGGCTCTTTTCGGAGTGCCTTCATAATGATGCTATCGATGTCGCCCACCAGTTTCTTGCGCTGCTTCTCGGTCCACCCTTTTTCATGAGAATTGGGTCCCTCGACCCGCTCAAGCTGGGCGACGGCCGAACTCGGTTTATCAGGCCACTGATGACAAATGGCCTCTTGGAGTTCCAAAAGGTTGGTCGCCTTCACCCGATAAGGGCGGACGCCGGTCAGTAAACGGTAAAGCAGAACTCCCAGGGAATACACATCGCTGGCCGTCGTCATGGGCTCATCGCGAACTTGCTCGGGGCTGGCATATTCAGGCGTCATCAATTGATGGCCTGTAAACGACCCCTCGACGGATTCCGAACCCGGCTCCGGATTCAGCAGCTTGGCGATTCCAAAGTCCAACAGTTTTGGCTCGCCGTCTTCCCGGATCAGAATGTTGCTGGGCTTGATGTCGCGATGCACAACCAGATTTTGATGTGCAAATTGCACCGCCGAGCATACTTTCAGAAAGAGGGCCAGCCGTTCATCGATGTCGAGCCCGGCTTCCTGACAATACACGTCGATAGCGCGCCCTTCGACGTACTCCATGATGAAGTAAGGAAGTCCATCTGCGGTGGTTCCACCGTCCAAAAGGCGACCGATATTGGGATGTTCCAGGTTGGCAAGAATTTGCCGTTCGTTTCGAAATCGGCGTAACACCAACTCGCTATCCATGCCGCGATTTACAACCTTGATGGCCACCTGCTTTTTGAAGTGATCGTCATCGCGGACAGCCAAATACACTGTTCCCATACCGCCCTGTGCCAGCTTGCAAAGGATCTTGAAATTCCCTATGCGTTGGCCGGGAACAGCGGATTGCAGTTCTGCAATGACCTCAGCAGCGACCTGATTCAGGGGAGTCTCCATGAGTCCGCCTGCCGTGTCGTGATAGAGCAGCAGCGACTCCACTTCCTTTCGCAGGGCCACATCCTCCCGACAGGCATCTGCAAGCAATGTGCTGCGATCGTTCACCGATAGCTCGACCGCTTGCTCAAAGAGCGCTTCAATTCTTTGCCAACGATCATTCTGCATTGGTTCTTACCTGCACAATCCCCTTCGGCAAGCGCCCAACAACACCTCCATAACGAGCCTTCCCTCCAGGACATCAACATCCCGGTACCAAAGGGAGAAGGTGTGAGCCCAGCCTTAATTCCCGATGCCGTGAACCTCTAAATTTCACTTTGAGCAGTAGAGGCAGCCTGATGTGCACTTGAGACGGTTAAGAAGGCAAAAATAATACGCCCATTGACCTCATTCCGCAAGCGCGGAATTTCTTTCCACACGGAAACACGGGCAAAACGGAGCATTGATTCTAGCCACCGAAAAAATTTTCAAGACCATTAGAGTCTTTGGCGCTGATTTACGCGTTACGTGGGTGAACACCAAAGAATTTGCATGTCCTGAATCAAATTCAGGACTAGGTCGAGTCAATGTCGGAACGCCGCCGGATAAGGACTTGCCAGCTTATCGGATGGCTTACCCTCTCGATATTGGCGCGCGGACCCTGGAAAATCCTGAATTGCTATTGGACCTCTGGATTGCGAACCGTGCATCCCCCGAAATCGTTCGGGGAGTCAAACGTTAACCCAAGAAAAGGAGACCTACCATGATTAAGTCGAAATTGATTCTGCTCTGCACCACTGTGCTTCTGGCTTTGATTTTGACTGTCCCCATGAACGCTCAATGGGCAATGAGCCAGAAGAATCTGCAGTTCTTTACCAACAACCCCTGCAGTAGCCCTTTCATCAGCTGGGTACTGTATGACGAGTCTGGCGGGATTTCGCGACCCACTGGCGGAATTGGCCAGACAGGTGACTGTGACCCTTCAAACTATGGCAACTGGAGGACTCAGCAACAGTTGAAAAACAACTTTCAAGCCTATCGGCAGTTGCTTGCTCGCCAAGGACTGAGGCTGGCCGTCGGGCGCGGCAACGATGGCCATGCCTATGTTGTGGTGGCACGTAACGATGGAATTCTGCTGGGCATTGATGCGGGTGTGGTTGGCCAAGGTGGATCCAGTATCGTGGCCTCCGGCGCAGGGAACATCGTTGCAGCCTCACAAATTGTGGCCTCGGGCGCGGGAAATATTGTGGCCTCAGGTGCAGGAAACATCGTTGCTTCGGGCGCAGGAAACATCGTCGCATCCGGCGCAGGAAATTTTTATGGTGTGAAAGCACTGGGAGACACCGTGGTCCAGTTTCCGGGAAAGTGGGTCAAGTTGGGATCCAGCAATCCAGCTCCTGCCCCGCAACGGCCCAACAATCCCTATTCCCCGCCGGCAACGAACCGCGCATCCATGATTCGTCTCTCCTACAAGCGTGCTTTTGGCCGGGATCCATCCGGGCCTGAGCTTAATTATTGGAACGGCTTGCCTGCGAGTGACTCGCGCGTTGCCAATCTCGATTCCTTGGTGGCCAGCCACCGGGCCTATTTAAGATCCAACGCCAGCGAACGACAGGCCATGATCGCACGGTCCTACATGTTCGTGTTCAGACGTAACCCGACCAGCGGCGAGTTGCGGTATTGGGACCAGCAAGTTGCCGCGTCCGGGACGCTTTATGACGAACTTGTCGGGATGAACGCCCGATACAAGGCCCAGAACCCTAGTTTTCGATAACTCCCGGCATGGAGATGCGCCTGGCGAGGAGATCAGACTTTTTTTGAACATCCGCGCAGGCGCCTCTCAACCCTAGAGTGAATTCGCGCACACGTTTTCACGAGATCTCATGACCACACAAGAGACTCGGTCCGATTTCTCTGTACGGCCCCATACTGCCTCGAAAATAGGAGAGGTTTCTGTCGCCCCTGCCGGGGCTTGGCGATCCTATGGGTCCGCTGGACCCAGGGTTGTCCGCCAAAAAAGTCGGCGGACAACCCTGGGCTATTGAAGGTGTCCCTTGCAGGGACCAGAAAACCGTCGCTTCTAGTGCCTGAGTTCATTTTCACGCTCGTGGGTGCCCCGATACATCGGGGCATGAGGAACTGCTCCGAAAATAGTCCCGGAGGGACGGCGTTCAGTAGCCCGGGGCGTGAGCCCCGGGAAAGGGCGCGTTTTAACGACGGAGCCCCGAAGGGGCGAAATAGAAATCGGGCACAGACATTTACCGTTCAATCCTCTGCGGGGTCGGTATGCAGTGGTGCCCGTGCCTATTCTCCGGGATGTTCCCCGGCCTAGGCGGACGGAACTTCTGGTGGGCTATCCCCCAGAAAGCTGGCGGACCAGCCTTCACAAACCTATGGTCGCACACTTTGTACGATTTTCATGCTCCTGGGTGTGACCACGTCGCATGAGGAACTGCTCCAAAAATAGATTTCCATCGCCCCTGACGGGGCTTGGCGATCTTATCAGTCCGCAAGACTGGTCACCGGAACAATTATTAAATAAATGAGAGTTTTTGGGTCCACATTACGCGTTACATGGATGAACACCCACGGATCTGCATCTTTTAAATGAAATTCAGGATTGGGTCGAGTCAATGTCGGGACACCACGAAAAAAGGACATGGCAGCTCACCCATTCAACATAGGTGCGCGGATCCTGGAGAATTCTGAATTGCTACTGGACGTCTGGATTGCAAATCGTGCCTCCCCGGACATCGTTTGAGGATTCTAGCGTGAACCCAAGAAAAAGGAGACCCACCATGATTAAATCGAAGTTGATTCTGCTTTGTACCGCTACCGTTCTGGCCTTGGTTTTGACTGTCCCCATGAACGCCGATTGGGGAATGAGCCAAAAGGATCGAAACTTTTTTACCAACAATCCCTGCAGTAGCCCTTTCATCAGCTGGGTACTGTATGACGAGTCTGGCGGGATTTCGCGACCCAAAGGCGGAATTGGCCAGACAGGTGACTGCGACCCTTCAAACTACGGCAACTGGAGTACTCAGCTACAGTTGAAAAACAACTTCCAAGCCTATCGGCAGTTGCTTGCTCGCCAAGGACTGAGGCTTACTGTTTTCCAGGGGCGTGATGGAAATGCCTATATATCCATTGCCAAGCCCAACGGAATCGTGCTGGGCATCGACGCCGGCCGATTGGTTTCCACAAACGGCGGAAACGTGATAGCTCAGGGTGCAGGAAATTTCGTCCCCGCAGCCCAGGTCATCGCACAGGGCGCCGGAAACGTCATCGCACAGGGCGCCGGAAACGTCATCGCACAGGGCGCTGGGAACTTCCGCGGCATAATGGCTGCGGGTGCAACAGTAATTCAATTTCCAGGTAAATGGGTTCAGACCGCCCCTGGCACGCAAGCTCCGGCCCCCCAACAACCCTACAGACCAACTACTCCACCAGTTCAACAACCCTACAGACCAGTTACCCCGCCAGTTCAACAACCGTACCGGCCTAACACCCCGCCAGTTGCCAACCGATCGGGTATGGTCACGACGTCTTACGAAAGAGCCTTTGGTCGAGCTCCTTCCTCGGCCGAGCTGGCATACTGGACAGGCCTTCCGGCGAATGATTCACGCGTCGCCAACATCAATTCGTTGTTACAGAGCCACCAGACCTACCTGAGATCAAATGCGGCCGAAAGACAAGCTACCATAAGCCGATCTTACATGGCGGTGTTTAGACGGAATCCCACCGGCGCCGAAATGCAATATTGGGACCAACAAGTGGCGAGAACTGGAATCACGTATGAACAGCTGGTCAGCTCGAATCAACAATACAAAGCCCAGCATCCGAATTTTCGATAAATCTCGAAGGGGTGTGGCGGGAGCAAAATTTAAGATGTTTTTGCACAATCCGGACCACACCCCACTTTTTGGAGGAAATCATGACAGGTTTGCTTTTTAATCTGGTTGGATTGCTGTTATACGCCAGCTGATATTTTCTTAAAAAGAAATCACAGGCCGCCATGCAGTGACCGTCAGCTCCGGGTCGTGTGATGGCTTCCGCCCCTGACGGGGCTTGGCGATCTTGTCCGTCCGCAAGACTGGTCACCGGAACAATTATTAAATAAATGAGAGTTTTTGGGTCCACATTACGCGTTACATGGATGAACACCCACGGATCTGCACCTTTTCAATGAAATTCAGGACTGGGTCGAGTCTATGTCGGAACACCACGAGAAAAGAACTTGGCAGCTCACCCATTCAATATTGGTGCGCGGACCCTGGAGAATTCTGAATTGCTGCTGGACGTCTGGATTGCAATTCGTGCTTCCCCGGAATTCGTTCGGGGATTCAAACGTGAACCCAAGAAAAAGGAGACCCACCATGATTAAATCGAAGTTGATTCTGCTTTGCGCCGCTACCGTTCTGGCCTTGGTTTTGACTGTCCCCATGAACGCCGATTGGGGAATGAGTCAAAAGGATCGAAACTTTTATACCAACAACCCTTGCAGCAGTCCATTTATCAGTTGGGCTCTGTGGAATCTGACCGCTGGGTTCAACCGGCCCACCGGCGGCATCGGCACTTCGGGCGACTGTGACCCTTCAAACTATGGAACATGGACCACAGCCCCTCAGTTGGAAAGTAACCTTCATGCCTATCTGCAATTGATGTCACGGCAGGGGGTGAGTCTGTCTGTGTTCATGGGACGCGATAACCATGCCTATATTGCAGTCAAGAATCCGAGCGGTGTCCTGTTCGGAATCGACGGTGGGTACGTTGTCGCCCAAGGCGGTGGCAATGTGGTGGCTCAAGGAGGAGGCAATATCGTGGCTGCCTCTAACGTGGTCGCTCAGGGGGGCGGCAATGTGGTCGCCCAAGGTGGTGGCAATGTAGTGGCTCAAGGCGGTGGAAACTTCCGCGGTGTACAGTCAACTGGTACAACGGTGGTTCAATTTCCCGGCAAATGGGTTCAGACCGGGCCCAACACGCCAGCTCCGGCCCCCCAACAACCATACAGACCAATTACTCCGCCAGTTCAACAGCCCTACAGACCTATTACCCCGCCAGTTGCCAACCGATCGGGTATGATCACGACATCTTACGAAAGAGCCTTCGGCCGCGCTCCTTCCCCCGCCGAATTGGCTTACTGGAATGGACTTCCAGCAAGTGACTCGCGAGTTGCCAATATCAACAACCTGTTAGCAAGTCATCAGACGTATTTGAGATCCAACGCCGCTGAACGACAAGGAACCATTAGCCGATCTTACATGGCCGTTTTTCGCCGCAACCCCAACAGTGGGGAAATGCGTTATTGGGACCAACAGGTGGCATCGACGGGTGCGACCTATGAGCAGCTGGTGAGCCTGAATCAACAGTACAAGGCCCAGCATCCGAATTTTCGATAAATCTCGGGCGGGTGTGGTCGGGAGCGAAATTTAAGTTTTTTTTGCACAACCCGGACCACACCCCACCTTTTTGGAGGAAATCATGACAGGTTTGCTTTTCATTCTTGTTGGATTGCTGTTGTGCGCTGGATGGTACTTTCTTAAGAAGAAATCACAGGCCGCCATGCAGTGGCCGTCAGCACAGGGTCGCGTGATTGCTTCCGACGTAAACCGCTACCGTGGGAGCGACGGCGAGTGGGCTGAAGAAGCTCGGGTGGTCTACGAATATGTTGTCGGGGGAAATTCCCTTCGAGGAAATCGCATCACGTTCGGCAATGCCGCCTCCGGAAACCGCGCTGCCGCTCGCAAAACGGCTGAGCGGTATCCCGCAGGAGCTGCCGTCAGTGTTTTCTATGATCCCCAAAAACCGGGCTCCGCTGTGTTGGAACGCAAAATGTCGGGCGCCCTCGTTTTGCTGCCTATCGTCGGAGGCGTCTTCGCGGTTATCGGCATTATGTCGTTTTTGGTCGCTCATTAATGTTCTTGGAAATTTCTTTGTGCTGGATGGAGAAGCCTTATGAAGAAGATTCTCAGTATCTGTCTAAGCCTTATCATCCTCGCCGGAGTGGGCTATCGTGTTTACAAGCTGTTTGGCGGGGGCGATGAGGGCCAGAAAGCCATGGACCTCTATAACTCCGGCCACTATGTCGAGGCCCGTGCGGCCTTCCTCAAACTCGCCAACGATGGGAATAGTGGGGCGGCCTTCAACTTGGGGTTGATGAATGAAAAAGGTGAAGGGGGTCCGGCGGACTATGCCCAGGCCGCCCAGTGGTATCGCAAGGCAGCCGACGGCGGCGACAAAGACGCCATGTTCGATCTGGGCCAACTTTACGACAAGGGCCAAGGCGTGACCAAAAGCGACACGGACGCGTTCAATTGGTATCAAAAAGCCGCCAATCATGACCTGGCAAGCGCCAAGGTCAATTTGGGGGTCATGTATGCCAATGGCCAGGGAATAACGCAAAACATGGTCGAAGCCCAAAAGTGGTTCATCTTGGCCGGTGATGCGGGTGCTAAGAATCGCGATATTTTGAGCAAGTCGCTTACGCCGGATCAGATTGCTCAGGCCCAACAATCCGCCAAGAACTGGAAGCCCTCCAACTAAGGTGGCCGCTATGCCGGAACTCGAAACGCCTGTCTGGACAGGACGCGGGTTTAACCCCCAACGCGGAATCTTGCGGCTTCAGGACAACCGGCTTCGATTCGATCTGGAAAATCGAGTGGAGTTCGAGGCACCGACGGCAGAGCTCCGAATCTCCTGGCCCTGGTACGGCTTTGGATGCCAATTCTGGGCTCATGTGGGAGAACGTCGATACTTCATTTCGTTTCTTCATACAAACAATTCTCTGTACTCCTGGTGGCAGGGAGTGCGGAAGGGACGCCGGTGGAAGCGAGCCATAACAGCAAGTGTAGTGTGAAACAGAAATCGCGGATTTAAGGAAAGGAAATTGTGCCGACTCCAATTTTACAGGCGATTGTCTGGCAACGCCGCGGCCTAACCAATATGCCCGGAGTGTTGGTGCTTGCCGACCAGACTTTGTCGTTCAGCACAGAGGAAGGATGTCTCTTTCAAGTTCCTTTGGGAGAAGTCCACGATCTCCGCTGGCCCTGGTACAGCATGAACGCGGCATTTAAGGCGACCATCAACGGGAAGAAGTATTACTTCTCCTTTGCGCGACCTAACGGCGCAGCCGCCGCCATGCCGGCGACGCTCACCACGCCGGCCATGGGAGCCGTTGCAGGAACGGCATTCAACGCCCTGCAAATCGCCGATCTGACCGGAAATGTTGTTTCGGGAATCAAGAGGGGCAAGATCTGGAAAGCCGAACTGGCAGGACGCAAGGCAGCCTAGATGATGAAGCGAATCACACCTCAATTCTTGGATTGCTTGGCAGAGGCTTGGACCGGGAGATTCCCGCTCGCCTGGCCGAGGCCGGAATCCAGAGGCCGAATGATTCGCTTTTCACTCCTGGCGATTTCCCTTCTGATATTTTGCAGCGGAGCCCTACGGGCCCAAGCAGATCAGACTTCCTCCAACGACGCCCTCGTCCAAGCCGGCCAACAACTTCTCAGTCAGCTGAAATTCCAACCGCAGCAGGACGCCGGCCTCTTTGTCGGATACGGCATTGCGCGGGCCGCCTCGGTTCTTTCCGCAGTCATGGCCAAAGGACAGGCCACCACCGCCACCGCCGACGATTGGGTCAATTTGCATCGGGCGCTTGATGCTCTGATTGAATTGTATGAGTCGCGTGGCGATTTCATGCGTGCGGCCGTCTACGCCAATGCTCAAAACATCTATTATCGAAACCACGAAGAGGACTACGTCGCCGCCCTGGCGGTTTCCCGAAAAGCATTAGAGCTTCAACAACGATCCGGGCAAACCGCAACGCTCTACATTCCCTATCAATACATCGCTCAAGATCTCGTCAGCCTGGGGCGCCTCGATGAAGGAATTCAGCAGTATCGACAAGCCCAGAAGGTAATGAATGATCCGACGTCGGATCATGCCGCCAATCTGTGGAGTGATTTGATCAGGGCTGACCTGGCCGGGCACAAGGTGGGTGCCGCCCGAGCCGATCTCGATCAGTTTCAGCAGCAAGCCCGTTCCGCGACTCCCTATTTTCAAGCCAGAGCGCTGCTGGCACAGTCGGATGTCGCCATTGAAACTGAAAAATATGACGACGTTCTGTCCTTCGTGCACGAGGCCCTGGATCGGGTGAAAGGACAGCCCAAGGCCGAAGATTTTTCATACGAAGTGGCCAGCCAGTTGATGACCTGTGTTCTGGCCTCCATGCAAAGTCTCTCTTACCAGGACGCCACTTCGCTGGCCGGACGGATTGACAAGGAATTCCCGTCTTTGCCCTTCTCGGTATCCCCTTTCGCCCAGCTCGCCATCCGAATGCGTCGCCGCATGGCCGGAGACTTCGATGGCCTCTTACGCGAAGACCTGGCCCGTCTGGAAGAATTTCGCAAAACGGCAAACATTCCAGGGCAGATCGAAACTCTGCAATCGCTGGCCGTGAGCTACCGCGCGGCCAACAGCACATCGCATGAAATTGCTTCCTTGGAAGAAGCGCTCAATCTGCAGAAATCCATCCCACCGGCCGCACGCTTATCCGAAAGGACGGTTCAAGATTCCTATTATCTCCAGACGCTCGAGTCCCTGGGCGACGCCTACACCAACGTCCGGGAAATCTCGAAGGCGCGGCATTGCTACGATGAGATGATCCGGTTCACCGACGGCATTCCTGAAATGTCGGTGCGCGCCAATCAAGACCGCCATTACGCTCAAGCGCTTTTGGGAAAAGCCCGCCTCTCGGAACTCGATGACGATCCCGACACGGCACGCGATATTTTGCAGCAGGCGCTTAAGACGGACCCCAAAAACCCGGCCAAATTCGATCGTGCCGACGTGCTGCTGCAGTGGGCCCGTCTGGAAAAATCCGTGGGCGAACAGCCCTCAGAAGCCAAACGACTCTATGAGGAGACTGTTCAGGCCTACCGGGACGAGCGGAACCGCAACTGGGAAATGACGGCACGATTGGAATATGCGCGATTCCTCGCGACTGCGCCCGGGAGCTCCTTGCCCGAAGCCGAGCAGCTCGCGACGCAGGATCTCAAGGTGGTCGAGCAGGAAGCTCAAGCCGCCGAATTTGCCGATGCCCAATGGCGAGTCCGCTTCACGCAAGGTTTATTAGCGGAATCCAAGGGAGATATCCCCGCCGCGATCGACCAGTACAAGAAGGCCGTTGCACGGCTTGAAGAGATTCGAACGGGTTTCAGCCAGGAAGACCAGCGCCGGGCTTTTATGGATAACTCCAGGGTCCAGGAACTTTATCAAAGACTCATTGCCTTGCTTTCCCAGAGCGGCCGAAAAGCGGAAGCTTGGGATTATTTGGAACGAAGCAAAGCCAGGACCTTCCTGGAAATGTTCCAGGGACGAAGGCTTCAATCCGGGAACGCGACGCCTCAGGTCGCCAAACTGCGAATGCTGGAAAATCAAATCATCAGTCTGCGTTTGCAGTTGAGTCCTCAGGCGCAAGCGTTTGTTCGAGGCTCGGGGCGAGACCCTTCAGTGCTTCGGGATCAATTGCAGGAATTGGAATCCCGTTTCACTTTAGCGCGCCAACAGGCCGCCTTGGAAAATTCTCGCGCCGGCCAGGCTGTTTCAATTTCTTCGCCTGGGCTCGGGGACACTCAAAAGCATCTTCCGCCGTCCACGGCCCTGGTGGAATATTCTCTTTTGACCGATTCCCTTACAGCATTCGTTGCCACGCGCGCCGATACTCAACAGGTCACCTGGAAGGCCGATCCGAAAAAACTTCGGCAGGATCTCCTGCAGTTGCGGTCCATGCTGGCCGACCCGGAGTCCGGATCGGATTTGGATCCCCTCTTGGAGAGCGTATCCGCCGCCGTTCTCCGTCCCGTTCTTGAAAAACTGCCGGGAGACATCCATCACCTATTAATTGTTCCGGCAGGTTACTTGAGTTATTTGCCATTCCAGGTTCTGCCGATCACCGCCGGACATCCGCTCGTCGAAAGATTTTCCATCAGCTATCTGCCGAGCGCCGCCACGCTGCAGTTTCTCCCGGTCCAACAAAAATTGAAAGACGATCTCTTTTTGGGGGCGCTGGGCAACACCTCCGTGGACGGAATGGCGCCGCTTCCCGGAACGCTCAAAGAAGCCGCGGGAATCGCGAAGATCTACCCGAAAGCCGTTGATGCCTTCGAAAAGAATTTTACACACGATCAAGTTGTGGCCGCCTTGCGCCGATATCAAGAGGTGCATCTGGCAACCCACGGAATCCTTGATGAACAATCGCCCTTATTCAGCGCCATACTGACCAGCCCGGCGCCGCACCAGCCTTCGCGCCTTTCCCTGTATGAATTGACGGAGATGAAATTGCAGGCTCACCTGGTGGTGTTAAGCGCCTGTGAGACCGGCCTCGGAAAGCTGCAGCAGGGCGACGAGGTTACCGGCCTGACGCGCACCTTTTTATTGGCGGGAGCCGATACGGTGGTCTCGAGCTTGTGGAAAGTGAGCGACGAATCCACAGCGCTCCTGATGCAAGGTTTCTATCGCGGTTTGCAATCGGGCCGGCTGCCTGCGGAAGCCATGAGGGAATCCGCATTGTCGGTGCGCAAGGAATTTTCTCATCCGTTTTTCTGGGCGCCTTTTATTGTGACGGGCGCCAACTAGTTCCATGCCGCCCTAATTGTGGGGGGCTTACACAAACGTGTTGTATAGGAGGAATCACATGAAAGCGTACAAGCAGATCTTACTCATCGCGGTTTTCACAGTGCTCGCTGGCGCGAGCTTAATGTGGGCAGCTGACAATCGCCTCTCCGTCGTGGTCAAGCCGGATATGGGAAACCAAATCCTGGCATCCGCCCACGCCTCAGAGTTGGAAGGAAACTATTCCGCTTCCCTCCGAGATTATCGCAGGTGGTTGGAGTTGTTTCCCAACGAACCTCTGCTGCAAGCCCCGGTTTATTTGGCGATGGGCGCGGCGGCAGAAAAAGCCGGCGATACTACTCAGGCCAAGGTCTTCAATCAAACCGCTCAGTCCTTGGATCCCAAAGTCTCCTCCCGTGTGCTCGGAGCAGCGCCGGCCGTGGTCACCCGAGGAAAAGCCGACACGGCTCTCGCAATCTTCGCGGGTGTCATGACCGCAGTTCAACAGGCGCGCGCAGCTCGAGCTCAGCAAATGCAGGCCATGCCGCAGGGAAATTATGCGGCTCCTCCGGGCGGCGGTTATGGCTATCCTTCCGCACCGGTGGGTGATCCAGGATACTCCGCTCCTCCCAGTGGTTACGGTTCCATGCCGGGTTATGGACAGCCGGACCCTTCGAGCAACCCTTATGGAGGTGGAGCGCCTGGGCCCAACGGCGGCCCGCAAGGAAATCCGGCCTATGGACAGCCCGCTCCTTACGGTGCGCCTCAGGGAAATCCCGGGTATGGACAACCACAGCCCTATGGCCAACCTCAAGCCAATCCTGGATACGGCCAGCAACCGGCTTACGGTCAACCCGCTCCCTATGGTGCCCCCCAAGGAAATCCCGGTTACGGGCAACCCGCGCCTTACGGCGGACCCCAAGGCAATCCTGGATATGGTCAGCAACAACCCTACGGCCAACCCGGACCGGTCGGAAATTCTCCAGACCAGTCCGCGGCATACGGCTATGCAGCCCCGGCCGCCCCGTACAGCGCCCCTCACAATTATCGTAAAGTCCGTCCCAATGTGACTCGCGGGGATTCAGCTCCTGCGCCTATCAAGGTGATCCACGACCATTCTCAATTGGGAGACAAAACCTATTTTGAAAAAGGATGTGGTGCACTGTTGAGCGTGGATGCGGGAACACTTTCGTTCACGCCCAGCGGTGGTGAACCCCCGCAGCTGGTTCCGGCTTCTGAGATTCGAGAAATCCGCCTCAATACTACTGTGGGCAAGGATATCGGCGCGTTTCACATCGCCACCAAGAAAGGACTTTATTTGAATCTGGCGCCGCCGTCCGGCAATCGAGACGACGGGAGAGCCGATGTGGATTCACTGCGGAAACAGTTGGGGCTCTCCGACTAGAAACCCGCCATGGCATCACCTGGCAATGTCAATCAACCTTGCCAAAGAAAGGACACATGAGAATGAAAAACGTGAAATGGTCGATGGGGAAAATTACTTCGTTCTTTCTGTTGCTGGCCGCCACAGCCTTGCTTCTCGCCGGGTGCGGTGGGATGGCGTCGAACGAAAGCGCCGATCCCAATAATATGCAGCCGAAGACGGGGGTCGGCGCCCTATACGGGTCGCGCGATCCTTTTACATGCAAGTCCACGAAGGCGCCGGCCCACGGGGCTATTTCAGCGGATCAAGCAAGACAATACGTTATTTGTGGCGCGGAGGGAGAAACGGGCGGTGCACTCTATCTCATCGAAGATGTCAAGACGGAGGTGGGCAAGTCCCGACCCTTCAACATCAATTCGGATGATTATCCCGACATCGATCCGAGTAGTCCGCTCTATCCCGTCCGAGGAAGTTTTACGAAATACCAGTGTTTCCGCGTAAGCAATACTGCCATAGCATCCCTGAACAATGCCGGCAAGAACTGTAATTCCGCGGATCAGCCCCAAGCAACGGGCGTTTGCTATCGAACCACCTTCGGAGATTGGCGTTGTGGAATGTCGGATATGCCTCACTTGCAATTGAACCGTTTCAACATTCCACCGCCCAAACAATGAGTTATCGGAGGCGTATTGCCTCCGCAATTTCGAAACATGCAAAGGAGTAATTCATGAAAGCGCTCTTAATCATAGCAACCCTGTTGCTGGCCAGCATGGCTATATTTTGCCAAAGCTCCACTTCGTTGGTGGCGCGGGGAAAACAACAGATCAATGCCCACCAATACAAAACTGCCGTCGCGACATTGCAACAGGCCGTTCGAATCGATCCCAACAATGTCGAGGCCTACCACCTGCTCGGTGAAGCCTACAGCAAGCTCAACATGTTCAGCGAGGCCGCCCAAGCGTATGAGAAATCCGCGCAGATCTTGACCTCCGGACCCGCTCAAAACACAGCGCCGGCCAAGACGACCGCACGGACTTCCACCACGCCGCATCGTGCAGCCCCGACCCCCACAACTGCCGCTGCCAGGAATGGCGGTGGTGGATCAGGCGCGGTGGCACTGGGCAACTACCAATGTTGGTCTTGGAGCCAGCCACGTCCGTTTTTGAATTTCACCATCTTGAACGGCTCCCAATACACCGGCTCGGATGGCAAGACGGGCAACTACGTTTATGAAGGCGGTTCGGGACGCATCACGTTTACCAGCGGATTTCTCAAGGATGCCATGCCGCCCGGTTTTCGGTCCGTCTATCACTTGCCCGAAGGCCGTCCCAAGGTCAGCTTCTACGGACCCAGCAACTCGGAAGCGTCCTATTGCGAAAATAAGTAGAAGGCCTGCCTGAAGTACAGGTGCGCGATTTTAGCCACGAGATTTAAAGCTCGGAGGCCATAAAGACACTGTTCCACATTCGGCACACAGGTTTCCACTCAAGCTGATTCGCAGGCAAGAAGACCATTAATGGATGTCTCTTCTGGGTTCGTCTTCTTGGAGCAATATCCGCTGAGAAGGCACACTCCAAGTGTGCAGCTTGAAATGGGCGAAGAACCAAAATCGGAGTGTGCTCCCGATCATGGACGAAGCTCTACCAAGAGTTGCGGGAGATGAATATCCCGCTCTTTGGAAATTAGAAAAGGAAGGTCGCAATGAATTCGCAAAAACGATCGAAGGAGATCAAGGCTATGAATCGAAAACCAGAAAGAATATCCTCCAGTAAACCGGCACGACGAGTTTGTTTGATAACGTCGGCCTTGCTTGTGTTCTTGTTTTTCTCAAACGGGCTGATCATGAAGGCGACGGGATCCACGTGTACCCTTCTCTCCAACCCGATCTTTTCGACTGGAGCAATCCTTCCGTTAACAGGAGGCGGCCCAGCTTCTCCGTGTGTTCTCCTCCAGACGGGCCATTTCAATTCAGGCTCAGGCTCTCCCAGTTCCATATTGACCCTCTCTCCTCAAGCCCAGCAGGCAGCCTTGACCTTTGCTGCTGCGTGTAACTCCGGGAGCACTCAAGTGACTCGTTGCAGTCCAGGAACCCGGGCTGCTGCCGATTTCAATCGGGACGGCCTGCTCGATATGGCTGAAGTTGACCTACCCTCTCAATCTCTCAACATCTATCTGGGAACTTCCGCGGGCAGTATCTCGCTGTCTCATACTTATGCGGTTGGCCAAAACCCATTCACCGTTGTCGCAGGAGACTTTAATGGAGACAGCAAGATCGATCTCGCTGTCGTGAACTTCGGTCCCATGGATGGGGGCGACGGGACTCTTTCTGTCCTCCTGGGTAATGGCGACGGGACGTTCCAGTCTGCCGTGAGTTACAACCTCGGGTTCAATCCCACCTCTGCTGTCGTGGGCGATTTCAATGGGGATGGGAAGTTAGATCTGGTGGCGGTCAACAATGGGGATGGCGGGGGCGGAAGCCTCTCGATTCTGATCGGCAAAGGAGACGGGACCTTTCAAACCCCGGTCAACTTTCACGTGAACGCCTTCCCTCAAAGCATTGCCCTCGGCGATCTCAACGGGGATGGAAAGCTGGATCTGGCGGTTGGAACAATGAACTTCGATGGCAGCGGCGGTCTCGCCATCTTTCTTGGGAATGGCGACGGGACTTTTCATAACCCTGTGATTTTTTCAGCCGGAGATTCCCCGGAACACGTTGCCGTGGCTGATTTGAATGGCGATGCGAATTTGGACATCGTTGTGGTCAATAAATTCTCCAACAACGTGCAGGTCTTTCTTGGAAATGGAAATGGCACGATTCAACCTCCGATCGCCTATGCCGTGGGACAGCAACCCAGTTTCGTGGGCATCCAGGATTTGAACGGCGACGGCAAATTGGACCTCATCCTCCTCAATCTCTCCAATCTTAATTTCTCCATCTTGTTCGGAAACGGGGACGGCACTTTTATCGGACCGCGTTATTTCCCGACCGGGACCGATGCCACCATTGTCAAGTCTGCAGACCTGCGAACGGATGGCTCGGTGGACCTGCTGATTGCCAACCAACACGACAACAGCGTGACGACCCTTCTGGGAAACAGCGATGGGACCTTTGGAAATCCATTTGCCACCCCTTTCAAAATCAGCGTCCTGGTTTCCAGCCCGTCCGCAACTCCCTCCTCGGAGGCCATTGGTGATTTTAACGGTGATGGAAAACCCGATGTGGCCGTGGCCGAGTTGGATGGCGGAGCGGTTTCGATCCTGCTCGGGGCAGGAGATGGAACCTTGCTAAACCCTGCCAACTTCACGGCGGGCAGAAATCCCATGAGCGTATCGGTGGGCGATTTCAATGGCGATGGAAAGGCGGATCTTGCGGTCGCCAATTATGGAGATCTTCCCACGCACGGCTCAACCCCCGGATCTGTTTCGATTCTCCTCGGTAACGGCGATGGAACATTTCAATCCGCCGTGAGTTCTGCCGCCGGAACCCATCCGCAGTCCGTCGTTGTTGGCGACTTCAACCAGGATGGAAAACTCGATCTGGCCGTCGTTGATAACGGCGTTTCCGGGGCAGATCCCGGCGGCGTCAAAATTCTGCTAGGCAATGGCGACGGCACGTTCCAAACGCCTTCGAGTCTGGCGGTCGGTACAAACCCGAACGCTTTGGCCCTGGGCGATTTCAATGGGGATGGAAAGGCCGATTTGGCGGTGACCACTTTGGGACCGGGAGGTTCTTCAAAGATCGCCATTCTTTTGGGGAACGGTAATGGGACCTTTCAGTCACCTGTCATGTATGCCACAGATTCAGGACCTCAGTGGCTGGCCGTGGGTGACCTCAATGCCGACGGGAAAAGTGATCTGGTCGTGGCGCATTGTTGCGGCAGCCAGGACACTACCTATTTGCTCAACAACGGTGACGGGACCTTCGCGCCGGAGGTTCATTTGACAGCCGGAGGCAGTTCCTTGTCTCTCGTCCTCACGGACTTCAGCGGCGACGGCAAACCCGATCTCGCCCTGGGCGGATCTGGAGATTTTAACAACGGAGTCAGCGTTCTTCTGAATCAAAATTCCTCGACCTGCCCGAAAATCTCACTTACCCCGGGAACCCTCTCTGGAGGCCCCATCGGCACCTCTCTCAATCAAACTCTAGTCGCCCACGGCGGTTCCGGATCCTACTCCTTTGCTCTTACCTTCGGAGTCCTGCCCTCGGGCGTAACCTTGTCCTCCTCAGGAGTGTTGTCAGGAACTTCAACAACAGGGGGTGTGTTTTTGATCACGGTCACGGCCACGGATACGAACAGTTGCCGCGGCAGCCAGGATTATTCCCTCACCATTCGTTTCATCACGGGAGCTTCCACCAAAAACGAAACGGTTTCGAATGGCGGAGCCAATGCTCTCAGCACCATCGGAATTGGCAGCTCAGTAAAAGCGGGCGACGCCACTGTTACAGTCAACTCCGGTAGCCCTCCCTATGGCACGGCGGTCTTCAGTTTTTCGGTGAACGGAGTCGTGCAGAGCGAAGCCGGCGTCCCCTCATCGCCCCCCACCACTGACGCCAAGATTTTCATCGATTTTCGCAGCGGCGTCAGCGGCAAGACCGATCAGGAGGATTCAGGAACTCTTTCCATCGATACCGGCTTGGCGGTTGTGAATCCTAACGGCACAACTGCGCACGTGACCTACACGCTCCGGGATGTCAACGCTCAGAACCCCATTCAAGGAACCGGGACCATTGCCCCGCATGCTCACGTGGCTAAATTCATTGACCAGCTGAGCGACCTCGCACCGAATTTTGTGTTGCCGGCTAATTTTTCAACCGCCACACAATTTGGAACGTTGGAAATTTCCAGTGATCAGCCGCTTTCAATCCTGGCCCTGCGCATCACAGCAAATCAACGGGGCGACTCTCTACTGACCAGTACAACCATCGCGGATTTGACCAAATCTTTGAACAATTCCATCGTGTATTTTCCGCAACTGGCCGATGGCGGCGGATTCAAAACCGCCATCGTGTTGCTGAACACCTCCGGAAGCACTGAGACAGGGGTGTTGCAGATTCGAGGCGATTCCGGTGCTCCCTTGGCGGTAAAGCAGCAAGGAGGATCGGGTGTGGCCGCCTCCTCGTTCGCTTACAACATTCCTGCGGGAGGCGCCTTCATCTTTTCTACCGATGGTTCTCCCGTGAACATCAGCGCCGGTTCTGTGCAGGTTGTTCCCGACCCCGGCACGATGTCACCGGTGGGAGCGGGATTGTTCAGCTTGAAGCAGGCGGGAATCGAAGTCACGGAGTCGGGCATTGCTTCCGCGACCCCCACCACTCACGCTCGCATCTACGTCGACAAGTCGGGTGGCCACGACACCGGGTTGGCCATTGCCAATCCAGGCGCCTCACCCATTAACGTGGCGGCGGGCGCCTTTCAACTGGACGGAACGACGGGAGTGGGATCCAGTTTGGGGCCGATTGCTCTGAACGGGAACGGACATACAGCGGCGTTCGTGGGGCAGTTGATTTCGGGATTGCCGGCCGGTTTTACCGGCGTCCTCGATATTTCTTCCTCGTCGCCTTTTGTGGCTCTGACCTTGCGGGCGCTGACTAATACTCGCGGCGATACACTCCTGACAACGTTTCCGATTGCCGATTTCAATCAAACCGCACCCGTCCCCATCATCTTTCCACAGATTGCCGATGGAGGCGGATTTCAGACGCAGTTCATTTTCTTGAGCGGCGGCGTGGGTGCTTCGAACTTTACCCTCAACTTCTTTGGAGATGACGGATCTCCGTTGGGGGTGGGAAAGAAGGCGTATTAACCCAAACTCGAATCACCGATCGTTGGAGAGTGAATCCTACGTATAAAGTTGAGCCGGGGCTCACCGGGTTCGCGCCCCGGCCCAGATGAAAAAGAATTCGTGCCTCAATCAGGATGGGCCCGCGGGCTTGTAAGGCGGAACCAATAACCTGTAACTAATGCCAAGGGTTATTGGTCAGCTCCGGCGAGAGCGGCATGGCGGCCATGCTCGGCTACATCTCAGTCACTTGATCCTCAAGACCTTCAGATCCGCCTGAAGACCTGGGATCCAGTGTATAATGCCGTCCCGAGCGAGAATCGGATTATGAAAGAAGAGGGTTGGAGCAAGCGTGCTTTCGTAGGGGTGATTGTAAGCATCACTCTCAGCGCACTCTGCCTGCAAACCGGCTGGGCCCAGAAAGAAATTCCTCCGAATTCCTATCTATTGAAGCTTGTCGTAACGGACACCAGCGGCAAATCGGTGGCCGATGCCGATGTCATTTTGGATGAGGCTACGGTGGGGATTACTGACGAAACCGGCCTCTTCATCCTCTTGCGCAAACCCTTTCCTTCTGGTGCCCACAAATTGGTTGTCAGTCGCCTGGGATTCGTTTCCGAGCGAAAATCCATTGAACTTCCTTCCGATGCAACAAAGCCGGGTCTGTCGCTCGAGATTCAGCTCAAAGAGGAATCGCCTTCCGTAAAGCAAAAATATACGGTTCGTGGAACGAGCGGAGGTGAAAAACCGAATTATCAAGTCGTCCAGATATTCTATGCGACCGATCGGAAAGACACCGGCACCAAGGATGTGGAGTTGCGGTACGCCAACGAGCGCTCAGCGGGAGAGCTGGAACGGGGCACCTGTGAAGTGAGTATTCCTCGCGATCACCGCATGGGAGAAGTGGAATCGCCATCACTTATGCGGTTGGAATTCAGGCCGGATCCCAACAAACATATCGTTCTTCAAAGCATTGATGCGCTTCCCACGGACACGTTCTACCAAAAACTCAATTCCAAGGTGGAACGCTCCAGCCAGCGGGAGGTCATGGTGTTCATCCATGGCTACAATGTGGGCTTTGAAAAGGCGGCCCGAAATACCGCCCAACTCGCTTACGATTTGGGTTTTGACGGAGCTCCTATCCTTTACAGCTGGCCTTCACGCAATCGGATGCTCGCTTACACGGAAGATGAAGACACCATTCAGTGGACCGCTTTTCACCTTCGGGCCTTCCTGGAAGAATTGGCCGCGCGCACTCACGCCGCCAAAATTCATGTCATCGCTCACAGCCTGGGAAACCGCGCGCTGCTCTCCGCCTTGCAGGTGATGGCGGCGGAACATCATGATGCCAAAAAACCTATCTTCGACCAGGTCATACTGGCCGCGCCCGACATCGGCGCCGATACATTCCAATTGATGGCCAAAGAGATCGAGCCCATCACGAGGAGAATCACGCTGTACGCCTCCGCCAACGACAACGCCCTGCTGCTTTCGCAAATCATGCACGGCGCCATGCGCGCGGGCGAAGGCAAATACCTGTTGATTACTCCCGGCGTTGACACCGTAGATGCCTCCGCAGTCAAAACAGAATTCCTGGGCCACCTCTACTACGGAACCAGCGATTCCATCATCAGCGATATTCGCCAGATTCTTTTGAAAGAAGCTCCCCCCGGCAAGCGCCACCTTCTGCCGGCCATGTGGCTGAATAAACTTCCCTACTGGATTGTCCCTACGCCCAAGCCCAGAAACTCGGAAGCGGGCGAACTCAACTGAAAACAGGGGGTTCAATCTTTTGTGCAGATGTTGTTCCCGGCGGGTGTCTTGTTTCGATCAACTCGCGCCCCACTGTTTTCATAAACCCTAATTCTTCGCGTCCATTTCCCGCATCAACCAGGCACGGGCCAACGCCCAGTCGCGCATGACAGTGGCGGGTGCGATTCCCAACGCCGCAGCCGTTTCCTCGACCGACAAGCCCCCAAAAAATCGAAATTCCACCATGCGGCTCTTGCGGGGATCAATTTCCGCTAAACGTGTCAACGCTTCGTCCAAAGCCACAACCTCACGATGCAACTTGCTGGGCGCCTCAATGGCCTCATCCAGACGAAGATGGGGCTGTCCCCCGCCCCTTTTTTCTGAAATATGACGCCGGGCATGGTCCACCAGGATCCGACGCATCATTTGAGCCGCCACTCCATAGAAATGAGCGCGGTTCTGCCAATCGACACGCTGTTGATCAATCAGCCGAACGTAGGCCTCGTGCACCAGATCGGTGGCCTGAAAAGTGTGACCGGGACGTTCATGGCGCAAATAGTGTCCCGCCAAACGCCGCAACTCGCTGTACACGGCCGGCAATAACTTGTCCAAAGCGGCCTTGTTCCCGCCACTCCATTCCTTCAGTAAGATGGTTAAATCGTCCTCCACCAAATCCTCCCCGCGGTGCAAAAGCCCAATGAAGCCGATCGGCTCAAATTCCTGACTCGCCTCATATCAAGACGACAACTCCAACAATTCACGAGACCACCAACTTGAGGCCTGTGCCTAGTCGAAATACTATCAAAAATGCCGAGGTAAATCGAAGTCGACGATAATCGCTCTTTTAGAATTTAACCGCAGCGGGGCGCGGCCTCTTGCTGCCAAAGCGCGACTTATTCTCGAGGCAGCTCCTCGTACGCCCGATGCATCGGGCCACCCAAGGCCATGAAAATCGTTCTGGTAGTCTTGCGCACGCATAAGATCGCCCAGCCCCGGCAGTGGCGACAGAAACCTCTCCTATTTTCGAGGCAGCTTCTCATGCCCCGATGGATCGGGGCACCCCAGGGGATGAAAATGCAATCAGGCACTTGAAGCGACAGTTTTTTGGTCCCTGCAAGGGACATCTTCATAGCCCTGGGTTGTCCGCCCGTTTTACGGCGGACTACGCTCAGCCCTAACAACAGGGCGCAATTATTTGCAAGACCTCATCTTTTCAGTTGACAGCCTCCGGATCAATTGTATAATTATACATGTTGCACGATTTATATGCACTGCCGCAACGGGGGACTTATGACGAAGCCTTTACGCCACGAGACAATCTTAAAGTTGGTCCGGCAAGCTCCCATTCCGAATCAACACGCTTTGCAGATGGAACTCAAGAAATCCGGCTTGGCCGCCACCCAGGCAACCCTGTCGCGGGACTTGGCGGAACTGGGACTGGTGAAGACCGCGGAGGGATACAAACTTCCCGCCCAGGTGGCGGAACCTTCGCAATTCCCCAATGGAGACTTGAAGCGCGTGATGCGGGAATTTCTGCGGGAGGCCAGCCCGGCCAACAATCTTATTGTGGTGAAGACACCGCCCGGCAACGCCAATGCCCTGGGGATCGCACTCGACAAAGCCTCGCTTCCTGAGGTTGTGGGAACGATTGCGGGCGACGACACCATTCTGGTCGTGACCCGCTCGGCAGCCACCGCGCGCAGCTTACGAAAGAAGTTTCTGAATTGGGTGGGATGACGATGTCGGATAGAACACAAACATTTTCCAAACTTCGAACCGCCGTGGTGGGCGCCACGGGCTACTCCGGCATGGAATTGGTCCGGCTCCTGCGCCGCCATCCCGGCGTCGAGTTGGCGGGGCTTTATTCCTCTCCGGCTGCCCACGCCTCGTCTGCCACAACCGAAAACAAGGGGCCTGTCTCCCCCGGGGATGCTTCGGCAGTGAGATCTTCGGTGAAGGTAGACGGTTTTGATGAGAAGCATTTGTGCGAATCCAAACCCGATGTGGTTTTCTTTGCCACGCCCAATGAAACCTCCGTTGCCGTCATTCCACAGTTCAAGGATTCTGCTTTCAAGATCATCGATCTCAGCGGCGGCTTTCGTCTTAAAGACGCGGCCCAGTATCCGCGCTGGTACGGTTTCGATCACGCGGCGCCTCAAATGCTTTCCCAATTCATTTACGGACTTCCGGAAATGAATTCCGCAGTCATTCGGAAATCCAAATGGGTCGCCAATCCGGGATGTTATGCCACCTCGGCGTTGATTCCTTTGTTGCCGATGATTCAGGACGATCTTCTCGATCCCGCGGCGTCCATCGTCTGTGACAGCAAGTCCGGCGTGAGTGGAGCCGGGAAACAACCCACGGCCAATACGCATTTTTGTGAGGTGTCCGAGTCGTTTAAAGCCTACTCCGTCTTTTCGCACCGTCACACGCCGGAGATCAAGCAGGCGCTGGGATTGAATGGCACCTCGACATTTATATTTACCCCGCATCTGCTGCCCATTAACCGGGGGATTTTTTCCACGCTGTATGTGAAGCCGAAACCGGGAGTGAGCGTGGGTTCCATCCGGCGGGCCTTCACGGATTTCTATTCGGGAGCGCCCTTCGTTCGAATTTATCCGGAGGGTCGGCTGCCGGAAATCAAATTTGTGACCCACACGAATTACTGCGATGTGGGGATACAGAACGATCCGGAATCTTCGTGGCTGATTCTCATATCGTGCATCGACAATCTGATGAAAGGGGCTGCCGGACAAGCTGTCCAGAATATGAATTTGATGTTTGGTCTGGAAGAAAGTTCCGGCCTGGAATAAACGATGAGCTCTCGCATTGTCGTAAAAATAGGCGGAAGCATTTTGAATGACGAGTCCCGGCAGGAAGCGCTGGTCAAGCAAATCGCCGGCTTGGTGACCGACACCCAGAAGGTGGTGGTGGTTCATGGCGGCGGAAAAGCCCTGACCTCGCTCCTCAATCGCCTGGACGTGCCGTCACACTTTCACGAAGGTTTGCGAATTACGAACGCCGAAACCATGGACGCGGCTCTCATGACCTTGGCGGGTGTGGTCAATAAAAAGTTGGTGGCGTCATTTGCAGCGGTGGGATGCCGTGCAATTGGACTATGCGGGGGCGATGGAGGAGCCGTGTTGGCTCAGAAACTGGAACACGCCACGGTGGATTACGGTTTTGTCGGGACCGTGTCGATGATTAATACCGACCTGATCGATCTCTTATTGCGAAATGACTACCTTCCGGTGATCTCCTGTGTGGCCATGGGTCCGGATCATCATTATTACAACATCAACGCCGATCAAATGGCCGCGGCCTGCGCCGTCGCTTTGCAGGCGGATCAGCTGGTGTTTCTGACCGACGTGGACGGCGTGTTGAGCAAAGAACGCACCGTTCTTCCCAAAATTAATCCCGCCAAGGTCAAGCATCTGGTGGCCGACAAAGTGGTGACCGGCGGAATGCTTCCCAAGCTGAATGCCTGTCTGGCTGCGCTGGACGGCGGCGTGGGCGGCATCAACATTCTGAACGGGTCGATCGAAGACGGTTTGAAGCGTTTGATCGCCCAAGGCGAGCCGTTGGGCACGGCTATAGGGGCAGGTGCGGTGCAATGACTTCCACCCGCTCGGCCGTGCAGACCCTGGATCAGGAATTTGTCTTTCCGACTTACGCCCGCGCCCCCGTGGTTTTTGTCCGCGGCGAAGGCGTTTTCCTGTTCGATGAGAACGGAAAACAATACTTGGACTTTTTAAGCGGCATTGCAGTCAATGCCCTGGGACACAATCATCCCCGCATCGTCTCCACGATTACGGACCAAGCACGGAAAATTCTCCATGTCTGCAATCTCTACCACAACGAATACCAAGCGGCTTTGGCGCAGACTCTTTGCCGCCTGAGTGGTCTGGACTCCGTCTTCTTTTGCAACAGTGGAACGGAAGCCGTCGAGGCCGCATTGAAAGCCGCCCGCATTCGTGCCTACCGCAACTCCAACGGCCAAGCAAACCCCAAAGTTGAAGTCGTGGCATTGCTGGATTCTTTTCACGGTCGCACATGCGGGGCGCTCTCATTGACCGGCCAAGAAAAGTATCGCAAACCTTTCGAGCCCTTGATTCCGGGAGTTCATTTCATTCCCCGCAACGACATCGACGCGCTGCATGCAGCCGTGACGGATAAAACGTGCGCCGTCATTTTGGAACCCATCCAGGGTGAGAGTGGAATTCAGGTTCTAGACGCGGCTTTTCTGAAGGCCGCTCGCGCCGCATGTGATGACCACAACGCCATGCTGGTTTTTGACGAGGTGCAATGCGGTTTGGGCCGCACCGGAAAATTCTTCGCTTTTCAGCATACCGATGTCCAGCCCGACCTGGTGGCCGTGGCCAAGCCTCTGGGTCTCGGAATCCCCATGGGCGCCCTTCTGGGTGTCAAGAAGGTCCGCGAAGATCTGGCTCTGGGGACGCATGGCTCTACTTTCGGCGGCGGTCCTCTGGCTTGCCGGGTCAGCTTGGAGTTTTTCCAAATCATGGAGGAACAGGGTCTACTCGAAAAGGTGGCATCGCAGGGTCAATATTTTTCAGGCCGCTTGGCTGAGCTGCGCGCCCGGCATCCTGCAGTTCAAGAAATTCGGGGTAAAGGTTTGATGATCGGCATGCAACTTTCCTCTTCGGGAAAGGAGATTGTGCGACAGATGCTTGATCGAGGCTATGTCATTAATTGCGCCAATGAGACGGTACTTCGATTCCTACCGCCTTATCTCATTGAACGCGAACACATCGATCGGCTCATTGATGCCCTGGATCAAGTACTGCCCCATTGAATGTTCTGGCGGGCTTCATCGCGGAAGGCGAAATCTCAAATAAGGCAAGAAGCATATGGTCAACACATCAATTCAAAAAGTGGTCCTGGCCTACTCCGGTGGCTTGGATACCTCTATTATCATTCCCTGGCTGAAGGAAAACTATGGCTGCGAGATTGTTGCCATGGCCGCCGATGTCGGGCAAGCGGAAGAGCTCGAAGGCTTGCGCGAAAAAGCGCTCTCGACCGGGGCTTCCAAAATCTACATTGAGGATTTGCGTGACGAATTCGTCCGCCATTACATCTGGCCGACTTTGCGCGCCGGCGCCATTTACGAGTCCAAATATCTTTTGGGCACCTCCTTCGCCCGACCCGCCATAGCCAAGCGATTAGTGGAAATCGCTCTGCGGGAAGGGGCCGACGCGGTTTCTCACGGCTGCACGGGCAAGGGCAACGACCAGGTGCGATTTGAACTGACTTTTAAGGCCTTGGCCCCGCATCTGAAGGTCATCGCCCCGTGGCGGGAGTGGTCCATCAAATCGCGTGAGGATGCCATCGATTATGCCGAGGCACGCCACATTCCAATCACTGCTTCCAAGGAGAAAATCTACAGCCGCGATCGCAATCTTTGGCATGTGTCCCACGAAGGTGGACGGCTGGAAAATATCAATAATGCTCCGGACGACTCCATGTGGATGATCACGAAATCGCCGCAACAAGCTCCCGATCGTCCGGCTCAAGTCACCCTGGGTTTTGAAAAAGGCACACCGGTGAGTGTCGACGGCGCGGCCTTGAGCCCCGTCACGCTGCTCGAAGTGTTGAATTCCATCGGCGGCGAGCACGGCGTGGGTCGAATCGATCTCGTCGAAAACCGCCTCGTGGGCATCAAATCCCGCGGCTGTTATGAAACGCCGGGTGGAACGCTGCTGTATTCTGCCCACCGGGAGCTGGAATCCATCTGCTTGGATCGGGAAACCCTGCACCAAAAAGACCAGCTGGCCATTCGGTACGCCGAGCTGGTGTATTACGGGCAGTGGTTCACTCCCCTGCGGGAAGCTCTCGATGCATTCGTGGATTCGACTCAAGACCCAGTCACCGGCGAAGTGACTTTGGAACTCTACAAGGGCACGGTCAGCGTGGTGAAACGATCCTCTCCGCATTCGCTGTACCGCGAAGATCTTTCCTCCTTCACCATGGGCGAGGTGTACAACCAGAAGGATGCGGAAGGATTCATCAACTGTCTTGGTCTTCCTCTCAAGGTGAAGGCCCTGCTCGAAGGGAAGATGGAGCGTGTCAAGACCAACAAGTAAGGCGGAACAATCGAAGGCACGCAAAATGTGGGGCGGCCGCTTTCAACAGGGTCCCTCGCCGTTGTTCGAGCGTTTTAACAACTCCTTCTCCTTTGATTATCGACTGCTGCCTTTTGATGTCCAAGGCAGCTTGGCCTATTGCAAAGCTTTGGAACGCGCCGGCATTTTAACAGCTCCGGAATCAAAGAAATTGCAGCGCGCTCTCCGCAACCTGGTCAACCGCATCGCCGCGCGCCCTCGAACGCTCAGGGATGCGCTGCCACAGTTCGAAGACGTTCATTCCTTTGTGGAAGCCCAGCTGGTGGCTGCTGTCGGCGATTTAGGAAAGAAAATCCACACCGGAAGAAGCCGCAACGATCAGGTGGCGCTGGATTTGAAACTGTATTTGCGAAGCGAGTCTAAAGGGATCCGTGAGCGTCTGCTCCTGCTTCTCCGAACATTGACTCAAAATGCCGAGAAGCACTTGGACGTGATTCTGCCGGGCTATACACACTTGCAGCGGGCCCAACCGATTCGCCTGGCGCACTACTGGCTGGCCTACTTTGAAATGTTGGTTCGGGACTTGGAGCGGTTGGAATCCTGCAGCCGACGCATGAACACATTGCCTCTGGGATCGGGGGCTTTGGCGGGTTCCGGTTTTCCCATCGATCGCCAATTTCTGGCACGCGAGCTGGGATTTCGACGGCCCACACGCAACAGCCTGGATGCGGTCAGCGACCGCGACCATGTCGCGGAATTATTGAGTTGCCTGGCAATCCTGATGATGCATCTCAGCCGGCTGGCGGAAGATTTGATTTTGTTTTCGACGGCGGAATTTCATTTCGTCGAATTAAGCGATGCCGTGTCTTCAGGGAGCAGTTTGATGCCCCAAAAGAAGAATCCCGATTCTTTGGAATTGATACGCGGCAAAACCGGACGCGTGTACGGGAATCTCCTTCGTCTTCTGGTCGTGATGAAAGGCCTGCCCCTGGCTTACAACAAAGACATGCAGGAGGACAAGGAAGCGGTTTTTGATACCGTGGATACGGTGTTCGGCTCTCTGGAGATGGCCACGCTGGTCCTTCAAACTTTGAAACTTGACAGCCATGCCATGGCCCGCGCAGCTCTTGCCAGTCACGCCAACGCCACCGACTGCGCGGATTATCTAGCGCAGAAAGGCCTGCCCTTTCGTAAAGCTCATGAATTGACCGGGAAGATTGTTCGATACGCGCTTCAGAAAGGTGTGCCTCTCGAGGAATTGGAACTCCATGAATTTCGCTCTTTTTCTCCTCTCTTCAACGAGGATGTACGGAAGGCGCTGACGCTCGAACGCGCTGTCGAAAGCAAAGCCATCGAAGGGGGTGTGGCACGAAAGTTTGTTCAAAAAGCCATCAACAATGCAAAACATGTCCTCGCACAAATTGAATAGGGTTGTTGCCGCGGCCCCGCCGGCGATTTCGATTCGTCCGGCCCGGTTGACCGATGCCACAGTGATTCAGGCGATCATCGAGGGATACGCCAAGGAACGCTTGATGCTCCCGCGGACACTGATGCAGATCTATGAGCAAGTCCGGGATTACGCTGTCGCGGAAGAGGCCGGTCAAGTGATCGGCACCGGAGCGCTGCATTGCTACTGGGAAGATTTGGCCGAAATTCGATCCCTGGCGGTCGCCTCCACGCACAAAAGTCAGGGCATCGGGCGGGACATCGTTCTCCATCTGCTCGACGAAGCCCGTCAATTGAATATCTCATCGGTTTTTGCTTTCACTTATGTTCCGCGTTTCTTCGAAAAGTTTGGCTTCCAGGAAGTCCCTCACACAAGTCTTCCGCTGAAAGTATGGAAAGATTGCATTAATTGCTCGTTTTTCAATAACTGCAACGAAATCGCGATGCTTCGAAAGTTGTAGAGTGTGCGGGTCTGTGAAGGGCATTTCGGACCGCCATTTTCGTCCTCATGAGCCGGACAACCGATGGAGCGCCGACGGCTTTCCGATCTCCGCTCCAGGATGAAGTTGGATTTTTTCTCATTTTTACTTTACAAATTCCAATTCCAAGACATAATTCCATTTCAAGCTGCGACGTTGCAGGAAAACGTCTGGGTAGGCCCGTTTGTTCACGAGGGCGGGTCAGCAAGATCAGTGGCCGGTATCAGCAGGCTTCGGTGCTACCCATGCGTTTTTGATCAATTTGAGGGTGGCACGATTTCAGGCTCGCGAACATTGCGCTTTGAGAAACACCGGCTGCGATCCCCTCAGCGGGATGCCGGACGATTCATGAAAAACCTTGTAATCCAGAAGCTGCCTATAGCAGTTTTGTTGTTTTTGATATTGTGTGCCGAAACCGCCGGTGGTTCCTGGCGGTCACTGGGCCCCTTTGGAGGCGACGTCCGGTCGCTGGCCCAGGATCCCAAAAATCCCTTCCACCTTTACTTAGGTACGTCCGACAGCCAGATATTCTTCTCGACCACGGGGGGTACCCATTGGGAGCGCTTGAGTTCCATCTCCGCCCGATCTGATTTTGTGGTCGATCATATTCTTGTTGATCCCACCGATCCCAAACGGATTTACGTCGGGACGTGGTCCATTGCGTCCAATGCGGAAGGCGGGGTCCTTCTCAGCACCGATGCCGGACACACTTGGAAAGACTTGCCCGGCATCCATGGACAATCTGTTCGGGCGCTGGCCATGGCGCCGAGTGATCAACACATTCTGGTGGCAGGAACGCTGGAGGGTGTTTTTTCCTCACAGGACGGCGGTGAACATTGGAGCCAGATTTCACCGCCCCATCACGAGGAGATCCGAAATGTGGAATCCATTGCCATCGATCCGCGCAATCCTCGCGTCATTTATGCCGGAACCTGGCACCTGCCTTGGAAAACCGTCGATGGCGGTCAGAATTGGACCCACATTCAGCGCGGCATCGTCGAAGACTCCGACGTCTTCGCCATCTTCATTCAACCGACCATCCCTGATCACGTTTTGTTAAGTGCCTGCACGGGGATTTATCAATCCGCCGATGGAGGAAGCCTGTGGGCCAAATTTAAGGGAATACCATCTTCCAGCCGGCGTACCCGCGCCATTGTGGCAGATCCCTCCAATCCCCTTTCGGTGTACGCCGGAACCACCGAGGGACTTTGGCGATCTCTGGACGGCGGCGTGACGTGGAATCAAATGACCTCGCGAACACTGACCGTGAACGCCATCGTCGTGGATTCCAGCAATCACAACCGCCTTCTTTTGGGAACCGATGACGCCGGTGTGTTGGTGAGTACCGACTCGGGAACGCATTTCACTCCCATCAACGATGGATTTACGAACCGCGCCGTCTCATCGATCGTTTTCGACCCCCAGTCGCCTCAGCGGATTTACCTGGGAGTCTTGTATGATCATGAGTTCGGCGGCGTCTTTGTGAGTGAAGACAGCGGTGCGACCTGGAGAACCATCAATCATGGACTCGGGTCGACGGACGTTCACGTTTTATATCTCTCGCCCGAGGACAATTCACTTTGGGCGGGAACCGCCGATGGAGCATTTCTGTACGATCGCGCCCGGAATGAATGGCGGCGCATGGACATAAACGTCTCGATGGCGGAGCAATCCTCTGTTCCTAAAATTATTTCCGCCCGGCCCGCACATTCTCTGCCGCCCCGAAGAAACATCAAGCCGGCTTCACTTCCCGGAATGGGCACGGTCTCAAGCTTGTCCGGTGAATCCGCCTACGGTCATTATTTCTATGCCGCTTCTCAACGCGGCTTGTTTGCGACGCGAGATTCAGGCCAAAAGTGGGTTCGAGTAAACGCCCCTTTCAAGGATTCCGCCGGAATCGGAGTGTTGACGCTTGATGATGGCCGTGTTTTTTATGGCACAGACAAGGGACTGGCCGTTTCAACAGATGAAGGGGTGCATTGGAAAGTAGTCGATTTTGAGGATGGACCAACTCCCATCCATTGCATCCGGGCCGTTCCTCAGAAATCGCAAGTCCTGCTCGTGGCCACAGGCAACGGCCTCTTCCGATCTGAAGATGGCGGAAACTCCTGGTCCCGGGCGCAGGGAGGATTGCCCCGTTCTGAAATGTCAGACATCCAGATCGACGCCCGGCAAGGAACAGAAATTTATGTCAGTGAGTCTTATTTCGGCTCGCTGTATCGCTCCACCAATTTGGGTAAAACGTGGGAGTGGATGAGCCCGTTCCCCGGCGCAGGAATGAAATATCGATCTCTGTTACCTGATCCGCAATCCCCAAATCGGTTTTTTGTGCTCTTTTTCAGAGAAGGCTTGTATGGTGCCGAAGGCCCGGTCTCTTCCGACGCCCGAATCGAATCAACAGCCCAAACCCCGACCCAAACTCATGTACAAAAACAGTAGCACCTGGAAAGAAATTCCTGGAGAGATAACAACTCCGAAGGGATATGTGGCTTCAGCCATACATGCCGGGATAAAACCGGGATCCACTCGAAAGGACCTGGCATTGCTCTATTCTTTGAATCCGGCCCGGGGAGCGGGTCTCTTCACAACCAATCGAGTTGTAGCCGCTCCCGTGCGAGTGTGTCGACAGCATCTGGCGGAATCGAGAGGGCGAATCCAGGCCGTGGTGGTCAATTCCGGAAATGCCAACGCTTGCACTGGACGCCCGGGATTCATCGCCGCTCAGCAGACAGCCAAGGAAGTGGCCAAGGTTCTGGGCGTCTCCCGCAGCTCCGTCCTGGTGGCTTCCACAGGTGTGATTGGCCAACCGCTCCCTCTGGAGCGCATACAAATCGCCATTCGACCGCTGAAAGGCCTTCTCTGTTTTGAAGGCGGGCGGGATTTTTCCGAAGCCATCCTGACGACCGACACCCGGCCTAAAGTTTGCGTGCTGCAATCGCGCTTGGGAAGGGAGTCTTTGACCCTCGCCGGCGTTGCCAAAGGCGCAGGCATGATCCATCCCCGAATGGCAACCATGTTGGCGTTTCTCACTACCGACGCGGCCATTTCAACCCCGCTACTGCGGGCTGCATTGAAGACGGCCGTCGATGAATCGTTCAATCGCCTGACGGTTGATGGTGATACCTCCACCAACGATTCCGTGTTGTTGTTTGCCAATGGCGCGGCCGGAGTTGAGGAAATCTCCAAACGGGGCAAGCCTTTCGAGCACTTCCAAGACGGCTTGGCGCAAGTTTGTACGTCGCTGGCTCAGATGATTGCGCGCGACGGCGAAGGGGCTTCGAAGTTCATCACCATCACAGTTGCAGGCGCCCGCACCGCATCGCAAGCTGAAATGGTGGCGCGCGCCATTTCCAATTCGCCCCTCGTGAAGACCGCCATCGCCGGGGCCGACGCCAACTGGGGTCGCATTATTTGCGCGGCCGGATATTCGGGGGCATCGATTGATCCCGACCGCATTGATATCGGGCTTTGTGGCGTCCAGGTTTGCCGTCGTGGACAACAAATAGCATTTGACGAGCTCCGGACAAAGCAACTCTTGTCCGGCCCGGAGATTCGGATTGATTTGAATTTAAATCAGGGAACACAACAAGCCCGCATGTGGACATGCGACTTGACAGAAGGTTACATCCGCATCAACGCTGCGTACCGAACCTGAAGTGTTCTATATTTTTGGCCGTGGGTCGCGGCGGCTGAGGGAGTGGGAGAAATCATATGTCAAGGTCGAGAATTCTTAACACCCAAAAACTCTTTGCCGGAAAAACCTTTGAAGTCATTACCGACCGCGTCGTTGAACCCAACGGGCGGATTGTGGTTCGAGATGTGGTCCGTCATTCCCCCGCCGTGGTCATCTTTCCCCTGCTCAGTAAGAGCGAAATCCTTTTGATCCGGCAATATCGCTACGCCACCGACGAGTTTTTGTGGGAGCTCCCCGCCGGAAGTGTTGAATCGGGAGAAACCATTCCTCAGGCCGGACTCCGGGAACTGGAAGAAGAAACCGGATACAAGGCGGCATCCATTTCCGAACTGTTTTCCTTTTATTCCGCTCCGGGCTTCACCGACGAAAAAATGCATGTCATCTTGGCTTCCTCTCTGACCAAAACCGCTCCGCGGCCCGACGATGACGAGAATATTGAAATCCACATCATTTCCCTCGAAAAAGTTTACGCCATGCTCTTCGGTGGCGTCATCATCGACGCCAAGTCGATTGCAAGCCTCCTGCTGGTCCGGTCAAAGTTGAATTTGTGAATGCCGGGTTCATCTTATCCACTCGCTTGAAGACGGTTATTCCTTTCATGTTTTTTGACTGGGTGCAGCATCTTGACCCCCCGCAAGATCGGGGCGGGTTGCAAATGCCAGCAGTTTTCCTATGAAAGAGTGAGCAATTGATTGTGGCAGCAGATTCTTTCAAAGGCTCAACCCGGCTCTGGACATCGACAGTGTCGCTTTTCCAAATCCCCCTTGACAGGTGAATACGAATGACCTAGCATCTGGTTCATCTTACAGAAACAGAAGTTTTTAATGAATCGGGTCGCGACGCTGCGTCCGTGGATTCGGGCCTGAGATTTGCGACCATTATCCTTATTTCCGGTGGAAAATCTTTCAACGATGATTCGAGGATTTAGGTGGAAGTTTCTTTCCCTTCATGATTCTTGATGGAAAACTTTCCACTTTCTAAAGGCCAAGCGAAGACTTAAATTTTTCTAATTGATCAACGGGAAAAAACCCTCACTCACTTTAAATCAGAAAATCCATCGCTGGTGAGGCGAACAAACGATGGGCGCTTTCACGGCAAGGGCGGGCAGATCCTGTCCCCACAGATCAACGCGTGCTCGGTTCTTTGCCGTGTAAGTAGCACACAACAAGGGAATTTCAGAAAATTCTCGAACTGCTGTTTCACATCTATTGAATAGGAGAGAGGAAAAAAGAATATGAACGGTTTTTCACGTTTTCGAATTCTCTTGACCCTTGCTGGAATGGTTTTTCTCACCACCATCCTCTCAGCTCAGACGAATTTCATTTACGTCAACAACGACATTGCTGGTCCCAACTCTGTTTCCGCATTCAGTGTGCAATCGAATGGATCCTTGCTGCCTCTTCCCGGGTCGCCCTTTGCGACCGGAGGAACCGGACAGGGAATAGGCTTCTTTGCCACCAATTTGATTGTCATCTCATCCACTGGGAATTTCTTATTCGCATCTAACGGGGGAAACCACACCGTTTCCGCCTTTGCGGTAAACAGCGGCACCGGACAGCTCACGACGGTTCCAGGCTCGCCTTTTGTTGCCGGTGTGGGCTCCGGCCTAGGCCTTTCTTTGGCGGTCAGTCCTAACGGGCAATTTCTGTTTGCAGGCGATGATGGATCCGCATACGTCGCAGTATTCACCATCGCTGGGAACGGAGCCCTCAGCCAGATACCAGGTTCCCCCTTTGAAACTGACGCGAGCGACATCGATGGGATGGCCGTCAGCCCCAATGGAAAGCTCCTGGCTTTTGCCGACCCTAACGGCGCTATTGACATATTCAGCATTGCCGCCAGCGGTGCATTGTTGGCTGTTCCGGGTTCTCCATTTGAGACAGATCTCGGGCGCCCCACCGGTCTCGCGTTCAACAATACGGGGACGGTCCTTTACGTGGGCAATTTCAACGTGGAAGATACCGAAATTGAAGTGTTCAGCGTCGCAGCGAATGGCTTTTTGGCGCCTATTTCCGGATCCCCATTTAGTTTTGCCAGTGGAAGGAACTCCAACATTGTTCTCCCCAGTCCCGACAACCGTTTCCTGTTTGTAAGTAATCTACTCTCCAATACCATCACCGTGCTGGCCTTATCGCCCGGTGGCACGCCGACGCTGCTGCCCGGATCGCCTTTTGGGACCGGCATGAACTTGCTTACAGAAGCCGTGGCGACAGATCCATTAGGCAATTTCTTGTTTGTTACCGGGTTTAGTGGTGAGATTGATGATCCGGTTAGCGTCTTTAAGATTGCCTCAAACGGGACTCTGACCTTGGTTCCCGGTTCGCCGTTCTCGAACTCACCGGGACAAATTCGGACAGGAATAACCGACAGTTTGCCCACGCCGGAGTTCAGCATCTGTGTGGCGGACTCTTCCGGAAATCGCCTGCTTTTTGATCCGATCCGCGGGTTCTTTGAGTTACAGAATTGCAACTCCGGCTTGACTGCCTTTGGCCAGGGAAGATCTTTCAGTGAGGGTTGCAACATATTCTTCTTTGAGCCCTTGCCCAATGGATTCGTCAAAGGGGCAATCAACACCTGCGGTCAACAGGGAACTGGCGTCTTTGATGGAATCCCGACTGGCTCGGGAGTGGTGAGCGTTCATGGTACGATCCTGCCGATCACCAGTTGCAGTTGCCCGCTGCCAAATCCGTCGTAGTATTCAGATTACGGCGCGTCAACGGCCCCGCTCTCCATTGAGCGGGGCCGTTTTTTCTGCCATCAGCACACCAGTCAATGCCTCACCTCTCCGTCAAACGGATACGATGTCCCAGGGCTATGCCATACACAAATCCCCCTTGACAGGTGAATACGAATGACTTAGCATCTGGTCCATCTTACGGAAACAGAAGTTTTTCATGAATCGGGTCGCGAGTCTGCGTCAGTGGATTCGGGCCTGAAATATGCGATCATTATCCTCAGTCCCGGTTGAAAATCTTTCAACAATGATTCGAGGGTTTATGTGGAGGTTTCTTTCCCCTCATAATTCTTGACTGGAGAGTTTCCAACCTTTAAAGCAAGCCAAAGACTTAGATTCTTTTGATCAATCAACGGGAAAAAGAACTTTCGCTCACTCTAAATCAGAAAATCCATCGTTTTTGAGGCGTAAATGCGGCGGGCAACTTCACTGCAGAAGCGGGCAGAACCTGTTTCCACAGGCCGATACATACCCGGCTTTTCAACTGAAAGAACAGACCACAACGGCATTTCAGAAAATCTTTGAACTGCTGTTTCACATCCCATGACAAGGAGAGAGGAATAGAAAACATGAACTGTTTATCACGCTTTCGAATAGTCGTCACCCTGGCAGGAGTGGTTTTTCTCACCACCATTCTCTCAGCTCAGGCGAATTTCATTTACGTCAACAACGACAGGGAGGGTCCCAATTCTGTTTCCGCATTCAGTGTGCAATCGAATGGATCCTTGCTGCCTCTGCCCGGGTCGCCCTTTGCGACCGGAGGAACTGGACAAGGAAGCGGTTTCTTTGCCACCAATTTGATTGTCATCTCATCCAACGGGAATTTCTTATTCGCATCTAACGGGGGAAACAACACTGTTTCCGCCTTTGCGGTGAGCCCCGGCACAGGACAGCTCACTACGGTTCCAGGCTCGCCTTTTACTGCCGGTGAGGGCTCCGGCGCAGGCCTTTCTTTGGCGGTCAGTCCTAACGGGCAATTTCTGTTTGCCGGCGATGATGGATCCGCATATGTCGCAGTATTCACCATCGCTGGGAACGGAGTCCTCAGCCAGATATCAGGTTCCCCCTTTGAAACTGACGCGAGCGATATTGATGGGATGGCCGTCAGCCCCAATGGAAAGCTCCTGGCTTTTGCCGACCCGGACAGTGGCGAGATTGACATGTTCAGCATTGCCGCCAGCGGTGCATTGTCTCCTGTTCCGGGTTCTGCGTTTGAGACAGATCTCGGGAACCCCACTGGTGTCGCCTTCAACAATACGGGGACGCTCCTTTACGTGGCCAATTCCAACGACGAAGATACCGAAATTGAAGCGTTCAGCGTCGCAGCGAATGGTTTTTTGTCGCCTATAGCTGGATCCCCATTTTTCTTTGAGAGCGGGGTGAACTCCAACATAGTGCTCCCCAGCCCCGACAATCGCTTTCTCTTTGTGAGTAATCAATTCTCCAATACCATCACCGTGCTGGCCTTATCGCCCGGTGGCACGCCAACGCTGCTACCTGGGTCCCCTTTTGGCACCGGCATTACCGGGTTTACAGAGGCCTTGACAACCGATCCGTTAGGGCAGTTCTTGTTTGTTACCGGTGCGAACGATGATCCGGTCAGTGTCTTTAAGATCGCCACAAACGGCACTCTGACTTTGGTTCCCGGTTCGCCGTTCTCGAACTCACCAGGAGAAAGCCGCACAGGAATAACCGACAGTTCGCCCGCGCCCGACTTCAGCATCTGTGTGGCGGACTCTTCCGGAAATCGCCTGCTTTTTGATCCGATCCGCGGGTTCTTTGAGTTACAGAATTGCAACTCCGGCTTGACTGCCTTTGGCCAGGGAAGATCTTTCAGTGAGGGTTGCAACATATTCTTCTTTGAGCCCTTGCCCAATGGATTCGTCAAAGGGGCAATCAACACCTGCGGTCAACCGGGAACGGGCACCTTCGATGGAATCCCGACTGGCTCAGGAGTGGTGAGCGTTCATGGTACGATCCTGCCGATCACCAGCTGCAGTTGCCCGCTGCCGAATCCGTCGTAGTATCCAGATTACAGCGCGTCAACGGCCCCGCTCAATGAAGGGCGGGGCCGTTTTTCTGTCTTCAACCTCTCCTTTCATTCTCAACCCGCATTATCCTCACCCTCATGGCCATGCGATGTCCCATCAATCCCGTTACCGCAACCCTTTTGACAACAGCTGCGGGTGAATATATAATGACCAGTTTACGAAGGGGCGTCAGGGCAAGTAAAGAGACAGCAACTTTGAATGGAAGGTGGGCCGGCAGGCTCGAATGGGAACTAACAGCGGCATCATCGTTCGAGGGGCGCAAGTCAACAACCTCAAAGGCATATCGTTTTCCATCCCCTTCAACAGCTTGACGGTGGTGACCGGGGTCAGCGGTTCCGGTAAATCCTCTTTGGCCTTCGACCTCCTCTATGCCGAAGGACAGCGCCGCTATATTGAATCCCTGTCCGCCTACGCACGCCAGTTCCTGGAGCGTATTGAAAAGCCGGATGTCGAAGCCATTGAAGGTATTATGCCGGCCATTGCGATCCGGCAAAAGACTTCGACCCGCAATCCGCGTTCTACTGTAGCAACAACCACGGAAGTCTATGACTTCATGCGTTTGCTGTTTGCCCGCATTGGAGAAACCATTTGCCGCCAGTGCGGACAGCGTGTGAAGCGGGACACGCCCGACAGCATCGCGGACGAAATCCTGATGCTTCCCGCCGCCACGAGATTTTCACTCCTGTTTCCCGTGCAGATTTCCGCCTCGTCACCCTCCGCTCCGGCCAACACGATGCGGACCGCGAGAAAGAGCAAGGCTGCTGCCCCGGAATCACTCGCCGAATTCAAGGCCAAGTTTGAAGAGCTCCTCAAGAAGGGTTTTACGCGCCTGCTGCAAGGTACGCGTTTGTTCGATTTGAGAACGCCGGAGTCGTTACTGGATTTGAGCCGCAGCGCTCCCCTTTATGTGATCGTCGATCGCTTGGCCGTCGACCCAACCCAACGACAACGCCTGGTCGATTCCATTGAAACTTGCCTTCGTGAGAGTGGCGGTGAGGTGGTCGTTCGATTGACGGGCGATGGCGGGTCGGAGTCCCCCGAATCGGCGGCGCCATCAGACCCGGCCGCGCCTAAAGATTTGCGTTTCTCGGAGCGGTTTGAATGCAAACGCTGCAATATCCTTTACACCTCGCCGGAGCCGCAACTTTTTTCATTCAACAACCCTTTTGGAGCCTGTCCGCGCTGTCAGGGCTTCGGGAACACCATCGACTTCGATCTGGATCTGGTCATCCCTGACAAAAGAAAGAGCATCGACGAAGGCGCCATCGAACCCTGGACAAAGCCTCAATACCGCCATCCCCTATTGGAACTTCGGCGCGTCGCTCGCGAGAAGGGCATCCCTTTGAATGTGCCTTATGGCGAGCTTTCCCAGGAGCAGCGTGATTTCATCCTGAATGGCGGCGGGCGTTTTCTGGGTTTGAAGGGATTTTTCCAATATCTCGAGCGTAAGAAATACAAGCTGCACGTTCGCGTCTTTTTAAGTCGGTATCGCGGCTATTCCACCTGTCCCGATTGCCACGGCACCCGGCTCCGGGTGGAGGCCCGGGACGTGAAAGTGGGCGGCCGCGCCATCACCGAGATCAACCATATGACCATCGGCGAGGCACATCGATTCTTTGAGACCCTGCAATTGAGTCCGACTCAATCCGCCATCGCCGATAAATTACTCCACGAAATCCGAGTGCGACTGCGATTTCTCTATGATGTCGGGCTGTATTACATCACGCTGGATCGTTTGGCTTCAACTCTTTCCGGGGGTGAATCGCAGCGTATTCAACTGGCCACTTC
>JAQUPQ010000031.1 GCA_028716525.1 Terriglobia bacterium | reverse complement strand
CTCTGCGTGCTTGGCGCCTCCTCTGCAACCCTTGCGGTTAGCATTTCCAATTCCAATAAACCTGCGCACAACTCTCCAAAACACCAACTTCACTTCGACTCCACAAACCTCTTGGCTGCTTCTACGGCGGCTTCGATGGGCTTCACATAGCCGGTGCAGCGACAAAGATTTCCTGCCAATGCGTCCCGAATTTCATCGAGGGTCGGAGGCGGAAAAGGTTTCTTCTTTGGCGGAACCATCGCCATTCGGAATTTTCTTTTTGGATTTAGCGCCGGCCAGTCGATCAATCCGCGTCCAATGAACAAGGCCAGCACCGAAAGAACCATTCCCGGTGTGCAAAAACCGCATTGAATGGCATGAGTGTCCACAAAGGCTTGTTGGATGGGATGCAGCCGATCGTACTCGGCGGGATTTTGATCGGTGGCGAAGGCTTCCGGATTCTGGAAAGCCGATGGACCCGCTGACACTTTGGCGGGTTCATCCGTTCCAACATTCAGGCGCTTCAAATAATCCACCCACCCGGGAAAACCTTCGAGTGTGAACACTTCTCGCTCGTCCACTTGTGCCGCCAGAAGGATGCAGGAGTTGACTACCTTGCCATCCAAAAGAATGCAACAAGCGCCGCACTCGCCGGTTTCACAACCGTGCTTGACACTAAGACACCCGGCTTCGTTGCGCAGGAGCGACAGCAGCGTGGTATTGGCAGCCACATCAAAGCTGCGTCGCCGGCCGTTCAATGTGAAGTTCAGTTCCATATGGTTCTATTTGCCTTTCAAACACCGTTCCAACGTGCGCCGGACCAACGACGGAGCGGCGGCGGAGCGATAAGCTTCCGACGCCCGGTTGTCGCTCACCGGCGACAGGCTTGTCCAATTTGTCCCGCAGGCGGCTTCAATGCTTTCTCGAGTCAACGCTTTTCCCTTGAGTGCGTCTTCGACTGCCGCCAGCCGATCGGCACGCCCTCGATACGAACCCAGGGCCACTCGCGCCTCGGAACACACGCCTCCTTCGCCCCAATGAATCACGGCGGCCGCTGACAACAAACTGGGCTGAGACGGGATCTGCGCGATGCGTTCAAAAGCCGCGGAGGAGGTTTTTGGCAATAGCGGGATTGACACCTCGGTAATCAAACCCGAGAAGTATCCCTGCGGCTCTTTTTTGGAGCGATGTCGATCCAGATTCACCCAAAATTCGGCGATCGGCAGTTCCTTTTCTTCCATCGAGAAATTCACGAACTTGACGCGGGAATCTAAAACGGAGAGCACCGGCGCCACATCCGAGAAGATCAACGGCGAGCAAATCTCGCCCCCGAGGGTCCGTTGATTTCGAATCATGCGCGAAGCGGAGTTGGCACGGCAGGCGTCACGCATAATTCCGCCGGCAAATTTTCGCATGCGGGGATTGTCGATGATGGTTTCCAGCGCTACGGTCGCGCCGATACGGATCACGGCCGCATCCTGTTTCATGACCTTCAACTTCAACGCCGAGATGTCCACCAGCTCTTCGACATCGCGCCGGCCCGAGGGAACCAGATAGGTCCCGCCTGCCAGCACCAAACATCGCGCCGGATTGGCGCTCAGCAGTTGCACCGCCGCTTCAAGCGAACGCGGGCGATAGTATTTTCGCAGATTCATTAACATGGCGCTTGTTCCCGGCCTCAGACAAATGGACAAGTGGCGAGTGATTAGTGCCCAGTGATGAGTGACGAGTGAAAAGTGACTAGAGCATTGTAATGATTATCGGGCGGCAAAATCTCGTTCACCCACCCGAATGAAGAGCTGGGATTGCTTCCTTCTGAGTCTAAAGGACAAGCTATTTCTCTCATTATGCACTCGGGAGAGAACGGTCAAGAAAGGAAAGTCATCACTAATCACTTGTCACTCGCCACTTGTCACTTCGTTTAAGTTCCGGCGGCGGGCTTTCTCCAGAATTTCAGCCGCAAGGCGGTTTTGCGATTGAATCAGGCCTTCTAAATTCACCCCGACCAAGCGCCCCGCCTCGACGACCATTTTACCATTCACCATGGTGGAGTGCACCGCGTTTGAGGCTTGAGAAAACACCAACGCTGCCAGAGGATCGCTCAGAGCGCCGGCAAAGCTGATTTGATTTGTGTCAATTAGAATCAAATCGGCGGCTTTACCCGCCTCAATTGAGCCCACCTCATCGCCAAACCCCAAAGCCTTGGCGCCTCCGCGCGTGGCCATCCACAGAACGTCTTCTGCAGAGAACCAGTTTTCATGAGCTGCGCGACCGGCAGAGGTGTTCTTATCCGTCGCCTCGGGTAAACGATGCACCAGCAAGGCCTGGCGAGTCTCAGCCAACATATTTGAAGTGTCGTTGGACGCCGAACCGTCGACGGCCAACGAGACATTGGCGCCGGCATCGACAAGCTGCCGGATGGGAGCAATGCCGCTTCCCAAACGCATGTTGGAGCTGGGACAATGAGCCACGCTGGTCCCGGTTTTGGCAAATAACTCGATTTCTTTCTGATTCAAATAAACACAGTGCGCGAACCAGACGTCCTCGCCCAACCACTCGAGTCGCCGCATCAGTTCCACAGGTCGGCATCCATAAATTTTTAGGCAGTATTCCTCTTCGTCCCGGGTTTCCGCCAGATGCGTATGCACTCGCAGTTTGTTTTGCCGCGCAAACTTGAGGGTGGCGCGCAGCAATTCATCGGTCACTGAAAACGGCGAGCACGGTGCCAAGGCAATGCGACACATGGAGAATCGCGAGCCATCGTGATGATCGCGCACCACGCGCTCACAATCTCTCATGATGTCGGATTCCGTTTGAACGACATCATCCGGCGGCAGGCCGCCCTGCGATTTTCCCCGCGACATCGAGCCGCGCGTGGGATGAAAGCGAATGCCCAGTTCCTTGGCCGCCCGTATTTCTTCGTCGTGAATCCTCTCAACGCGGCGTGGAACAAGATAAAGATGATCGGTCGTTGTCGTGCAGCCCGAAAGCAGCAATTCCGCAATGCCCACCTTGGCGCTGGTGTAAAACCCTTCCAATGAGATCTCGCGCCAAATTTCGTACAGCCCCATCAGCCAATCGAACAGAGGAACGTTTTGCACCTCCGGCACATTGCGCGTCAGGGTCTGATAGAGATGATGATGGGTGTTGACAAAGCCCGGCAAGAGAACTTTTCCTGTGGCGTCAATCACATGATCGGCTTGTCCTTCGAATTTTCCGGCTCCCACTTGCTCGATAACCGGCCCGCGAATGAACACATATCCGTTGGAGATCTTCTCGCGCCGGTCGTTCATTGTCGCGATGAGCAGAACGTTTTTGAACAGTATGGATTCCACGGTGTAAGGCTCCGATTCTGTGGTTCAGAAACACTCTTTGACAGCGCCATCAAGCCTTCAGGCGGCAAATACTATAACGCAGAAATGGGATTATTTAAGGGGGAATATCAAGGTCGAAATGGGGACAGACACCTCCCATTCTGCGTGGGGCGGAATAACGTCGTAATAGGTGTCTGTCCCCGTTCTTCTCAGAAAATCGGCTGCAGGGCGTCGGCTTTTGATAAAGCCTCCTCCATCGTCCAGGTAGCATGAATGGCAATGGTGTTCCACTGGATCAGCCGACTCTCCATGGTGAAGTCGCGAACCGGTTCAATGCCGTTGGCTTCCATCACCGCCATGACCGTGTGGTCGGGACCGAAGACATTGATGGTCACGATCTTCACACCGAGTTTTTTCGCCACATTGGGAATTTCGCCGGCGCCCTGCTTCATGAGTTGGCGAATCTTGGCGTTGGAAGTCGGACAGTGTTCAGGCGAGTGCTTGGCGATTATCACGAACTGCATAGACATCTCCTCTGTGAATGGATTTTCCGGCCGCAGCCGGAATGCCCCGTTAGTCTTCTGGGAGGGCGGCAGTATACCGCAGGCAGGGTCGAATTTTAAAAACTACCGGATCGGGGATCCTTCGAAAATCAATCCGCTGTCATCGCTGAAGAATGATTTCTTATTCACATCAGAGGCCTTGAGAAACAACAGATAGTGCTGCCCATCGGCACTGGGAGAAATAATCAAAGCGTAGCCGGTCTGGTTCGGTTTAATCAGATTCTCAACCATTCGGCTTGTGGAGTCGCCCGCGGAGACAAGTTGATCCGCCGCGGCATAATGTTTCTCACGCGCTTTGAAATTCATTTCAAGCGTGTTAACGGCTCGAACTGCATTTACTGCCTGGGAACTGTTCCAACCGGAAGCGCCGTTTGCTGGGGCTCCGAAATTGGAGATGCCCACAGCTAGAATCAACAGAATTCCAAGGACCAATAGTGTGGCAAGTGTACGCATGCTTCCCTCCTCAGGGTTGAGACTTAACGCTTTGACGATTCATGGAGCGAAACGGTTTGGACAAAGATGCGATTCTGATTTGGGGACAGAGACCTTGTGTTCATGTCCTGGTCCAGCTGCCGGCGCCTAACTTCAATACCTGATGCTCTTGCGAAGCACGCACATTAAATTGGAATTCTTCTTGTTTGTTTCCGTTTCACCACTCAGATCGGTTGTTGGGCATTTCGCATGGGAACTCTCCACAGCGAAAGCGCCAGGCCCACGATCATCGCGATAGAAAGGCCTAGGTTAATATAAAACCCAGGCGGGGTCCCTGTTCTGACAATGGGGAGGAACTGAAGAATCAGCCTTCGGCTCAGGTGTTCTACCAACAGCAGCGCAAACATAAATGGAATCATGCTGCGATATCGAATCAAGACCAACACACACACCAGACTGATCATCAGGAAGGTGACCCCCCACAGGGCAAAGAGCGAAATCACCGCTTGTGCCGCCAGTGCAGGAAAGGTATCGAGGGGAATCCCATCGGCGGAACTCGCCGCCACGCGACCATTGAAAATGCAACCCAGACTAATCCCGGTCTTCACAATCAAAACTACGCCAAAGAGCCAAAGGGCAATTTTGGAGCCTTGATACTCATTGTCAAAGCTCTTTGGAAAAAGGCGGTTGAACATGAGGGTTCCTTTCTTCACGGGAGTGTCTCTGCATCAGGCTGATGAACGATCCCATCCTCATTGAAAGCGTCGCGTCCACGGCTCGGCACGACACCAACTTTTTGTCCTTTTAGCTCACGGTAATGACTATTTTCCCCCGAGCGTGTCCTTCTTCCAGATAACGAATCGCGTCAGGGACCTCGCTCAATGTATAGCGCCTGTCGATGACCGGTGTAACTTTGCCCGACTCCAGAAGTTTGCTTAAAATCTCCAGATCCTCTCTCTTCAATTTCGCGACAAAAAAGATGAACTTTTGGCTGACGAAACTCGACAGCAGAAAAGCCTTGAGCACGCGTGTCAGCAGGAACGCCATATTGCTGGGCCCTCCGACGATGAGGTATATGCCCTTGGGATTTAAGATGCGCCTGCAGGCGGACAGCGAATGATTGCTGATGCAGTCGAAAATGATGTCATACCGCTGCCCGCATCTCGTGAAGTCCTCTTGGGTGTAGTCAATGACGTGATCGGCGCCCAAGGATCGCACCAGGTCCACATTCCTCGTGCTGCATACCGCGGTGACCTCAGCCCCAAACGATTTCGCGATCTGTACAGCAAACGTCCCTACACCTCCCGATGCACCGTTGATCAAAACCTTTTGCCCCGGCTGAATCCCTCCTTTGTCCCGGAGACCCTGCAATGCAGTGAATCCGGCCACAGGCACCGCAGCCGCCTGTTCACTGGTCAAGAGAGCCGGCTTCAAGACCACGGATCGTTCCGAAGGGCATACGTATTCACCGAAAGCCCCAAGGCTTGCCCCAAATACCCCGTCTCCGGGTTTGAACTTTGTCACTGACTTGCCCACCGCCTCAACTTGGCCGGCCACATCATGCCCTTGTCGAATATTCTTGGGACTCCGCAATCCGGTCAACATACGAACGAGGTAAGAGGTACCCCGGAAGAGACGGTCCATCGGATTGACCGAAGCCGCCCGAACCTTGATCAAAACTTCATCGTCCGCAGGAATCGGCTTATCAATTTCCTCACACTTAAGAACTTCGGGCGGACCGTAGCGGTAACAGACAATTGCTCTCATAGGAGTATTCTCGGTAATCGGTGTGGGCTGACAACTTTCCAATTTGGCTGAACACGCACTGAGGCACCTATAAAGGTCTTGCTCAACCCGTTGTTGGAGCAGGCACAACAGTCCGGAATGGTCTTAATCCTTTAAAGACCAGCCAAAAACTCAACGCCAATTCGAAGACCCCGATGGGTACATCGAAGGAGTACAGGTTCACTGCGCCGCCGAATCCGGGGAAAATGAAAAAAACAAAAGCGCACACCACGGCCCATACGGACGCGATGATGCCAAAGGCCGCCAGGGCTCGGGGGACATAATTCGACTTGAACCACAAGTAACTGCATAGGGTGGATGCCAATCCCCAAAACAGCAAGCCCACGTAATAGGCATCAAAACCGGCCAGCTGGTGCAGCCTCAACAAAGCCTGCAATCGCTCCGCTTCAAATGCTTGCAAGTAGCTCGCCCCGCTGAAAAGCCGTAGAACACCAAAAAAATTAATGGGAATAAGAAGGTACATCAATGCCCACACCAGCCTGAGGAATGTGGCCACCAAAGTCAGGCCCTGATTCACCGGTTTGAGAATCACGTACAAGGCGGTAAGCACCACTACCGTGCCGACGCAGAAGAGCAGGTCGCAGGCAATGCTGAAGCGAAACAGGCGTTCGTGAGCCATAATATTACGAGCGCTTTCCGCGGCATTGCCCGGCACGTTGAGGCGGGCATAGATACCGTAGAAAGCAAAAACCACGAGTGCAAATGAGATCAAATAAGCAAATCCCGCGACCTTTGCGGCGGTGCGTTGTGAGTCTTCGATCGGATAAGTGGCCATTGTGCCTCCTCAGTGGAGATCGAATGAAAGGTGTCGCCCCATCCAGCCTTCTTCCGTGCCTAGGATCGTTTTAAATCGCACCTTTCATTTTTCCGGAGCCACATCATTGTTCCTGTTTACACCGGGTGGCGTTTCGGCGGCAGACACGTTCAGCCCACAGCGTTCGCGCAGGCGTTGCCGGAATCGTTCCCGCTCTTCGGGCGTCATCGCTTCCCAGCGTTCGGCCATCCGGTCCGCCACCCGGTCGACCATACGCTGGCGCATTCCGGAGCGTGAGCCGCCGTGGAGCCCCAGGCTGCCAAAGAGGATCCGACAAAGCAGCAAGATCCCCAGGGCTTCCCAGAATGTAATCTGACGCCAGTTAAACAACTGGGGCAACAACCAGTTCCACAGCAGTTTTACGATTTCGCCGCCGATGGCAATGAACACGGCCATTCCCAGCAGTCCCAACGGAGCGATCCAGGCTATTCTCTTCCATCTCGGTTTCATATTGAGTTCCTCACGGTTTCGAAAATTCACGGTAGACACTTTGCAATCTCTTGCGCAGATATCGCGTTGCGTAATGTTTCCGGGAGATCAACGTATTCACATTGATGCCGGTGCGGGCGGCAATTTCCTTGAAGCTGCACCCCTCCAACTCCTGGGCCACAAACACCTCTCGTTGCTCCTTCGGCAACTCCACGACCGCCCGTTCGAGCTCATCCAAAAGCAGGCGTCGCAGGAACTGCGTTTCCGGTCCGGCATCCGGCGAGGGTAACAGTTCTTCGATCTGCAGTTCCTCACCATCTTCTAGCTCGATAGCCACATCGCCGAAAGCTTCGGGCTTCTTCTTTCGGAACAGATCTGTAATCCGATTACGCGCCACCCGAAAGAGCCAACCCGTAATGTGCTCGATAGGCATGAGCAGGCGGTTGGCCTCGACCAGTTCGTAGAACACCTCCTGCAGAATGTCTTCGACGTCACGCGGATCGGGCACCCGTCGCCGAATGAAGTTGCGCAGACGCGACTGCTCCTGCTTGACGATGTCGGAGATCTGTTGGTCCTGCTCCAAGGCCATCCACTCCAGTCTCGCTGCATCCTTCATCCACAACTGTAGACGAATGAGGGTAGGTGAATATTGTAGGAATTCTGCGGATGTGTCCAGTTCACATGAAAGCGAAGGTATCCCTTGCCGGCTCCTGAGATGAGGCCCTTTCCTTCCCTTTATCGATTCCAAGCTGGAGGTTCGATAAGATAGAGACACCACCGCCCGAGCCTCCTCTCAGAAAATTCCATGCGAAACCTTGCGAAAGGGTTCCAAGAAGGCAAGTCAGCTTATAATTGAGTTCCCCACCCCGAAATAATCCACCTCACTGCTTCACGAGTTCCGACTCCTCATGAGGTTTGGGCAGATGACGGTCACGATCGTGAGGGAGATTCTCATGGCGCGGGATGGTTTCTTCCGGAAAGTGGATGGCCCAGTCACGGCGGGCGTTCTCATCGGCAAAATACTTCAAGTAGAGTGCCGTGTCCTCCTCGCTGCCCGTGCCGATCATATCGATGTGGCATGCAAAGGCGGGATCCTCCGGCATCAGCATGGTGGGCTCGCGCAAAACATCGTTCCAAAGTCTGGCATAGAGCTCTCGATCGCTGAGGTGATCTGTAAATTCCAGGAAGGCTCCCAACGCGGCCATAGCACGAATCACTTCCCATAACTTCACCGTGAGTTGCGCATCGTTCATCTGCTGAGGCGGCGGCAAGGAAACTCCTGACTTGAGCAGAACATCAAACAGAGGAGCCTCTTCGGCCTCGTGATAGGCAATCACCTGCTGCCAAAATTGTTCTTCCACCTCCGGGGGACATTCAGCGGCTACATCCGACGTCATTTCAGGACCGCACAGTTGTCGGGCCCGCTGCTTCAATTTCTCAATTCGCTCGTTGATATCGTCCGTAAACACATCCTCAAAATCATTGACTGGCATGGCGTCTCCATGATTGTTCGGCGGGGGTGGGTTCAGAAAAGATCTGCTCCAAAAAAGCAGTCATGGGTCGGAAAGAAAACGCACGGGGGAAATGAACAGAATGTGGGGGAGGTAAAACTTCAGCGGGTCAAGCCCGCTTGATCCAGGACCCCTTATATCATGCTGGCTAAGACAATTGCAATTAGGATCCTTTGATAAATCTCCGGAATCTAAGAGAAGGAAGACTTGCACTCCTGCCGATTCTTGAAGCACAATCAGTCGATCCATTGACCGTACAACTATTGACGAAGATAAAACATAGTGACAGACAGTAACTCTTTTCGACGCGCCATGGCTGGGGTAGCCGCGGTGCGGTTTCTGCACCGCGGGCCTCGAGGCACCACTATATTCTGTCATCATCTGTTGAAATGGTGAACACAGTGAAGACGCGCTCACCCCGACGTCAACTTGACGAATTTCTGAAGAAATACGATCCGGAAATCCAAAAGCGAGCCGCTCAGGCCCTCCAGATCATGCGTGCGCGCTTTCCCGGCGCGACTCAGCTCGTCTACGACAACTACAACGCCTTGGCGATCGGATTCGGTCCGACCGAGCGGGCCTCCGATGCCATCTTCTCCATTGCGGCATATCCTCGCTGGGTGAGCCTGTTCTTTCTCGAGGGAGCCTCTCTCCCCGATCCCGAAAAGATACTTCAGGGAACCGGAAATGTGGTGCGCCACGTCGTGTTGACCAGCCCTGAGGTTCTGAATTCTCCGGCCGTCCGGACGCTCATGAAGGTGGCGGTAAAACAATCCGGACACACCCTCCAAGATCGCACCCGCGGAAAGCTCATCATCAAATCCATTTCCGCCAAACAACGACCGCGAAGGCCGGCGAGAGCAAAGTGACACCCGCCGCCAAGCAGCCCGGAAACCATTCATCGAAAGGCAAATGCATAGCACGCTGAAGAAAATTGAGATACGATTCAACGATGATTGATTGAGAATCTCGTGGAGATCAACCGTATCCCATCCATTTGAGAGAGGAACTGAAACATGATGCGGCAGAGACTTTCATTTATTCTAATCGCCATCGCAATCTTCCTTATTCCTGTGAGGTTGAAAGCAGCGGAAGATCCTTTCACCGGAGTTTGGACATTGGTCCTCTCAGAATCTACACTTCCACCCCCGATTCCCAAATCTCAATTCGTACGTATCAAAGCCGATGCCAAACACATCCACATCCGCGAAAAGGTTATGACTGGCGATCATGCCTCGATGGAAGTCAGCGTGGCTGCCAAATTCGATGGCCAGGAGTATCCCGTCAAAGGCTCGCCTTACGCCGACACCGTCATCTACGACCGAGTTGACAGCCACACCATCAAGGGCATTGCCAAAAAGGCGGGGAAGATCGTTTCCAACGAGACGGCCGTCATTTCCGAGGATGGCAGGGCCATGACGGTGACCTACAACACCACCGACCGTTCCGGGAAAATGCTGACAGCCATCGCCGTGTTTAGAAGACCATGAATTTACTCCCTCACGAACGGCCTGGGTGAAAGGGAGTCTGTTCAATGCTCACACCCTGGCTCGATTGAATTGCTTCGAACATATCCGCATGAGTTGTGATACCATTTCGCCGTAACCTTATCTCCATTTACTAATAAGGAAGAAATGTCCACCCGGCAGCGGACACCCTGCAATTTTGCTGTTCAACAAGGAGAACTTCCATGTCAAAACGAAGGGTCGTTTGCTCTGTAGTCAGCATCGCGTTAGTTCTCGCCTGCGTGTGCCTGTGTAGCGCTTTCGCTGTCGCAGAAGCCGCAACCGGCCATGATTCCGTTCATCCCCCGTCCATCAAGCCCTCCCATCCATTCGTTAAGAACTTTTTTCCTCCTGGAGAGAATCAGCCCAAACCCGGAGCACCCCTCAAGGGAGCGGATGTGAAATTGGGAAAAAATCCGGGGGGTCAAGCGGCCGCGCGCACCACTGACAGCGAGGGTCATTTCGATTTCGGTGTTTTGCCCAAAGGCTCCTACTATTTGACGTTCTCTTATACCAGTTCATCGAAGGGCGAGCCCAGCGGGAGCACTTCGCGTCACCGGGGTATTCCTACAGTCTCCGAATTGACCGATTGCCCCATCTCCATCAGCGGCCCTGTCGGCGGACCCGTGAATGCGCGTTGGAATTTTCAAAACAACAAAGCCATTCCCTCAGCCCAAACGTCGACGGCCCGCGGCGAGGCTGAAGACAAAATCATCTTTGAATCGGATGGCCAACATCCGATCAGCGGATTTGTCCAGGTCAAGTCAAAATCAAATATTACAAACAACTGAAACCCTGGAATTGGATTAAGAGGTCTTAGTTTCAAATGAGGGATGCTGGATGGAGACCGAGGCGGGGCCTATCTTGATTGAACGGGGCCCGGCCGCAACAGATAAGCGGGAATGAAAGAGAGGCGGAGTCCCCAATGAGAAACGTGGTCAAGATTGCAGTCCTCACGGGTCTGGTTGCGATGGCGTCCAACATTGCGGTCGCGTCGATTAACTACAACTCTTCGAAGAGCAACAGTGGAAATATCGTTCTGGTGTATCCGGAACATCTCGTTACCGCCCCCCAAGCTGCCGCTATCTTGAGTGAGCTTGAAAAGACTTCTTCCAAAGGCCCGGTCAGAGACGAGACAGTCCGGGGCATCTCAAAGAAACTCGGAGTCCAGATCGAGCGCATCAAATTGATCAAGACCACAAGCCGGAATGCCGGCCCCGATTCCACCAAGGAAAATTCCAAGAACAATAACGGGGCTGTGCAAAGGAAGAGCATGAGCGTTATCTTCATGCTCGAGAATCCTGAAGATGAACCTCAGGCCATCAAGGCCAGCCAACGATGAGGCGAACACCATTGCAAAAGGGGGACCCATGTTGAAGGCAGGACTGCGTGCGTTCAGCATCCTGGGACTTACAGTGCTCATCGTCATTGGATTTGCATCGCAGGTCTTCGCTCAAGCCGGGCCGTTCGGACCCATTCATGTGACGGCGAACCGGAGAGCTTACACAGGACCGGGCTGCCCCATCGACATCCTCTATACCGCCACGATTAACTTCGTGTGGCCCCATGCGGGCGGATTTGTGTTCAATTACCATTGGGAGCGCAGCGATGGCGCGAAGACCCCGGTTCAGATGATACGGCCTCAACCCAATCAGCGCGCCATGACCCTTCGTGAGCCGTGGCGTTTGGGTGCGCCGGGCCAGCGTTATTCAGCTTCTGTCACCCTTTTTGTCAATTCAGGAAACACGCACCTTTCAGAGAGTTCGCCAGTGGTCCTGGTGACTTGCGGATAGGTGAAGAGATTTTGGCAAGGCCCGGGCTTCGCTTGCCGAAATGTTGAAACCGATCCGTTGTGAAATTGATTCTTTCAAATCGAGCAACTCACTCCAACCCAGGAGGTTTGTATGGTGCCCCTTATGTCACTGTGGATTCCCGTCCTGTTGTCGGCGGTGATTGTGTTCATCGCCAGCTCTATCTTTCACATGGTGCTGCCGTTCCACCACAACGATATTCGCCGTCTTGAAAAAGAAAGCGAGATTCAAGAGGCTTTGCGACGTTTCAGCATCCCGCCGGGGGATTATGGATTGCCCATGCCTGCTTCCATGAAGGCCATGAAAAGCCCGGAATTCATCGAGAAAAGGAAAGCGGGCCCCGTGCTCTTCATGACCGTGATTCCGAACGGCCCACCCACGATGGGATCGAGTCTTGCCCTGTGGTTTGTTTACTCGGTGGTCGTCAGTATATTTTCCGCCTATATCGCCGGTCGAGCTTTGCGGGCGGGCGCAGACTATTTGGCCGTGTTCCGCTTTGCCGGTTGCACTGCGTTTATCGGCTATGCCTTGGCATTGCTTCAAAATTCCATCTGGTACAAGCGCAACTGGGGCACGACCTTACTGACCATGTTTGATGGCCTCATTTACGGGCTGTTGACCGCCGGGACATTCGGCTGGCTGTGGCCACGGTGAAACCCGAATAGTGAGATGGCTCACCGCAGAGTCGCGGAGTGCGATCGCCTTCGAATCTTCGATGACTACGAAGCATCGCCCGAGTGGTGATTTGGAGTGCATTTTGGAGTGCGCCTTTGTGGAGTGCGGCGGCAATCCCATCCCGGCCTGCGGGAGGAGCGACGCCGCTTTGGATTCTCGAAATGAAAAGAGAGCCGCGGGAAATGGCATGACCGAGGTCAAGGAGTTGCGAGCTGCCATCCAAAGCGCCCCGACACGTCGGGGCGCACTCCACGATGGGTAGCCGTCATCCCGATGCATCGCGGTGAAGATGATCGTGAAAAAGCCGCCGGCCCAAAGAATGGCCGGCGCTACCCAAGCCAAGGCGCCGCCAAGAAAATTCGCCAGCAGACCGCTACAAATTCCGCTACACTAGCCGCGACCTGAGGTACTCCGCTCAGCGGGCCCATAGCTCAGTTGGTTAGAGCGGCGGACTCATAATCCGTTGGTCGTAGGTTCAAGTCCTACTGGGCCCACCAGTCTTTCATTGTGATCGTTTCGAGATGGCATAGAGGACGATCTTCGATAAATTCCAAACTCCAAATTCCAAGTAAATTCCAATTCACAAAATCCAAACGGAAACGCACTTCGCACGCCATTGGCATGTGGTCGAGTTTGAACGGGGAAGATTAGGAGCGAAGATTGACTTGGACTTTGGAGCTTATTTGGATTTTGGAGTTTGGAATTTGTTTGCCCATCGGCTGGCAGCAGGCACGCCTTTGAGTTAGAAAAAAACCGGGAGTCCAAAATGCGGACTCCCGGCTACCAAGCTCTCAGAAATCAAATTTGCGGAGGAACCGGGATGTTCTCAAAAATAGTGCACCCCGGCTACCCCAGCCATCTATTTCACGATCCCCATTTCCTTCAGCAAATTCGTGGCGCCATCAACGTCGGTCATGTTCCACAGCATGTAGCGGCTGTCGACATGAATGGACCGCGTCCTGGCTTTGTCAAAAAGAAAATTCGAAGCCACGGTTTCATACGTCCCGTCAAACAGCAATCCCACGAGTTCACCTTTGCTGTTCAGCGTGGGTGAACCGGAATTGCCGCCGGTGGTGTCGACCGTGGAGAGAAAGTTCACGGCGACATCCTTGAGTGCGGCATCAAAGTAGGGAGTCTTCTTCCCTTCGCGCAGTTTCTTGATGGCATCCAGTTGGTATTGCGGTGCATTGAAATCGCCGGTGCCGGTGTTCTTTTCGACAATCCCTTGCAGCGTGGTGTGATCTCTGTAATACAAGCCGTCTCTGGAGTCCACCCCCTTCACCTGTCCATAGGTGACGCGCAGAGTGCTGTTGGCATCGGGTGCGACCAGCCCGCCGGCCTTGGCCAGCAAGGCTTCCATATATCGCGGTCGCAGCCGGGCGTATGCCCCGGCGCGGTCTTTGCCGGTTTCACGGATCGATTCTGATAGTGGATACAATGTCGCGGCCAGAGAGATGAACGGATCGTTTGTTGCGACCAGCTCGGCCGTGCTCTTGTCCAACAAGCTGATGCGAAAATCGCGGTCCGCCAACTTACTGCCGGCATACAGCTTGTCGAGGTAGGCCTTAATGGCTTTTTCGGCAGTGTCCTTTGGCATGCCCGCCGAAAATCCCACTACCTTATCCAACGGCTCGATGCGTTGATCAGCAGGAAGCGCAGCCGCCATGCCGAGAGCCCAAGTGAGGAGTGCGCGGTCGGCGGTCGGATCAATGGTGCGTTGCAAACGCTCCTGAGCCTCTCGAATGCGGCTCCAGTCGCGCTGTTGGTATCCCTGATCACGATCCAAATCGGCCTTGGGTCGTTCCATCGAAAGTCGATACAGAGTCTGCGCGGAACCCAAATAGGACGAAGACCCCGCAACGCTTCCCAGAACGGAATCGCGTTCACGGGTCTTTTCACCTTCCGCCTGGAGGGCGCCGAGAGCAGGAAAAATGTCGCCGTATTTCTTCTGGCGCACGGGATCGGCGGCAATCCATTTCTTCAACCCCTTCTCTTGAGTTCCCTTTTCAGCCAGCACGCCGCCCTTCACAAGGCCTTCCTCCATGCCGCGGTAGTTGGTCAGTGTATTGTTCAGGCCCTGAACGCGACCAGCCACTTTGATCGCCAAGGCCTTGTTGTCGTGAGTCATTTTATCGAGAATGTCGAGTTGTTCTTGAAAAAGCCGGATGGAACGCGGGAAGGCCCACTCCGTGGTTTCCTTGACCTCATTATAAGTGCGATGACGCTGTGTCCTTCCCGGATATCCCACAACAAACACCAATTCGCCGTTCTTGGCGCCCTCAGGCGAAACCTTGAGCCAATGCTTGGGATGATACGGGACATTGTCTTTGGAGAAGGCGGCCGGCTTGCCTCCCTTATCAACGTAGGCGCGCACGAACGACCAGTCTCCGGTGTGTCGCGGCCATCGCCAATTGTCGGTCTCGCCCCCAAACACGCCGATCCCCTCTGCCGGTGCGTAGACGAGACGCACGTCTTTAATCTCGAGCTGCGCAATTTCAAAATATTTCAGACCCTCGAAAAACGAAGCGACATTGCAACGCAGCCCGCCCTTCTCACAAGCAGCGACACGCTCCTTGATGCGCCGCTCGATCAGGTCATAGCGTTGGCGATCTGTCAGCTTGGGATCGATATTCCCGGTAATCTCTTTCGTCACTTCGGCGACCTTGGTGGTCACAAACACACGGGAACCCGGACCGTTAGAAAGCTCTTCGTCACGCGCCTTCGCCAGATAACCGTCGTGCAACAAGTCGCGATGGGGCGTGGAGTTGAATTGCAGCCCTCCCGTGACGCAATGATGGTTGGTGGCGATCAAGCCATCGGGAGAGACAAACGATGCGGTGCAGCCGCCCAACGAAACGATGGCCCCCATAGGTTGGCCCGTGAGGTCGGCAAAAGCATTGGCGTCGCCCGTAAAACCCATGGCTTTCAAGCGCGCCGCCAGTTGCGGGATCTGCTGCGGCATCCACATACCCTCGTCGGCGGACAGGACGCTGACCGACCCCAACGCCAAGACGAGGACAAAAATCAAACGGTGTATTTTCATGACGGTCTTTCTCCTGAATATGAAATTTGCGGATGAGTTCTGATCTATCTTCGGATTTGTAAAAACGAGCAGATACTGCAAGTGGGAGTGAACTCTTCGAAAGCCTCCGCTCGGCCCTGCGGTGTACAGCAGAGGGAGTATATTCCTCCCCGCGAAAAGAGACAAGTCAGGCCCGATCTTTGATAAGGCTCCTTTTCGCTTCGACCGCAAAGATCCGTAGGCAACCTCAGCGGGCGCCAAGAACTCAGAATTTCCACCTTGCTTCCTCAGCGCCACCTTCGAGTCCTTCGCGGTTACGAAACCCTTGGGATTTCGTCCCAAGCCGAAGATCAATCGCAGCCCAGTCTTCAAAAAAATCATTCTCCCATGGCGGCTCGATAGGGTGAGCGCCCATGGCTTGAAATAATGCCATCGTGCGGTTTAGAATCTGAGCGTTCCTTCAATCAGCAACACCTCAAGCCGAAGCAAATTCGGAGACCGGGAGATTGGCTCATGGGTGAGACTCGTCCTTTATATATTCCCGTGCTGTTGGGAACGACGCGCAAAGGTCGTTCCAGCCTTCATGTGGCTCAATTGATGGCCCATGAAGTGGCGAAGCGTGCCGGCGTGGAAACCGAGATGATCGATATCGCGCGCCTTCCACTTCCCACCGACGACGCCGGAGAAGCCATCAAGGATGCAGGTTATTCGGAGCGTATGAACCGCGCCGACGCGCTGGTCATCGTTTCGCCGGAATACAATCATGGTTATCCCGGGCTCCTGAAGCATGTGCTGGATAGCTGCCTGAAAGAATATGTTCACAAGGCGGTCGGACTGGTGGGCGTTTCCGCCGGGCCTTTCGGCGGAACCCGCGGAATCCAGGGCTTGCTCCCCGTGATGCGGGAACTGGGTTTGGTGAACATCTTTTGGGACGTCAACTTCTCTTCGGCTCACAAGGCATTTGATGAGAATGGAAAACTGTTGGATGGGGCCTATCTCAAGCGCATTGACAAATTCCTGGCCGAATTAATTTGGATGGCCAAGACGCTGCGCTACGGGCGGGAAAATATCGGATTGGAGTGAGGACTTGGGAGAAGGCGTTTCGCGCAATCAATGGCATAAGAGTGATTCGTTCATTTGGCAACCGGTTACCGCAGAGGCGCAGAGGACGCCGAGACTACGCGGAGGAAAGCATCATTCAATTTTCGGAGCAGTTCCTCATGCCCCGATGTATCGGGGCACCCACGAGCATGAAAATGAACTCAGGCACTTGAAGCGACGGTTTTTTGGTCCCTGCAAGGGACACCTTCAATAGCCCAGTCCCCCGCGGGGGACTGGACTGACAGTCTTGCGGACCGATAAGATCGCCAAGCCCCGGCAGGGGCGACAGAAACCTCTCCTATTTTCGAGGCAGTCGGGCATGCGCCGTAGTCGCACCCAGGACAATGAAGATGATGAAGCCCGATTCGGTTAGGCCCGGAGGGCCGGTCAGTCCCCCGCGGGGGGTAGCCCCACCCGCTGCTCCTCCGCCGAGGGCGGAGAGCAAGGGTGGGGTATGGTGTAGAACCTTATCGCCCAGCCCGCCTAGGCGGGCGACAGAAACTTGAAGAACAGCCTTGCCCCGATGCATCGGGGCGAGCGCTATCCGGGCGACAGATAATCCCCGGCATAAAGAACTGCCGGGGCTACCAAAGCAATTTCCAGGCAGAGCCGTGGAGGGCGCCGAAATTGAGATGAGGAAAGCATATGAAAAAAAGAATCAACTGTGAGAAATGCGATGTTCCAATGAATTTCCACGCGGAAAAATTGGTGGATCCGGTCAATCCCGGTGAGGAAGCCTTCGTCGATCCGCACCTGGGCGGCATTGTGGAGGAATATCACAGCTGTCCGGACTGCGGCGAGACGACATCGATAAGATCGGGCAAAACATCATAGCCCAAGAGATTGACAGGTCAGTGATAGAAGGAAGCTCAAGATGAGCGGGTTCTCATCATCAAATTCAAGAAGGCCTTATTCTGCGATCAAGAGGTTTTCCGCAAACAACCACTCTCCATCCAGCCATTGCGCCGCGCAGCCGAATCCGCTGGCTTTGGCCATTTGAACAACTTCCTCGAGATTGTACTTATGGCAACTTTCCGTCCAGATGGTCTCGCCCTCCTCGAAATCAACTTCCAGATTTGCTTTAGGAATTGATACCTCCTGTTTCATACGGGAGCGGAGGTGCATCTCGATGCGGCGGTGAGCGGATTCGTATCGGGCCACATGTTCAAACGCGGAAAGGTCGAAGGTGCCGTCCAGTTCCCTATTGATTCGCCCCAGCAAATTAAGGTTAAAAGCGGCCGTTACGCCCAACGGATCGTCGTAGGCCAGAATCAAATCACGAATGGGCTTCTCAAGGTCGGTTCCCAGCAGCAAGCCGTCACCGGGGTGGAGGATGCGTCGAATTTCTTTGAGAAAGTTCACGGCCGGTTCGCGATCGAAATTTCCGATGGTGCTTCCCAGAAACAGAACGAGAAGATGCTCCCGGACCCGGCGGCGAGCGGCCACTTCCAACAAGCCGTCCAGATAAGGACGTTCAACACCCACGATGCTCAAGGCGCTCAACTGGCCCAATTCCTGGACACAGCGCGCCAAGGCACTCTGCGAAATTTCGATGGGGTAATAAGAAGTCGCCTGACGCCGACACAACGCCTCCAATACCCAGCGGGTCTTGCGCCCGCTGCCGCTTCCCAGCTCCGTCACGATAACCGGCCCTTGAAAGTGGCTCACAACGTCCTGAGCATGGCGGCGCAACAATCGCTGGTCGGCGCGCGTCAAGCCGTACTCGGGAAGGACGCAAATCACCTCAAAAAGGGCCGAGCCCACTTCATCGTAGAGATATTTCGAAGGAAGTTCTTTTTGCCCCGATGTCTTCAAGCCCGCTCGAATATCGTTTGCAAAATCGGCCAGCGGCACCGCCGGGATGGTTTGTGTATACATGGATTCCTCCACGTCTTGCTTAATTCTCAACACAACGAAAAGTGGCGTACATATAGGGATAATGAGCCTGGAACCAATTTCGAAAAGTGGGACGCAGGAGGCAGGCCGCTGTGCGCGCGGATCCGCCCTTCATGACAAAATGGCGACCATCAAAAAAATTGGCGGAGTATCCGGGGTAAAATGAAAACGCTTCGAAACGGGGGAACGGTTCAAACACAGTGGTGGTCCACTCCCATCCATTGCCGATCAGATCTTCAACGCCAAAAGCGCTTCGACCTTCGGGAAAACTCGCCACCGGAACGGGATCCCATCGGGCTGAATCAAAGTTTCCGCGCGAGCGATCCGGAGGTTCATTCCCCCAGGGAAACGCCTGTTCTGAGCCTTGCGGCGTTCCCAGCGCCGCGCGGTGCCACTGCGCTTCCGTGGGCAGTGATTGTCCCCTCCATCGTGCATAGGCATTGGCCTCGGCATGACTCACATACACCGGCCAATCGAGTGGCAGTGGAATTTCAGCGAACATGGCGCGATAAAGCCAACCATTTCCATTCTTCTTCCAAAAGCCGGGATGGGAAATGTTCTTGGAGGTGATCCACTCCCAGTCGCTGTCTTTCCAAAGAGACCGGTCGGCATATCCTCCCGACTCCACAAACTTTAAGAAGTCCCCGTTGGTCACATTGTAAACGTCGACAGCAAATCGGGGCACATGTACCTGTTGCCTTTCAAATTCATTGTCCCATCCGAAGGGCGCGCGTTCTGAACGCACCAATCCCAAGGTGGCCAATCCTTCAGGAATTTCAATTTGGCGATAACCGGGGTTGGAATTTTTCACCTGGGGCTCGGGTGACTCATGAACTTTTTGATCCAGGGGGAGTTGATGCAACATGTAGGCGAACGTTTCTGCATGCATCAATCGATGCTCGATAGCCACGTTAAGCAGAAGTCCACGACAAAATAGCGGATGGCGGACGTCATCAAACGAAAGCGTCTGAAGGCAGTCATCGATGCGACGACGCGCTTCATGGACATATTTTCGAATGATCGACTCGGCGGGCCAAGCCGAAGGCGGGTCTTGGGGCAGTCCCCCATCCACCGGATCAATTCCAAAGGCAAACAGCTGATCAAATTCCTCATGAATCGGCGGTAGATCCAGACCCTGCTTGCCGATGAGGTTCCAATCGAACGCCTCCAAGTGGCCGAGGTAAAAAATGATGCGGTGGCGTTCAGGGATGGGTCGTTTGTACAAGGCCCCGGGACATACTTTCTTGAACAAACTGTCGGTCAAGTCGCGCGCTTCCGCAAGACGCGACGCAAAGACATGGCGCCACTCGGCCGCTGGGATAACGGCAGACATAGATCGCTCTCTCGATTCGAACGAGTTTCTTTCTTTTGGTGACGGGCTATGATGAGATCACGGCGGGCAGAATGCAAGCAGAAAGTATGGCCCCTATCTTCCTTCCCCCGCCGTTTTAAGCCTGACCAACCGCAACGGCGACCGTCCAGCCCGAGACGCTAATGTGACGTCGAAAGACTTGAAAGAAATTCTTTGACCACATCGCGGGGGTCGCGGTGCTTTTCATCCACGGCAAGATTCAGCCGTCGCATATCCGCGTCACTGATTTTTCCCGCAAGTATTTCAAGCGCGGTCCGCACCCGGGGATAGCGGTTCAATGTCTCTTCCCGAACCACCGGCGCCGCTTCATAGGGAGGAAAGTAATGACGATCGTCATGCAACTGAACCAGATGGAGTTGATCGATGCGCCCATCGGTGGAGTTGCCGGCAATGAGATCGACCTGGTGATCGGCCAAAGCCCGATAGGTCAACGAGAGATCCATTTCACGAGGTGGACCATTAAAATTCAAATGATACGTCTTGGCGAACCCGGCGAAGCCGTCCGGGCGCGACATGAAATCCTGGCCGAATCCCGCCCGCCACTGCGATGAAACCTTGGCGGCATCTGAAAGAGTGCGCACATTCCATCGGCGGGCGTCATCCGCTCGGATCAGAATGGCGAAGGTATCATTGAATCCCAAGGACGGGAGCCACACGAGATTGAATCGCTCGGCATACTCGCGACGCACTTGATTCTCCACCTCACGGGCGTCGGCAAGGGGAGGATGTTTCAAAATGGCCGTGAAGGCGGTCCCGCTGTATTCCACGTAAGCGTCGATTTCCCCTGCCACGAGGGCCCGATGGCACAGATCTCCGCCCAATTCGAATCGTCGCTCAACGGCCAAACCGGTGTAGCGTTCAATCTGTTGAGACAGCAATTCTCCCAAAATGACCTGCTCCGTAAAATCCTTGGAGCCGATGACGACCCGGCCGTTCGGCTGCAGCCCATCATGTCGATTCCAAATCACGACGCCAATAAGCAAAACGACGATCAACACGAGTGCGGGAACCCACTTGAAGACTTTCACACCTTTTTGGCTTCGCGAAGGACCCAGGGAGCGTTCCAGCCATCCGAGACCGACATCGGCTGCCAGCGCCATCAAGGCTGCCGGCACCGCACCCGCCAGAATCAGCTGATTGTCGTTCATCCGGAGCCCGCGAAAGATGAAAGTCCCGAGGCCACCCGCGCCAATGGCCGCGGCAATTGTTGCTGTGCCGACTGAAATAACCGTGGCCACGCGGATACCGGCAATGATGACGGGCAGCGCCAAAGGAAATTCGACCATGGTCAGAAGCTGCCAGTCGGTTAAACCCATCCCGACGGCTGCCTCTCTCACAGCAGGATCAACTCCCGAGATTCCCGTGGAAGTATTTTGAAGAATGGGGAGAAGCGAATAAATAAACAGCGCAATAATGGCCGGAACCCGCCCGATTCCATAGGAGCCCAGGAGAGGTATGAGAAATCCAAAAAGAGCCAGGCTGGGAATGGTTTGAAAAATATTGGCGACCGCCAGAACCGGTTTGCGGGCACCCGGCCGGCGCGTCAGCAGGATTCCAATCGGCACACCCGTCAGGACTCCTGCACCCGTTCCCAACAAAACCAATAAAAGGTGTTGGGTGGTCAGCGCAACAACTTCCGCGCGATGCTGAATCAAGAAGTGAATCAAACCCATAAAAGAAAAATGAAATTGCCGATCGAACGCGCGAATGGGTCGGTCACTGAACCGGTTTCATTCTTCCCGAGTCGACAAAGGCCATTACTTCGGGCAAAGGCGAGCTCAGAAAGGCTTCTGCAGAATCCAGAAAAACGAATTGGCCGGATTGCATCAATCCGATGCGCGAACCCAGCCACAAGGCTTCGCGGACGTCGTGCGTCACAAAGATGATGGTCTTATGCAAGCGCCGCACCAGCAAGGCAAACTCCTGCTGCAAGGCCGTGCGCGTGACCGGATCGAGCGCCCCGAAGGGTTCATCCATCAACAAAATCTCCGGATCGGCTGCCAAGGCTCGCGCCACACCCACGCGCTGACGCTGCCCGCCCGATAGCTCACGAGGAAACCGCTGCAAAAATTCCTCCGGATCCAGGTCCACCCAACTCAAAACCTCGCGAGTACGCGCCTGAACGCGCTCCGGCGACCACTGCAACAACCGGGGGATCAAAGCGACATTTTTCTCCACCGTGAAATGGGGAAAAAGTCCGATCTCCTGAATGACGTAACCCAGACGCCGGCGGAGCGCCGTCACATCCCAATCCGTGGTCCGAATTCCGTCCACGCGGACTTCGCCTCCCGCGGGGTCCAACAACCGGTTGATCATTTTCAACGTGGTCGTTTTTCCTGATCCGCTGCGCCCCAAGAAAACCAATGTTTCCCCGCGAGGAACATCAAAACTCAAATCTCTTATGATGGTTTTTCCTTCAGGCGATTTCCAAGAGACGTCCTGGAATTGAATGACCGAACCGGGGGATTCCCTGTCCGGTCGGGCAGAAGTGGATAGGCTCATGGAATTGTCCTGGCACATCATATCCCTTTGTGGGGCGGATCGGCGTGATTAAGATGCGAACATCATTCCAGGATAGTAAGCCTTTTTCCCCTCGACGCTTCTCACCCCAGTGGCTCATAGTCCATAGGAGCACCCGGGAGCATGAAAATGATGAGCACCGACCCGGTTAGGCCCGGAGGGCCGGTCAGAGAGATGCATCGGGGCGAGCGCTATCCGGGCGACAGATAATCGCCGGCATAAAGAACTGCCGGCGCTACCAGAGCTATTTTCGGAGGCAGAAGCGCGGGGCAATTCTCCGTTCATTTTACCGGGTTCGGCGGGTTCAGATACTGCGCCAGAAACCGGTACACCTCGCCGCGGGATTCCTGGGCAAGCGTTGTATCGATCCGATTGAACATATGCCCGCCCGGCGCGTTTTGATAGATCTTGTAATCAAATTTCTTGTTGGCGGCTTTCAAAGCTTGAATCAGATGTTCCACCTCGAGTTCATTGACGTCTTCATCGTTGGTATTGGTGTGAATGAGAAGTGGTGTTTGCAATTTCTCGGCATTCCAGGCCGGAGAACGTCGACGGTATTCATTGACATTTTCCTCAGCGGTCTTGCCGAGGTGATAGGGCGCTGAATACTCCGCCCGGTATCCTTCACCTTTGTATCCCATACGCGCCACCAGATCGCTCACTGGAACCCCGGCGTAGGCGACCTTGAAATCCTGAGGATGATTGAAGATGGTCATCAGCGTAATCATGCCGCCGTGGCTCCAGCCCATGATTCCCACGCGAGCAGAGTCAATCTCGGGATGGTTTTCCAGCATCCACTGTTTACCGGCCACCACGTCGTCATTCTCCAATCCCCCGTAATCGATCAGCCGGTAGAACGACCGGCCATAACCCGTGCTCCCGCGGTAGTCCGGCGCGATGATGGCGTATCCCTGTTGAATCAGCTCCCGGACAATGTGCGCCGCGCTGGTGGCAAAATCGCCGTGCACTCCCCCGTGGACAAGAACGATGAGCGGAAGTTTTCCGGCAGCGAGGTGTTTTTTCGGAAGAAATGTAAACGCAGTAATGATGACCGGATTCCCGGCGCCCTGCGCGGTGGGATTCGGAATCACACGCGGCGGCGGCCCGGCGTAACGAACAATGTCGATATCCGCGATGTCGCCCAGCAACTGGTACCACATCAAGTTATCGATGCGTTTGGTGAGCGATTGCTCCATGAAGTTGGGAGACGATTCCGCACCGGCGGCCTGTGGACGCCGTGATGGCTCTGCGGCGGCGTTGCCAGCCGCAGGGCGATCCTGGGCCCACACACTTCCCACCAGCGTACACATGAATGCTAAACAACAAATCCACGATCGCACTTTCATGGCTACCCCCTGTTATCGGAAATGTGTGAAACACTATCTCAGTGGTTGTGCAACTTTCGGAGTGATGGCATCATCGCTTGGAGTCTTATGGCCTGCCACCGGAGAGAAAAGGAACGACTTCTTTGGGCGTAATCTGGGACGCCTGCATTTTCGCAAGACGCCCCGCAAGATTTTGGCGTTACAGAATCAGACAGAACTTCAGAAGGAGATGATATCAGCCTACTGCGGATTCGAAAAACATCTCTTTGCCGCCCTTCGGAAACGGGACTTATTTCACCGCTCGATTTCTTACCCGGGCCGCGGAAGGTGTCGGGCTAAAGATCTGCCGTCCCCCAAGGGGGACTGATACTGGTTTTTCTGCTGCCCACCCCGGACTGGCGTCCGGGGCTATCCCCCAGGGGGGACTTTCGCCCTATCGGGCTTGAGGTGGAACGCCTCAGCGAATTATCATGCTCCTGGGTGCGACCGCGCGGCATGAGCGATTGGTTTCTTCAAATTCACCATCATCGGAAAGTGCCGACATTGAAACCCGTGAGCTGACAGAGATCAATCAAGAGTTGTTGGCCTGCCGAACTTACTCGGCGAATTTCAACATGAAAAATGAGACGAGGAAAAACGCCATGCGCAGATCAATCAAAAATCTTTCTATGGCAACGGTGCTGGCCTTGGGATTGTGCTCGATTTCATTATCCCAATTGCTTGATGAATTTCATCCCAAAGAAGGAATCGGCGGAGCAGGATCTGGCATTTATGCCCAACGGTTAGCCGAACAGCTTCAAGACTGGGCATCACTGGGTCGCTACTATGCAGACGACCAACGCCTTCTCGCGCAGCCGGTCCCGGACAACCGGGTGGTCTTTATGGGTGATTCCATCACGGATTTCTGGCCGTTGGCAAAATTCTTTCCCGGGAAATCCTATGTCAACCGTGGGATCAGCGGACAAACCACCCCGCAGATACTCGTCCGAATGTATCCCGATGTGATCAAACTGAAACCCGCGGTGATGATTCTTCTGGCTGGCACCAATGACATCGCCCGGAATACCGGACCCGTCACACTGGGTATGATTCAAGACAACTTCCGCGCCATCACGGAAATAGCGGCCTCGCACCACATCAAGGTGATCTTGTGCTCACTGCTGCCGGTCAGCGATTACGGTCGATTAAAAATGACTCTGGATCATCCTCCTGAGGACATTGCGAAATTAAATCAATGGCTCAAGAGTTTTGCTGCCGAGAAGGGATTCGGGTACGTTGATTATCATTCGGCTCTGGTGGACGATCAGGGAATGTTCGGCCGGAATTTTTCAAAGGACGGGTTGCATCCCAACAAGGAAGGTTACAAACTCATGGCCCCGTTGGCGGAGAAAGCTATTGAGGAGGCCATAAAGTAAACGCGTCATCCTCAAACCCGCGCACTGAAATGCCACCGCGCCGGCGGGTGGACAACCCAGCTCTGTTGTCTTTCGCTCCAGCCGGGCCTCACACCATCGTCTTTTTAAATCGTTTGGAAGCCAGCCATAAAGTAGAAATTCCCATCACGCCCAGCGCCAGCATCTGGGGCCACAAAATGCGGACGCCGATTCCCTTCAAGAAGAGGCCGCGAAGAATGACCAGGAAATACCGCAACGGATCCAGATAGGTCAACCACTGAATAACCCTCGGCATATTGGCAATGGGAAACATGAAGCCCGATAACAGTACGGCCGGTTGAAAGAAGAGAAACGTGGTCAGCATGGCTTGCTGTTGCGTTTGGCTGATGGTCGAGATCAACAGTCCAATTCCCAGCGACGTCATCAAATAGATTGTCGTCGCAAAGAACAGCAACACCAAACTGCCGCGGACCGGAACGCTGAACCAAAATACGGCGATGAGGGTGATGACGAGAACGTCAAACAAGGCGATCGCCGCGAACGGGAGAGTTTTTCCGAGAATGAATTCCGCCGGAGAAATCGGGGTCACCATAATTTGCTCCATGGTGCCGATCTCTTTTTCACGAACCACTGCCATACTCGTCAGCAACAAAGTAATCAACATGACCAACAAGGAAATCACGCCGGGGACAAAAAAATTGCGGCTCTCCAAGTTCTCGTTGAACCACGCCCGGGACTCCAGATTGACCTGAGGCAGGGCCGCCGTCCGCCCATGCAGACGGCTCATTTCCGAAACCAGAATCTGTTGAGAATAGGCGTTGGCGATTTTCGCCCCATAGCTAAGCACGATCCCGGCGGTGTTGGAATCAGTCCCGTCGACAATCATCTGAACCGGGGCGGAGTGACCGGCATTCAAGGTATTTTCGAATCCCCGGTCCACCCGGACAAGAACGCTGATGTGCCCCTGGTCCATCAAGTGTTCCGCGCGAGCCGCATCCACAACGTTCTCCACGATGTCAAAATACCCGGAGCGAACGAAGCGGGCGATCAAATCCCGGCTGGCAACGGAATTATCGAGATCGTAAACAGCCGTCGGAACATGATTCACGTCCGTGGTTACCGCGTAACCGAACACCAGAACCTGAATGATCGGCATCAGAAAGATGATGCGTTTCATCTTGGGGTCACGAAGGACCTGGATGAACTCCTTGATGAGCATCTCTCGAAGGCGCTCCCACATAATCACTCCAGACGCTTCTTGAAACGAACGTTTGCCAAAACCATCATGACGATCGCGAACACCACCAGCAACAAAGCCTCCGGCGCGAGGACGCGAATTCCAGTCCCTTTCAAATAAATGCCCTTCAACAAGGTGATGAAATAGCGGGCCGGAATTAAATAGGAAAGCCATTGCAGCGGCTTCGGCATGTTGCCGATGGCAAACATGAAGCCGGACAGCAGGAAAGCAGGCAGGTACGTCAAAATCATGGCCGCCTGGCTGGCGAGCAGTTGATTCTTCATCAGAACACTGATCAAAATGCCGAGCGACAAAGCGCCGGCCAGGAAAACGGCCGCCATGATGAATAGAAGCAAGACACTGCCGCGAAGAGGAACATGAAAAAGAAATTGTCCCATCAGCACCGCGAGAACCACATCGACCATACCGATCACAAAATAAGGAACGAGCTTTCCGAAAATCAGCTCCGGAGCGCGCACGGGCGTCGACAGGAGCTGTTCCATGGTGCCGCGCTCCCATTCGCGGGCCACCGTGAGCGAGGTCAACATGGCGGCTATGATCATCATGATGACGGCAATCAATCCGGGCACAATGTAGTTTCTCGATTGCAAATCCTCGTTAAACCAAACGCGGGGTTGAAAATCCAGCGGCGGCCTGGGCACGTGCGCACCCAGCCGTTCGACACGCTTGACGGAAGCATTCAAGGAATAGGACTGAACAATCGCGTCCGCATATCCCATCGCGATGGTCGCCGTGTTGGAATCGCTTCCATCGACAATCAGCTGAACTGATACCGGACGGCCGGCGCCTAAGCGTTCAGAAAAATCTGTCGGCAGAACCATTCCGACAATCGCTGTCCCGCCATCAATCGCGCGTTCCAAGCGCGAGTACGTATCGACATAGTTCTGCAGCGAAAAGTATCGGGACCCTTTGAACAGGTCGATGAAATCCCGGCTGGCGGGTGTCCGGCTTTGATCCCACACCACCATCGGCACCCGATCCACATCCAACGACAACGCGTAGCCAAACAGCGTGAGCAGCAACATCGGGATGGCAATGGAGGTTATCAAGCTCTGCGGATCACGAATAACGTGAATAAACTCTTTGCGGCCCACGGCCCAAAATCGCATCCAGTTCATGGCTGAGTCAACGCTCCATGGCGGAAAATGGGGAAAATGGGGACAGACACCTCATGCTCGAAAACCGTGAAAGATCCAAGGACCAGGTGTCTGTCCCCTCTCCTCACGCCCGCACTTCCTGAACAGGTTTCTCCCTACGATCCCGCTCCTCGATCAATGAAACAAATACATCCTCGAGCGAGGGTGCAATCTTCTCCACGCTACGCAGCACTAAGTGGTTTCGGGCTAACGCCTCGCGGACGGAAGCCGCGGCTGTTTCGGGCTGATTCGTGACGATGTGCAGCGCATTTCCAAACAACGCCGCCTCTTGAATTCCCGCGGCCTTCTCCAGTATCCCCAAGGCGTCCGGCGGACGTTCGCACTGCACCTCCAAGATCTGCTCTCGCATCAACCGGGTCTTGAGGACAACCGGCGTATCCAGAGCGATCAACTCTCCACGGTAGATTAATGCCACCCGATCGCAATTCTCCGCCTCGTCCATGTAATGCGTGGTCACGAAGACGGTCACGCCGCGCCCGGCCATGTCGTAGATTAAATCCCAAAACAATCGCCGGCTGATGGGATCAACCCCCGATGTCGGCTCATCCAGGAAGAGGAGGGGCGGTTCATGCAAGATGGCACATCCCAACGCCAGCCGCTGCTTCCAGCCGCCGGCGAGCATGCTGGTACGGGTGTGTCGATGCTCTTGAAGACCGGCCATTTCGATGACCCATTCTTTGCGGTCCTGTTTCTTCTGAGAGGGAATGCGATAAATGCCGCCGTAGAAATTAATGTTCTCCTCCACGGTCAGATCCTCGTAGAGGGAAAACCGCTGGCTCATGTATCCGATGTTTTTCTTGATCGCTTCGGTCTGAGTTTGCAAATCAAATCCGGCCACCCGCCCGCGGCCCGCGGTGGGCGCCAAAATGCCGCACAACATTCGAATCGTAGTGGACTTGCCGGCCCCGTTGGGCCCCAGGAATCCAAAGATCTCCCCGCGACGCACTTCAAAGCTGATGCGATTGACGGCGACAAAATTTCCGAATCGTTTTTCCAGGTCTTGGACCACCACGGCCTTGTCATCGGCACCCGGACTTGAATTTTTCATAATCGGCTCGCTGAAGAGGGATCGCCGGGCTGCATCCGGGGAGGCAATTTTTCGCCGCCTTCTCTCGAAAGGACAGAAACAAAAACATCCTCCAACGTGGGCTCGATTGTGTGAAGGCTTTCCAAGGCCAGCCCGGCGGCAGACAAGGTGTGATCAATTTGTTGAGCCGCCTGTTCCGGATCAGCGGCAACGACATGCACCCGATCGCCAAACATCCCCACGGCCGCCGCGGGCATGCCCTGCCGCAACAAGGCCGTGGCGCGGCGAGGTTCGAGGCATCGAACTTCCAGGATGGATCCGCGAGACAGTTGCTTGACTTCCGCGGGCGTTCCGACAGCCAATAATTTCCCTTTATGAATCAATCCCACCCGGCTGCATCGTTCCGCCTCGTCGAGGTAGGCCGTGGACACAAAGATGGTGACTTGCTGCCTCAGAAGATGATAGAGAATCCTCCAAAAATCGCGCCTCGACACCGGGTCGACGCCATTCGTCGGTTCGTCGAGGAACAGCACCTTGGGTGTGTGGATGAGCGCACAGGCCAAGCCCAGCTTTTGTTTCATCCCACCGGAGAGATTCCCGGCCAGGCGTTTCTTGAAGGGCAGCAGATTGCTGAATCCCAACAGCTGATCGACTTTTTCGGCGCGTCCCTTTTGAGGAACACCATAGATATCCGCATAAAAGGTTATATTTTCGGCCACGGTCAAATCGGGATAAAGGCCGAAGCGCTGCGCCATGTAGCCGATGTCATCACTGATGGCCCCGGCTTCCTTCACGATGTGATGCCCGGCCACCCAAGCGTCTCCCGAGGAAGGCTCCAAAATGGCGGTGAGCAGGCGCATGGTGGTCGTTTTTCCGGCTCCATCAGGACCCACCAAACCAAACACCTCTCCTGCAGATATGCTCAGATGCAGATGGTCGACCGCCGTCGTCGCCCCGAATTTCTTCGTCAATCCTTCGATTCGAATGGTTTCCATGGGCGTTTCAACTCCGGGCGTTCGGTCTCAGTTCAATATCGGCGTCGGCGGGCATGCCGGGTTTGAGCTCCATATTGGGGTTTTCCACATCCACCTTGATGCGGTAGACCAATTTGACTCGTTCCTTTTCCGTTTGCACATTCTTGGGGGTGAATTCGGCTTGAGACGAAATGAAGGAAATCTTCCCTTCATATTTCTTGCCCGGATAAGTATCGGTGGTGAGAAACACGCGTTGACCGAGCTTCACCCGACCCAGATCGGATTCGTTAATGTAAGCCCGCAGCCAAACGTTCTTGAGGTCGGCAATGGTGATGACGGGCGTTCCGGGGGAGACGAATTCTCCGGACTCCACATTTTTTGAAAGCACGACCCCGGCAAAAGGCGACGTCAGGGTGGCATAGCCGAGCTGTGTTTGTGCGATGGCCAGCGCCTGGTGCGCTTCATCAGCGCGGGCTCGGGCTTGTTCGATCTCTTCGCGGCGCGGACCTTTTTTCACCAACGCGTAGTGTGCTCGGGCTTGTGCCAGAGCGGCTCGGGCTTGTTCGATCTGTTCATGTCGGGGGCCTTCCTGGACCAACTGGAGTTGCTGTTCGGCCTGTTTTTGGCGTGCCTCCGCCATCTCCATCGCGGCTTTAGCGGCATCATATTGCTGCGCCGAGACATTCTCCTTTTTGAAGAGACGGGCATATCGGTCAAAATCACTATGAGCGCGAACCGCATCCGCCCGCGCTTGAGACAAACTCGCTTGAGCCGTGGCAATCTCCTGGGTCCGTGAGCCTGCCAATAATTCTTCCAGTCGAGCTCCGCTTTGTTCCGCCGCGTCTCTCGCCTGTTGGATCTCTTCAGGACGCGAACCGGCGAGCATTTGCTCAAGAAATGCTTGTGCCGCCTGCCATTCGGCGGTTCTCACGGCCACCTGCTCCGCCAGATCTGCGCTCTCCAGCCGGGCCACCGTTTGGCCGGTCGTGACCAGCATTCCTTCATCAACCAGCCGTTCCGAGACCCGCCCGGGAATCTTGAAACTGACTTCCGCATCGGTCACCTCGATATTGCCGGACACACGAAGCGTTTCGAGGGCATGTGTGTGACTCAGAACAAAATAGAATACGACTGCGATTACGGCCAAACCCGCAAGGCCTATCCCGATGAATCTTCGTTTTCGATTGTCCATCGCTCACTCCCAACGAATCGTGAATTTACAGGGATGCCTTCGACGCTCTGGCGGCCATGGCATTCTTCATCAGAACCCAAGCCGCCTCGGCATTTCCCATGACATCGATGGTCCCGTTGCTGACGAACCACAAAATGGCGGACGACTGCAGGATCGCGAGGAACATCCGAGCCGCCGCCCGCGGATCCAGTTCCTTTCGAAATTCTCCACGCAACTGCCCGTCTCGGAAGCAATTTTCCAGGCGGGACAGATTGTTTTTCAACATCCGGTAGACTTTAGCCTTTCGCTGAGGGCGGTTGCCATACAGATCCTCCGAAAATACAATTCGCGGAAGCGCGTTGATTTGATTTTCCCGGATAATTTCCATCTGGCGCCTCAACAGGAGGTGCAACCGTTCTTGAGCGCTGCGGCTCTCTTGAGCGGCCAGCCGGAAATTGGCCAGCACCATGGCTTGAAAGCGGTCAATCGCGGCGTCGATAATCTCGTCCCGGTTCTTGAAGTGCCGGTATAAAGCCGACGGCACCAGGCCCACTTGCCGGGCCACTCTTGTCATGCGGAGTGAACACGTCCCGCGCGTGGCAATTAATTTCAACACCACGTCCAGGATTTGGTCACGGCGAATTTGGGTGCTTAATTTTTCGCGGGCCACGCTTCGCCTCTTTGTGAACGTACGTTCACAAAATAAACATCCTGACAACAACTGTCAAGAGGAACCTGGAAAGATGAAGAAGAATGGGTGGATGGCCAAAGGATAAACAGAGGGAAGATTCTCATCAGATCTTGGTGTTAAATTAGTTGTGAATATCAGCCAATGCCCTCTTTCGACTTTAACAGCAAGGGTTAGGGACCATTGACAATTCGTTAGGTGATCAAGTTGATTGTGGAAGATGGCTGGTATTTAGTTGTTACGAAAGGAAGTCGCCGACATTTCAAGCACGATGCTAAAGTCGGCCGTGTCACGATTGCGGGTCATGCGAACGACGATTTGGCCCCTGGAACGTTCAACAGCATCTTCAAGCAAGCCCAGGTACAGAAGCCAAAGACGGGAAAGGGTAGGTAGTAAACAATGCGCCGCTTCCTGATCGTTATTGAAAAAGCCAATGGAAACTATTCTGCTTACGCACCGGATCTGCCCGGTTGCGTGGCAACCGGCAAAACCCGCCAGCGAGTGACACGTAATATGCATCAAGCGATTGAACTGCATGTTCGCGGCCTGCTGGAAGATAAATTCCCAGTTCCCAAATCTCATTCCACTGCCGAGTACATTGCGGTCCCCTCCTAGGAACCTGTCATCACAACGGCGCAAAAGCCTCGGTCTCAATCTTCCGCTGTTCCATTTGATGGATCGTGTGCGAACCCGTGGCGGAGCTGGCGCTCTCCGGACGCCCGACGTAGCGCCAGTGGGCGTCCGGCGGCAAAACGGCGCGCACATAGCCGTCCATAAAATGCCAGGCGCCCATATTCTCAGGCTCTTCCTGTACCCAGCGATAATCCTTCGCCGCCTGAAAGGAACTCAGGGCTTCATGCAATAACCTCTCAGGAAATGGATACAGCTGCTCCAGACGCAAGATCGCTGTCGCCAAGTCATTGAGCCTCTTTCGCTCCGCCTGCAGGTCATAATAAACCTTGCCGCTACACAGAAGGATGCGACGAACAGTGGCGGCATTCAAAACGCCGGGGTCCGATAAAACCGGTTGAAATTTCCCGCCCGAAAATTCCGCAATGGACGATCCGGCATCCGGAAATCGCAACAGGCTCTTGGGCGTAAACAGAACCAGCGGCTTGGGCTTGGCCAGGGCTTGACGGCGCAACAGGTGAAAATACTGGGCTGAAGTCGTGCAATAGGCCACCCGGATATTGGATCGCGCGCAAAGCTGCAGGAATCGTTCCATACGAGCGCTGGAATGCTCCGGCCCCTGACCCTCGTACCCGTGAGGCAGGAGCAAAACGACCCGGCTCAATTGATTCCATTTTTCTTCTCCCGCAACAATAAATTGATCGACGATGACCTGTGCGGCATTAATGAAGTCTCCGAACTGGGCTTCCCACAAGGGCAAGGCTTGAGGCACAGCCAGGCTGTACCCGTATTCAAATGCCAGCGCTCCGGCCTCCGACAGAGGGCTGTCGAAAACCTGAAATCGGGCCTGATCGCTTGAAATTTCCTGCAACGGTGTCCAAGGCGTGTCGTCTTGAGAATCATAGAGCGTCGCATGACGCTGGCTGAACGTACCCCGCACGGTATCTTGTCCCGCCAAGCGGATGGAAATTCCTTCAAGAAGAAGCGATCCAAAGGCCAGTGTCTCCGCCATGGCCCAATCGACGGGGCGTTCTCCTTCCACCATCTTGGCACGTCGCGCCAACAAGCCCACGATCTTGGGATTGACACGAAATTTCGCAGGCACCGTGGTGACCTTGCGGGCGATTTCCAAGAGGCGCGTTTCGGGGACCGCGGTCTCGCGGGGTTCCGGGAATTCGATAACTTCCGGAGACGAAGGTAAGTTCACCTTCGTGCCTTGCCTTGCCACAATCGCTTTTGCCCCCAACAAAGCGTTTTCGTATCTCCTCACCCGTTCTTCAATTAATGAGGTCACCTCGGCATCGGACACAACCCCCTCACGAACCAACTTATCGGAATAAACGGAGCGAACTCCCGGGTGGTTTTGAATAAACCGGTACAACACCGGCTGAGTGTAGGTGGGTTCATCCCCTTCGTTGTGGCCAAAGCGACGGAAGCCGAACACGTCGATGACCACGTCTTTGTGAAATTCACGGCGATAATCAAGCGCAATCTGCAAGACGCGATAAGCGGAATCGGGATCGTCGCCGTTCACATGAAAAATGGGGGCTTGCACCATGCGTGCGACATCGGTGCTGTAGGTGGAAGAGCGGCCCTCTTCGGGCGGGGTGGTGAACCCGAGCTGGTTGTTGATAATCAAATGCAGGGTGCCATTGGTGCTGTATCCGGGCAATTGCGACAGATTCAGGGTTTCTGCAGCAATCCCCTCCCCGATGAATGCGGCGTCGCCATGGACCAGCACCGCCAGGAATCCGTCGCGCGAGGGATCCTTCAAATCCGCGGTCCCGGGAGCCGGCGAGGAATGAGCATCCTGTTTCCCGCGGACCAGCCCTTCCACCACGGGATCGACAAACTCCAAATGACTGGGATTGGGCAGCACGGTGACCGAAATTTCGCCCCCGCCTGCCGTCTCGCGGATTCCGCTGGCTCCGCGGTGATATTTGACGTCGTGCTGATCGTGAGGAAAGTTGGGGTGAATGGAACCTTCAAAATCTGTAAAGATACGTTCGCAGAAACGGCCTATCACATTGGCGATGACGTTCAACCGCCCGCGATGTGACATTCCGATTGTAATATCGCCGACGCCGCGCGCTGCGGCCCCTTCGATCAACTGGTCCAGCAAGGTCACGATGGTTTCCGCGCCTTCGATGGAAAACCGTTTTTGTCCCGGATATTTCGTGGCCAGAAACTTTTCGAATTGTTCTGCCGAGATCAGCTTCCACAACATCTGTTTTTGAACTTCCACAGACGCCGGCGGCGCTTCGGACTCCACCCGGGATCGGATCCACTCTTTTTCTTCGGGGCTTTGGATATGGCGATACTCCACACCGACCGTGCCGCAGTAGGTGCGCCGCAGCCACCGCAAAATGTCGCGAAGCGGCGCCATCTCTCGTGCTCCCAGGCCGCGAGCCAGAAATTCCCGGTCCAGGTCCCAAATGGTCAAACCATAGGTGGCGATATCCAGTTCCGGGTGGTAGAGGATTCTTCGGCTTCCCAGCGGATCGAGATGCGCGATCAGGTGTCCCCGCACGCGATAGGAATTGATCAGCTCAAGCACCCGGGCTTGTTTTCGAATCTCGTCGCGGTGGCGTTCTTCTCCGAGTATGGCGGGGTTTTCGTCCACCGCCCATCGGTAGGGCCGATGCGGAATACCCAGCCCGGAGAATATCTCATCATAGAAATCCTGTTCACCACGAAGCAAGGCTTCCATCGCCGCCAGGAATAACCCCGACTCCGCTCCCTGAATGATGCGGTGATCGTAGGTGCTCGTCAATGTAATCACCTTGCTGATGCCCAGACGCGAAATGGCCTCTGCAGACATGGCTTGATATTCCGGCGGAAACTCGATGGCCCCGGTCGCCACAATCAGGCCCTGGCCTGACATCAAGCGCGGATTCGATACGGTTGTCCCCAGCGTGCCCGGATTTGTGAGCGAGACGGTGGTGCCTTGAAAGTCGCTGAGATCCAGAGCTCCTCCCCGCGCCCGCCTGACCAAAGCATCATAAGCCTCCATCAATTCCGCGAATGAGAGGCGCTGCGCGCCCTTGATATTCGGCACCAGAAGTGAACGTGTTCCATCCCGGCGCGTCACATCGACCGCAATGCCAAGATTGATTTCCCCGCGCCGCAGACGGGTGGGGGCGCCTTCAACATCCTCCAAGGCATCGTTTAACTGTGGAAATTGCTGCAGGGCTTTCAATAGGGCTTGCAGAATGATATGAGTGTAGGAAACTCTGCGATTGGAGGGTTCAAGATATTCATTGATCAACCGGCGGTTCTCGTCAAGCAGCTTGATCGGAATCTGCCGCTGCGAGGTCGCTGTGGGAACCTCCAAGCTCGATTCCATGTTTTCAACAATGCGGAGCGCCGCTCCTCGGATAGGAATCTTTTCAGGCTCAACCGGAGGGCTGACCTGAGGAAAAACTGTCGATGTTTCTGTGTCGGGAGCTTCTGAGCCCTCTGTGGGCGCACTATCAACGGCGGCAGCTAACCCGGCAAGATTACTTTCCCGAGTCATCAAATCCTGAAAAAACTGCCGCCATTCCGAATCTACGGACGCAGAATCCAGAAGGAAAGCCTGCAGAAGATCAGCAACGTATTTGGAGTTTACTCCGAACTCTGCAAACAAAAACTGTTCCAGATCCTCCCGGCTGACTGCTTGGTTGGTTGGCATGGATCCTCCCGACAAAGGCCGAAAACCGGTCGACGCGCCAATGCTGAATGGCTGTGGTCACAGACAAAGGCGGCGTGGATTGCGGTTCTGTCGTGTCACCTCTCCGCTGTCGATGATCATTGAATATTATAGCGCAGTGGGTGGGGGTAACGAACCGAATGAAAGTCAAAAAGCAGCTCTTGCTTATCGACAACGTCTGGCGGACAATAATCCATCTTCTTTCGGATGAGTTTTGATTCGGAAGGATGTTTGGGACGGTTGGTTGGGTTGCGCCACCAGCCGTCCCGGGTTTGTCCTCAGTTGGAGGTAAGGACAATTTGATTATTTAGACGCATTTCCGCGATAAAAGTTTCATCGGAGAAAAAATTTTACAAATCGAAAGCCCGCCCTTTAGAGTCCTAATTCCACCAACCGTGGTTTGAAATCCTCATAAAAAATCCCATTCTTGAGAAATCGAGGGTGTTTTTGCTCGGATTCGGGGCCAATTGTGGTTATCACAGTCCGAATGTACGGGGTTTCTGCGTCCACTCGGTGGCCGCGCTGACGATCGAACAAAATCACATCACCAGGCGTTGCCTCAACCCGACTTTCTTCAATTCTGAATCCCGAACCCACATGAACCCAAATCAAGTTGAGTCCTGGCATCCCGTCCTTGTGCGCACCCTTGACCGGGTCCCGCTCCAAGTGGGCGGTTCGAATTCCAAGGTCCGGACACCACTTGGAAATCTGAATCAAACCTTCGACCCATTTCTTGTCGAGGCGAGAGCGCTCGTCGTTCCATACCCACAGAATCGTCTGACGATCCTCTGGAATGGGAAAAAGCGAAATATTTCCAATGATGTCGTAAAGGGATGCCATATCCGAGAAAGCCCGGGACCAAATTCTCTTGATCTCGAATGTGTTTGAGTTCTAAGGCGAACTGGAGGAAGGTGCGGCAGGTGTGGCGGGCTTTAGTGGCGTAGCCAGAGAAGCGGTAATTGTTCCCACAGAGATGCGCGCCTTGAGTTGAACCAGGTGATGTTCGGCGTCATCCGTATACCACACAAACATGCGACCGGAGCGGTGAAACAAGTTTCCGAACACCTTGGGCTCCACACGGATGGTCTGAAACGTTCCGGCGTCTGTTTTAACAGTTTCTCGCTGCTGAACCTCAACCGCCACCGTATAAGTCTTGCCGCCGTCAAAAATGGGAAATTGAATGGTCTTCCCGAGTTCCAACCGTTGAGTCTGAAGATAAAACGCGGCTGAAAAGACGTCGTGGACGCATCCCGGAATGGAGGTCTGCGAATGACGGACTGGCGATGACGGCACGGCAGTGTTGCGATCCTGCCAGCGCGCCACTCGCTGGTCGGGAAAGAAATCGACAAGCATCTCGCGATGACGCCGTCCTTCGTTGGTTTGTTTGTTGATCTTCAGCGTGCAAAACTCTTTCAACGAAACGAGCGATTCGAACTGATCTTCTACACGATACAGCGTCGAGACGAAACGGCTGGAATGAGCATCGCCGCTGATTTTTATCTGGTTGGCTTTGGGATCGCGTTCCAGGCGAATCGTTGCCACGCCGGCAGATGCTGTCCGCCAATATATGTTGTAATTGAGGGTTTGACTGGCAGCAGGAACCGGGGCTGCCTGGGTCTGAGAAGTCTGTGCCAAAAGAGGTGTCGGTGCCGGAGGATGTAGAAAACATGCCAAGACGAGCACCAGGGCTAACGATCCGGCCCACAACAGTCCACCGACGACACGCCGCATTCTTCGCGGCCGGTCGACACCTACAAAACACACGTCCTTTCGTTTGATACTCATTGCATCCCTCGCCAGTATTTGATCAACAGGAGCAGCCCTACCGCTGCCCCAAAACCCAGCAAAACATTATACTCGCGATTGCCCCAATATTGACCCCAATTAAAAGCCGCCGCGGGAGAATCGTGGGCCCGAACTCTTTTCCAGGGAAGGAACAAGGGGATTTTCTTGCGATAGTCGTGAAATCGCACCCCGAACAATCTTTCCAAGTGGTTTTCTTCCAACTTCATGACCGGCACGTACAAAATCAAAAAGAAAACAATCAGGAGAATCAGCAGGAGCCGGCGGTCGCCGGCCCAGCCAAAACCGAGGACAATCAGGAAACTTCCGAAGTACAAGGGATTTCGAGAAAACGCATACGGTCCGCTCATGGCCAGGGTGGAGTCTTTGCGGATAGTCCCCGAGGCCCAAGCGCGCCAAACCAACCCCAACGCCGCAAGGGCCGCGCCTTCCCCGAGCGACTGCCATGTGGGCCGTGCCCATAAAAAATAAATCAGCGCCATCACGAAGCTCGCCGGGACTCGCCACCGCGCAATCGTATCCGCCCAATTTTGTTTATTCATATCTTGGAGGGCTGAATGCAGGCTCTTTAGGATTACCCGATGCTTGTTTTGAACCGGCCGATTTCAATCGCGAGCAGAGTGCTTCCCACACGTGATCCACCGGAATGGCCGTAATACACCGGCGTGCCCCACAGTCGCGCCGATGGCAGAATTCCCCGCAACGATTTTGGTGAATCATAATGTCCTGCATACGGTATGACCCATTGCGAACAGGATCCGTCGGGGCAAAGAGTCCCACGACCGGTGTCCCCACGGCCACCGCAATATGAAAAGGCCCGGTATCGGGCCCGACAAACAACTGTGCCCGGGCAGCCAGCGCTGCCAGCCGATTGAGTGTTGTGGAAATTATCTCAACCGCACCTGCAGGCAGTCGCCCAGAAATATCCGCAGCTAATTCTTGCTCGTCGGGACCGACAGTCACGACAACCTGATAACTCGATTCGTCCCGAATCTTCCGTGCCAACAGAACATAATTTTCAACCGGCCATAATTTACTTTTCCAGTTGGCACCGGGATTCAGGATGATAAATTCTCGAAGCTTTCGTCGACGGAGCTCTGACCCGGCCCAAGCTTCCTCCTCAGGGGAATACAAACGGTCAAAATCGACTTCGAAATCATCTCCGGAAGGCTCCCCGGACTTTGACTCCAGAGCACTCGGGTCTCTCAAAAAACAGTCCACCAGGCGAAGATGTTCAAACACCACATTTTCACGGCGCGGAGGAATCTGAATCCGTTGCGAATAGAAGACGGCGGCGATCGATTCCCGCATGCGCTCCGGTTCGGCGCCAATCAAACGGGTCCCTTGGGCCAGCCAACCCACGAACGCCGATTTCCAAAGGCCTTGAAAATCAAACACCAAATCATAGTGCTCGGCTCGAAAAATTTTTAATCGGTCCGAAATCTCCAGCCAGGTCTGCCGTGAGCCCAACGAGCGCCGCCATTTCAATGTGTCGATTTCAATGATTCGATCGACAGGCCGGAAATAGTCCAAGATCGGGCGGGCGGATCGTTCCACCACCCAGTCCAGGTGAGCTTCGGGAAAATGGCGTCGAAGGGCCGCCACCGCCGGCAAGGCATGAACGACATCGCCGATGGAGCCTAATTTCACGATCAAAATTTTCACTTCAGTGATGGCTCCCCGACTTGACAAGAATTTGACGGATTAAACCCCGCGTGGAGTGATCCTTGGAATCTCCGGCAATACGTACAGCCCCGCCGTAGGAGCGCACCGCCTCGCGTTCCGGAACCGATTCCTCGGTATAGTCCGTCCCTTTGGCATGGATCTCCGGCTCAAGAGCTTGGAGCAGGCGTTCAACGGTGGGTTCGTCAAAAAGAATCACGTAGTCCACACACCGGAGCGCCGCGACGAGGCGCGAACGCGCTGCCTCAGACAGCAAGGGGCGCCCGGGTTCCTTAATGCGCTGGACTGACGCGTCGCTGTTCACCGCCACCACGAGCACGTCGCCCAGGCGTTTGGCGGCTTCCAAGTATCGAATGTGACCGGCATGCAACACGTCAAAACATCCGTTCGCGAACACCATCTTCTTCCCCGTGGCGCGCAAATCTGCGACGGCCTTTTGAAGCTTCGGCAAATCGACAATCTTGTGTTCGGTCATCGGGAAGGAATCCTTTGAACGCGGAATAAACCTTGGGGATCAACGTGTTTCAGACTGAACGGCGGAGATTAATTCCTTCAAACGAACCGTCGCGGTGCCATGTTTCATGACGACCAGTCCCCCGGCATAATTGGAAAGGTGCGCCGCTTCCACAAAATTCGCGCCACACGCCAACGCCAGGGTAAACACCGCGATCACGGTATCGCCGGCGCCCGTCACGTCGGTAATTTGATCGGTTCCAAAAATCGGGATGTGCACGGTCTTCCGGCCCCGCTCGAACAGTGCCATTCCCTCTCTGCCGCGCGTGACCAGCAGGGCTTCGGAACCCAGGTGTCGCAGGAGCCTTCGTCCCGCCGGCTCCAAAGCGCGAAGATTATTCCCGATGGATACGCCCAAGGCCGCCTCCACTTCCGCCTCGTTGGGAGTGGCCGCCGTAAACCCGCGAAACCCTCGCAGGCGGTATCGGGAATCGAGCAATATGGGAATCCCCCGCTTTTTTGCCAGGGCGCGCAATGATGCGATTCGTCCGGGAGTGATCCATCCCAACCCATAATCCGAAATGACCATGGCATCAACCCGTGAAGCGTTCTTCAACGCCAGCTGATAGATTCGGGATATCACTCCACTGTGAGGAGCCGAGGCCGGTTCGCGATCGATTCGAACGACCTGCTGATGAGTGGTGTGTGCTGACCCCGCCAAGATGCGCGACTTGGTGGGTGTGGAATACGACCGATCCGTCAAAAGACCGTTGACGCGGACGCCCTTGGCTTTGAACATGTCGATCAGCCGGCGTCCGGCCTCATCCTGACCGACCACGCTGAACGGAAACACCTGTGCTTCCAGATCGGCCAAATTGTTGGCCGCATTCGCCGCACCGCCGGGCACGATGGCGGTGCCGCGATGCTTCAAAATCAAGACCGGAGCTTCCCGCGACACCCGCGAGATTTCACCGTCGATAAATTCATCGGCGACAAAATCGCCGAGGAGCAGGATTTTTGCCCGGGAAAATCGATTGACAATGTCGAGAAGTCGCTGTGTGTCGGGATGATCTTTCATGATTTCACGGCCGTCGTTAGCGTCGCAATAATCTTCTCCACCGCTTCCAGTACGTTTTCACATACCCAATGAGGCTGATATTTCCATTCGTGGCGATGATATTCCCATTCGCCGCGCCCGTACCCGGTCAAAACCAAGACACTTTGAAGTCCGTTGAGGGCGGCCAGTTCAACGTCGGAATATCGATCCCCCACCACGAAGGAGCGCTGCAAATCCACCCCTAATTCGCGTTCGGCCCGCTGCAACAATCCCGGCCGGGGTTTGCGGCATTCGCAGACCTTTCGAAATTCCGCCACGGAACCATCGGGATGATGCGGACAATAATAAATGGCGTCGATATGGGCGCGGGCTTTCCCTATTTCGATGGCGATCTTTCGATGAACCTCATGAACCAACTCCTCCGAGAAATAACCGCGCGCCACTCCGGCCTGATTCGAAACCACAACAGCTTTCAGACCGGCGTCATTGATTTTTTGAATGGCCGTAGCGGCGAACGGCAGAAGTCGGCATCGTGAGGGATGATTGACGTATCCGACCTCCTCACAAATGGTTCCGTCACGATCCAAAAAAATGGCGATAGGTTTCTGAGTTACCAAGTCCTGTTTAACCCTGCTGTTTATCCGTCGCCGTCAAAGGGACGGCGACGTTGGTCACGCGCCGCCAAGAGTAACACATCAACTTTGACGGCATCAATCCGGCGTTGCGTTCGTTCGATCAAACAATCTAGAGGAAGCTGTCGTCGCCGGAGCGAGTTAGACGCGCCACTCAATTTCCCGCTTAGAGCCCTTGGCGCAAACACGCTTCCAGAAGTTTCTCCTCGGAGTCAATGCTCATCCTGATTTCGTACACATAGCATGACCAATCACCGAACGCCCGTGGCGCGCAATTCACTGCATCTTTTGCCGTCGTGATGAGCGCTTCCGCTCCGGCGCTTTCAGCCCGTTTCACAATTCTTTGCAAATCTCCTTGGGTATAAAGATGGTGGTCCGGAAACTCCAACGTATCGCATATCAAGAATTGTTGCCGCTGCAATTCTGAAAAAAATTGGCTCGGCTGGGCCAGTCCACAAAAGGCCAGGAGTTTTCTTCGGCGCAGCTCTTCCAAAGCCGGGCCAGGTGATCCGTCGACGGCTCCGATCGCTGCGAACTCGCGGCACGCAGTGAAAAAAGCAGCTTCCGGTGCATGACGCTTCAGTTCTTGAGGCAAGTTGGGGTTTGCAGATACGCCGGCCTCTTCGACGATCACCACCACGTCGGCGCGCTTAAGCCCCGGCAAGGGCTCCCGCAAACGTCCCAACGGGACAATCTGATCCTGTTCTCCCTGCCACCCCGAGTCCACCAAAACGATGTCGCAATCTCGGCCCAGTTTCAAATGTTGAAAACCATCATCCAGAATAATCCAATCCACCGCCAGATTCTTGTCGATCCATTGAGAGACCTTCCATTTGGTCCGGCCCACAACCACGGGAACTCCCTTCAACCGACGCGCACACAATTGGGCTTCGTCACCTGAGATTGAAGAGTCCACCAGAATCCGTGAACCGTCAGAAACAAGGACGGTGTCCTTTCCAGAAGAACCCCGATATCCATGGCCCAAGATGGCGACGGAATTCCCGCGATCACTGAGAAGCTGTGCCAACCGTATCACGGTGGGCGTCTTTCCGGTGCCTCCCAGGGTCAAATTCCCGATACTGACCACTCGGGGCCGAACCTTCACAGCCTTCAGGATTCCGAGCCGGTAAAGCCCGAGTCGCAACCGTACAAGGCCGGAATAGATGATAGTGAGAGGGCTGACCAGCACTCTCAAGATCGGGTTTTGAATCACAGCAGCCTCAAAATTTCTTCAACGGTTCTCGCCGTGGCTCCGGAGCTGGCCGTCACCAGATTCCGGCCTTGGTCGCCCATGGATTGTGCTTCCTGAGGATTCTCCAGCAGGCGAGCCATCGCTCGTGTCAGGCCTTTCCCGTCCTCGACCTGAATAGCCGCCCCTTTGGCCAGGAATTCATCCGCCATGCTTGAGAAATTGAACATATGAGGACCGAACACCACCGGAACGTGGTAGGCAGAGGGCTCCAAGATATTGTGTCCTCCCCGGGGGACCAGGCTGCCTCCGACAAACGCCACCCGAGCCAAGCCGTAAACATCCGACAACTCGCCCATGGAATCCAGGAGCAACACATCGCTGGAGGGAGCGTCTGCGCCCAGCTGGGATCTTCGAAGGAAGGATAGGCCGCTGCGCGTCAACGCTTCGGCCACGATTGAAAATCGTTCGGGTTTCCGGGGGGCCAAGATCAAACGCAAATTGGGAATTCTGAATTTCAACTCCCGGAACGAATCGATCACCAACTCTTCTTCGCCTTCGGCAGTACTTCCCGCCACCCAAACCGGATCCCTGGAATTTTTCAAAAATCTCTCCCGAACGTCGTCAGCAGTATGGTTTTGATCGATCTTCAATGCGAAATCATATTTCAAATTTCCCAAAATCTTAACGCGGTCGGGAACAGCACCCAACTGGAGGACTCGTTCGGCATCCTGGTCGGTTTGCATCAAGAACACATCGATGTTTTTCAGCAGGGGTGAAAAGAACCTGTGAAAGCGATTGTACCGGCGGTAGGAGCGTTCAGAAATGCGTCCGTTGATAACGGCCAATCGAATCCCCTGCCGGTGCGCTTCGTTGACGAAGTTCGGCCAAATTTCGGTCTCGGCAAGACAGACCAACGCCGGCCGAACCCGATTCAGACTGCGCCGATCGCTCCACCTCCAATCCAAGGGAAAATAAAAGAAACCATCGGCCCCGCGTATCCGCTCCCGGGCATTTTTCTGCCCGGTCTGAGTGGTTGTCGAAATCACGATCTTGCGGCTTCCGATGCGCCCGCGAATCTGCTCCACCAACACGGTGATGGCGTTGCTTTCTCCCACCGAGACGGCATGAATCCACAAGGCGCCCGGTGTGCCTTGCCGAACCTCCGGCGGCAAGTTTCCCAGTCGTTCAAAAAAATTAGAGAAATACTTTCCTTGCCGCAGCCCTTTGATCAGGAAATACGGCAAAGCAAAAAGGAAACCCAGAGACAGCAGAACGCTGTAAAGAATGTACAAGTGGAAAAACCTTACTGGAAGCGCCGGCGTCCGCGGTGTCGGACACGGGCCTGCGATTCCTCATCCCGGCGAAATTGGGAATCAACCTCTCCGCGTGAAACGCGAGTGCGGCCCGGCACCTGCGGAAATATAACGAATCCTCACCCCGCATGCCAAGAAATTCTGGGGGTTGGAATGGCATAGTACAATCCCTCTGTAGCGGCATGGGGTGCACCGGTGCGTTTTCACCCCGGCGAATTGCGGCTGCAGCGGCAGCGCTGCAAGTCTTTAGGCCCGCGATTTCTCGCACAATGCATAGCCCTTGTATTCGCCAGGCAATCGTCGCCGCCCAACAGAACGGGCGGCGCTACCAAAACAAATTCATGGTCTGTCCGATTTGACAGGTGTGAATGGCTCCATTAGAGTAACCCGCTCGTGCGGCAGTCTGGGGATTAATAAGGCGGTGCGGTTCAATGGTGTGTCCTCTTTGTAATTCCAGAAAAGCGCGGCGTTCGTGCCCCGCAAAGTCAACACAGATTTGTACCGTGTGCTGTGGCCGAAAGCGCGAGGTGGAAATTGATTGTCCCATAACCTGCCCGTATCTCCGTGAGGGCTATGACTATGGACACAATAAATCCTCGGCCGAAACTCCCGCGCCCACGTCGGAAGTGAAGCGATCCTTCGATCACCGTTTCATTGTCGCCAATGAACCGTTTCTGCTGCAGCAGTGGCAGGTGATTTGGGAGACGTACCAATCGCTAACTCAAATTCACGATTCGGATATTCTGAATGCTCTGATCGCTCTTCAGAAAACCTACGAAACCCTGGATAAAGGCCTCTATTACGATTCCAAGCCTGAACAGGGCCTCCAGCAAATTCTTTATACAAAACTCAAGGAAGCCATCGACAAGGCCATGTCGCACCCGGATGCCCAGAAGTCACACATGAAACTCTCGACGGTTCTTGACTGCCTCACCTTTCAACGGCAACTCGTCGAAGTGCAGAACGCCGGCCGTCCATTGGGGCGTCGTTTTCTGCTGCAATTGCAGGATGTATTCGGACGTACGACTCAAGCCCCCCAAGCCGGCCCGGGTCAAATCACCCTGGCTTAAAACAGCTGCTTCTACTTCAATTCCACATGATCGCCGATCGCCAGTTCCTCCACGCTCTGGGTGACCAACGCCGTCGCGGTATTCTTCCCGGTCTTCAAAACAACGCACTCCCCTAATACCTCGCGCGGATATTGATACGCTTTGGAATATTTCCGGTAAATGTCGCGGCTAAAAACATTCACAGACCCCTCGCTGGCGTATCGGAAAACGCGAAGCGTATTCCCCGGCTGAATACCCTGTTCCGCCCCGACGTTCAGATACACGATCAGATTCTGCCCCAGCTGAATTAAATGCGATTTGGAGGCGATGATTTGTCCTTGGCCTTGGCCTCGGGGAGCGGCAAAGCGGTCCACCGGGGCCGCGGGCGGAGTCACCGGCTGGAGGCGTCCTTCCGGAGCCAGGACCGCGTCGCCCACACCCAGTGGATTGCATGAAAACGTAATTTCGGCCACCAGGACGGTGTCTCGAACATCCACGATCTTTACATGGGCCACATCATCATAAATGGTTCCAATGTTCTTGATCCTCTCTCCGGGACGAACGATAAAGAATTCCTGATTGAGATTGACCCCGCGCATTCCTTCTCCTGCCAGGTACACAAATTCACCCACGGATACTTCATTCTTGCTCCGACCTCCTTGGATGCCCACCACCTGTCCCAACTCCGCGATCGGAGACTCCGCGACAAAACCGCTGCAATAGGCGTCGGTATACGAAGCGACGGTGGCGGTACCCTTCGTTGCCTGGGCATGGGCAACACCCGATCCCAGGAAAACAGCCACGGTCAAAACCAAAAACGTGCATAACGCGCGGCTCGATCGCATAGAAGTATCCCCCTGACTCAGATTCTTCGACGTTTGCTCTAATCGATTTGAACTGCCAAGATCATAGCAGCTTTCGAACTCAAAAGACCCGTTTTAAATCCCCCTCATTTAGAGATTATATTGATAGAATACTTCGCGCTCCAACATTGTAACGGTCATCACATGTCGACTAAAAAACGAACTCTTCCACCTAGGGACGTCTGCCCTAAGGGATCATCGCCCCTGCTCCGGAGCGTGTGCGTTCCTATTACTGCGCGTACAGCAAAGGAAGCATTGCGGTCCGCGTTCGAGGCTTCCCAACGGGTTCGCTGGGTGGAGTTCCGATTGGATTATTTAAATTCCGAAAATGAAATTGAGAAGGTATTCCGGGGCGTTCGATTAAGGCTACACCGAGGCAATCACTTCATTTTCACATTGCGCCGAAAAGACGCCGGCGGCTTCTATCAGGGCACCATCGCACAACAGGCGGGGTGGCTTTGCCGGGCGGCTCATCTTGGAGATTGGATTGATTTGGAAATTGAGTCCGCCCGGTTGATTGGCACAAGCATCCTCCAAGCCTGGCGACAACTGGGAGCGCGCATCATTCTCTCCCATCATAATTTCGCAGAGACGCCGAAGGACCTCCACGGCGCAGCCGGATACCTGCTTGAATTTCAGCCCGACCTTGTGAAGATCGCCACCCAAACACAAACCATCGCCGACGGAGTGCGCCTTTTGGATTTGCAACAGTGGCTGCATCATCGAAAGTGTCGCAGCGTGGTTCTGGGGATGGGTCCGAGCGGTCTTTTCACGCGTGTGCTGGGGCCGGCGCACGGCGCCGAATTTACTTTTGGCACCCTCCGACACGAAAAGCAATCCGCACCCGGTCAGCCCACCGTGGATGAACTCCAATCGCAATATCGGATTCAGCTCATCAATTCACGCACCCAGCTCTTCGGCATCTTGGGTTTTCCGTTGTCTCATTCACTCTCGCCCCGTTTGTACAACGTCGCCTTTCAAAAACTGAAAATGGATGCTGTGTATTTGCCGTTCGAGTGCGCGACTTTGGATGGCTTCCAAACATGGACGTCTAAACTGCACCTGCGCGGGTTGGCAGTGACTTTGCCGCACAAATCAAACGTCTTGAAATATGTGTCGACGACTGAACCACTGGCCAAGAAAATCGGCGCGGTCAATACCTTGAAACGCCGGGGGAATCGTTGGCAGGCATTCAATACGGATTTTCATGGAATCGAGCAGGCTGTGGCGGAATCGAAAATCCCACTGAAGAACGCCCGAGTACTTCTCCTGGGAGCGGGAGGAGCGGCACGTGCGGCAGCAGCACTACTCAAACGGAAGAAATCCAAAGTTTCAATTTTCAATCGAACTTTCAAATCGGCGCGGTCACTCGCTCGAGAATTTGGACATCACGCAGTGCATTGGAAAGATGTTCAAGGTCAAACGTTTGATTTGATCATCAACGCCACTCCCGTAGGCATGTGGCCAAATACGGAAGGCCGACCCATCGATCTTTCAAGAGTAAAGACACGAGCTGTTTTCGATATGGTTTATAAACCGCTTCAAACGGCACTTCTGAAAGGCGCTCGTCGCCGGGGGATAAAGATCGTCCCCGGTATCAAAATGTTTCAAGCTCAAGCCCAAAGACAATTTGAAATTCTTACAGGGCGACGTTTGCCAAAGTCCGCCCTTAAATCCATTTCATGATCGATGCTGTTATGAACCGCTCCTCGAAAAACTTTCACTTTGCCATACGCGTTCCGGCCTCAACCTCCAATCTTGGTCCGGGTTTTGACGTCTTTGGCTTGGCCTTGGGGTTGTACTTGGGCATTGAAGCAAGACCTTCCGGCACAGGATCCCATCAACTTGAGATCACCGGAGCTGATGCGGCGGATCTACAGAATCAAAAACGGAATCTCATTCTGGAGGTGGCGCGCAAGACGGCAGCGGCGCACCACTTCAAATTACCGGGGCTGCATTTGAAGATTCACAGCGACATCCCCCTGGCTCGTGGATTGGGCAGTAGCGCGGCGGCGATCATCGGGGGCATTTCCATCGCCGAATGTTTCTCGCGACGATCTTTTTCAACATCCGAAATTTTTCGGATGGCATTGAATTTTGAAGCTCATCCCGACAACCTGGCAGCCTGTTTGCTGGGAGGGTTCACCGCGGCCCAAGTAGACCTTAGAAGAAGCGCATGGGTTCGCCGTTTGCCCCTCGATCGACATCTTCGAGTGATTGTGGCCATTCCAGAATTGCGCATTTCAACGCACCTGGCTCGCCAGGTTTTGCCGCCGACTTACCCTCGGGCTGACGTGGTGTCAAATCTTCAAAATGCCGTTCTCCTTTCTCATGCCCTAGGCGAGGTTTCACATTTTGAATCCCGTCATCTTTTTTCCGATCGGCTTCATCAACCTTATCGGGCGAGACTCCTCCCGGGTCTGACTGAGGCGATCCAGTTGCCCAAAATGGCCGGTTTGGTGGGTGTTTTCTTGAGCGGCTCCGGTTCGACGTTGGCTGCTTTAGCCACAAGCAATTTTGAATCGATCGGGCGCCGGCTTCAGAAATGCTTTTCAAATCACGGATTGTCGTCTAAAATGCAGGTTTTATCGATTGACCGTAAAGGAAGAAGGACCAGGCGGCTGAAGCCGCGGTAAGGCTTCGGACTGTTGAAGCTCATATCCAATGGAATATGAACACGCTGACGCAAATTCCTTTGGGGACGCAAGTTCTCTTGGGCGAACGTGCGCGCTTCCGGCGACGCATGGAGTCGATTGTCACGCGTGTGTTTGAAGGTTGGTCGTACGACGAAATCATTCCCCCGATTTTCGATTATTCCGATGTTTTTGAGCGCGGCGTAGGCGCAGACCTTGGCCAGAAGGTCTATCGTTTCCTCGATCGCGAGGGGCACATTCTGGCTCTGCGGCCGGAATTTACATCGCTGGTCGCCAAGACCGTGGCTTCTCGAATGCCCAGCTCGTCGAAACCCATTCGCCTGTTCTATTGCGGCGAAGTGTTGCGCTATGAGCCCCCCCGCGGCGGCCAGCAGCGGGAATTTTCTCAAATCGGGTTGGAGCACGTGGCCGGCAAGGCCCTCGAGGCCGATGTCGAGGTTCTTGCGATTGCCATGGAAGTGTTGTCGCGTCTCGGGGTGCGGGATTTTCAGATCAATCTCGGGCACATGGAATATTTTGCCGGCGTGGTCGAGCGCATCGGTCTGAATGATGCTACTCTGCATCACCTTCGCGAATTAATCGACATCAAAGATATCACGGCGCTCACCGCCGAGCTGAAACGATTGAAACTCGACGCCCGCCGCCGTGACCTTCTGCTGGCTCTGCCCCATTTGACCGGCGGCCCGGAGA
>JAQUPQ010000030.1 GCA_028716525.1 Terriglobia bacterium | reverse complement strand
TGCCTACGCCAAAAATGGGAGGCGATGAGGCCATGTTAGGGATGCCCGTGTGGTTCTGGATTGTGGCGGTAGTTATCGGTGTAACCATTGTTTATAGCGGCAATAAAAACGTTCTATCCCGTTGGCGAAGTTGTGTGGAAACCCAGCAGGATCAAGATGATTCTGACCAGGGGGGATTGGGTTTTGTGATTTTGTTTTGTTTGGCAATCTTAATCGCGTTATTGGTCTTTGCTATTAAGAAAGCATGAATGGGAGGCGATGAAATGACCACCAAAGACATCAAAGGGTTTATTTCCGAAATTGATTCGGTCAAGACAGATTACGAGAAGGCCCACGCCCTCGAAGATGAATTGCGCGAAGATTTCATTAAAGAAGTGGCAAAGAGAAGGGATGAAATCGGAGAAATGGCAAAACTTATTTTATCAACGAATGAAATCGAGTTTGCGAGAGATTGTGCATGAAACTCTACCCTCGCCCAAAACGGGTAAGACGCAAATATATCGAACATCGCACGGATTTTAAATGCGAAAGATGTGGTGGGTGGACTCCGGTATTGCACTTTACCGCTACGGGTGGAGCACGCAAGGGATTCGTTATTGCCGAGATCACGATTGGTGAAGGTTTGTGCGTCCGGTGTCTTGATAACGAGGCGAAAATTGAGGCTTTGAAATGGTCAGAATGAAACTCACCCCTGTTGAAAAGTTTGAGATTCTTTTGAAGGCCTTGCACTTTCCGGAGCCTGCCCGTGAATACCGCTTCCATCCGACAAGGAAGTGGAGATTTGACTATGCGTGGGAGCGGATGGCGAAGCAGTATATTGTATTAGGTTCTAACGGGTTTATAAAACGACTATGGTCTGTTGCCGTGGAAATCGAAGGGGGAGAGTTTGTCAAATCGCGCCACCGAAGCCCGATAGGTTACGCCAAAGACTGCGAAAAGTACAATCACGCCCAACGCCTCGGATGGAAGGTATACAGGTTCACGCCGTCCATGATAACAGAGGAAAACATGAAATGGCTGAAAGAGGAGGTGGAAGGATGAACGAGATTCTTTTTATGGTTCTTGTTTGTTTTGACTGTTTGGCTTCGGCTTATATTGGATACAGGATCGGCAAGGCATATGGAGAGGAGGACGAGTGATGAAATGGACAAAAGAACTCCCGACAAAACCAGGGTGGTATTGGTGCCATAGGGTTCCGTATGATCCCAAACCGTTCATGGTTGAAATCCAACCAGATGTGAATTGGTGTAGATTCAAGGGTCTCCAAAAAACAGTTAGAGACTTTGTTCAATATTGCGAATCGTTGACATTTTGGTCCGGCCCAATCCCGGAACCGGAGGAGAAATGATGGGGTGCGGATTTAGAATATGCGTTGCTCAAAAGTGCAGGATTAAAGAAAAGTGCAAGTTTTACGTGAGCAACGTTCAGGAGCAATACCGCATTGATTGTCGAGATGCGGATTTCAGGCAAGACTGGAAGCGCGATTATTCTTGTTTTAAGGAGAAGGAATGATGGACTTGCGTAAGAAGAATTTGCGAGACAATGGTGGTGGGTGTAGCATTTGTGGAAGTTATCCAACGGTCAATTTGGCTGACAGTTATTGGATATGTTGGGGGTGCGCCAAAGAACACATGAGAGACAGTATCAAATTTATGGCAAAATACATCTTCGGGAGAAAACTGCATGACCACCAGAAGTAGAAAGGGCGCAGTCCAAAACAAAATGAACATCTACCGTGCGGACCACCCGATTTGCGAGAGATGCCAACGCTATCGGTCGTCGTCCGTGCATCATATTCAAAGCGCAGGCATGGGAGGCAGACCGAAAGACTCCCCCGTTCATCAGGAGGAAAACTGGCTTGCGCTGTGTATGCGATGCCACGAATGGGCGGAGAGTCATCCGGCGAAGGCGAGGGTTGAACTGACGGAATTGAAGAAAAGGTTGGTTGCCGAAACCTGTCCGTCATGCGGGAAGAACTGGTTGGAGACGGAAACGATTTTGCAGAACGGCGAAATCGGGTGCAGTTGTAAAAATAGAACTAAAAGCACTTAAAGAGAGGGAGGGTTGATGTACGTCGGTCTGGCTGTGGGTTTATATGTTCTGGTATGCCTTGCATTGTCTATCCGTTCGGTGTTTGTGCGAAACGAGGTAGAATCAGAACAGGCGCAGTTGAAAAGCCCGTTCATGATGACCATGAAAAAAGTTGAGGACGTTTTACACTACGGTCCAAGCAAGCGCAGGCTGAAACAGACCCTGGCTTTTATCCTGAAACACGCCTGCGAATTACAACACCCGATTGCGGACATGGGTGAGGATAACCCTGTCAAGAAATACCTTGAAGATCGTCTCGGAGTAAAAATTGATTCAATAAACGGGGATTTCGATATTGACCATGTTTCAGCCGGACGATACCGGAAATACGGGACGGTCCTTTCGTTTGAGGTTTTGGAACACCTGTTCAACCCCCTCCTGCATCTGGAAGAAATCAAGGAACTGCTTCAAAAAGACGGGGTGCTTTTATTGTCCACGCCGAGCCGTCCGCATTTCTGTTGGGGGCAATATCATTTTCACGAAATCGCCAGGCCGCAGTTGTACAAGTTGTTCAAGCGCGCCGGATTCGAGGTTGTGGACAAAAGGCGGATTACGATGCGCCAGCCGTGGACGCATTATGTTTTTGGGATCAGGCCGTTCCTGCGGTTCTGGTTCGGGTGGTCGAATCTGTACTTGTTGCGTGTTATGGAAAACCAGAAAAATGAAAGCAGGTGAAAATATGAAATGGGTGATAGTTTTCAGTATAGGGGCCGTGCTCTTGGTCGGCGGTTATCTCTGGCTCTGTTATCGGCCCGGAGATATTTGGGTTTATAACTACGTCATGGGAAGCGGTACGATCATGATGCTTCTGGCGTTGTGGAAAGAGGTTGTCAGACCGAAAAAGGAGAAAAAGAATGATTGAACGGATTTACAGGTATTTTCTGCACAAGTTCCACGCCCGGCATTGGTGGTACATGGACCTTTGCCCGTCATGGAAATGCAATGCCAAATGTCCGACGTGCGGAGCATGGAAGCGGCCCAAAGACTCGTTGACCGCAAGACAGGCTGAAACGATTATCAAGGACAAGGCTTTCCGGAATATTAAGTACGTGGTGATCGAAGGCGGCGAGCCGACTTTGTGGCCTGAATTGGTTTGGTTCGTCCGCACATTTTTGTTCCATCATCCCAAGGCAAAGATTTCGATTATCACCAACGGCTTGCTTGTCCAAAAGGCCGTTGACATTGCGCGTGATCTCGGAGGCTTCACTGACCGTGTGCATTTTGTTGTATCGCTGAACGGGATAGGGCCGAAGCATGACGAAAGTCGGGGTGTTCCAGGTGCTTATGATTTTACCATCCGGAGCGCGGCGATTTACAAAGACGCGGGGTTCCGCGTTTCTTTTTCGTTCACGCCGTTCAAGGAGAATTTTGACGAATACGAAAAAGTGGTGGCGAAGGGGAAGGAAATGGGGATCTTCGTCGGCGTGTGCTATCCCACCGTTTCGGCCAAGTTCGGGGAATCCGGAATTACATGGACTCCGCTTCCGAAGGAAAAACTTGATTTTATCTTAACGGAAAGCGCGAAGCGGTACAGGTGGGCATGGGACAAGTGGGCGTGGCTGTACTTCTGCGAAAAGGCGCAGGCCAAGAAAATGATGCCTTGTTACGCCGGGGAACAGTTGATTCACATTAACCCGCAAGGGACCATTCGGCCCTGTTCGTTTTATGAAACATTTGAACTTGGAACCGTGGAGGAAGGTTCGGTTGTGTTGGCTGACAAGGATTTGTCGAAGGATGTTTGCGGGCAGATCCCGGAAGTTTGTCAATATGCTATCGGTGGTGTGTGCAACCATTGCGAAATCGGCATTTCATTAAATAATGAGTTGCCGCTTATCTTTTCCTATGGTATTAGAGGCAAGAAGGGGTAAAAATGAACAATAAACTTACAAGCGAGTATGTTAGGAGGTTATTTGATTATTTCCCAGAATCTGGTTTGTTGCAGTGGAAAGTAACCAAGGGTAAGGGCAGACCAGGGAAGGCGGTCGGTAGAATAAGACGCGATAGATACGGCGGTAAATATTTTGTTGTTACAATAGACGGTAAGATATATTTGGCGCATAGGTTGATTTTTTTGTGGATGGTTGGAAGATGGCCCAAGGAGTTAATTGACCATATTGACCGCAATGGTCTCAACAATAGATGGGGCAATTTACGTGAAGCATCAAAGGCCCAAAATGGTGCAAATGCCAAATTGAGCAAGGCCAACAAAACTGGATACAAGGGCGTGTATTTTGCCAAAAAACATAAAAAATGGTCTGCGTCTATCCACGTAAATCATAAGAGCAGAAATCTTGGTCTTTTTAAGAGTGCGATAGAGGCAAGCAAGGCATATCAAAGGGCTGCCGTTGAGGCTTTTGGAGAATTTGCCAATGGCTAATCCTCTGGTTTCCGTCATTATTCCGCACTACAACCACCAAGCCTATTTGCCGAAGGCGATAGAGTCCGTCTTGGCGCAGTCCTATCCAATGGAGTCTGTTGAAATAATCATTGTGAATGACGACCCGACGATAAGCCTTGCAGAATACCGGAAGTTTGCGCCGAACATCCGGATCATTCAGAATGTTTTCCAGAAAGGCGTGGCCGCGTGTTTGAACGAGGGTATCAAGGTTGCACAGGGAGAATACGTGGCCTTTCAGGATGCGGACAATTGGAGCATGACGCGGCGGCTGGAAAGTTCGGTCCACCAAATGCTTATTGACGATTCGGATTTGCTATATGGTGATTTTATCGCGTTGAAACGGAACCGGAAGCCGGACTATTTCACCGCAAGACCGTTTTCAAAAGAGGACTTATGCCGCCGATGCCCGTCCGACTTCGGGACCATCATGGTCCGGACGCGAATTGCCAAGAAGATAAAATTTCCGGAAGATATTGGCTACGGCATGGATATGGTATGGTGGCTGCGGGTGTCAAAGGCGACGGAGAAATTCTCCCGCCTGCACCTTCCGCTTATGTACTATCAGTTCGAGGCGTCGAATTTCCGGAAATTTCAGAGTGTGCCGATAGTGCGGAAGATCCAGAGACTTTCAATGCGCGTCAAGTTGCGGAGGCAGATGCTTGCCGAACTTCATTCGTGAAACCGTGGATTTTATCAGGGCCGTGTTGGTGAGCCTTTGCCTTGTGTTTGGGTTTATCTGGTTCGGTATTGTCGTTCTGATGGTATTTGTGATTTGGGGAAGCCATGAACCGCGTTCTGGTAGTTAGTTATTACTTCCCCCCGGCTGGCGGCACGGCCGCGCAGCGGGTTACGAAGTTTGTCAAGTACCTGCCTGAAAACGGCTGGATTCCGACCGTGTTGACGGTGCATGACAAATATTATCCGCTTCTGGATTTCTCCATGCTTGACGAAACGCCGGAAAGTATCAAGGTCGAGCGGACACCGTGTATTGATTTTTACCGTTTCTTTGCGCGTGTGGCGAAAACCAAACTAAACGACGTGGAACTATTCAAGTTTGACTACATGGACCTGCACTGGTACGAGAAATTGATTGTCTGGATTCGGAGGGCGTTCTTTATCCCGGATGCAAGGCTGTTCTGGTTGCCGTTCGCGGTTTTCAAGGGTTTAAGAATTATCAAGAGGGACAAGATCGATGTTATCTTTACAGCCTCGCCACCGTTTACGTGCGCGTTGGTCGGGTACGTGCTTTCGATTCTGACCGGAAAGCCTTGGGTGTCTGATTACCGCGATCCGTGGACGGGCGCGTATTTTTACTTGAAGCGGCCCCGGCTTTCGGCGTGGGTCGAGAGGCAGATGGAAAGGCTTCTGGCAAAACGGGCCGCGTGGATAACGGCGAACATCGAGGACACGGCGCGAAAGTTAGAAAATAATTATGGTGTTAAACGGTGGACGGTCATTCCGAACGGTTACGATCCGCAGGACTTTGAAAATATAGTTCCGGTTAAAAATGACAAGTTTACGGTGTTATACGCCGGGACCGTGAACGAAAAGATGCATCCGCTTCCGGTGGTGGATGCAATGATTAAGTTGTTTTACGAACAGCCGGATCAGATCGGAAAGGTACAGTTTAAAATTATCGGCCGGATCGCTCCGGAAATGAAGCGGTGTTTCGAGAATCCTAACCATGCGTTCTTTTTGAAGCCCTCGCCGCCCGTTTCACACCGTGAGATTATTCGGGAAATGCTTGGCGCGGATATTCTTGTTCTGGCTATTCCGGAGGGCAGGCCGGAGATTGTTTCGGGAAAACTGTTCGAGTATTTAAGGGCAGGAGGTTTGATAATCTGTCTTGATAATTGGGGGGCATCGGCGCAAATAGTAAAACAGGCAAAAGCCGGATGGACGCAAAACGACTATTTGTCAATTTATTGTAACATAAGGGATGTTTTGAGAAATCGAGAAACGGGGGAATGGTTTTGGGATTGGCGGACATTGAAACGTGAGGACGTTATCGAGCAATTCGATCGCCGCAGGAATACGGCGAGGCTTGCGGAGATATTAAATAAAGCAACGGAAGGAGAGAAAAGATGAAGAGGTTCTTTTTTGTTCTATTGTTTCCGGCTGTATGTTTTGCGCAGTCAGGATGGGGATGGATTCACCCGATGCGCGTGGTTTATGACACACCAGACAGTTCCTGTTACGAGAATACCGGTGATGCATATTGGGGGAACATTGAAGTCTATCTGAAACCAGATAAAAAGGATGATGGTTTTATATTTTCGATAGATTCTTCATTCTCGCCCGGAGAAATACGTCATGCATATCATGCATATATTGATTCTTCGGTAACATTTTCTTTTGATACAAAGTCAACGCCGTTCATTGAGATTAACAGGGGGAAGGACGTGCTAAAACTATTCATCCGGGGTGATTCTCTTGTTGTGGAGGGTAACTTAAAAATCAGTAGCGCGGCAAAACAGTTCTTTAATTTTGTATTTGGGTATTGGCGTGAACATTAAGAGCCTTATCACCTTCACCGCCGAATGGTTTGTAAGAGCGGAGTTTACGCGCCGTATGATAGGACTCGTTCAAACGGTCCTTTGGGTCCCGATGTTCTGCAAAATCTTCAAGATGAACAAAACGGGCTGGATAGTTACGAGTGGCGGGTTTCTGATTCTGTTCATTGTCTTTTCCTGGGCCGTGGACAAGACAAGTTTAAGAAAGCGGATCGAGGGCGAGGGCGGACGCAGGAGTGAGCCGATAATTGAGATTTTGAACAGTTTAAGAAGGATAGAGGAGCGGCTTAATGAACGACGATAACCGTCGGCGTCTTGACATGATGGAGTTTTATACCTGCGCCTCTGCGGATGACAAGACGTTGATGCAGGTTTTACAGGAGATTAAGACAGTGCTTGAAGAAGTCAGGAACATTTTGAGGGAGGAATACGGAAGATGACAGACAAGCCTTTGACTTTGGATGAAGTGAACAGGGATCTGGCGAAAGCGCACGAGGCTGTCAACCTTGCCGGTCCGCGCGTGGCGAGGGCTTTACAGGCCAAACACGAGGCCAAGAGGCGGCTGGAGCTGGCGCGGGCGAAGAAGTTGGAGGATGCCCGGCTTGATTCAGAGAAATATCCGTCTGATAAGACGCGCTGGGCTTTTGCAATAGTCCAGACCGAACAGGATTCCATTGCACTTTCGGCGGCGGAGTTGGAATACGCGGTGGCGAAAGACGAACTGCAAAGGCTGAATGATTGGCGCGAAGATTTGTACCAACAGGGCTATAACCTGCGGACACAAATGAGGGCAGGGTTGTAATGTTCGGATTCTGCAAGTTAAGAGGTAAAGTCTGTCCTTTTGCGGAAGATGATGAAGGCGGTAAACATTGCGGACAGGAGAAACCCGGTAAGGAAAACCGGATAGAGCAGATGAAGGAATGTCCGTTAAACAAGGAAAGAGGTCAAAAGTGATTAGGGGCATATTATTGTATTTTTTTTATCGCCGTGCATCGGATTGTTATAAACGTGGGGTGGCAATGGTAGGTTATTACGATAAAAGTACGCTTGGCGGTGAATTAGGTCGGTTTTATCTTGAAATGTCCCATTTTTATTATGCTATTTGTTATGAATTATTAAACAAGGAAAAGGAGAAAAGACATGGCAACTAAATATTTTTGTGATATTTGTGAGGGAGAAATCGAGGAAGGCCGATGGAGCAGAATAGGGTTATGGGTTGAGGGTAGGTTAAAATCGAAACGCAATATTAGGATTTACAATGATTTACTTGTGCATCTTGAGTGTTTTCATAGAAAATACCCCGAATTTATTGAGGATTAATCATGGATGAACCTGTATTTGTACCACGGGACGGGAAACCGGAACTGGACCTTGATTTTGAACAGCTTGACAAGTTGCTCGAAATTCAATGCACTCTGGAAGAATGTGCGGCGATTTTGGATGTTTCACCCAGAACACTCGAAGAAAGGGTGAAACTTTACAAGAAAATGATGTTTTGCGAGTATGCAGAACAAAAAAAATCTGTTGGCAAGATGTCCCTCCGGCGCAAGCAATGGTTGAAAGGGGTAAAGAGGGGGGACAACACCATGTTGATCTGGCTTGGAAAGCAATACCTGAATCAGTCGGACAAATCACAGGAACGGCGCGAGGTGATATTGCCGCAGTTGGACTTTGAGAAACAACGCGCGGAATGGAAAGAACTGGTAGAAGCGGAAGCGCGTAAACTATTGGATGGAGGATATGTCCCAAGACTCCCAGAGCATAGCGAAAAAGTTTGATTCATGGGTAAGGGTTGCCCGTGATGAGCAGTGGGTTCCCGAAGGTGGCTGGTTAACGTGGTTCATTATGGCCGGTCGAGGTTGGGGAAAAACCAGGACCGGGGCCGAAACCATCCGGCGTTGGGTAGTAGAAGGCAAGTCCAAGTGGATTGGGTTGATTGGAGCGACGGCGGCTGACGCGCGGGATGTCATGGTAAACGGACCGAGCGGGATAGTAACGATTTCGCCGGAACCGAAGCCGGTTTATATCGCAAGCCTCAGGAAAGTGATCTGGGAGAACGGCGCCCAGGCGTTCTTGTATTCGGCGGAGGAACCGGATCGGCTGAACGGGCCTCAGCATGATACAATCTGGTCCGACGAGCTGGGAGTTTGGAAATATGCAAGAGAGACATGGGATATGGCGCAGTTCGGGCTTCGCATGGGTTGGGCGAAACAGTTGGTAACGACAACGCCGAAGGTCAAAAACCTGACGCTTATTAAGGAGATACTTTCCCGGTCCGGGACAAGATTGACAAAGGGAAAAACAAAGGACAATCTGGACAATTTAAGCGCGGTATTCAGGGAGCAGATTTTATCGCAGTACCAGGGAACCCGCCTCGGACGGCAGGAACTGGATGCGGAACTTCTAGAGGATGTGCCGGGGGCATTGTGGACAAGGCAGACGATAGAGTCAAACAGGGCCGTAAAGTCGCCACAAATGGAGAGGATAGTTGTGGCCCTCGACCCAGAGGCGACAAGCGGCGAGGAAAGCGCGGAAACGGGTATAATCGTAGCCGGGCGCGGTGTTGACAAGATCGGGTACGTTTTGGCGGATGTTACGGTTCGCGGAACGCCGGTCCAATGGGGCAGCCGTGCGATTTCCGCTTATGCAACTTGGAAGGCGGACAAGATCATTGCCGAATCAAACAATGGTGGTGAGATGGTCAAGGCGGTATTGAACTCCATAGACCCCACCGTTCCGGTGAAATTGGTCTGGGCCTCGCGCGGGAAGATAACCAGAGCGGAGCCGATAAGCGCATTGTACGAGCAGGGCAAAGTTAAACACGTCGGCACGTTCCCGGAGTTAGAGGATCAGATGTGCAGTTACACAGGAGAGGCCGGACGAAGCCCGGATAGGTTGGATGCGTTGGTATGGTCCATGACGGAGCTCATGATCGGCAAATCCGTTTCCGGAGGCTGGGGGTTCAACCAGGGCGATCCCCGTGATACGCTAAATTGGGGAGTAAGTCAAGGATGAAAGGAGGTAGAAGATGAAGTATTACTGCTGTAAGTGTATTGCCGAGAAAGTCAATGTCCGTCTCGTAAAGCCACTTGGTGAAATTTGGGGAGGGCAAGGCCCGTTTACTTATGGCGCCAAAATGGGGCCGGAATACGCAGGCAACAAGTGTGCGATATGCGGGGATGATGCCGGATACCCCATATTCGCGCATCCCGAAATGGACAAATTTACAGAGGAGGGGACAAGTGGAGATTGAAATACGACTTGTTAGACACAAACTTGGAATGACCGATTTGTTTTGCCCGGTTTATGAATATACGGTTCAGTGGAGAAATGTTATGAGCAGAGACAAAACGGGTCGGCCCATAGTTGTAACAAATTGGTGCACTGGAGAGATTGTAGACATGGAGGTGTTAAATGAAGATTTATCCAACGGGCAGGGATAGGATTGTGGAAAGCGAGTTCGGGTTTCATCCGCAGTTTGAGTGTGTCGTAGAGCAGTTTTGGCAAAAACCTGAATTGCGTTGGGAGCCATACCGAGAGTCCATTTGCGGTGGTGGTATGGTTCATTCATGTATCAGAACTTACCCGACACTGGGGGAAGCAAGGAAGTTTATTAGATTCTTTAAACACGGTCCGTACATTCACTGGTCCTGAGAAAGTTAATTTTTAAATTACTTTTTAACTTGGATTGTCGTATAATCGGGTAGGAGGACCAATGCCAAGCAAGGCGTACAAACAGAGGCTGATGCGTAAGGACCATTGGCGGACTAACAGGCTTTTGACTTCGCGGAAGCACAGGGCGTTTCATGGCAGACTTTTGTTTCAACACATCAATGTTACAAGGACACTTAAACCAGATGTTCCATTTGACCCAGTGAAACATCTTTCTTCTACACTCGGAGGTGCGCCATGATTTGGGGATGGGTTATTTTTCTGTTGCCGAACGGGCACGTACTGGGGAAATTAATGGAGTTGTCGCTTCGTATGTGGCAGATTATTGAAGCACTTTTCGGTAGTCCGGTTATCCACGTCATTTACTGAGGATGCTATGCGTCAAACTACTTTACAAAGGCACGAAATAGCGCGGTCCATGATGGATGAGAGGGTGGCGGAACTTAAAAAGATATACCACCGAACCCCCATCGTTACGGCCTGTGAAGAATTATCGCAAGTGCTTTGTTATTCGGAAAAGACGTTGAGGCGGATTTATTACGGGAACAAGTATGGCGAGTGAAAAAGAATTCCAGGAGTATTTTGTAAAGACACTGAATGTATCTTACAGAACAAATGTCAAAGTTACCGGCGGTTATATAGACGTTTTAACCGACGATACTATTTATGAGGTAAAGATAAACAAACCCATACATAACATAAAATCTGCCGTTGGGCAATTAGTGTTGTATTCAAAGGATTACCCGGATCACCAACTCTGCCTTGTTACCCCCTTCAAGATAAAGAAATATGTTGAAAACCTATTGAAACAGAACAACATAAATTCCCTTGTTGTGCCGTATGAATTTGAAAAAGATGATGAGCGTAATGTTGGAGCGAGACATTTTAAAAATATTATAATCGAAGATGGTTTTATTGATATTATCAGGAATGGTTGGTTGGATGACGATGGTCCGGGAGAAGTTTGTTTGACCGACCGCGAAGAATATGTTCTAAGATTATACTTTGGTATCGGACAGGAGTATGTTTATTCATTGGGGGCAATATCTGAAAAATTAAAACTAACCCGTGAACGCACAAGACAAATAATTATGAAGGCCCTCATGCGGCTCTGTTGGCAATGCAGAAGGGATAGAATGTTTTCAAGGGAAATGAACGAAATTTTAGAATCTGAAAAAGTATTTCTCCAGGATTGTCGCAAGGTTGGGAAATACTTCAGGTCTGGGATAGTGAATAAAAGTCTATAGTTCTTGACGGGGGGATATTTATTTATTATCTTTCCCTTCGTAGGTTTTTGCGAATATTCGCACCAAATACGCAAAGGCGCGTTGATGGAAATAGCCGTTCACGGAAATCACGTAAATTTCAGTCTTAATCTCGGAAGAAAGCCCAAGCCGGAGCCTGCCGTCGAAAAGAAGCCTCCGAAGTCGGAACGTGAACCGCACCCGTCGAAGCCGCGCACGCGGGAGAGCGGGACGGACCAGTGGGCAACGGCGTTTAATGAGTACCACCCCTTAAAACACAACATCGGCCTATTCCGCGTTATCCGCGAGAGCATCCCTTTCCTTGACATTGCCGTTATCAAACTCATTCGCCTGATTGGAGATTTCGAGTACAAGTCTGAGGACCGGGGGTTTGCGGATGAACTCAACGAATGGAAGCGGACCGTTCAAGTGAACTGGTTCCAGAAGGGGATGTCGAACTGGATTTCGCAGTTGTCGGATTCTGCGTTCGGGACCGGAATGGGATTCGGGGAAACGGTGCTCTTGGACGGCGAACGCGGGATACACAGGTTGAAGATTGCACTGCCGGACGATTTCAGGTTTGTATGGCAGGATGACAAACTTGTGTTCGGGATGTACGACGATCAAGGGTTCAGAGTCAGGCCGATTGAGGGCCAGGAGTACATCCATTATCTCGCTTTCGACCAGCGCGAGGGCAACCCCTACGGCTACTCGCTGTTTTACTCGCTTCCGTTTGTGGCGCAGATTCTGATGCGGATGGAAAAGTCTTGGGAGAACTACGTTTGGCGCGTTGGCGACCCAATCTTTGCCACCATTGTCGAGGGCGCGGACGGCCAGACCCCGAAAGACGCGCAGGACATAGCATCATCGATCTCGACGCAGTTTTCCAGCATCATGCAGTTGCGGCGCAAGGGTCAGACGGCCGACATCCACGGGGCCGTTCCGTTCGGGGCGAAGGTGAGTATCGACGCGCTGGGCAAGGGGTTGACCATGATTAACTTCGATCTTCCGGCGCGGACGATCTTGGAGCAGATTGTGGCGAAGACGGGTCTGGCCCCGTATATGCTTGGTCTGTCATGGTCCACCACCGAAAGAATGTCGAAGGACCAAAGCGATTTGATTGTTTCCAACGTCAAGAGCCAGCGCACGCAGTTGGATTCGATCATCGATCAGGTAACGAAAATCTGGATGGCAACGGAAGGACGGTTTGGCGAGTATTGGGTGGAGTGGAACGCTGTCAACCTGATGGACGAAACCGGGCAATCCGAGGCGCGGCTTAATAATGCGATGGCCGCCGAACAAGAAATCCTGAACATCATTACCATGCTCGGCATGGGCTGGATGAACGAGGACGAAGCCACGGGTTATTTGCAGGAGAACAATTTAGTCAAGGAGCCGACAAAGGACTGGTTACGCGGCAAGGTTGCAGAGGTAACAGCCCTCCGCGCCACGCGCAATCTTTTGAACGCATGGAACTGACGATCACAAAATGTGCAGAGTTTCCTATTGACGTGCCGGTAATGGCGCAGGTGCTTCCCGTTGAAGCGAACCTTCCGGCGTTACGGGCATGGTCCATTTACAAGGGGCTTCTGGCGAAGGTTCCGAAAGTCAATGAGCATCGCTGGTCTGGGCTGAATAAGATTATGGATAAGTACGCCGGGCAGATGGTAAAACTCTGTTCACAGTATCAGGATGCTATTTTCAAGGCATTGGGTTTGCCGGATGCGGACAAGGTTCGGCGTTCACTGATGGAGCATGAAGGCGATCCAGGTCCAGCCTTCACTTGGACACCAGAGAAATCCAGACGATACGCCGACCTGATTCATGCTTGGGAGTTGGAAGTCCTCGGAGTGGAGTTGTCCCGTAAGGGTGTGAACACGAAAGAACGCGGGGTGTATGTAAACCTCCTCGACGCTGTTCTTGACTTTGCGCTTGGCCAGACGCTTCAAGAGGCTCTTGAATCCGCGCCGGATTGGGTTGATGCTGATGCGTTAAAGTTGCGTCGGCTTGCATTGGCAACGCGCGGAGCCGAGTACCTTTTGGACGCGGTCATGCGTGAAGGCGGGGCAAGGATTGTGGCTGAACTCGGCACGCGGCATCTTGGCGAAGTGTACGGGCTTTTAAGCGATTGGGCCGGAACTGGACGCGGGACGATGGAAGTCGGGCGCGATCTCTGGGGCTTGATAGGCGAGGGAGATTCCTGGTATTGGAACATGGTTGCCCGGTCAGAAGGGATTCTTGCGGTAAATGCCTCTTGGGATGCGTCAGTCAGGGCTTACGGGATTCCGTATGAGCGATGGGTTGCCACGGCGGGATGCTGTGAGTTGTGCGATTCCCTTGACGGTGAGATGTGGGTTGCCGGTGAAGGCCCCCGCCCAGTAACAGACACGCATCCAAATTGTCTTTGTGCCGTAACGCCGGTTTGGGAAGGCGAGCACGACGTGAGGGACCGATACGACGAACCCTCCCCGTATGGAGCCAGGCGATGACAAAACCCGAAACCGGTCCTGTGGAAAGGGCGCGGCAGTTGCTTGACACCAATCCCGTGCAGGATTTGGCGAGCAAGCAAAAGGAATGGTTCGACGCCTACATAAAAGCGGGGTTCTCGGAAGAACAGGCAATGCGGCTGGTTTTGAAACTGCTTGATCTTGGTGTTCTGATAAACGCGAGGAAGAAATGAGTACCTTAACTTGTCCTAAATGCGGAAGTATTACCGTTGTGGCAAAGGGCGATTTTGCCAGACTGAAAGACGGCTGGGTGTGCGGGTCGTGCCGGAAGCAGGGTCTGGTTGGCAAGATCACCAAAGCCGAGATCGAGCCGGAGGCGAAAGTCTTTAACGCGCCGGCCGCCGAGGTTCGGAAGTACAAAAAGAAATGGGATCGGGCGTGAGTGATTCGATCCAGATAGACGCTGGAGACCCCGGCCCACCGGGCACGTCCACTGTGTACGCCGATGTCCGTTGCCGGAAGTGCAACAGATTGATGTTCAGGCAAAGATGGATCCAGGGAGAGGTTCAAGTCAAATGCCCCAAGTGCGGATACATCAATTCGCTTTATTGGTCGGCATCCAAGCATGACGGGTTTAACGTCGGGGCAATGAGCCACACAAACTAAAATGAAGATGAAAAAAGAAACCAAATTTTTCTTGTTCAGTATTAAAGAAATCATTGGGTTTTGTTGTGATGATACTTGGATTTGCAAAAGGGATATAACAGTTAATTCCCAATTTGGGCCTGTTGCAAAAATGAGAATGTATTTTTTGTTTTTCTTTGCGGTTCTCGTGACGGACCCATTGTAATTTAGTAAGCGAGCGGTCCGACCGCCTGAAATCTTAAAGAGCTGTTCGACAGCCCGACTTCCAGAAATGGAGGCCGGGCTTTTTTATTGTCAGGAGGTAGCATGAAAAAGGTTCTGGTTTCTGTTTTGATCTTCGCAATCGTCGGACTGGTTCACGGGCAGTGGACCCAGCTTTCCACGCAGGACGCTATCAACGCCGCCCTGAAAAACGACATGACATGGATCGGAAAATCTGCCGTCTACGGCAAGACCCCGATTTATCAGATCGGAATCAATACGGCGGTGGCGGCAACGGATGAGGATGTTACGATCCAATCAGGAGTACAGCCATACCTGAATTACGGCCAGACGTTAAAAATCGTTTCGTCCAACCAGGCTGACGACACTTCAGGAACAGGCGCGACGTGCATTGTTCTGACTGGGCTTGACAGTTCCTATACGTACTATGCCGCGTCCAAAGTCTATCTCGGCGGCAAAGATACCGTTTCCTCCTCCGTGAAGTTTGTCCGGATTTGGGATGCCAAAGTAACGGTGGCCGGAACGGGCGGGATCAACGACGGGGCGATTTCGATTACTAATTCTACGGGCGATACCGTTCTGGCTCTCATTGATTCCACATCCGGGTACGCGCGTTCTCCTATGGCATTATTGACCGTCCCCGACAACAAGACTTTCTACATGACCTCCATCACGGCCCAGACGCACACCAACAAGGCCACCGTGATTTCGCTGTACGTCCGGCCTTCCGGCGCGGAGTGGTACTTGGCGGATATTTTTGAAATCCAGACCGGCGGACCGGTGTCGAAGGAGTTTAGCATTCCGCTTGTCTTTGACGAGAAAACGGATATTGCCCTTCGAGCCAACGCATCCGGAGGGGCGGGTCATGTAACGGCTTCCTTTGCCGGATGGTGGGAGTAGAGCCATGAAGTTTGTCAACCAAACGCGCCGCAAGTTCATTTTCGACGTTACCAATATCCCCGATTTTGAGTTGGATGGGATCAGGTGCAAGGACGGGCGGATTGAGTTTCCGCGAGTCCATAAGGACAACTCCGGCCGCAAGACCTTCGAGGCGATTGACGATTGTTCGGAGTGGTTTGAGGACTTCGAGGCCAAGCGGGAAGCCCTGCACTCCAAGTCGTTTCTGGGGCTGTCCGCAAAAGCCGCCGAAGTAACCGATGCCGAATGGGAAGCCGTCAAGAAGCAGATGGTCGATCCGGCGCAGTTCCAGAAGTCCGATGTTAGAGTCTATCATCCGTTCCTTGCCAACAACTTCATCGACCGGGACGGGGAAAGATTCCCAGTCAAGACGTTGTGGGCGTTCGCCAAGACAATAGTCGGAAAGAGCCTGCTTCCAAAGGGCCACGACTGGGGGCCGCCCGGAAATGGAAGATTCTACGCGGCCGATGTGAAGAAGGTGTCGGTCGAGGAAACGCTTGCGCTTGTCGGGGACGGGTCCGACAAACTGCGGTCCCAGTTGGCGGAAATTGAGAAACGGGACGGCGGGGTTTACTGGCTTGTTCCGTCGTTCTTCGTCCTGGCCTCGGACCAAGAGTTTGTCAGGAAGATGGATGCCGGGATCATCAAGGACATGAGCATCGGGTTCCGGGGATTCTCGGAGCCGGTCAAGGACGAAAACGGGAATGTGTTATGGGTGGAATGGGTGGGCCAGGGCGGGTTTGAGCCGGAAGCGGTTGAGGCTTCATTTGTGTTTTTGGGTTCGCAGTTGGGCGCGCGGAATGCGAAATCCGCCAAAGACCCGGACGAAATCACCAAAGAGGACGCAATCAAGCCGTTCGAGAATGAACACGCCTGCCGCGTTAATTCACCTGACCAGTACGAGAGGTTTGCGCGGAAGAACTGTGAGCAGAAGCATGAAGGCAAGTGCATTGATGTTATCTATGGGATAAAAGACGGAAAAACAGAAATACAAGCCTTGCGGTATCCGAAAAGCGTATGGGACGTTGACGATGCGAGGAAGCATTGCGCCGACCGGGGCGGGAGTTTCGAGACCGCTTCGGGAAAATCCGCAGACTCCGCACCAGAACCGGAACCCGCAAACTCACCCAAGCAAGGAGGTTCGATGAAAATCGAAGTCAAATCGCTTGCGGTCGAAAAAGAACTGGAATTGACCGAGGATGCCGTCAAGGCGTTCTTCGCTGAAATCAACGAGCAGATCGAGGAGATCCAGGAGTCCGCCGAAGAAGCCGTCAAGGCTTTGGATGAAAAGACGAACTCAATGGCCGACCTCGAAGCCCGCGCGAAATTAGGCGATGAATACAAGTCCGAACTCATCAAGGAAGCCATCAAGTACGGCGTTCTTGCGGGACTGTTCCAGACCGACAAGACCGAAGCGAAAACCAAACTGTTCGGCAAACTCGAAGTGGAGGACATCAAGGCATTGCGGGACGAATATTTTTCCGCATACACCGAGAAGCATCCGCCCGCTTCCAAATCGCCGGATAACCACGAGCCGAAATCGGACGACAAGGGCAAGAAGAAAGACAAGCCCACCGGCCCGACCAAGGCGTATATGTCCGAAGTTTAAGGAGGATCATCAATGAGTGTTCTCGTGAAAGGCGGGGGCGACCGTGGCCAGTATCTTGACGTGGATCTCGTTCCCGATTCCACCCTTGAAACCGAACTCGACGCGCTCAAGGCCGCCGGGACCGACATCGTTGGGAAACTTATCACCCTGACGACCGCCGCGAATTACGAATGCACCTCGGCGGCTGACGGCGCGGTTCCCGACGGGAAAGTTGACAGCTACGAGATTCGGGGTTCGACGTATGTCCTGCATTGCAAACTCTGGCACTACACCGACCAGAACACCACGGGCCACACGGCGAAGGGCATCATCAACATCCCGTATTCGTCCATTGCGCTCGGTGATACGGTCGAAGTGTCCAACGGCACGACTTTCTACACGATCCGGGATGCGACTTCCGGAGGCTGGGGATTTGTGATTGCGAAAGACGTTCCCGGTTCCGGATACTGCGACGTTCTGTTTTAATCGACTTATTCAGGAGGATAACTAATGAGCAATATTCATCGTCCGACCCCGCTTCGTGGAGATAATTTCTGGGTCGGGAAAGACGGTCTTGATGCCGGGATGTATGGCGAGGCCGCAACGAAGGGACAGACTTTTTCCATGTTCCTTGAAGATTTGAGGGCGCAGAAAAAGAATGAAGCGTCCCCGTATCTCGGCCTGACCAAGTTCGAGGTGTTCCAGCTCCGTGAGGAGATGAAAAGAGCGAACCAGGTCATTCCCATGACCGCGTTCGAGGAATGTCTGGCTGAGGCCGGGATCAAGGCGTTCGGTCCGCACACCGATTACGTCGGCAAGTTCTTTGAGTATTCCGACACCGACGTTCTGTTCCCGGATTATTTTTCGGACCGCGTGTATGCCGGGATGCTGAAAGATTCCCTCGTTCCCGTGATTTCGATGGGTGAAACCATCATCGACGGCGTGAACTTCCACAAGATTTATATCGAGGATTTGGAAGGCGACCGCCAGTTGGCCGAAACCACAGCCGGGGCCGAACTTCCGGAAAAGCACATCGGCGTGTCCAAACAGTCGATCTATCTCACCAAATACGGCGCGTACCTGACTCTGACCTATGAGGACGTGCAGTATCAGAGGCTGAATGTTTTCGGAAAGGCCCTGGAACTCATCGGAAAGCAGATCGACGTTGACCGGACCGACGAAATGATTTACATCCTCATCAACGGCGACGGCAACAGCAACAGCCCCGGAACGACCGTCCAGCCTGCCGTGACCACGACCATCGGAACGGCTGACGTGATCGAATGGGCGACCGGGCTTCCGACTCCGTACAAGATGAACCATCACATCGGCAAGAAAGCCCTGCTCTGCACCTACTACACCACGCTGTCAGACTTCGACAACCCAGTTGCCACTTGGGGATTCATGGGCATCGACCTGCCCCAGACTCACGAATGGGACAGGGGCGTGATCTCCGCGACGGACCGGATTTACGGCGTTGACAGCCGGTATGCTATCGAGCACGTTACGACCGGGGCCGTCCTGACCGAATCCGAAAAGATCATCCGCAAGCAGATCAACGGAACGGCGATTTCCCACCGCGATGCGTTCTCCATCTTCGACAAGAACGCCGTCGGGATTTGGGACACCACGTTCTAAACCGAACAGAAAGGAGAGATAAAAATGGGAACACTTTGGGTTTATACCGGAACGGGAAAACCCGTGGGATTCACTGAAAGAATCGGGCGGGACAATTACAGGGAAGCGGCCATTACAAAGGATATGGTCGAAAAAGAAATCCCGGTTGAAGTCCCTGATTCCGCGTTCTGGCGTGGAAAAATCAATGAGGGCTTGCTTAAAAGCGCACCCGACGCGGCCTCGGCAAAGGCGAAGTATGATGCCTGGCTGAAGTCGAAGGAAAAGCCGAAGGCCAAGCCCGTCAAATCAAAGGAGGAACAGGAATGAGGAAGTTCTTCATTCTGTTTGTGGCTCTTGCTCTTTTTCCTCCGCTCTTTGCGCAGACCGGCGATCCCGGAAGGATGCCGCGCTACGACCGGCTGATGGATTACATCAAAAACGGGCAGTTCACGTTCACGTACAAGACGCTGACCAGCCCGACGTTGGCCGGTACGGTAACGAACTCCGCGACGAACAATTTCACTGGAGCCGCGAATTTCAGCGGAAACGCAAACTTCACCGATGACAGCGATAGCCTGAAAATCAATCTGTATCAGGCTCTTTATCCGATTGACCTTGAAATCGGTGATGCCCGTGTGTTCGGAGTGGATTCGACCGGTATTGTCATGTTAAAGAGCGGCGGGACATTCGATAACAGCACCAACAACACATTCGAGTGGAATGAAAACTCGGATGAACTGATCGCAACCTTCGGATCGAACACGGTTACCTGGTCCTCCGGGGACGTTACCGCCATCAATTATTCAGGCGGGATTTCCTCGACGTGGGCCGGGTCTACTTCCGGAGGGATCAAGATTGCACCTATCGCCACCGGAACGGCGACGGCGACAATCCAGAACCAGAACGTATCGGCTTCTACAATCACTTTGCCGAGCGCAACCACCACGCTTCCTGGTTTGAGCTTGTCGAACGTCTACACGAGCACCGCCGAATGGGACGGGTCCACCAGTGGGGGAATCAAGATCGCTCCCATTGCAACGGGAACCGCCCTGACGACCATTCAGAACCAAAACATCAGTGCGGCTACCATTACGTTGCCGTCAGCAACGACCACCCTTCCAGGGTTGAGCCTTGCGAATGCGTGGACGGGAGCCAACACGGTCCCAGGCGGAACAGCGACAGTCCCGCTTAAAGTCGGCGTGAAATCAAACTCGGATAGTGCCGGACTCATCCTTGTCGGAAGCACAGACAACACCGGCGGGATTCAGGTTTTCGCCGATGACGGCGGGAAGGCTGCGGCTGAAATCACGTCTCCGATTTGGACCAGATACTTGCTTACCATCGGCCAGACAAGCGGCGCGACGCAGGCGGGTGTTTACAACCAGTTGAAAACTGAAGGATCGCTCTCTTTCACCGACGGCTCAATCGTCGCCGCCAAAATCTTCAACCAGGGCGGAACGATCACCCTGGCCGGGACGGCGGAATACGGAATCATCAACGCCGGGGCTACTCTTGCCGGGACTATGACCGTCGCATCGGGGACGATGTTTTCCGGGGTCGATGTGAACCTCGGAGGCGTTGGGCCTGTGTCTCCATCTGGAACAGGCATCAGTGCTGGCGTAGTGATCCGAAGCAAAGGCGAAGGCGCGGTATGGCCCATCGGTTTGAAAATCAACGATTCGGGAGCAGCCGTAGGAATTGACATCGGAACCTGTACGACGGACCTCAGATTGCAGAATGAGGAAACCTTCACGAACGCTACCAATGCAAACGTCGCGCTTACTTTCAATGACGACGCGGCCACGCTTGGAGCACTGTATATGGTTTCGTCGAACGACACGGCTGGCCTTGCTCCCGCAGATAACATGATTTTCGGATTCAAGGCTTATGATGGTCTGAAAAACGTGACCACTTACGCGACGCTTACCGCCATCCTTGATGACACTACCAATAATTCCGAAGATGCGTCTTTGAAATTCGGAACCATTACCGGAGCAACGATGAAATATCCGCTTATTCTTACGAGCAACTATATCAATGCTTCGGCTGCGGATTCAATGGCACTTGGTAGCTCGAATTACATCAGAGAAATCGGCAGAACCGCATACGGCGACAGCATTTTTATCGTCGTCTGGGCAAAAAATACGACCAAGGATACTGTGTTTTTTGCTCTGAACTAAGGAGAACGGCAAAGGGGGCGGGCAACCGCCCCCGAAGCCTAAGAGATGAAGATTACGATTGTACATCAGGGAACAAAGGAATTTATCAAGGACGTTATCGAACGTCTCTCTTGTGAGCATAACGTCATGGTAATGGACGCGCAAAGTTGCCCTGATTACAGCCAGTTGTTCGACTCGCAGGATTTAATTTGGGCCGAATGGTGCGGATCGGAGTTTGCCAAGATGTCGCATTTCAAGGGGCGGGCGAAGTTGGTTTGCCGTCTCCATAGATACGAAATCTTTACGAACCTGATGCAAATCTACTGGCCGAATGTGAGCAAACTTGTGTTTGTTTCCGAACCGGCGCGGAAAATGTTTGACCGCGAGCATCCGGACGTGGAAGTGAACAAGGTGGTCATTGAAAACGGGATTAACCTCGGAAAGTTCAAACTCGAAGAAATGCACCAGGGATTTGATATTGCGTGGGTGGGCTATCTGAACGTCCGTAAGAACCCGCAGATGATTCCGCAGATTCTCGGTCCGCTTGTCGAGGTTGATCAGCGTTACACCGTGCATATCGCCGGGAAGTGGCAGGACAGACTTTTGTATCACTACATGGAACACCTGCTCGACCGGACGGGATTGACGAACAATGTTTTATTCCACGGATGGGTGGAGGACATGGATGGGTTTCTTTCGTCCTGCCAGTATCTGCTTTCAACGTCGTTCCATGAGTCGTTCGGCTATGGGATAGTCGAGGGAATGGCGAAGGGGCTTCTGCCCGTGATTCATAACTTCCCCGGTGCGGAGGAATTGTACCCATCGGAAAACCTGTTCAACCACACCGAAGAAGCGGTTGACATGATAAAGTATTCCGAAATCAATTCGGGGGAGTACAGGGCTTTCGTTACGCGGTATTCGTTGGAAAACCAGATGGATAAAATCAACCAATTACTAACAGAGTTAGGAGGACAAAGATGAAAGAGTTTGCCAAGAAGTACGGATGGATCGTTGTTCTGGTTCTGGTTATCGCGTTCGGGTTCGGGAGGGTTACGGCTCCACAACATCAGGTTGACTTGTCGAAGATCGGCAAGGTGTCGGAGGCGCGGGTCAGGGAACTGCTTATCTCCTACGCCGACGCTTTGAATACGCAGGAAAAAGCGAATCTGCAACTTAACAACGGATTGTCCGAGTTGGTCAAAAGACTTCAAGCCCTGAAAAGCGAGCCGGTTAATCAGGTGCTTGCTCAATTCGGCGTAAAATAATGCGAGTCTGTTTCGTAGCGGATTATAACTGCATCCGTGTCGCCAAAGAGGCGCGGGTGCTTCTCGATCACGGTCATCAGGTGCATCTTCTGGCCGGGAAGTACCGCGATGATTCGCAATATACCACCACGTCAGTCTACGCCAATCTGAATCAATTCAGGAACGCCGTACAATTGTACAAGGACAAGGTTGACGTTTGGCAGGTCCACAACGAGCCGAACTTTCACGCGATCATGATTCGGGAACTTCTGCCAGATGCAAAAATAGTGCTGGATATGCACGACTCGAATTATTGGCGGGTCCGAAACGAGAAAGCGGATTCCGGCGAGGAAATCAGGTGGGTGTCCGAGGACGCGGCACTGGCCTGTTCCGACGGGGCAGTTATAACGTCCGGGGCGTGTCAAATTGAACTGAAAAAAAGGTTCGCCAAGCCGGTTGCGATTATCCCGTCCGCCGTGCCGTATGCGTTCTTCAAACACCGGGACTATTCGTTTCTCGGAGGGCTGGTTTGTAACGGTGCGCACGTCCGGGAAAGCGAAATCATGCGCGACGGTTGGCGGGACTATACCAAGATTTACAAACGGCTGAAAGAACTCGGCATCCCGGTTTCTATTTACGCGCCGAACCTCAAAGACCACAGGGACACGCGCGAATATTACCAAAATCTCGTGGATGTTATCAAGTCGGCTGTGTACTTGGACCTGCTTGGCGAAATCGGGATGTACTCGTGGAGCCTTGTCGGGAACTGGACGGAAAAGCATCAGCCGGTTTGGGACTTCGCGCTTCCGAACAAACTCTTTGACGGGATCGCGGCCGGGGTTCCGCCCGTGGTGATCGGCAACAAGCCGTCGGAAGATTTGGTCTTGCGGTCGGACATTGGGATAGTGGTTCAGTCCCCGGACGAGTTGAAAGAACGCTGGGGCGAGCACGTCGAGAAAAGGAAGAATCTGCTTTTGAAACGCTCCGAGTTTTGCATGGAAAACTATATCGGAGGACTGGAGAATCTTTACGAGAGCATTTGAGGAAATGGCCGGGTTCCCCGTATCCCTTAATCTTGCGGAACCGTACCGGGAAAACCGGAACAAGTCGCTTCGCGTAATCTTGGAATCAGACGGATGCGAACCCGGCCCCTCAATTATCTTGCCTCTACGGGCTTCTGGTGAAGCCACAAGCGATAATAGGAAGGCAGGCCGAGCAAACCAAGAAAGGCAGGTAGAGCATGGTTGTCAAAATTCGTTTTAAGCATCCGGGTGGTGCTGTGAACCCAAAGGAAATAGTAAAGGAATTTGTCGTCGGGAGCATCAAACACTATCATGCGGTTTATAACAACCGAGTTGAGGTTCCGTTTCAGGAAAGTTCGCTGGCCCGTCCACAAGAACCGTGGGAGAAGATTATTCTCGATACAGACCACATAGCGGATGAACTGAAACGACAGGGTTGGTGGGCTTTCGCTGTTCTGGAAGATGTAACAGATAAGGATGAAAATCACCTTAACATTTTTTTCAACACGATTGCGTTTATTGAAAACGAAGACGGCAAAACAATAGATCGAATCGTTGTTTAACAACTTGGCCTGCTTTCCTAAAAAATGGGTTTACAATGGCACATAACGTAACATCGACCGAAGTCAGGAACGTTGGGAATTGGTCTACAACCGATTTCGGGACTTCGTTTCTCTATTCCGCGCCGTTTATCACAGCTGGGGATTCGTGGCTGAACAAGATTCTTTCCAATAACGGCTACGCCTCGCTCACCGCTTACACTACCGCTTCGGCTGACGGCGGCGCGCTGGCAAAGGCGGCGCAGTGTTACTACGTGGCCGCGCTGATTGTTTCAATCCCGGCCAAAGAGGACTTTCAGGCCGGAAACGTCAAGAGCACGGAAGTCCGGAACACCGAACGGAAGGAAATGGCGGCTTGGTACATTGCGCGCGCCAAGGATATGCTCGACAAGGCCGGGATGAAATATGAAACCTGGTCTTGGTCCTACACGGGCGGGGACGACTACCACCCGGACGAAAACGACAATACCAATATCGACTTTGGCGCAACGGACGAATCAAGAGCATTTCAGGTTTTCGGGGTTGACGACGAATGACGTACAAGGAACGGTTTTGCGCGTGGCTTAACAGGTCCGCACTGGCCGAAGATGCCACGCTTTCGACCTTCACGGGTTCCACGTGCCGGTGCATGGCTTCGAGGGATACCAACAACCCGTCTTTCTCCGCGCAGTGGCACAGGGACAACCCATCAGCAACGGCCTGCAACGGTCTGGGGCTTTACTCTACCACCGAGGCCACAACGCCGCTTTCGTTTGTCATTACAGAGCCGATTTCGATGATTTCCGGCAATATCCCTATCAACAAGGAATGGCTTTCCCAGATAGGCGAGATTCAAAAAACAGACCGCTTTGTTTGGGGTACGGTGAACCGTACATCCGGCGCGTTTGTAGACTTGTCCGGAAAATCTGAATATCATGATTATATAACGTATGACAGCAATAAGTACTTGATCCGGGACGTTACAGACCTTCCGGGCGATGCCGGGCAGGTGGCGCATCTGGTCAGGCGGGAATCTTGAACAGTGTGAACATAAAAGGCTGGGAAACCAAGTCCGCCGCAGTCAAGAAGGCGTTTCTGGATACTGCGCCGAGGGTTATCAGGAAGGGTGCGCAGGATATTTTTGACGAATCATTGAAAAACCTTTCCGGCCCGCATCCAGCCCCTGTTACGTCGAGCAAAGGAAGGCAATACTTTCCTCCGCCTCCGGGCGGTCCGTCCATGCCAGTCCGCGTTTTAACGGGGCAAGGGAGACGGTCGATGAAAATGATCCCGGTCGGTCAGTCGGGCGATTTTACCAAAGCCCTGCAATGGCTGATTTATCAGGACGAAACGATAGCGAATTACATGAAGTTTGTCCACGACGGGACAAAGTACATGGCTCCGAGGCGTTTCCTGGGAGATCCCATGCGCCAGAAAGGGCCGCAGATTAAACAGGATATTGCCAACGCACTCAAAGAAGCCATAAAAAAAGAAGGTCAGAAATGATGCTATCTGATTTAATTCTGTTCAACAAGGTGGATGACATCGCCACCGCAAAAGCCGGGGATAAAATCTGTCTCACGGTTTCAAACTACAACGGGCAGGGGCGCGATCTGGTTTTGATGTTTTCTTACACAACCGCCGCAGAACTGATAAACGATTTTTCATCCATGATGCCGAGAGGGGAAAATGTCGCTTCGGGCGGCCCGGAAATCAACTGACATTCAGCAGTGCATCTATCAACTGCTCGCCGCGAAAGCCGCCGCCACTTCGCCGTGGACTTCATGGACGGTGGTCTTGGGTTGGCCGGAGGATGACGTTTTTAAAAGATTTTCCAAGCCCGTTCTTTATGTGGAGGCTCCGTTATGCAACGGCGATTTCAACCAGCAGGGCGGCGCAGGATACGAACGCTATTCCATGATTATCGGCGCATGGTGCGATAGAAAGACGGGCGGCGAAGAAGAAATGAACATTATCACGGACACCACGCTGAATCTTTTCAAGGATCCAAAGACATTGCAATCGACTTCGACGTTTAACGTAACCACAAGCACGGCTTACACGGGAACCACGCTCACGGCGCAGGGCATAGTGGTTCAACAGATAAACGGGCCGCGTGTGTTGACCGCAGAGGACCCGAAAGAGTTTAGACGCGAGTTTGAAGTAATTCTTATCGCTTAACTTCAGGAGGATTTTTAATGGCAAAAACTGACCAACTCGGTGCGCCTGCGGCAAATTCGCACCAGATGGGGCGTTTTACGCTTAACCGCTTTGTCCGCCAAGAGGCGACCGTCGCGGCTCCGGTGGTGTGGACGAATATGTCCTACATCACCCAGATTGAAATCGGAGAACCGTCATGGGACTACGAGGCGGACATTTTCCAGCAGGGCGGCGGCGACGACAAAACCCATATCCGGCGCGGACCGCGCTGGGACGGAACCCTTACCATTCTCGGCGGAAAGGCTTGGACTGATCTTGCCACGTTCTACGGGCAGACCTGGTCCACTGCCGGAACGGGTGTCCTCTCGCTCCGCCAGGAAAACGATCTTCCGGTCGGACACTGGGAAGCCATTTGCAGGGATTCTGACAATGTTACGGTCCTGTTCTCCCTTGTCATCCAGGACATGGTTATTGACGACATCGGCTTCACCAACCAGATGGACTATGGCGACCGGACGATCAAATTCCACACCTATCACGAGCCGTTTGTCCTCTGCTCTGGTGCTGAAATGGTGTTTGACAAGTTCAACGCCACGCCGACAACGGCCGTTTACCAGATGTCCTCAGGCACGCCCGTTACGCTCGTTACCGCGACTTCGCATGACGACTGGGACTATGACACCGCCGTGTTTGTCAAGTTGAAAGACAAGTCCGATTCCTGGACGACCAAGCGGGTCAAGTCCGGCATTACCATCGGAGCATCCGGGACCATCACATTCACCACCGGAACCCCGGCCGCTTCGGACGTTGTTTCGTGTCTGTGGGCGAAAGTATCCGCTTAACCTTAAGGAGGTTTGAAAATGGAAGAGGGAAAACGGGAACACGCGACGATTAACCTTTTTGAGATTGCCGCGATCAAATTCGTGTCCGGCGTGGAGCCTGACCGGTATTTGGTCGAGAGAAATTCGAGGCTTGGGGTGGCGGTTTACGCGGACAAAAGTAAACTGCCCCCCAAGTCCGATATTCAGAAGTTCCTTGATTTTTCCATGCAGTACATGGCCGTCAAGCGGCACGTATTCGCACTGGTAGATGAAACGATCGAGAAAGGAGAAAACAACAATGTCGGGACTCAAACCCATTGACATCATCAAATCCGCCTACGAAAAGAAAACCATCTCCGTCCAATTCCAGATCCCACTTCCCGGTGATACGGGCCACGTTGACGCTGTTCTGACCGCCCCGGACGTTTATTCCATTCTCGAAGTGCAAGAGGAAGTCTATCAGGGCCGGTACGCCGAACTCCGCGCGAAGGGCTTTGCTGACATGGCCGTCAATGAAGATGATTGGCGCGCGGAAGTGAAAACCTTCAAGGGCGAGGCTCGGAAACGGATCGAGGAGGAAAAGCCGCGCAATCTTGCCGAGCAGATGGCCAAGAAATTCTCGAAGGTCCGGACGATCCAGGAACTTATCCCCATGTTCCTTAAAGACCGTGGCGGGAACAAACTCTTTCCGACCTCCGACGACCGCGTGGCGTTCAAGGATATTCTTTGCTCCAACGCCGACCTCATGAACCTTCTGGCGCAGAAATATCTTGAACTTACCGGAAAGATCAACGAGGTGGCGCGCGAAGCAAAAAACTCGACAATGAAGGTTTTGCAGAGTGGCGAATCCGAGAGCACATCGCCCGACGCTACGGATACAAACCTTTCTCCGACGAACTGACGGAGGACATGACCAACCCGTTCCGGCGCGCGCTTCTATTGGCTTCAATGGGAATCAAGACCGAGGAACAGATTATCGCGGAATACCTAATCAAGCATTTTCCGGAGTTATTGATAGGCGTGGCGGACGTGATTGGTACGGCTAACGTGAATGTCCATCTTCCAAAAGGCAAGGGCATTAAGCAGTTATTCAAGAGAGAGAAACGGCAAGAGAACAAGGGAGCAAAGACGTACAGGGTTCCAGACGGCAAGGGTGGGTTTACAGACGTTGAGGTCTACTAATGGCTGGATTCGGGGACATACCGGGACTCGGTGAAATAGCGGTTCTTGTTTCTCTGGCTGGGGCTGACAAATTCGGAAAAGGTCTTGACGACCTGACGGCGAAGATTAAGAAGGGCGCGATCACAATGGATGACGTCCTCAATAAAGCCCTTGCCGCAGGAACGGCCGCGTTTGTCGCCTCCACTATCGCCGCCGCGAAGTTTGAAGGCGGGATGGTTGACCTGAAAAACACGGTTGACCTGACCGATGACGAATTTAAAGCGATAGAACAGTCCATCAAGGACATTGGTTCATCCGTTCCGCTTTCTCTCTCCGCGCTCACCGGAGGAATGGAACAACTGCTCCGCGCCGGATTCAGTACAAGCGACGCGATTTCCGCTCTTGAAATTACAAGCAAGGCCGCCGTTGCCACGCATTCCGACCTGAGGGACGTGATAGGGGCCACAACGCCTATCATGAAGGCTTACGGTCTCGGTGTTGAGGATTTGGAATCTTTGCTTGATATGCAAAACGCGACTCTTGATATGTCCAACGTCTCATATCAAGAACTCGAATCCGCGATGGGGAAAATTATTCCGCAGGCTCAGGGCCTGAAAATCCCAATTGAAGAATTGTACGGCGCGTTTGGATTTTTCTCGCAATACGGCTTGGAGGCCAGTGAATCCGGGCAAAAGATTGCGATGGCCTTAAAGTCTATTACGGAACACCGGCCGGAATGGGAAAAGCTCATTGGATCCATTTATGATTCGCAGGGGAATTTCATCGGTCTCGAAGCCCTAATTAAAAAACTCGAAACTCGTTTTAAAACCATGACCCCGCAGGCCAAGGCCGCAACTCTCCAGACCCTTGAACTTGGCCGAAGCCGGGATATTATCCAACTCGCCGCGAATAACATGGACGCTTTCGGAGAGGCGATCCGGGGCGTTGCAGATGCATCTGGGGACACAGAGAAAGAATTTCAAGAAGTTACCGGAACCTTTACGCAACAACTGGCAATTCTTAAAAACAATTTTGAGATTGCGTTTGTTGAAATCGGCAAAGCCGTCATGCCGGTTCTGAAAGACATAACGGGCTGGCTGAAAGACAATCCGGAGCAGTTTCAGGCGATTATCAAACTTGTCGGAGAGTTAGCGTTAGCGTTCGGTGCTGTGTCGCTTGCGATCAAGGGAATTGAGTTTGCGAAAGTTATCAACGGGCTGACCGGGCTGGGCTCTGTTATCGGAACTGGTTCGTTGGGTGTTGTCGGCGCGATTGCGGCTGCCACGGCAGCGTGGCTTCTTTTTGTCGAAACCATCGCTGGGCAGAAATCGAAAAATGCCTACGATGCGCAACTACACATGAATATGCAGGCAAGTCAAGCCGCAAGGGATTTAGAAGTTGATACGGAAAATCTGACCCTATCAACGGAAAACCTGTTCGGAGAAACACAAAAACTTGGAGCCCCCAATGGTCCAGTAGCCACAATTACGGATTTGTTTGGGATGACAAGTGAAAAAACAGATGAACTTGCCCAATCAACGGGGAGTGCCGCAGTAGCCACGGAAGAATTTGCTATTAGAGCAAATGAAGCCAGCGGGAAATTACGCAAGGCAAAAGTTGAATCTCACGCCCTTGACGATGCGATAGGTAAACTCATAGAATCTTGTCCAGAAGTAGAAGATAAAATTAAAAAATGGGCCGATGAAACAGAAAAAGCGAAGGCAAAGCTTGAAGCGGCAAAAGCCTCTACGCAAGCGTGGGTTAGTACAATATTTGAGTTGACGGGGCAACTCGCAGGCTCTGATTCTGTAATGAAACAGACAGTGGCTACGATTGGGAATATCGTCGCGGCTGTTGCCGGGCTTATCACCATATTTGAACAGATGCCGCGTGACAAAATTACGGGCAATATCAAAGACATTGATTTGAGTTTTAAAGATTTGGCTCCGAGCATCTTGGCTGTTGGTTCTGCACTCATTGAAGCGTTTACAAGTCCAACAGCGAGAGAAGTTGACGAAGAAATGCGGAAGAAGATCGATTATTTTTACAGCCTAGCCGGGCAGCTTGACTATCTCGGTATCGAAACCGAGGAATCAGTATGGAAACAAATCAATTCCTACGAAGCCCTGATCCCAAAGTTGGAAGAAGGCTCATACGAATATCAACAGGTCGTAGATAAACTCACGGCCCTGTATGACAAGCTCGGTCTTGTGAACCCGCTTCTTGAAGATCAGATCGGGCTTGTCCGTCTGGCAAGCATCGAATGGGAAAGATACTGGCAAACCTTCTTCACGGATTTTCAGGAGTTTCAGCAGAACATCGCAATGGCGGGGCAGGCTATTCAGGATATGCTATACTTCGGTGTCCCCATGTCGGAAACGGAAGTCGATGAATATATCAGAACTCTTATCGACGACATGGCGGCGTACATCGAAACCCTGGACCCGACCAGCCAAGCCTATGCCGACGCGGTGCAGGCGTACAATGACCTGATCGACCAATACAACCAGATGACCCAGACGCTTGGCGACGGCTCCGATGAACTCTTGGAGCACTACGGCGCACAGTCCGACGCGATAGCGGATAATTCCGACGAAATGAAATCCGCGACGGATGTAACCAACGAATACACGGCCTCCATGACGGCCCTCGATACTGAACTCCAAAGCGTTACGTCGCACATTTGGACGATCTCAGTCGGGCTTGATATTGATACGGGGCCGTTGGACGATCTTCTTGGCAGACTCGGATCGGCAGGCAAGGTGAGTGCCGGGTTAAGCGGTCCTCCTGGAGGGACGGGGCAGGCTTCAAAGCAAGGCGTGAATGTTATCGTCAATGAGGCCACGCCCCAGACATGGGTAGAGATAACGGATCAAAACATCTCTCCGAGAATCCGTTACCGTGAAAGATACATGACAAACTGGGTGAGTCCGTACTAATGGCGAACGCCGTCAAATTCACGCTTGCCGGTTCGAGCGTTTATTTCTCCGACGAAGAAGTCCGCCTGGTTGCGGTCCGGCAATCGCAGGACACAGACTTGATAAACAACCAGCTCGGCGCGCCGTATCTCCACGCTTCCGGCTCGCGCTGGGACACCATGACGATGCAGATTGCCGAAACCGCGCGTGACACCAAATCACGGATAAGGCAGATCATCGACGAACAGAAAGAAATGACGGTGTACTATAATTTTATCTATGACGCAACGGCTTCACTGAAGGTCTTTCTTGTACCGGATAACATCCGGACCAGATACACCTTTGGCGAAAAAGCCTACGGTGTGGTTCATACGCTGATGTTCATGGAAACGAGTTTGCCGTAATGCCGTACCATGATGAACTTCCTTCGACGATTTCAACCGCGCTCTCAAACTCCACGGGCGCGAAGTATTACGTTGAAGTCATATACGACCCCGAAGGGCAGAACATCGTTCTGAATGGATCGCACGATATTATTTCAATGTCCCCGATTTCCAATGTTCTGGACCTCGACCCGGAATGGATTCACCGGCCGACGATACCGGACATTTCAATCACCTTTGGAGACCCGGATGATTATTTCAATCCGCTTTCGACTTCTTCACCGTTCCATTCGGTTGTCGGAGAGTTTGATCGGCTTATTCCGGACGGTTCCACCAATCTTTACATCGTCGGAAAAACATTCGTAACATTCGCGGCCGATGAAGTGCTTGTCATAAACGACGGCGATAAGACCGAAGAAGTAACAGTAGCGAGTTTCACGGCGGCGGATGGATCTTCCACGTTTTACCATACCATAGCGATTGATACGGCCACGACCTACGGATACACCAAAGGAACGTGGATATACCCAAAGTCGGTTGTCAACAAGGACATCATCATCCGGCTGCACGTCGAAGGTTCGGCGGAGCGGATCAACCTTTTCCGTGGCAAGGTTCTGGCCCTTCCGCAATGCTCCAACGGAAAAGCCGTGCTAAACGTGGTGGATGTTAAAAAGTACCACCTGGATCAGGTTCTACGCGGCGCGGAAACGGGCGACTCGGACAAATTGAAGCGTGTTGATACCACGGGCACGATTGCCGATACGGTGATTTGGAACGACGGCTCCGAGGGAACACTTGACCGAGCGAAGGTTGCCGTTTTAAGTAACGCCAAACTCGGAGAGTGGACGGTAGAGTTTTATCAGGAGGAAAGCGTTGTCGTTGGCGAGGACTTCACGGACAACTTTGATTCGGCGGTTGATTATCGCTGGCTCCCCCTGACCGCTACACGCTGGACCAACGGCGCACTCGGAGGGCGGACGTGCTGGTATATCAATACTTCTGCTTATGGCGCGCTGGACTACAACAGGCTCGGAGAACTTGCGCTTGTAACTGGAATCGAATATTACAACTTCGAGTTTACTTGTCAGGCCATGATAAACGAAGCCCTGTCGGGGGGATATGCTTTTGCGCTTGTGTTCGGCTACGAGGACGCGAACAATTATTATTACGTGAATGTAAACAATAACAGCGGGAACCCGCAGATAGAGTTGTGGAATGTTGTTAGCGGGATAGGTTCCCTGATCAGCTCTTGGGCTGCCTCCGCGTATCTTGACGATACGGATTGGCACGAGTTTACCATACAACGGCTTGACGGCGTGATAACAATGTGGCATGATTCCGTTCAAGTCTTTCAGGTTACAGACACCACGCACGGGGCCGGGCTTTGCGGGATGGGAAGCCGGGACGATTCGGCCGGGTTTGACGATGTTTCGATAACGAGCCTCGGAAGCCAGGGTTTTAAACTCTACGGGCCGGATGTTATCGAAGGCGTGAAGGGCCGGATCAATCTCTACGCCGTCAAGACCTACGGGAACGTAAAGTATCAGTCCTACGCTATCACGCCGCGCAAGGTTCTTGCTGATAACGATTATCTGTACATTGCGGACTCGACGGACGCGGTGGATATTTTCGACATACACGAAAAAGAAAACCCCGTTGCGATTTCCAGAATTTCCGGAACCGGATCTCCGAACTATCTGGACAATCCCATTCATCTGGCCATCAAGGGCGATTATCTCTTTGTCGGAACACAGGACGACGATTGCGTAACCATTCTCGACGTTACGGACAGATTTAATCCGGCGTACCAGACACGAATCACCACGCCAAGCGGCGCGGTCAGCGCAAGCACGGCTCCGAATCCGTTTGTGCTCGGTGAAAATCTTTACGTAGTTTGGGCGTTGGCGGCCGGATCAGGGCTTTACGTCTATTCCCTCGCAGACCCCGAAAACCCGTCCGCAACGGGAAACATTGCGCTCACCACCCCAAACCATAACTGCCTGTTTGTGCTTGGCGATTACGCCTATTGCGTCGATGCCGATACGTTCAAGATTATCGACATCTCCAACCCTGCCGCGCCGTCCCTGACAGGCTCTTGTACGGCCGCGCCGGACTATCTCACGGCCGCAAAAGACTTGTACGTCGATGGCGATTACGCATATTTGGTTGACACGACAAATCACGCGCTTCTGGTTATCGACATCACGGACAAGGCAAACCCTGTGAAGGAAGGCGCGCTGGCAGGTTCAGGTTCCGCCAACTATCTCGGTGGTGCTTACGCGGTTGTAAAACGTGATTCGTACTGCTACGTTGCCGCGTTCAATGACGACTCGTTGACCGTTGTGGACGTTTCTACGCCTGCCTCGCCTGCAACCGTGGACCATCTCGCGTCCGACGGTTCGCCAAACTACCTTGACGGAGCCATCCATCTCGCTCTATACGGCGATTACGCCTATGTTTTGGGCGCGTCCGACTATTCACTCGGCGTATTCAGGATTTCGACCTCTGACAGCCAACAGGTAGGCCAGGAATCGGTCAGAATCCCGTTCTCGGCGTTCGGAGGAACCCCCGTCGTTTACGATATGTGCAAGTTCTCGACGTGCATCAATTTCGAGAACCAGAACGTCGTATCCGCGCTTTACGACTTGTACGTAAACCATGCCGGGATAGACAACAAGTATCTGGATTGCTCCTCGTATTTCGGGGCCAAAACCATCGGAACCCTGAACGAATCTTTCACGGCCGGGGACACGACCATCCGCGTTGCCGTGAACGTCCCGGCGTACATCAAGGCCGCCGAAGTTCTGACAATCACCGAGGGGACCACGACCGAGGACGTAACGGTTTCAACGGGTGTCGCGGCCACAGCGAAATATCCGCCTTATATAACGCTTGTCGTTTCGGCTCTGGCAAATTCTTATACCAAAGCCGCAACGGTAACTTGGAAGCAACGGGCGGCCTATGATGCCGATTTTACATGGGATGCAGAATATCATTACTGCGATATAATGAACTATGACATTACATTCTCGCTCGACCGCGCGCAGACGATCTTGCAGGCGATTGAGGAAATTGTAAAACATTTGGACGGATATGTATGGACGGACAATTGGGGTGTCGACAAACTGCACTCGTTCCGTCCGCACAATCCGGCAAGTATAACTGCGGCGCATTGGTACGATACAAATATCACTTTCCCGGTTCCGACGATCACGACAATTGAACCTTATAACGAGTTCGTGGTACGGTACGGATACGACTATTTGAACTCTGAATATATGTACGAATACGTATGGCCGCCGTCGGACGAAAAAAACAAGTCTTATATCAAGCACGGCGTGAAGCGGACGAAATACATCGGGCTTCCTGGATGCTGGGTGGAATCCTACGCCGCGTCCGTTGCACAGCATCGGTATTGGATGTGGAACGACGGGATCACTTGTTTCAAGTATTCGCTTTCCCTGTTGGAGATTTTGACACAGCCCGGCGACTGGGTGGAATTTGTTCTTGAAAAACCTACCATTAGCGCGATTGCGGAAGTTTACGGAATTCAGTCCCTGAACCTTGTCGGGGGGGTGAATTTTGAAGTCCTTTCCTACTGTATAAACAATATGCAGAACTGGTTTCTGCTCAATGCGTCCGGTCTTAACGGTTACGATGTAATTTGGTAAAGAGGTTAAAATGGCTTATGGAACTGGCGACGTTCTACCACTTGCGGAAGTAAATTCAAAACCCCGCGCGAATCTTAAACAAGAGGACGCGATTTCATATCCCGTCCCGATTACGGCATGGGTTTACGCGGACGGGGATGTTCTGAACACGACAGGGGCCGCAGGCGATCCCCAGATAGTCATGGGGGGTTACGGAAGTGGAACGGGGGTTCTCAGGGGACAGGACGCGCACGGAACCACCAAGACTGAAACCGTGTGTTTCGCGTTCCGTGTTCCGGAGTGCTACGTGGCCGCCGAAACCATCACACTTTCGGTAACGGCGCGGTATTCCGACACTGGGACCGGAACCATGTCGGCAAAATCGATTGACTGCGAATGCTACGAGATCGCGGAGGCTGGAACGGCTGGTTCTGATATTTGCGCGACCGCCGCACAAACGCTTACGACTTCTATGGCGGCCTTTTCGTTCACCATCACGGCAAGCGGGGTTTCGCCGGGGGACCTGTTGCGGTTTTTCGTCCGTACGGTTTTGACCGAATCCGGCGGGACCGGTGCGCAGAAAGCCGAAATCGGCGGGGCAACGGTTAAACTGGACATCAAAGGCTAATGTCTGTCCACAATGTTTTAAAATTCGTTTCCGGTTCCACGACGATCAACCTGACTTCCAACGAAGTCCTGTCGGTTGAAGTCGTAACCAACCAACGGTTTTACACGCGGTATCTTCTTTCCGGCCAGCCGCTTCTTTACTACCACGGGGAGCCGTGGCATGAACTGACCGTGGACGTGATACCGGACGAACGCGGGACCGTGGACCATGTTAATACTTTGAAAGCCCTGACCGCAGAAATTGAAATCACGCTTTACTATTTGAACGGGGATTCGGCGGGCGTTTATAACGTGAAGATTGACCCGAACGTGGAGATTTACTTCGATGCCGGAAGCCGGGACGCTGGCCGCCTCATGCGCCTTCACTTCTGGGAAGTGCTGACCGCCAAGACCCCTGCCGTGGAAATAACCTATCTGCCTATCGGAAGGATTTGAAAAATGGCCGCTTGGGATAAAGACGTTATTCTCATAACCCTCCGCAATTCGACAACGGGTGAACTCGACAAAGCCACCCATACCGTCGAAGTCCAGCCCACGACCTCGGCGTATCCGACCAATAAAGTGGCTTGTTCGCAACTGCCCAATCTCGCGTCGTACAAGCCTGATTCAGATTTGGACGATGAAACGCATTATTGGGTGTACGTGGACACGGTAAAGACCTACAAACTTATTGCCCATAAATCCGAACCAAACATAGGACTCTAAACCATGAAGCGAATCGTTATGATACTCTTGCTCTTATTCTGGGCCTTGACCGTCTGGGGCCAAACGACTTTTTACACAAACCCAAACTCCATCAACTTCGCGCTCATCAACAAGACCCTGGAAAAGGCTCACAGCACGATCGCCCTTTGCGATACGGCAACGATGAAATTCTACAAGACCGCAGGCGGGAAATGGGAATTTAAACAGATGGGCGCAACCGGAACCAATCTCGCTTATTTGGACTCTACGGGCGCGTTGAAACTTGCTGGAATCGCGGGGGTGGGAACCCTCACTCCCAAAGCCACGTCTTTAACACTCGGTCAAAAAGGCGCGCAGAGGGACTTACTCGTTACGATGGAGGCTGTTCCAGCTGGTACAGATTCCTCGCTTCTTATTACAGCTTCAACCCTTCAGCCTACGATACAATTCAATGGGACAGATGGGGATACTTGGCATTTGAGCATAGATTCAAGCGACGCGGCAAGGTTTAAAAATGCAAGCGGAGGAGTAAAAAATAGTTACGCTGGTGACGCCCTGTGGAAGTGCGATCCGTCGGGAAACAACAACAACGGGGGGATATATTTTAACCCGACAAATTCAACGGGAACGCAACAGACATCATATATAGTTAGTTCGTGGAGCGCGGACGGAATGTATTTTCGGCTTCCAAGAGCCAACACAACGCACGGATACAAATTTCTGGACGCATCTGGCGCGACGCTATTCTTCGTTGATTCAAATTCTGGCGGTTCTGGGTTTAGGTGTGGAACTGCTCCTCTTGCAAACTCGCTTACTCTCGGTAACAAAGCCGCCCAGCGCGACCTCCTCATCACCCGTGAAGCCGTACCAGCCGGAACGGATTCAAGCCAACTTATAACCATAACCTCTTACGGCGACGTTCTTACAACCTACAACGGCCTGAAATGCTTGCGCGGAAAAAGAAGCTGGGCCGATGCCGATTCAATGGCTCTTGCTACCGGTGTCTGCGGCTGGGGCTGGATCATGGCTGGCGATAATCAGGAGCGGACAAACTTCTCATTCACCTCCGCAGGCGTGGTAACACTGACCACGGCGACAAACGGCTTTTCATCTGCAAACATCTCCACGACCAACGGCACGGATGCGAAACTGAATATTTACGACGATGGAAGCGGAATAGAAATTGAAAACCAATTGAATGCAACCGTAAGCATTGCTTACGAAATCTTCTACTACACGCCATAGGAGCCAAACCAATGTCAATCCTCGACCAAGCCGAACATTCTTTTCTCGAAACCTTTTCCGGCTACCTCATTGCCGAACTCGGAGAGGAGAAGTACAAAGAGATTCTCGACCTTGCCATTTTCGATTCCGACATTGAACCCGTGGACGTGGAAATCGAAGGCGCGCAAACGGACGGCGGCGGCACGGTCCCGACCTGCCCCTATGGTCCGGTGTGCCAGATTCTTTGCCACCTGATTCAGTGCCAATACCGGTCCTTGTGTAAAGTTTAGAAATTCGCAAATTCTTGCGAATCATACAAAACTGTAACTTTTCGGAGTGTTGTCAATGCCGACCAATGCCATGCTGAAGGACTATCTGGAAGCACAACGCGAAGCGGTCAAAGTCCTGACCCTCTTAACCGACAGATTGGAGAACAACACAAAAGCCGTTGAAGAACTGCGCAAGGGATTATCGAACGGGATCATGGGACGGCTATGTAAAAAGGTGGAGGGAATATACGTCGCCATCGTCGCCCTGTTGGTTCCGGTGGTGTGGATTCTGATTGATATTCTGAAGGACAAATAATGGTCCTAAAACGAATCTCCTACACGGAGCACGGCACTTTTGGAGTCTTGCTTTTAAGCGAAATCCCCTTTGCGGTAACAATCGAATTGCCGTGGAAAGATAACGCCAAAAATGTGTCATGCATACCGATGGGGATTTATCGCTGTTGCCTGACGTGGCGCGCGGACGGGACAAGAACTTTCCGCGTCATGAATGTTCCTGAACGCGACGATATTCTTTTCCACAAGGCGAACACTATCGCGGACCTGAAAGGATGCATCGGCATCGCGGAGGAGTTCGGCGAAATGGGGGGCAAGCCCGCCGTGCTGTCGAGTGGACGCGGGTTCCGGGAATTCATGGAGAAACTTGCCGGGCTTGATTCGTTTGATTTGGAGGTGTGCTGAATGAAATGGTATGTGGCTGTAAGTCTTGTTGTTATTGCCTGTCTATCGTTCTTTACGGCGATGTATTTCTTCAACCCGCGCGTGATTGAACATTCATCCGTCGTGAGTATCATCCAGAATATGCCGCCGCAGAAGATCGTCGCGTTCAAGGCCGGTCCGCCCGATACGGTCTACCAGGAAATTACGCCGAAAGACACGCAGATCGTTTCGCTGAAAAACTTCCGCGCAACGCTGTGGGCGGACGGAGAACAGGAACTGATCGGCGTGGAGTCCAACGTCGCGGTGTGGGCCAGCGTTCCAGTGAACCAGATAGGCGATACACTGAAATTCACTTTCAACAAGGAGGCGATTGTCAAGAAACTGACTCCTCCGGCTGAAAAACCGAAAACGAAATATTGGAACGGATTTTTAACGGGTGTTGCCGTAACAGCATTAACGACAACTGTTCTTCTATTATCAACCCAATGAAGGAGGTGAGATTTTATGAGTCCGATTTTGAAGTCCATGCTGAAAAGATTCGGAAGGGTGGTTCTTTATACCGCCCTTTCCGCCGCGATCCAGTTCCTGCTTCTTCATGTTCCGTCTATCGAAGCGACTGGCGTTTGGAAGATCCTCTTGACCTACGCCTGGGTGCCGATTGCGGGGCTTCTGACTGCCCTCGACAAGGGCATCAGGGATTGGCTCGCCGTGAACGTCTAATTCCCCTTCTCCTCCTCCGTACAAGGCCCGGACCCTTCTCGCCGGGCCTTTTTTATTCTCAAATCCGCCAAATTAACAAAAGTGTTAAATTCGCAATTTCTTGCGAATTGTACGGAAACCGTCCACTTGTTAAAAGGCGCGGAATTTTGTAACTTGTTACATCTTCATGGTACACGATGTTACAAAACGTCGGTCTTTGAAAATATTTGCCGATGTTTTGTACCAGAGGAATATCGGAAAAAGTGAAGAAATTAGCCTTAAAATCTATGGCCTCCGGAGCCAAAGGTTTCGGGTCCGACTCCCGACGGGCGTACCAGTTAAGACCCTGATAATTAAAGAGCAGGGTCTTTCTTTTTGCCTCCCATTTTGCAAGCCTTTTGCACGGAATAACACGGTATATCATTGGGAATGTCGGAAAGATGTCGTAAAGAAGTCGGAAGGAATTTACTTTTTCCCCTTGACTTCTGCCATTCGTGAAATTATATTAAGCCGTCTAAATTAAATCGAAAGGATTTTTTATGACGGCTGAATTAATACTAATCCCAGATACCCATATCTGCAAATTTACCAAAAATGGATTAATGATTTCCGAAATAGCCACAAAAGAAGAATGGCTCAAGGTTGGAGAGGGGCTTCGATTCATCGAAGGGGCGGTGCAGTTTTGGATTGGTGATTGGGCGCGATTCGGAGAAAAGCGTGGATTTTATACTGATTCGTCTGTCTATGATGAAATCGAAAAAGCGACGGGATATGAAAGAAAAACACTATGCAATTTTAAAAACATATCTGAACAAATCGAATCTTCCCGACGTCGGGAAGATTTGTCTTTTGGACACCATGCCGAAGTCGCTCCACTTTCCCCCGAAAAACAGAAAGAATATCTTGACCGTGCGGTAGAAGAAAAACTTTCGGTCCGTGAACTGCGTGAAGAAATCCGGAAAGATAAAATCAAAATCTTACAAGATCAAGGCGATTTGCCTCAAAAGAAATATCGCATTTTTTATGCCGACCCACCGTGGAGTTACGGAAATTCAATGCCCTCATATTTTACCGAACAAGCAAATTATTATCCTTTGATGCAATTAGGGGAACTTGAACGGTTACCCATAAAAGAATTGGCGGAGGAAAATGCCGTTCTTTTCCTTTGGGTGACTTCTCCAATTCTGAAAGAATCCTTTCAAGTAATTGATGCCTGGGGGTTTGAATATAAAACATCCTTTGTATGGGATAAGGTGAAGCATAATATGGGGCATTATAATTCCGTAAGACATGAATTTCTTTTGGTCTGTGTCAGGGGGAGTTGTACACCAGAAGTAAATAAATTATTTGATAGTGTTGTAGTTGAGGAAAGAACAGAACATTCCGTAAAACCCAAAATATTCAGAGAAATTATTGATTTTCTTTATCCACATGGAAACAGAATTGAACTTTTTGCGAGGGAAAAAGTAAATGGATGGGATGCGTTTGGCAATCAATTATCCTAAAATAAATAGCGGGCATGATGATAGCAAGGAAGAGGGGGATGCTTTTGCTGATTTTGTTTGCATTGAAATGGCAAAAGATGGAATAGTTTTGCAAAATATTAATTCAAAGAAATTCCAATATCAAGTTGGCGAAAATTTACAGGGATTTGAAATAAAACTTGATAATAGGTTTAATGGGTTTTATCCACCGGATAAACCAGCAACGGGTAGGTTGTCTATTGAAATAGCAGAAAAAACAAAAGCAGAAAATCCAAATTTTATACCAAGTGGAATTTATAGGGGTGATAATTCTTGGCTTTATATTCAAGGGAATTATAAGGAATTTTTCATATTCCCAATTAAACTTTTAAGACAACTCCATGGAAGTGGACGTTACCAAGAAGCAGAACTCCCAACAATTAAGAAGTTTTATTTGCCCCTTGATGATGCGAGAAAGTATTGTGCTAAAAGATACATTTTTGACGATAATAAAAATTAAAACCGGGGAACAATATGACTGAAGTTGGCGAACGAATTAATCCATGGGGAAACTTTACCGGATCATGGATTCCAAACTGGCTTCTTGAACGATCTGAAATAAACAGTACCGCCAAACTTCTTTACAGCCGCCTTTGTCAATACACGGGACGCGAAAAAAACCATTGCTGGCCTTCCAGGAAAACCCTCGCTGAAGCCCTCGGAATATCAGTCCAACGAGTAGACCGCGCGATTAAAAACCTCAAAGACCACGGCTTGATAGAGTGCAAACAGGACGGAATCAAGGAAACATCCAAGTATTATTTCCTATTTCACCAATGGATGACGGAAGCGAAGAAGCGAGCCGTTACGGAGCCGGATTATCAAAATTGATAAGCGCAGATTATCAAAAATGATAAACGAGGGTTATCAAATTTGATAAACAGAAGAGATTCAGTTAAGAGATTCATGGAAGAGATTCACTAAAAACACTATATATTCTTTTGTTGTTTTTAGACGTGAAATGATCGTCATGTAAAAACCAAACATGAATTAATAAACCGAACTGAGGCACTTACGAGAAACTTCATCCCCTTCATTGCCGTCTTTGCTTTTGGACTGTTTTGTGATAAGTGGCGCGGATTACTAAAAAAGAATATTGTGCGCCGTGTCCACAAGTTTAATGTTTGTAATGTCTTGCAAAACTCGCAAAAACAAAACCGTGTTAATTCGGCACAGCCCTGCAAGTATAACAATTCAATCCTGTTTATCGTGTGCAAAAACAACACAGAAAATCGCAAAAGTGTGTTAAAAGAACACAACCCAATGCCTTTTTTGCAAGACCTTGATGGCATAAACTGTTGATTTTATTGCATTGTGCTTTCTGGCACGAAATATGCTATAAAAAGGAGTGTAAGCCATTGGAGGTATTCAAAATGCAATACGCAAGTGAAGTGTGGAGAATGAGAAATGGGGTAATGACCTTGACAGAGTTTTCCGATTGGCGGACGGTCGGGCTTTGTTCCTACTGCATGGGATTCGACGGGGCGTATTATCTGACGGAAATTCGGGACAAAAACGGGGCGCAGATTTACGTACTCGATGAAACCGGTGAACTCGCATCAGAAATGGCGGAACATCCTGCTTTTGTCGAAGTGGTGAAAAATACTTTGTCAAACTGAAAAAAGAACTTGACTTTTTAAAATGGTTTTTGTATCTTGTATTTGTCAATAGGGGATTAGAAAATGGAACAAGGACTTCACAACTCAGACACGACATCAACAGGGTTTCCGTTTCAATCCCCTGAGACGCGGGGCTTGGTAACTACCGCAAGGCAAGTGCCAAGCCCCGTTTATTTTAACGGACGGGGGTGTCCAATGTGTGCTCATGCAATCAAACATCGGATCGGGGTTCAGACAACGGACGACAAGCCGAAGCGGAAACTGATTCTTGCGAACTGCGCCGTATGCCACACCACACTGGTCATCGGCGAAATCGTCAGGGGTGAAGAAGTGCTTTGGGAGAGCGGCGATTTTTCGACGGAGCAGTTGGCGGCCCTCGAAGTCGGTTGGCCGCAGGAAATGCTGGAGGACTGGATATGATCGGGCGAATCCTTCTCGAAGCCGTTCCGTATCTGCTCGTTTTCGTGGTCGGATACTTTGCCGGAAAGCAGGATGGAGCGTTGTCATGAACGGGCTTGGAATGAGACATCAGCCATACAGTGAGTACATCGCTTATATCCACATGATTTCGGGTGGATCGTACTCATTGGAAGAAACCGCCGAAATGGAATCACATCGGCGCGTTTACCGCCCCACGGCGGAAGAACTTCTTCAAGAGCAGTGCACGCCGGATGAGTGGAAGAAAATTCGGGCGACCGAGAAAGTGCTGGATATGATTGACGGGACAAGCCGGAGTTGGGTATGGTTCGGCGCGTGCGACGGTGACGGCGAGCAGGTATTCCCGTGGGTGGACAAGTTTGACGGGTACGAGGAAAAGGATTCGTGGAAATATCTGTCCAGAAGAATCAACAGGAAATGGCAGTATTTGTATTGGTAAACAAGGGCGGGGCCATGATACTCACAAGTGGAAGTGAAAATCAAACAATACGGGACAATGGAAGGCGTGGCTCCGCCCGGTCCCGCGAGAATCTTCCGGGTGTCCATACGCATGGACGAAAAGCCAATATCGCCATTGAAGCGTTGAAACACGAATCCGCTTCGTTGCCGATAATTGCACTCGCGGGCGCGTACCGTGTGGCTTCGGTTGCAAGCGCACCTACCCGGACGAATATTAGGCGGCCTGCCATGATGGTACGAACATCCTTTTTGGGTGTGGGGTCGTTAGGCCCCTGGAGTCCATCGGTGGGCCGCCAAATAAATATGGCTGACCGTGGCGCAATTGGTAGACGCAAGGGCGGGCCGTTCCCCCTCGTTGTACGTCACGGCCTCCAGTCCCGTATGGGACTCAAAGAAGGCGAAACACGTATGAAGGTTCAAATCCTTCCGGTCAGCCAAACTCTTTCAGGACAGGCAGGCGGTACGGTGGAAAACGTACTTGCGGTAATCCCCATCGCATCAATAAAAGGGCAACAAGGGAAAACTTACATGTCGGTGAGAATCCGGCCCTGCCTGTCCGACTTTTAACGGAGGTGGAAGATGGACTTTAATGAAATGATTGATTCGGCATTTGACAAGATTTGTGCATCATGGGAAGAAGATCGTCGGGAGAGGTCGAATTTCTTGGCCCTACTCTGCTGTCTGGAAAGAACTGGTGACGGTTGTTTTGTGGCAAGCAAGGAAACGACTCGGAAAATCCTGGAAATTCAGAAGGAATACAACAGCCCCTATTTCCATCCATCCACCCCCGTGGGCGGGGTTGCAGACAATGTTGAAGTAAGTAGAGGATGCCATGACCAGGCGTCCGTCTGCGCCCCGCCCTCTCCGTTAAAAGAGGAGGTTCACAATGGCTGACAATCGAGCACCAAAACTGTCTTTCCTTGACAATGTTCCGGTCAAGATGCGTTTTCTTTACGACACACCGATCACCGGCACGGCGAAGTCCGGAGCCAACGCAGGGGAACCGTACTGGCTCTACAAAGTGGAGGCGGGAGGCGAGAAAAATTTCTTCGCCACGGAAGCCCTGCACAATCTGATTCAGGAGGCGCGTTGCAAGAAAGGCACGGACGCGGAAATCGGGAAATACCAACAACCGGACAACACCAAGAAAGTCTATTGGTCGGTCAAGACGGCACAGGGCGAGTTCCGCTCCGACAAGTCCACGTACAAGGCTCCGGCTCCGGCGAAAGCGGACGGCAACGGGAAGGACAACCCCATCATGGAAACGCCGAGCATCAACGATCTGGTTTTCACCTATTCCGCCATTTTCGGGAAAGTGGTGATGCAGTTCGACAAGGTGATGCGGGGGCTTCGGGAACGGCTCGGCAAGGACTTCGTGGAGCCGCCGCCAGAGATTTACACGGAGAAAATGTTCGCGGCGACGTACTCCATTTTTTCGGAGGCGATGAAGAACCATTCCGTGATCCATGAGGGCGACGCGAAAGCCCTGGTTGGCGAGAAGAAACCTCTGGACGATCTGCCGAAGGAATACGACAGCACTGTTGGAGATGTCTGTGGTGGCGACTCGGATATTCCATTTTGACGGAGGTGTGAGATGACAAAAGAGGAATTTGACAAACTGCCTTCGGACGGCAAAGTTGCGTGTCCGGTTTGTGGTGGGATAAAAACAGAACCACGCCCAGGATGCCGTTGCCCGGAAGTGTTCATGGGGCCATTCCCATTTGTACGGCATATCAATCTCTATCATCACGTTTGTACTGGGAGGGAATGAACATGGGGAAATGGATTCGGCTTTCGGAAAAACTTCCTCCCGAAGGAATTTATGTTTGGGTGTTGCGGAAGTGGAATCACCATACGGGCGGGACCCGTCAGCAAGTAAGACTCGCGGAACGCAGATATGGGATGCCACTTAAGATTGATGACGACATTTCAAAAAATTGTTATTGGTACGGCAGGTACGGAAGTAATTTTTCTGACGCAACGGTATGGGGCTGGCGACCACTTGTTCCACCGAAGGCCCCGAAGATTGCGGATGCCGTATTTGTTGACGGAGGCACACCATGACCGATGAACGCAGGAATACGATACGGTTGCGCCAGACGCAGAGGAAGTTGGCGCGTTGTGGAGTCCGGTCTTTGAGGATTGCGAAAGCGACGGTGAAGAAGTGAGAATAACGAGTATGAAAGCGGAGGAGTTGTCAAAAACTCGGTTCACCATTGTTGTCGGGAAATACGTTGGTTTGGGGCCGGATTTTATCGCTGGTTTCATTCATGATGAATTTGTCGGACGTGAGATATGGGGTGTGGTATTCTGGAAATACTTTGTTGGTGTGGGGATGAAAAATGGTTGATCGTGGCGGAAATAATCAGGGTTCGGGAACGCACGCCATTGTGGGGCCCATGTGTGGCGGTTCGTACACCGGGTGGGTTGAGGCTCATCTGGTTATGCGTTGGAGGTTCGAGTCCTCCCGGTCGGCCAGAACTTTTAACGAGGGTTTGAAATGACTGACAGCCAGAAAGAAGTCCGCCGCGAGCAGAGTATAATCCTTGCCGAACTCTGCCGGATAACCGACAAGCCTTCCGAGAAGATGTACGGACTCGCCGGAAAACTGCGGAAGGAGTACGGGTTCCTGACCTGCATGGACGTACTGCCGCAGATTGCCGCCGGAAACGGGATCGGGATAATCCGTTCGGCTGTGAGGCAGAAGGCGAGAGCTTGCACGGTAAGGGATGATTTGTTGGTTCTTTGTGAAAATTGGAAAGATTAGGGTATGGTCTGGTCAGGCAAGGCGGGGTCAGGTACGGTGCGGTGAGGCCCGGTCTGGTAAGGTAGGGACGATTTTTATTTAACACGGACTCGTGGGGTTACTTTTTGAAGGATAAATTGTGCGGCAGATACCAGTTGATACCAAAGCAGAGGAATTTCTCTTGGCCTGTATTCTGAATGACAATTCAATCATCTTGGATGTTGCCGACGTTGTGAGGCCGGAATATTTTTACAAGCAGGCCCATCGGCTGATGTTTCAGGAAATGATTGCCGTCCATGATGAGGGCCGCCCCATTGACGAGGTTACGCTTGGAAATAAATATTTACTTTTACCTGAAATTCCATCTGCGGCGAATTGGCGTTGGTATGCCGATATAATCCACGAAAAGGCCATTGCAAGGCAAAGCATTGAAATACTGAACACCGCAATCAACAAATTTTACGACGGCGAAAAATACGAAACAATCACCGATGAAATCGGAAAGCACATTTCAAAGATCATTACAAACACCGCAGACGATTCGTCAATGGGTGAACTTTTACATTCCTTGCACGAGGACATTGACAAAAAGCGCGATCTCGCTATCACCGGAATCCCGTGCGGCTTGAAGGCTCTGGATGATCTGACCGACGGCTTTCAGGACGGGGATCTTGTTCTTATCGCCGGACGGCCCGGACACGGAAAGACTTCGTTTGCCGTGAAGATTCTTTGCAACGCCGCAGTCAAGGACAAGAAGCCTGTCGGGATATTTTCTCTGGAAATGTCGAAGAAGCAGATTGTGGCGCGGATCGCGGCGATCAACGCGGGGGTGAACTTATTCCGGCTGATGAAGGGGAAGATGCTTCCGGAGGAATGGGAACGGTACAAGGAATCCACGGAGTCTTTGCGGAACGCGCCGGTAATTATTGACGATGCCGCAGGGATAACGGTGGAGTACATAAGAGCCAAAGCCCGCAGGTGGAAACAACAGCGGAACGTCCGGCTGATAATCATTGACTATATCGGGCTGATGTCATTTCCGGGCAAGGCGAGTTTGAATGACGAAATCGGGGACGTAACAAAGGCCTTGAAAGGTCTGGCGAAGGAACTGCAAATCCCGGTGGTTCTGCTTTGCCAGTTGTCGAGGGACATGGAGAAAACGAGAGAATGAGAAAACAAAAAGTAAAAAAATGCCCATCCTGTAAAGAAGCAGGTCTTGTTTGGCAACCATACGGGATGAAGTGTGCTTTTTGCGACTATGTTGAATACTCTCGAAAAGTCAAAAATGGCAAAAACTTTACTTTACGCCAAGCAGGTAAAGCATAATGCGCAAGCCTCGCCTATCAGATTTACGCAGTTCCGGCTCTTTGGAGCAGGATGCCGATTTGGTGATATTCGTATTCAGGCCGGACGAAACCAGACCGGAGGATGCGAAGTTGATCCTGGCGAAGCACCGCAATGGTCCGACGGGGGACTGCCTTTGTCGGTTCAAGGTGGAGAGTGCAGAGTTTACGGAGGTGATATGATATACGTAGCGTTGTTTATCGGAGGAGCAGTATTCGGGGCGTTTATCATGGGGCTTTTCACTGCTGGCAAGATGGCAGATTTGAGAGAATACAAATGTTGTGTTGATTTTCTTGAAAACGAGGTTGATAAACTCAAAGAACAGAGGGACAGTTTGTTGGAAGAAAAACAAAAAGAAGAACATGAACGAGGTTTGCGATGAAAAATCTCACAAGTGAAATCCTCCGCACCGGAGCCGTGCTTGTTGCGGCGCTGGTGGTAGGTTGCGCGGTGATTCTGTTTGTTCTGTCGGTCTGTGTAAGGAGGGGATAACAATGTTTGATATGCAGGCTCTTGTGGACGGGATGAGCGCACAATGGCAACGTGAACGCTCTAAAACACAACTTACACTTGGGTTACTCATCGCGGCCCTCGAATCAATGCCGCCAGAAAGCCGCGTTGCTAATCTGTGCGCGCCGCACAGTTACCGAGGGTACTACTGCGATCTTGCGTTTGAACTAACCGATGGTACACGGGCGGCTTCGGAGTTATTGGCCGAGTGCAAAGGCGCGATGGGGAAGGTTTTTACGGGATACAAGGGCGGTGATTTCGTGATGGGTGCTCTTACTCCGCTATGGGTAAGCAAATACGGAGAATCCGAAGGGGTAAGATTGATTTCAGTGTCGGTTGGCGGAGGAATCGAAACAGCCGAAGAAGATGTAAGTGGTGGTTTGGTTGTGCCATAAGGAGGGGATAGAAATGAACAACCGTGTCATGCAGAGTTATGTATGGTACGAAGGAAAATGTTTTTCCGTGAGTACCATTAACAGAAGATCGTCGGCCATGATGAACTCACCATCGGAATACGCCGAAACGATGGTGTGGTATTACGATTATGAGAAAAGGGAATGTGGAGCGCAGGTTTTTCAGGATGAGGATGCAAAGGACGGGATTCTCACGCACATCAATGTTTGCAAGCGGCTTCATGCTACGGGAAATCCTGAAGTAGTGTAAGGAGGGGATAGAGATGAACAGGGAAACACTGATCCGGTTAGATGGTTTTTGTCTTGGAGGAATAGCGTTTTGTCTTTCCCTACTCCTATTAATTTTGCTTTGTTCCTGCCAAGAGATTCCAGGTCCGCAAGGTCCGGCAGGACCGCAAGGGCCGAAGGGTGAATCCGGAACCGTGTACGTCCTCCCCGACACGGCGGCGATCCGGGCCATTGTTCAGGCTGATTTGGCCCAATTCAAGGAATCCTTTACGGTTCAGATGTTGACTTTGCAACACAAGATTGACTCTGCAATGCAAGTTACCCACACCGACACGGTTTGGACGGGTTCGGATTCCGTAACGGCTCCGCTTGGGCTTTTCAAGAACTACACAAAACTGATTACCGCCGATACATGCACGATTTATTTCCATCAGCGTTGGATAAGGGAGAACGGGGTTCCGCTTGACTCAATCGGCTGGCGGGTGCAATTGATTGACACAAACGGAAACTGGGTACGGAAGTGGGACATTGAGCCGACAACGCAGAAAGACGTGATCGCTTATCTGCTTCATGATATTCCAATGGGGCAGAGCATTATCGGAGTGCGGGCGAGGGACACGGGTTGGCATTGGAGCAAACATTACTATTCGACGGCTGACGATTTCGTGATAAATAGAGTGGAGAGGATGCCATGACCCTCGGCTTGGGTTCGCGTTCACACAAGGAGCGGATCACCCGTGAGACCGGACGACCGCAGAAACGGGCGCAGGAAAGACCTCCGCTTCTGGACCATACCGGAATCAGGGTCTGGGAAATATCCAACAGGTCCGCTTACCACGGCGAGGGTTGGTGGGTAAGGTGGCAGAGGAACGACAACGCGCAAATCTCACGGCTCTGCCCTGCTCGGTACAGGACAATGGGTTTGACTGGGCAGGTTTTGATTGACGGAAGGAGCGAGAGGCCATGAAAGAATATGTTTGGTTGGAAGGTTATCGCTGTGGGTGTAGTTATACAGCGAAAACCAAAAAGGAATTGATCGGGTATTGTCCGGTACATGGTGAAGATAGGCGAGAACTATACAAAATACCAAACAGCAAAGACATTGAATTTGGTTATGCACGTTGACGGCAACGGAGGGAACGATGAAACGCGGTTCGGTGATTTCGATTATCCAGAGGGGGAAGCCGTGAGACCCGATGGATGCCCGTCAACGAAACCCAAGAAAACGCACGCCCGGACGGATGATCCCATCAACCATCCCTCGCACTACACTTCACATCCGTCAGGGGTCGAGTGCATCCAGATCACCGAGCACATGGACTTTCTTCTCGGCAATGCCTTGAAATATCTCTGGCGTTCTGGACTCAAAGACGGGGTGTCGAAGGTGCAGGATTTGGAAAAGGCGCGGTGGTACATCGAACGTGCGATAGCGAAGGAGAAACGATGAAACGCTGTTATCTGGCCGGACCGTATCGAGATTCAAGGGGCGAGTGGTTTGTCCAGCAGAACATTGAACACGCAGGAGAGGTTGCGCGGAAACTCTGGAGGGATGGTTTCTCGGTCATGTGTCCACACAAGAATACGAGTTTCTATGGCGGGACCGACATACCGGATCAAATCTGGCTCGACGGCGATTTGGAATGGATCAAGGTTTCAGACATTCTTGTCTTGATGCCCGACTGGGAGCGGTCAAGCGGAACCAGGGCCGAGAAAGAATTTGCCGAAAAACTCGGTATCCCTGTTTACGTCTGGCCCAACGTACCGAGGCCGGAAGATGTGCAGGAGCGGACAAAGTAAATGGCTCTTATTGATAATACTTTATTTGGAACTGAATATCGGGTTGATATGGCGATGCAACGGTTGAAAAGTTTTGAACAGAAAGCATTGCAGATGAACCCAGACGGTTATTGGGTAGCCTTTTCTGGAGGGAAGGACAGTATCGTTATTCTTGATTTGGTGCGTAAATCCGGGGTGAAACATACGGCACATTTTAATCTGACAACCGTTGACCCTCCAGAGTTGATAGGGTTTGTGAGAGAAAACTATCCAGATGTTAAAAGAGAAGTGCCAACCAAAAGTATGTACCGATTGATAATATACAATATGATGCCGCCAACGAGAATAGCACGATATTGTTGCGATGAACTGAAAGAACGCGGAGGTGTTGGGAGGTTGGTCGTTACGGGTATCAGGTGGGCCGAGAGTCTACAGCGGAGCAAACGGGTTATGGTTGAATCGTGTTACAAACACAAAAGCAAGGTTTTTCTGCACCCCATTATTGATTGGACGGATGCAGACGTGTGGGAATATATCAAACAAAACAACTTGCCATATTGCAGTTTATACGACGAGGGGTGGAAGCGGATTGGTTGTATCGGTTGCCCGATGGGTGGGACGAAATCAATGTTAAGGCAATTTGAAAGGTGGCCCCAATTTGAGAAAATGTATAAAAGAGCAATGGTAAGGGCGATGGAGAGAAAAAAGGAACTTGAATTGCGCGGAGCGTTGAAACGAAAACTTGAGTTCATGAACGCGGAAGATATGTTTCGTTGGTGGGTGCATGGGAAGGAAGCAACATCCGACCAATCTCAAATAATGATATTTGATTAAGGTCAAACCATGAAACGCTTATTCTCGACAATCATTTTTCTGCTGTTTTTGTCCACCGCAAGCGCACAGATTCGCTTCGCCGAACAGCCGGGGCTGGACGGATGGTCTATCGCCCATTTCGGAGGCGGGGCCGCGCTTTACACGGGATTCAGGGTTTGCCATGTCGGGATAAAGACAAGCCTCCTCTTGACCGTCGCGGCAGGTATAGCATACGAGATATATTCCGACGGACTAAACAATCAGATTCCGCTTCTGGACAAACCGGACCCGGCAGGCGCAGACTTGTTTGGCGATGCCGTTATGGTCGGAGCCGGAGCAGGGTTCGCGTGTTTGCTGGATTTGCTGATGCAGTTGGTGGATCAGCGTTTGGCGATCACGTCCAACGGCAAGACGGTGGGTATTGCCATACCATTGGAGGGCAAAAAGTGAAACTAACAGAGTTGTACCGTACCAAACAGAGGCGCACACCGAGGCGGGTACTGCGCGGGTTCCGGAAACTGGGCTACTGGTTTTTCTTTGAGTGGCCCAAGAACGGGCAAATGGTTTTGTATGGAGGCAGATAATGACCTTGCCTGATGAGAGGATCAACAGCATCAACGGGGCGCGGAGGCTTCTCGACGACCTTGCGGACAGGTCATATAGCCTCCAAAAGGTGTCGGAGGAAGAATGAACGCACCTATCCCTGGCCGTCCTCCGATAGACAACGCCGCCGAGTATGCAAGACAGGCGCAGGATTTAGTAAACTACGGATGGAACCACCGCGAGACGGCTGAAATGCTTGGTCTGACGACAACATGGGTTTACCGCCACACCCACGGAGAGGAATATTACGCCGAATACTTGCGGAAAAAACGGGCGGCATCCGCGCAGGCGAGGGCGAGAGTGGCACGTCCGAAGGCGAAAGGCTGGCAGTGGGAACAGCCGTGCGGCGACTTGGGCGGATTCAGGAACTGCCTATCGCAGGGCAACTGCTATTTGCGAAAACAAGGGTATTGTGAAATTTAACCGAGGAGGAGGACAAAATGGTAACTGTCAAGGTTTATATGCAAGACGGGCGGGTGTTCAAGTTTGAAGTCGAGGATGGAGTGAAAGCCCGCGAACACGCTCACCGGATCATCAACTATGGTTGGCGCAATGTGGTCAATGGAACGATGGAATATTACCCCGTTCACCAAATCCTGAAAGTCACGTTCCCGGATCCCAAAGATGAATTAGGTACGAAGTACGTAGGTAAGGCTGTAAAGTAACCGTGCAGATGCACAAGGAGGAGAAAGATGGCGGACAAAGTGAAAAAATATTGGGCTGAATTTTTGACCCCCGGTTTTTTCGTGGGAGAAAGTTTTAAGCGAGACATCACAAGCCCCGATCCCATGAAAGTAAAATGGCCGAAAGGCGCATACGCTTTTTCAATTTATGAGCGGGAAGATGTGGAGGTAGACGGTAAGGTCTATCATGGTGAAGCCAAACAAGTCGGGCCGCTCTATTATCATCCAGACAGTAAGATTGAGACGGTTGCTGAAGCCACGCGAAACCCAGGGGCTACGGAGACCCTAATCTGGAACATGGCCCACAATGGCTACAAGAAAATTATCTGGACGCGTTGGGGGAATTGGCCGCAAGGTTTTGACGAAAAAGAAATGACAATTTTAGCAGATGGTGATAAGTAATGGAAGCCCTCGGAACCCAACACATATTGTGTAGCGACCATGAGTTGACCATCTGGAACCTTTCGGATTTGCACATAGGCAACAAAGCCTGCGCCATGAACGAGATTCTGGCGGATGTGGAGCAAGTCAGGGCAGACCCATATGCCCTGTGGCTCGGCGGCGGCGACTACGCGGACTACATCGGATACACGGACAAGCGTTTCGATCCCGACTGCGTGCCGGATAATATCAAGGTAAGCGATTTGGGGATGCTCGGCAAGGTTCTGACGGGCAGGGTTGCTGAAATATTCGATCCGATAAAACACAAATGCCTCGGTCTACTTTACGGGAACCACGAAAAGAAATATCAAAACTGGGAGAACCAGGCAAGCCTCCATGCCGATCTTTGTGAAAAACTTGGTGTTCCGAACATGGGGTATTCGGCAATATTTGATATTGAGTTCCATGTTTGCGAAAGCGAACCGAAGATAGTAAAGCCAAGCGTTGTTGTCGGGTATAACTTTGGGGATCAAAAAAACATAAAGCGAAGGGTTTACGACCACCACGGAGCCGGTTTTGCTACTACCCCGGCCGGAAAATTAAAACGTCTTATTGACTTCATGTATTTCTTTGAGGCGGACTTGTATTTCGTCGGGCACGTACACGACCAATCCGGCAAACGGATCGCCGTGCTTGGCGGCAATGAGAACTGCGACGATCTCTCACACCACGAACGGCTCGGCATGATTTCCGGTTCCTATCTCAAAACATACAAGCGAGGGGTGACCACCTACGGAGAGATGAAGGGGTACGCCCCGACAATCCTGGGAAGTGCAATCGCAAGGGTGAATCCGGTAACGGGTAAATTCCGAGGCGAGATATGACCTTCGGCATCCCTCCTGAACAGTGGAAGGCGCAACTCGACCAACTCCGTGCCGAGACGGTTCCGCATGAAATCATTCTCACGGATGAGCAGAAAGAATGGTTGCGCTACGGCAGGAAAGAGCCAAGACCGATTTCGTTCCCAGCGTTGGTGAGGCTTTGGAAGGACAACGGCTGGGGCGATATTTCCTCGGATTGCCTACGCCAAAAATGGGAGGCGATGAGGCCATGTTAGGGATGCCCGTGTGGTTCTGGATTGTGGCGGTAGTTATCGGTGTAACCATTGTTTATAGCGGCAATAAAAACGTTCTATCCCGTTGGCG
>JAQUPQ010000029.1 GCA_028716525.1 Terriglobia bacterium | reverse complement strand
TCTACTCGTCGTGTCCATGTCCATTACCGTTCCCGTTTCCATTACACCCGCCGTTACCATTTCCATTTCCATTCCCGCCCCCGCCCGATCCCCCGCTCCCTCCAGAACCTCCGCTGCCCCCAGATCCCCCGCTGCCGCCGGAAGCGGACAGTCCAAAATCCATCCGTCGCGTGGTGAAGGCAGTCACATCCAGAGCATTCCCAAAGCTCGAACGCGCCGCTTGCACGGTGACGGTAATTTCTTTTTCAATGGAGCTCAGATTCGTAACGGTGATGGTGCGGGTAAATCGGACTTGCGGATCCGAGGCGGTATAGGCCGTCCCTGTCGCCGGGTCTGCGGCATTGCCGTCCTGATCCATATAATCGGATCCGGCGGGTGTGGCAATACTGCCAAACATCTGACTTTGGATTGTTTCAATGCCCTGTTGCGCCAAGGTGACTGTGGAGGTGGCCACCTTGGACTTAGCCGTGGAACTCATACCCACGGTCATCACGCGGGCCACCCCGAGAAAAGAGATGGCCACCAGTAATATCGCCACCATGAGTTCCAAAAGGCTCATTCCTGCCTCTTGGCAACTCTTTTTCAGCATTTCCTTTGCGGTTGATCTCATAACACTCTCCCTGAATGAATCAGCCTGCGCTATTCTCACATTTGAACGGTGGACCCATGCTTCAAGATGCGGATATTGCCGAAACGCGTCAGCAAAAGATCCCGGCTCCCGGCGGCCGTTGAAAAAGTAATTGTGGGCAGTGTCGAGCCGGAGGTAAATGCCGTCGGAGTGGCCTGCGTTGAGTCCAGCACTTCTCCCTTGCCGTTGAAGGCGATCACATTGTCAGATCCCACCCCGCTGGTGGTGATGGTCACATTGCTGTTAAAGGTCTTTCGATTGGAGTAGGCATCGTATGCCGTGGAATTGTTCGGCCCTGCCACGGTCATGGTCTGCCATGCGGACCCGTTCCATTGCACCACTTCAAATGTATGGTTGTTGTTGTTGATCTGGACTCCATAAATCCCCTGACGCAGAATGGCCACAAATCGCGCCGCCTGCAGGGTTACGGCCAGGTTTCGGGAAGTGGCGCTCAAACGCTGACGCTGCACCGTTTGAATAATTTTTGGAACAGCTACGGAGGCTAAGGCCAGGCTGATCGCCAGTACCGTCATCGTTTCCACCAGGGAAAGACCCGGCGACTTTCTTACCCAACCCCAGCGATACCGTTCCCAATTCACCTTTCAGCTCCCCCAATGCACGTCCAGATTTGTTCAACCCTTCAAAATCCGCACCGACCGGGCAGCCCGACCGTGCGTTGATCGAAAGCGATTCCTCTCTGTCACCCAGGGTACAAAGTATCCCATCGCACCATCTCAAAAATGTCTCGACACAGACATTCTCCGGAGCCCTTTGATGCCTTTTCACAAAATCCACCCACTTGCGTCAAATGAAGACGAACGATGTGAGTCTAAAGGCAGCCTCCTTTAGCTCCTTTAAGAACGGTTTGGAGCGGCTCACAGAATAGAGAAGTCAAACTGCCGCGTGTGTGATTCGCATCACAACCGGGCACTTCTACCCCGCCGCGCCACCACAGGTTGGGGTCGAGATTCTGGCGCGACCGAGATTTCATCATCCTTGTGCTACACTTCATATCTCGATGGGGGAATCGGCAATGGATTATGAGGCCATCATAGGGCTCGAGGTGCATGCCCAGCTTCAGACACGGACGAAGTGTTTTTGCTCCTGCTCGACAGAATTCGGCGCCCCGCCCAATTCCAACACCTGTCCGGTCTGCCTGGGACTGCCGGGCGCTCTGCCGGTTTTGAATCGAGAAGTGGTTCGTTTGGCCACGCGCGCCGCGCTGGCCTTGGGCTGCCGCATCAACCGCGTTTCCCAGTTTGCTCGCAAAAATTATTTTTATCCGGACCTGCCCAAGGGCTATCAGATTTCCCAATACGACAAGCCGCTCTCGGAAGACGGCCGGGTGATGATCCCCGTCGACGGCTCCAGCAAAGCCATCGGCATTATCCGCGTTCACATCGAGGAGGATGCCGGTAAGTCCCTCCATGACGGATTTTCGGACAGCTCCGAAAAAAGCTACATCGACCTCAACCGCAGCGGCGTTCCTTTGATTGAGATTGTCTCCGCGCCGGATTTGCGCTCCGCCGCCGAAGCACATGCTTACCTCACGGAACTCAAGGCCATCCTCGAAGCCACCGCGGTGTGCAACTGCGACATGGAAAAAGGCAATCTGCGGTGTGATGCCAACGTCTCCGTGCGCCCCCAGGGTTCAAAGGAATTCGGCACACGCACGGAACTCAAGAATCTGAACTCCTTCCGGTTCGTGCAAAAAGCCATCGACTTTGAATTTCACCGCCAGATTGAAATCCTGGAATCGGGGGGACGCATTGTTCAGGAAACCCGTTTGTGGAATTCCGACGAAGGCAAGAGTTATTCCATGCGCAGCAAGGAAGAAGCTCACGATTACCGTTATTTTCCGGAGCCCGACCTGCTTCCCTTGGTAATCGATGAGGATTACCGGCAGAAGATTCTACACACCATGCCGGAACTCCCGGAAGCCAAGAAAGCACGCTTCATGAAAGACTACGGGCTGAGCATGGCTGATGCGGCTTGGCTGGCCTCTTCGAAATCCGCATCGGCGTTTTATGAGGAGACCGCTAAACTGACGCCACACTTCAAACCGCTTTTGAATTGGATCAAGGGCGAATTGACGGCGGCCCTCAACAAGGCCAACCAAGAGATTGAGACATGCCGCGTCACTGCACCTCACATTGCCGACCTGGTGAACTTGATTGAGGATGGAACCATCTCCGGCAAGATCGGAAAGATCGTCTTCGAAGAGATGTTTGCCGGCGGCAAGACCGCCGCGGCCATCATTGATGAAAAGAAATTAGTCCAAATTAACGACGCCGCTTCCATTGAAGCGATTGCGCGCCAAGTGGCCGCTGCCTCGCCGGAAAACGTCGCCAAGTACAAGAGCGGCAAGACCGGAAATCTGGCCTGGTTTGTGGGCCAAGTCATGAAGGCCACTCATGGACGTGCCCGTCCGCAAGTGGTCAACGAAGTCATGAAGAAGGTGCTCGAGGAATAAGCAGAAACATGAAAGCCCCCGGATTCGCCGGGAGAATCCGGGGGCTTTTATCCCACGTTCGCTTGCGAAAATAGGCGCTGACAATCTCTCAAACCATCAGCTTGAAAAACCGCACGACCCCGTAAACCAGAAACAAAATCGACACTGCAGTCCAGGCCCGTCCCTTCCAGACAGACGAAAACCAAGGACGGCGCCGGCGATATCCTGAGAGTTGCGCCAGGGCGGTGATCAACATTCCACCTAGCATCACCAGGACCAGCGGGCTCAGCACATTGAAATGCAAGGCCGACGCCCATTGCCCGTGCAGTAACAAGCTCAGGGCCCGTGTCAATCCACAAAGCGGACAGGGCCGACCTGTGAGATGTTCATAGGCACAGAGGGTCCATCTCGGCTCGAGGGGCACGGCCAAAAAATGAAGCGTTACCAGCAGACCGCCGCTGAATGCTGCCTGGACTAGCGATCCGTCATGAACCGCTTCAGAAACCCTTGCGGATAAGCCTGGCGCCATCGTTGTTCACCACTTTCCCATTCCCTCAGAAATTCGGGTTGGGTTCAAAGCCGACTATCTCCTTGTAGGCCACGGTGACGGCCGCGTACAAAATAGGCATGGTCGCCAAAACACCTACCAGACAACACACCAACCCCACGATGTTCAGCAACACGACCGCGATCAGGAACAAAGTAAATCCGAAGTAGTCATTTCGAACAATGGAATGACTGGCCTGCATGGCCGGCCAGAAATCCATGCGCTTGTCGATGATGAACAGGTAAGTGAACATGTACATGGCTGCCAGGACCAGCCCCGGGATGATACAAAAGAGGGTTCCGATGAACGTGAATATGGCGATCAAAATACTGGCGACCAAGGCGGCCACGAAAAAGTTGAAGCCCTTGAAAAGATCGCCAAATTCAAAACGTCCGTATAGCACCTTGCGCGCGCAGACGATATAGAATCCGGCGATCAGCGGCCCTTGCAGAATAATCGGGACCACCGAATTGAGAACCACAAACACCAGGCTCATCACCATGAAGGTTCCCAAGTCGGCTTTCACGATGTTCCAGCCGGAAGAAATCCAATGGCCGATCTGGGCATGCGTTCCCGGAGGAGCCGTGAAGGTGGGAGGGGGTTGAATGGGCGGCTGGTAATTCGGGAGAACTCCAGGCGCGGGGCCGGCCGCTCCGGGCGCCAGGGGCTTGCCGCAGGTGGGACAAAATCGAACGTTGGAATCCACCTTCGCACCACAAAATTGGCAAAACATGAGGGTCTCCTTAATGAAGATTTCGATTGTGAATCCCGGGTCTTGGGCCCGGAGTGGAATGAAGACGGGAAAGTCCCGGCAATTGAAGGGTGGCGACTTGGAAAATCCACTGAGGAAGGCTCATCGGCATTGCTCCTTCCGCGTACATGGGCATGCCCGGATCTCAGTACAACCGTTCCTGCCGTTTTAAGTTACCAAAGGAGCCGACGTTTAACAACGAAAAGGAAAAACGCGTTTGTGTTTCGTTTCGCAGCCCGATGTTGAACTGCCGAAACTCCACCATGACGCCGCAGCAATCCCAGTTATACCCCATTTGCACCACGCTGTTGAGCACGGTGGAGCGCTTCAAATCGTAGGCGATCGAGAACGCCGCCGAGACGCCCTGCTTGTTGAAGTTTCCAAATCCCAGGGTGGTGCGCAGCTGACTAGACGCAATGGTAATGGGATCGTGCTCCCGCGTGACAAAATACGTCAGGGCGAGAAATCCACGCGAATCATAAATCGTGGAGGTCACGCTGGCGTTACGCATCTGGTGCAACCGGGTATCGTAATCGGTCTGAAAGTCCGCGCTGAAATTTTCGCGGGGGTTGAACCGAACCAGAGAGACCAGGGGTGAAAAACGCCTCGGCCCGTCGGCAAACGCAAATCCGGTCAAGTCCTGCAGGGCATCAAACACGTTGCGCCGCCCCGCCACGACGGCGCCGCCCAAGGTCGGATCAAAATAATATTTCTGGGCAATCTTCCAGCTCAGGATCTCGCGCGCCTGGCCGGAGCCGGAATCGCGGCGGGCAAAAATGCGGTTGGTAATCCCGTACTCGATTTCCTGGGTGTTCACCAGCACGTCGTTTTCGTCAAACCGGATGATCTGGTCGATGTCGGTGGCGCCGCGCACGATCCGATACGACACCTCGGGCTCGATGACGTGTTTGAAGCGGTCCCCGAACCATCCACCCTTGTGTTCATAAATGTGTTCCAGAGCAAATCCCTTGAAATCCAGGCGGAATTCGCCGGTCAATCGATTGAGCATTTCCTGGACGGGCTTTACGGAGTGCAGCCGCTCGCGATACACCGTGTCGCGCAGCTCCAACGAAGGCGTGAAATAACCGCCCAGGAAGTTCTTAATGGGAAACGTGATGCGCGGAGCAAAATCAAATCGTTGGGACACGTTGGCGGTTTCAAAGTTGGGATCGGTCCGATGAATGCCGTCGACGGAAGAATCCATCGAAAAATAGAAGGGCAGATGCGCGTAGAGGTGCGGCTGGATGGAAAACTCCGCCGAAGGAAATCGCCGCAGCGTTACAGCGCCTTGGGGGTAGAAGGTTTCGTCGCGCGCCACCGAAAAATTCAGGCTGGTTTCCCCGGAGTTGCGCGTCAAAAAGAGCTGCGAAATTTGGTCGGGCAAGACGATGGAGTTGAAGGTCTCCCCGAAAACCTGCCGGAAAGTCAGCGAACTGACATAGTTCACATCCGCCACGGCCCGGAATCCGTTGGCAAAATTGTAGCTGGCTCCCACCTTGGCGGTCTGCCCGCCCTGCCCCTGTCGGTCGTTCACGTGGAAGCCGAATACGCTGATGAAGTTTTCGGCGCTGGGGCGGGCGCGAAATTGGATCTCCTGAGCCCAGCCGCGCGAGGAAAAGTATTCGCCGGTAAACAACAGATCGGCGCTGCGGTTGATGGCCCAGAAGAAAGCATCCGAGAAGGTGCGGCCTTTCTGCGTGGACGACCCGGTGCTGGGAATCAGAAAACCTGTTTGCCGCTCCCGTTTGGTCACCGGCGCGGCCAGGTAGGGCGAAAAGAAAACCGGAACTTTCTTCACACGGAACATGGCGTCGTGCATGAACACGCTTTTTTCAACGTTCACCGTGGCGCTCTTGGCCTTGAACGACCACCTGGGCACATCTCCTTTGCACGCCGTAACCGTTCCATCGATCAATTTGTACGTGTTTTCGCCGATCTTATGAATTTCCCGCCCCTCAAAATATAAGTCCGGACGGGCAATCCCCTTGGCGTCAAAAATGACGCCGGTCTTGGAAATCATATTCATCTTGAGGCGTGAGCCGTCGACCCGCTCCACGGCGCGTTCAAAGTGAACATGTCCGGTGGCCTCGACATCCCCGCTTTGATCGTCGTACGTCATTTCGTCCGCCAGGAACTTCATATCCTGATAATCGATCTCAACGTTTCCTTTGAGAAGATACTTGTTCTTTTCGGTTTGTTCCTGGTGGACGGCTTTGATCGTGAGAATGTCTTCACCGACCAGGAGTTGAACAGGTTGTGCGGGCGTCGAAGGGGAAGCCGGCGTCTGTCCCCAAAGGGCAGGAGAAAGAAAACCCCATAGGGTCAAGGAAACCGCAAGAAAAAGGATGGAATGCAGAAATCCAAGAAGGCGCTTTCTTCTCGGCGCAGAATAGAGGAGCTCGTTCAATGTGATATTGAGGCAAACCAGCAGCACAAGTCTTCGCTCAGATGGAACTCGGTTTGGGAAAGCGGCCCGCGCTTCGTGCCCTCCCAGCGGGTTCGTTGAACCTGCAGGATGAAGAAACGGCGGACTGAAAAAGCTGTTCGGAGTTGGTCTTTCCCTCTATGAAAGCGCCGCTACGTTAACATGATTGAATAGGCTTTTCAACACGCTTTCAGGCGGTTTCCAGCCACTTGCAACGGCTTCGGTCAGGAGTTCAAACGCCAGGGCTCTCCGGCCCCGGAATTTTATCGATTCTCCCCAGAAGTGGTTTGCTAGAAATGAAATATTTTTGTAGAATCCATTGACGTCCTTATTTTGTGGAGATCCCGCATCACTTCCTGGCAGGGTGGGATGCCATGCATCCGGCAAGGGGAGGCTCGGGACCCAAAGCGACTCCTTTCGTGCACTGTCCTCAATGTGGATTTTCAGATTTTGACGAAGTTTCCGGATGCACGGCTTGTGGATTCCATCCGCTCCAGCCGTCTGCAGCTTCCGATTCTCCATTGGATTTTACTGACGACAACTTGATCGAATTCCCCGGTCCCAAACCCGAAGAAGAAAAAGGACCCGAGGAAGCCCCTGTGCTGGAATTGTCGGAGGAGCACAGTGCGCCTCCGGAAAACCATCCCTGGCGCGAAGAGCTCAATGAGAAGCTGAAGCAGTACCGTGCCCGCCGGGAGAATCAAGCCGCCGAAGACACCCTGGGCAACGACGCTGCCGACTTGGAATTGCGCTTTCCGGCTCAAGCCCCGACCCCGGCACCGATACCCGAAGAGGCTTTTGGACTGCTCGACGAGAAAATAAAGAAGGAGACTTCGCCGGGGAAAAAGATTTTGGATGAGACATTCGATCTGCAGAAAGGCGCCACCGCGGACCCTCAGGAGCCTGCGGCAGCGCCACCACCCCCTGCTTCATTTCAACTTCCGGATTCGGTGAAGCGCATTAAAGCGCAACGGGAAACGTATCGGCGTCCGGAGTTGTTTCAACGACCCTTGCTCTTTGAGGCTCCTCCAACCCCCCGTCGAGCCGCATCCGAACAAGAGACCTCATCGCTGCCCCACCCGGCGGCCAACACTTGGGAACGTTTTCTGGCCGGCTTTGCCGACATCTGGATTTTGGCCTTCAGCGGAGCTGTTCTGGCCAGTCCCGCCCTCGGACTGGCCTATAAGAAACACTGGCCTCTCCACCCGGATCCCAAATCTATCATCTTGATATCCTTCGCCCTGATCTTGCTGGCCATCGCCTATTTGTTCTTCTTCTCGGCATTCAACGGAAAGACGGTTGGAATGAGCTGGCGGCGTTTGACCTTGATCAATTTTGGGGGGCAAACGCCCACGCGGAAGGAAATCGGGCTCCGAACACTGGGTTATCTGGTTTCCGCCGGTTCCCTGTTGCTGGGCTTTATCTGGGTTTTTTTTGATGTCGACGCCCTTGCCTGGCACGATCGGATTTCACGAACCTATCCCGTTTCCGCCCACTCCCTCACTCCCAAGTCGTAGTCCCTTAATCCGCCTTGGAATTCATTTCCAGATGATTCCGCGCCCACTTCCGGATATCATCGTTGCCATCGATGGATAATCTCGCGCTTCAAGCTCTCATTCAGGAAATTCATCCGCGGCTCATTGACAGGCGTTGTGTCCAGATTTTCCAGACCAGCTCCGACACCTTGGTTTTGGAGTTGAATAGAGAGGGTTCGATCTATCTGGTCTTTAATTTTGCAGAGCCTTCCGCCCTTTTCGTTTCCGATCAGAGCTGGCCTTCAGAACCGCCGGCTGCATTTGCCGCTCTGCTTCGAAAACGCTTGAATGGAGCGCGGATTAAGGAGATTCTCAAACCGTTGGATGAGCGCACTGTCTTCTTCAATCTTGAGAACACCGGCGCTGATGGCGGGACAGAAAAGCTCACGTTGGTGTCTGAGATGGCCCCGCGCTGGGGAAATCTTTACTTGTTGGACGTCCGCTCGCGCATCCTGGGGACTTTTTCCACGACTTATGCCGCCCGGCGAAATTTTCTCGTCAACGACATCTATTGCCCGCCCTCGCATCAGGGAAGCCTCTCGCTGGAACGCATCGCCGCCGAAGACCCATCCCGTTTGACGCTTCCGACAGAGCCTCAAGCTTTGGTCAAAGCAGTCCGTGGACTGAGTTTGATCGTGGCCAAGGAAATCTGTTTTCTCGCGAAAAGGAATCGTGTCCGCCCTGCCCCCTTTCTCAGTGAAATGCTCCACCGCATCCAAAAACTGGATTTGAAACCCTCCACCTACGAATCGGGCGAGACCCTCCCTTTCATTTTTGGCTTGGAACTCGAAACTTTGGCGGACCGTAAGTCCGGCTCTTATAACTCCATGAATGAGGCGATCAAAAGTGTTTTTGAATTCCATTTACAAACAAGGGCTATTGAGGCTGAGCGGCGGCCTCTGCGGAAGGCCGCTCAAAGCTATTTGAAAAAATTTCAGAAGCTGGACGATAAACTTTCTGCCGAGTCCAAGCGCTTTCTCGATGACCTCGAGTCACAGCAAACCGCTGATTTGATCCTGGCCCAGCCGGACCGCATTCCAAAGAATGCCCACCGGGTTGAGTTGGTTAATCTTTTCCAGCCCCGGCATCCCAGGATTACCGTGTCGCTCGACCCGCACTTGAGCGCCGTTGCCAATGCGCAGAAGTTGTATGAAAAAGCCAAGCGGGCGCGCCGTGCCGTTGAGAAGATTCAGTTGCGCCAACATTCTATCCACGATCAGATTCACGATTTGGAGCAAGCGCTTATCGAAATCGAAGCCGCACCGGCACTTGAGGAGCTGAAAGCGATTTCCCGGCGACTGCACATGGGAGTAGAAGCGCCGACCGCGAGATCATCCCCCACACCGTCGGTCCTTGGACGAGCGGCCGCCAGCCCCCGGAAAAAATGGCGTAAATGCCGGGTGTTTTTGAGCGCCGAAGGACGCGAGATTTTGGTGGGACGGAACAGCAAAGAAAACGATTGGGTCACCACTCGCTACGCACAACCTGATGATTATTGGTTTCACGTGGCGGATTATGCCGGGTCGCATGTGGTGCTGAAAAACAGTCGGAAGGAAAGCCTCGAGGAAAGCGAAGGGTTTTTGGAGGCAGCCCGGATTGCGGCCTACTTCAGCCAGGCCCGCAACGCCCCCAAAGTGAATGTCCATTGGACGCGGCGCAAGTTTGTCAAGAAACCCCGCCGCGCCAAACCCGGTCTCGTCACTCTTTCGAAATTCCAGTCTGTGCTGGTCGAGCCTAAACTCCCTCCAGCCCGCCCGGCTAGCTGATCCCCTCGAAGGAGTGTGACGAGCCCGCTGCGCCCAGCTTTCCCCGCACAAAGGCGGTCACCTCGCCACTCAAAAATCCCTCCTGGGGATGAACCGTAAAACACAGTTTGCCACGAGCCAATTCGCGCGAAAGGGAAACATTAATCCAGGGACCTTGTTGTGGAACACCCGCAGTGCTCCGATCGGGGACGACAAAGAGATAGGCGTCGGCGAGGTCAAAAAACTGCTGAGCCGAAATCTTAAAATCCTCTTGTCGAGGATCGAGAACCTGAAGATAGACGGTCGGCTTCAAAAACCGCCGAAGGCTATTGCTCTCGACGATGACGCTTTCTGCTCCTTCAATTTCCTTTTGAACTGCTGGCAGCGCGGTAAACAATTCTCCCTGTTTGGTCCGCACCCAGAGAGATCGGCGAGCTCCGGCATCGAGAAAACGGGAGGTGTCGGTTCCCGTCCCGCGCTCCTGTTCCTCCGTGATCACAAACGAATGCTCGCCGGGTGAGCAGCCGCAATGCTCTCCATTCATCGAACAGATCCCATGGCCGTATTGAGTGATCTTGACGGCGACCCATTGATATTCCGGCAAGGCTCGGATGAGCCCCGCTGCCACCGAAGTTTTACCAATATTGCGGGAGTGACCCCCGACGAGCACCAGCTTCATGGTCTTATCTCAATCCGATTTCCCGGGAACCGGCAGCTCTCCGGATCCTAAACCACGATTCATACGGAATGTTGCGGCTTTTATATCTTCTGTTCCTTTGAGATTCCGGAGGAGCACCGTAAGCAACTCCGTGAGCAGGTTTTTGGCAAACGGATTGACCAGGGGAATTTCATTTCCGGACTCGCGAATGTGGAGGACCCCTCTGGACACTTCGATCTCCGCCGCGTGAATGTCTTCAGGAACGTGGAGCGATTCGAGAATGCCCCACAATAAATTTCCGCACAGCTTCTCGACAAACGGATTGAGAGCCACCGGTCCGCGATCCGTTTCGAGCGACACGCTCATCACCTCAACCTCGTCTCCTTAAAAGGAATAGAAAAACGCCACATTCCACCAGTTCAGTGTTTGGTTCGCCTGAAGCTGCTTGTGCCCATCGGTTTGCACCTGCCGGTATTCTAGGGCAAAAGTTAATTGGGGAGAGAGTTTATATTGGGTGTTGAACATAGAGGTTTGATTGCGCTTTCGCAACCCCACCACCAGATTTTGATCGCGACTGTTCTCGATGCCGTAGAGCTTCCGACGTTTCGTCCCCTGGCGTCGAAGTCACATAACCCGGGTACGGCTCGGCGGCCGGCCAAGTCCCGCGAGCCGGGTTGCTGCTGGATAGGGGCGTGCCATTTCGTCCTCGATCGCTACGTTGTCTCTCTCACGACCACAGCCCTCAACTTCTGCAAGCTGTGCTAAGATTGTCTTGCTGCTCTCCCATGGTTCGAGCAGATGGATGTCTTGTCGAGTCGAACCTTTCGCAGGAGATCATGTCTTCATACTTATCCCAAGAGGAATTCCCATGACCGCAGGAACGATGAAGGCCGTCATTAAAACAAAACCCCAATTTGGCGCGGAGTGGGGGGAAGCCCCGATTCCGACCATCGGTCCCCACGAAGTTCTGGTCAAGGTCGTTGCCTGCTCCATTTGCGGGACGGACTTACACATTTACGAATGGAACGATTGGGCGGCCCATCGCATCAAGCCCCCACAAATCATGGGTCACGAAGTGGCCGGCGAGGTCGTGGAAGTGGGCCACGAGGTTTCTTCAATCAAGGTGGGCGACTACGTTTCCGCGGAGACGCACATCCCCTGCGGCTTGTGCTTCCAGTGCAAAACCGGCAAGCCGGAGATTTGCCGCAATTTGAAAATTCTGGGTGTGGATACCAATGGTTCTTTTGCTGAATACATGAGCATCCCGGAAGTTGACGCCTGGAAGAATTCGCGCTCTTTGCCCCCGGAAGTGGCCACCATCCAGGAACCCCTCGGGAATGCCATTGACACGGTTCTATCCGAAGAAATCGCGGGAAAAACCTGCGCCGTGATCGGATGCGGCCCGGTAGGATTGTTCGCCGTGGCCGTGGCGCGGGCCTGCGGGGCCACCACGCTGATTGCAACCGATGTAAATGAATATCGACTGGCGCTCGCGAAAAAAATGGGCGCCACGCACCTCTTCAATCCCACCAAGACCGACGTCGTCAAAGAAGTTTTGGAATTGACGCATGGCGACGGCGTCGATGTGATGTGCGAAATGAGCGGCAACTCCAAAGCCCTGCATCAGGGCCTGGCCATGGTGACGCCGGGCGGCCGGGCCTCCCTGCTAGGACTTTACAATGATAAACAGACCCTCGACCTCAATACCGAGGTCATCATGCGCGGCATTCACGTCCTGGGAATCACGGGACGCACCATGTTCGGCACCTGGTACAAGGCGGCGCGATTGCTGGAATCGGGCTTGGTCGATCCCCGACCCCTCATCACACACCGCTTTCCGCTGAAAGATTACGCCCAAGCCATGGATCTGATGATCTCCGGCAACAGCGGCAAGGTGGTTTTACTCCCGGATGGTCCTTCGTAATGCCGCTTCACAATTCCCCGACTGAACGACTTGATTTTTAGAAAGGGAGTGACCTGTGACTCAGCCTCATGTTTCCTCACACCCCGATAAACTGAAATTTATCACGGACGAAAAGGCCCGGTTGGAACGAGAAGGATTGTTGATCCGTATTCGAACCATTGAATCGCCCCAAGGGGCATGGATCACTGTCGATGGCAAGAAGGTCTTGAACCTGTGCTCCAACAACTATCTGGGATTCGCCAATCATCCCCAGCTGAAAGACGCCGCCAAGAGAGCCATTGACGCCTATGGGGTGGGCCCGGCCGCGGTTCGAACCATCGCGGGCAACACCGTGCTGCACAATGAGCTGGAAGAAAAGTTGGCGCGATTTAAGGGCGTCGAGGCCACCATCGCCTATCAATCCGGGTTCAATTCCAATTTGGCGACGATTCCCGCGCTGGTCGGAAAGGACGATCTGGTTTTTTCCGACGAACTCAACCACGCTTCCATCATCGACGGGTGCCGGCTTTCCGGAGCACCCATCATCCGTTTTGACCATTGCAACCCCAAATCGCTGGAAGAAAAATTGAAGGAGCACGCTCCGGCGGCCCACGGAAAGCGGGCGCTGGTGATTACGGACGGGGTGTTTTCGATGGATGGAGACATCGCGCCACTCGCCCGGATCGTGGAGGTTGCGGAAGGCTTCGGCGCTCTCATCATGGTGGACGATGCCCACGGGGAAGGCGTGCTCGGGACCAACGGGCGCGGCGCGGTCGACCACTTCAAAATGCACGGTCGCGTCGATGTGGAAGTGGGTACTCTTTCCAAAGCCTTCGGCGTAGTGGGCGGGTTCGTGGCAGGAACGAAAGTCATCATTGACCATCTCCGGCAAAAAGGCCGCCCCTTTCTATTCTCCAGCGCCCTGACACCCGCGGATGTGGCGGCGTGCAGCGCCGCGGTCGACATTCTGGAGGCCTCCGATGATCTGGTGCAAAAACTGTGGACCAACACGCGCTATTTCAAATCCAAGATGCGCGCCGCCGGATTCGACACCGGCCGCAGCGAAACACCCATCACCCCCATCATGCTGGGCGATGCCAAAATGGCACAACAGTTCAGCCGCCGCCTCTTCGAAGAAGGCGTGTTCGCGATGGCCATCGGCTTCCCGACGGTACCCATTGGAAAAGCCCGTATCCGCGTCATGATCTCCGCCACCCATTCCGAAGAGGATCTCAATTTGGGCGTCGAAAAGTTCGTCCACGTCGGCAAAGAATTGAAGGTCATCTGAATTCTTGCTGCAATCCGCCCCCTGCGGCAGGAAGACTGAACAGAAAAACCTTCGGCCTGTAAAGGTCCGAGAACAATCACCAATCCCGCAGCAGCCGACGAATACTTTTTATCGATCCACCCACGCAAACCCACCTTCTGGTAATCTTCACGTGCCCTAATAAGCACCTAGATGTTGGGGTTCTAGGAGTCTCGACCACAATATTTTGCTTGCATTTCGTTTATCCTTCCCCCCATAATCCGCCTTAGAACGGATGCGCAACGGGCGAGGAAGTGTTCCAAGCAACGATGGTTGAAGTTTGTTAAGGAGGAGGCGTCTTCGAATGGAATGGACGCGTATTATCCTTGCAACCTTGGCCGGGGGCATTGGCGCGACCTTGACGGACTGGGTTTTCTTCGGAATTCTCTTCCACGACAAGAATAAAGCTTTTCCTGAAGTATGGCGGAGACCAGAGGGAGGCAAGGGCGAAACCCAAGCGGTAGTGATTGCCACCCTGCTGGGTTTTCTCACTTGCTTCTGCTTTGTATTTCTCTGCTCCCGCACAGCTTTTATTCAATGGGTGAGAACTTGGAAGATGGCCGTGGGTTTATGGCTGATGATTCCTGTTCCCATATTGGTATCGCAACACTTGTGGATGAAGGTTCATCCGCTCGTGACATTGACTCATGCCCTGGGATGGCTGGCGAAACTGCTGGTGGCTGCGGCAGTGGTAGCCTGGTTGCTGATCTGATTATTCGTTAGACCAAGTACCCCGAATTTGAATGACAATTCCAGTTCATTTCGCCCGCGATTGTGCTGGAACGTGGAAGGGTTGGAGTCTTCGTCGCCAACTCTTGGAAGGTGATTCACTCTAGATTCACGATTTCCATCTCGAGCAGCACTCCTCAAGCGCAAAAGCCGGGCCGCCTATTCCTTCCAGAATTTCTTCAGCGCCCCCACCACATCGTTGACAATGAGTTCCTGCGGCGAGTATTTGAACCAATGCGGTGGCAGGAGATCGATGTAGGGCGACTGGGCAAAGCGGCGGTCGAGCAGCACGATCACTCCCCGATCGGTGTCACTGCGAATGACGCGCCCGGCGGATTGAACCACACGGTTCATTCCGGGATACAGATAGGCATAGGCAAAACCGCGCGATCGCTCACCCCCGTCGACGTCGGCGAATTTCTCGTCGTAATAGCGCCGCATCAATTCCTGCTCAAAGGTCACGCGGGGTAACCCCGGGCCCACCAGGATCGCGCCGATCAGTGATTCGCCGGGATAATCGACGCCCTCGGCAAAAATTCCGCCTTGCACAGCCAGAACCGCCGTGGGTTTCGACACGCACGAATCGCCATCACCTGCCCCACCGCCGTTCAGCGCGCGGCTCAAGGCGCGCAACACTGCGGCCCGGGCGCCGTCGTTCATGACCCGTTGCTGGATGACCACCTGAAAATCCGGGAGATCCAAATGCTTATGAACCGCCAGCAGGAAATCGAATGAAGGAAAGAAAACAAAATAATTTCCCTGCCGCACCTGAACAACGTCCTCAATGAGGCGGGCGATTTTTTCATAAAATCGCGCGCGTTGCGTGTAGGTTGTCAACACCTCCGGGACAATCGCAATCAAGCGATTCTCGGGAGGAAACGGCGAGGGCAGGCTCAACGAAAGAGTGCGCGATTTTTCAAACCCCAGGACATCCCGGAAGAATTCCAGGGGCGCGAGCGTCGCCGACATGGCCAGGGCGTTATAAAAACCGCGTGTTCGTTCCGCCAGTTGCCGGGAGGGATCCTTGCACACAATCTTGATTCGCTCGGCGTTCTCCAGACCGTCATATATTGTCGAAAATTCCTCGCCGCCGATCGTGGCCACACTCAGGAAACGCGAGAAATTGAAATAAAAATCAATGAAGGGATCGTCGGGCCGTATCTCTTTCCGCTGCTTTCGAAAAATAAAATAATCGAGCATCATCGCTTCCAGCTCAAACCACTGTTTCGTCAGGAAGCGGATGTCGAGCGTAATGAAGCTTTTTCTCTCCTCCGAGGGTAGGCTTTCTTCTTCCGATCCGGAGGAGTGCAATCGTTCAAAATAATCTTCCAAGGCCGCAAAAAAGGCGCTCAATCGATCAAATAGAGCAACATCCCTGCCTCCTTCCACTTCTTCAAATTTCAATCGATCCTGTCGAGGCTTAGCCCGCTGAGCCTTGGATAGATGTCTCTTCAGCGCCAACGCCGTAGGCTCTTCCGCAGTGCCACCGGAATCCGCTTCCTCCAACTGCGCCCGCTTGGATTCCGCCCAGTCTTTCAGCATCTGGATGGGCTGTCGTTCCAGTTCCGGCGAGTAGTATTCGCGACCGCGGGAGTAAAGATTGTGAGCTTCATCGATGATGAGCAGGCAGTTGTTATAAGGTTCGCCCATCGAAAACAACTGCAGCGCCACCCACGGATCGTAGACGTAGTTGTAATCGCAAATCACCATATCCGCGCGATCCACCAGTTCCAGCGACAATTCAAACGGACACACGCCCTGAGTGCTGCCCTTCTGATAAATCTCATCCGGCAACATCAAAGCCTGCTGAGAAAAATGCTCAACCAATTTGGATTCGGAAAGATTGACGAAATAATTCTTGGAATACTCGCAGAAGTCGGGATGACAGAAGCACACCTCGTTGGCGCACATTTTTTCTTTGGCGCGCAAGACCAGGACGTTGAATCCCAGCGATTCGCTTTCGGCCCCGGCGGTGGAAAGAATTTGCCTCACGGTATCGAGAACCAACTGTTGCTGCGTGGTTTTTGAAGTGATGAAGAAAATCTTTTTATTTTGGAGGAGCGCAAATCGGAGCGCCGGCATCAGGGCCGCGACGGTTTTTCCAATGCCCGTCGGTGCACACACCATAGCATCTTTCCGTTGGAGCAAGGCCTCCTCATATCGCTCCATCATTTGAGGCTGGTGGGGCCGCATTTCTGCAAACGGAAACCTTATTTTTGCAGCCAGTTCGCGCTTTCGGACGGCTCGTTGTTGTTCGGCGCGCCAATCGGTCAGAATGCGCCGCAGGGCTTCCTCGAGAAGGGATTCAACGGTGGAGGGATCAAAATCGATGGGAAAAGAATAGCGGCTGTCGTCGACCAGGCTGATGAAAATCAGAGTGCCTTTGAGATTCTTGATGCCGCTCGCCCACAAAAAGAAGAGATAGAGTTGGAGCTGCAGTTTGTAGCGCTCAAAACTCGTGCTGTCGTACCGGAGCAGTTCCTGGCGGGTGCGGAGCGTGGACTTGATTTCCTCGACCAGCGTTTGTCCGTCGCGCTCTGAGACACCGTCGATGCGCCCGCGGATTAAAACCTCAAAGTCCTCGACGCGGAGGGAATGGTTGACGGAGAACTCTTTGCGAAACGATTTATCTTCGCCCGCGCGCTCGGCCTGATAAGACTCATGCGCCAGACGGCCCAGCGTCATGCGGGCCACGCCGTAAGCCACGTCATCAATGGCCCCCGGCCCGGCAATCAGCGCCGCCACCTCTTTGACGCTGAGTGATATGAGCTTTTTTTCGGAATCAATCCTCAAGGACACGAGGATAAGAATAGACTTCGCATGCAGGAAATGTCGAGTCGCAAGAAGCGCGAGAGGCTGGGTGGTGCATACACGCGTCTTCGGATTACGGCGGGCATTTCTCCCTTGATAGATATTTAACCTAAATTTTTTCGTGCCAACATTAACTCATTTCGATGGACCAATTCTCTTTAAATCCGCAGAGACCTCCAATGAATCAAGAGGGTGAAATCGTTGCAGGCGATAGCCCGTTTCTTGGCATAAAAGCACCATAAAAGGCGTCACACCTGGACATATATCACTAGACAGAAGGCTCAATTCCGATTGTCGAAGTCCGTCGCAAACGGACCCAAGATCTCTAGCCCGGGACATGCGTACTCAGATTGGTTGGTGCTGAAGAATCGAGCCCCGCTCCGCCCATACGCGTCAACCTAAGGGAGCAACAAGTACATGAATAAATTCCAAGGTCCAATGCCCAACCTCCAAATAATCATCAAATTCCAAATTCCAAGTTGCCAAACCACGCTGTGAAAGCCATCGCCTTGTTTCAAAGTGACGACAAGATTACTCTGTGGGACTGGGAGTAAACAATGGTCACTTGGTTTGGGATTTGAATTTTGGAGCTTATTTGGCATTTGATTCTTGGAGCTTGGAATTTATGAATATCATCCCTCCGTTGCTTAGGTTGACGCCTATGTGCTCCGCGGGATCCCGGCTACCAGAAAATGTAATGCTCATTCTGCCGCTGGAAATTGTAATGTTCACTACGCCACAACCAATAACCGAATTGCCCTGCAAGGGCAATCTTCAATAGCCCAGGGCATCGCCCTGGGATCGAAAACCTCTCTCAATTAGGTTTTTTGCCCTGAAAGGGCAATCTAAGATTCGATCTTGGAGAATTCGATGCCGGCGCCCAAGCCCAACGGGCAAATGCGGCATCCTGATGCGCATAACGAAGTCGGTCTTTTCCAAGCGCACCAAAAGCCGCTGCCTGCGTCCCCCGCGGGGGACTTGGCATCGCTTCCAAAACCCAGTCGTAATCCACAATGGAAACCACCAACGACCAAATTGATGTTATGAAACTTTCCCCTCCCTTCACGAGGGGGAAGTGTTCTTGCTTGACATCCCCCTTTATAGAGCTCGCCAGGCACCCATACAATGTCGAGAGAAATGCACGGACCGCAAATTATCGAGGACAACGGCTTTCAACAGGACGACAAACCAATTGCAATGCCGGACGACATTGTTCGTCATTTCTTAAATGTCTCCAGTGGCTTCCCCTCATCGCCGAAAAGGCTGATGGTAGACTCGAGCGCCCCGGTGGGATTGAGCAAAATGAATTCCGTCATGAATCCTCCGCCGTCAGCAATCTGTGGGAAGAAAATCGGAAACGGAGGGGATTGCCCATAGGCTGCCACCGGAAATGTAGTCAGCAACGAATCACCCCGAGCATTCGCCAAAGAACGCAAAGTGAGTGCGACGAAGGGCCTGTCGGAGGTCACATCCAGGACACCGACGAAGTTTGAGGGCAAGGAAGAAATTATTTCGTCGACAAACTTCGCGGCATGACCCCGTGGTGGCACGTCCAACACTGCGGAACCCCACGGAGTGTTCCCGTCATCCATATATGCATTCAGATGAAGCAGCAATGGAGAAGCGTCGGGCACTGCAAAAGCCACACCGGTGTTGTGGTTGCGGCTACGGTCAACGAAGAGTCGGACATGTGTGGAGGGTTCAGCTGGTGCCAAGCCGGTTTCGGTTACAACGACACCACCAGTGGAGGACCTCAACAGGCCAGCAACTTTTGGGACGGGTGAAAAGGCATGGGGCTCGATGTGGATGGACCCCGTAAGAGTTTCTTCTTGTATTGATTCGCTCTCAAAGACCCACAAGCCGCCTGCAGGTATGTTGTAAGCAAAAACACCCGGAGCCATCGGCACACGGCCTCGTACATGGATGTCCTGGAAAACGCCGTTTCCGTCATAAAACTTGACTTCCCCGGACTCCACTCCGCCGGAGGTATTCAAAAGATACAGCACGGTGCGATATCCACCCCCGTCTACAAAATGCGGGATGTATGCCCTCTGTGTTGCCTGGGCGACATTTATATCGGCGACCGGTGTGGTGGTGAGCAAAGAATCGCCCCGTTCATTCTGGACCAATCGCAGAGCTGTTACGGCCAGCGGCTGGTCGCTTTGGATTTCCAAAGATCCTATTTTCGTTGTGGAGGCGAAATCCACAGGAAGCACAAAATCCGGCGCCAGGCGGGGAAGCTCATCAATGAAAAATGCCCGATGCTCGCCGGACTCCAGGCTGCCTTGCCCGGTCACGAGCAACATTCCGCCGGGATCAAACAACTGAAATGTGATGTGGGCAGTGTCGACGCCGTAATTCACTAGTGCCATGCCGGTATTGACGGGAACCGGCGTATCCGCGCCATCATCCGGCTCTGTACCTTCTTCGAACTGCACCATTAAACGCGCCTTCTTTGTAATTACACCGCGCGAAACTCCGGCTTCGCTCGTGACAATGCCATTCCGAGAGGTCGAGATCACAGCAACTCCAAAGAGGTTTTCGGATGTTCCTCCCGCAAACTGATTTAGCGAGCGCTTGTTGAAATTGGGTGAGATGACTGCATATCCTCCTTTCACATCATCCGTGCTGTTACTTGTAGCAAATGTGGCCACTCCCCCTGCGGGAATCGAAACTGAAAGTTGGGCCCCGGCGCCCGACCCGCCGGCCTGCATGACCGTGAATGTTTTTCCCCCAACCCCCAAGGTCCCGCTTCGCCAATTCGATTGATGGTTCGCTGTCACAATATAATCAACCGTTCCATCCCCGACACCCAACGCACCGGAGCGCACGGAAATCCAAGCGGTACTGCTGTTCGTCTGCCAATTGCATTCCAGCGGCGCCGTCACTCGAACGCTTCCCCATCCGCCATTCGCCGCAAACGTTTGGTTCACTGGAGAAATGCTTACAGGATTTGAAGCCACCCACGTGGCATTACTCAGATTATTCGTCCCATTCGGATCAAATTCATTGCCGCTGATCGAGGCGGTACTCGTCATGTGACCCTTATCGGGAAACGAACAATCCAACCGTGCAGTCACATTGATTTGCGAGATCTGCGTTGCGCCCAGGCCATTCGTGGAACAACGGATTGTTCCTCTTGACCCAATCCCAGGAACGGTGCACGACCAATCTGTCGGCGCATTCAACGATGCGAACAGAGTGTGATCAGGCAGATCTGCATTTAGGCTCACTTGCGTGGCCGAATTGGGCCCCTTGTTCGCTATGTCGATTTGAAAACTGATTGTTTGCCCTCCTCTCACCGATGAAGCCGCGGAGTTGATGGTTACCCCCAAGTCGGCTGCCGCAATTACATTTTCAGCAATCGGGTTTGAGCTGCTGGGCGAGAAGGTCGCGTCACCTGAATAATTGGCTGTAATCGAATGTGGTCCGATCGCAAGCGTAGATACGGTGAGGCGGGCCGTTCCTTGCTGCAGGGGAGCTGTCCCCAACATTTGGGCTCCATCGGAAAACGTCACTGCGCCGCTCGGCGTTGTGCTCCCAGATGAAACCGGATTCACCGTCGCCAAAAAAGTGGCGGGTTGGCCAAAGGGTGATGGGTTTGCTGAACTCACGAGGCTTGTCATCGTGGCGAGAAGCGCTGGAAGAGTGAAGTAAGCAACCGGCGTGTCATGATCGCTGACGCGTTCGGGTCGCCCGGGATCGTTCCGATAGGATTCAGGGAAATCGGCGTTGTTGCGGGCAAACACGAATCGGCGCAGGCGCGATTGCAGGTTCGAAGTAACGAGAACGTGATCCAGCACCTGAGCATTGCCGTCGAGTAAATAGGAATATCTCTCCGACTCCGGGATGGAATTGAGAAGAACCTTCAAATCCGGCTCGACGAGATCGCGCGTAGATACCACGACTTCATGGCCGGGCGCAGGAGCGCCGACCAGTGTCCCCATCACATCGACATATCCATCATTAAAGGGGAAAGCGTTGAAGTCCCCGAGCACGATCAATTGTTCGGCCGGATTTGCGGTTTGTCGGGCTTGGAGGAGATTCGCCAGATACTCCGCTTGGGCGGCGCGCTTGGCGCGAACTCGCGGACCGTCGATTGGATCGTCAATCGCCGACATCGAGCGGAGGTGATTCACAATGACGGTCACCGGGAACAGCGCTCCACCTGGAGACGTCACGTTGACGCGAAGCACTAGCGGCGGCCGGTCATTCAGAAGCTCCGACCCTCCGGTCAACGGGTTGACATACGTTTCTTCTTTCCCCTGCTGAACCACGTCGACTACGGCGACACGGGTGCTTCTGACAAGGAAGCCGACATCGATGCCGCCCGGGTCGTTCCCTTCTTCCAGAAAAGCTTGATATTGAGGATTTGTCATCCCCGCGGCCACGGCATCATCATTTATCTTCTGCGCCAAGCTTTCGAGGGCCGCAAGATTTTCCACTTCCTCTACGCCAACAATGTCGGGCAATTGCATCACCATGCGAAAGGCAAGAGAAGACTTGCTCAAACGCGTGTTGAAGGCCGTCGAACTGAGCACCGGCTCCGTGATGAGAGGGTCATCAGCCGCATCGAAAAACCGTCCGAGATTGAAGGAGGCCACCGTGAACTCATCGCTCGAAGGCGCCGGTACTGCCGTTGCTGAAGCCATCCCCGTGACTGTTGGAGGCGCAGCAGGATCGGGGAGGATGGTGTAAGTTCTCGAAGCATAATCTAAAACACCCGTCAGACTCGTAAGGACCGCGCCCGCGGCGACTTCAAGCGGGCTGGCGCCGACTTGACCATCGCTGTCGATTCGAATCCGCTCAGGATTGCCGTCAAAGCGCGGCACACAACAGGGCGCGCCGGATGGAAGCGCGCTCAAAATATCGATGCCCGGTTCTCGAAAGGGACGAGTGGTTCCTGTTATCACTCCGTAAAACACTCCCGTGGAAACAGCGGTCGCTGTAGGTTCATCAATATTCCCTTGCGTCGGAGAAACAACGGTCAAAGACTCGACGTGCACGCGCATTCCTTCAAGCCGTTCAAGTTGTTCCGCTGAACCGCTAGGGCTCAGGTCGGCCCCTGTCAATGGAATAGCGGCCGGAAGTGAATTCCCTGTCGAATTCAAAACGACGCTGATGGTCCCGCCGATCTCAGTGCTCGGCGGACTTGCGGGATCCGAAGCAGGAACGAATTCCTGAACTGTGCCCGACACATTCACTGAATTTCCAACTGCAGCGGCTGAGGGCGGTGAACTACCCGTAAAAACGAAAATTCCCTCGGAGGTGTCAGAATCGCCGTCCACGGCTGAATCGGGCGTTTGCAAGAAGAAGCCGTTATTCTTCACCGCGGTGACGATTCCCGTCGTGGTGACCACCGTTCCGGTAAAAGGCGAAGTCAATCCATTTCCTTGGATGGAATGAATCGCCAAAGGTGGCGATTGAATGGTGAGTGAGATTGATCCGGTTGAACTTCGCGCCTGGCTGTCGCTGACAATAAAAGAGAGACTTTTCGCACCGGCCGAAACGCCTGGCGCAATGGAAACGGCCACGGAAAAAACGTTGTCGCCAGCAGAGGTGTCGCCGTGTGTGCCATCGTCGAATAAAGATTGGGTGGGGCTATTTCCAATCGCCGTCAAGTCAGCAATGACGGCCAGTCCCGTGCTGGCGGGATTGGTTCCCGGTGTGACGATTACGGTCAGAAGAACCGTGTCGCCCGGCAGCACGCCCGACGGGTTGGCGGTCCCAACACCGCACGGATCTGTCGATGATCCGCCGCCGCACACCTGCACCGTTGAAGATGAATTTCGTGGATTAGGTGTCCCCGTCGCAAAGTCAGAGGAGTTGTTGTGGGTGTCGGCACAACCGTTGGAATTGCGAATGATTGCCGTCGTGTTGCCCGGTGCGGGCGCCGCTCCGCTGCCCTCAAAGCAACTCGCCGTGTTTCCAAATCCAACCAGATCGGCGATGGAGGCTGCTGTGGGACAAGCGCCCGTCAAGGCTGTAGTGTTCTTGACCAATGCCACTTTTCCGGAGGTTGCACCCATCGTGATGGTCCCAATGGCATCCGGTGTCGGCAGATTAGCGCTTCCTCCGCTCCCCTGTGCCTCCTGAATGAGGTAGTACTGACCCGGCTGCAAGCTGACGCCTGTCAAGTTGGTTACTTGCCATGCCGCTCCAGTTGCTGACGTGTACTGCACCGACCAACCAGATAAACTCATCGCAATACTGCCGCGATTGAATATTTCAATGAAATCGTTTTTATAGGTGGCCCCGGAATTTCCTCCGCCGCCATAAACTTGACTAATGACGATATCGCTCGCAGCTTTGAAAATGCCTGGATGGATGAAGAGAACCGTTAGGAACAGGAGCATTCGGTGGAGGGAAAGGGAGCGGGATTGCTTTCGCAAGGACCTTTTGTTGGAGAAAGAATGGCATCGCATGATGGCCTTTCCTGGAAGGCAAAACCAATCGTCGGGGGAAGGGTTGGCGTCTGCGAAAAAGCGCGCAACATTCCGCAGGCAATTACCTTGATAATATATTGAAACAGCCTCGACTAGTGTGGGGGGTGTGAACTAGTTAGATCTTGCTTCGAATGAACTTCCTAAACTCCCAGCCGATACGATCAAGGCACATAAAAGGATCAGTTGGGGGGGGACCACAACGGATAATATCAAACGCCAAATTTGGAGTAAAGAATTGTTATCGCGACAAGATAATGGCTTCTTAGAATCCTAGAACGTATGGACTGAGCATCTTAAGTTGCCGAGTAAAATCGGGAAATAAAAGCATGAATGCAGGGATACCGCTTTTCACCTGACCAGAAGAGCGCCCATTACCAACGTCAGAATAGTCAGCGGCACACCGACTTTGAGATATTCCATGAAGGAGATCCTGACGTTAGAGCGCGATCGCTCCACCACGATGAGATTGGCAATGGAACCCAGCAAGGTCAGGTTGCCGGCCAGCGTTGACGACATGGCTAAAGTCAACCACGCCCGGTTGGCATCGGGAAGAATCGAAACAAAGGGCTTGAACATCAAGACCGCCGGGACGTTGCTCACAAGGTTCGACAAAAGTGCAGTCAACGCGGTCAGAACTCCCACCCGATCCAAGTGAAAGCGATCGATCCAACTTTTTACATCTTGAGAGATCAGCGCCTTCTCGGCTCCTGCAATAACCACAAACAGCCCCGCGAACAGCACCAACAAAGCCCAATCGATCTCACGATAGACTTTCTCCGGTTTCACGCGTCGGGTTACCAACAGAGCCGCACCCACCACAACAGCCACTTTGGCCACCGGCCAGCCCATAAAAAACAACACAATCATGACAGCTGTGGCCGCAAGCGATTTCCACATTAGGACTCGATTCACCCGAACCCGCGGCGATGGTATGTCGACTGGCGCAGTGTGGAAAAACTCGCTCCGGTAGACCCAAGCAATCATTCCGAACGTCATGACGAGGCCCACCATGGCGACCGGCGCAAGGACGGCAGCAAACGCGCGATAAGACAAATGCGAGAATGCGCCGATCATCATGTTCTGAGGATTGCCCGTGATGGTCGCCACGCTGCCCACATTCGATGCCATCGCCACAGCCAACAGGTATGGGATGGGATGACGCTTCAACTGCAGCGTGACTTCCAACACTAGCGGAGTCAACACCAAACACATAGTGTCATTGACAAAGAAGGCAGAGAAAACCCCCGACACGATGATAATCGCTCCTAAAAGCATTAGAGGACGATGGGCACGCCGCACGACCCAGGCGCTGACCGCCGCGAAGAATCCGGACAATCACAAGTTCGCCACGACGATCATCATCCCGAACAATAGTATCAAGGTTTCATAATTGATAGCCTGAAAAGCCTCCTCCAACGAGAGGACCCGGAAGGCGATCATGAAACTGGCACCAATGATGGCAGCGCCGGTGCGATCCACGCGAAATCCGGGCAGCCGCCCGACCGCCAGAACAATGTAAGTTCCAAGAAAAATCAGGAAAGCGGGGAGCATGAATTCCGATCAGGCCTGCTTCGGCACGTACACTTCTTCGTAGAATTCCACCAAGCGAATCAACAAGGCCAGAACCAGCGGACCGATGATCAAGCCGATAAAGCCGAACAATTTCAGGCCTCCTAAAACGCCGATCATCACGACCGCCGGATGGATGTTGGATCGGCCGCTGATCAGTCGAGGCTTTAAGACATTGTCGACGTTGGCAACCACCAGGGCGGAAAACGCCAGCAGCCCGACACCGTGCCACAAACGCCCATCGATAATCAGCGCAATGCCGGCAGGCACCCACACCACCGGCGTTCCTACAAACGGAATAAACGACAAGATCATCATCATGACGCCCCAAAAAATGGCGTTGGGCACTCCGAACACCAGAAATCCCAAGCCGCCCAGGAATCCCTGGACGATGGCCGTGATAACCTGTCCATACAGCACCCCTTCCAGAACGCTGTGAATTTCTTCGATCATCTGATCCTTCAACCCTGGTTCTAAAGGAATCAGATGAGCCAGCTTTCGAGCCACCCCTCCGGGCTGCTGCAGCGCGTAATACATCACAAAAAACATCACAAATAAGCCCAGCACCAGTTCCGCGAGCGACCCCAGCACATTGGGCGCCGCCTGCAGCAAGAAATCCCGGACATTCGCCAGGAGCTTCAACAGATAGGCGGTAACTTGGATTTCATATCCGGTCTTTTGTTGAACCCAAGAGGTCAGCCGGTCAAGGCTGTGGACATCTTTAAAGCTGTTGTAGGCACTGGTGACTTGATTGATCAGATGAATGGCCAGATAAAATGATGGCAGGACAATCAGCAGGATCACCAGGACGATCAAAATGGCGGCGCCCCACGCCCGGCTATGGAGGTATCGAAGAAGAAAACGTTGCGCCGGACGGAGAAAATAGGTGAGCACCCCGGCCAACACAAGGTAAGTAAAGAAAGGCCGCAGCAGAAAGAACGTCAACACCAGGGCCGCAACAATGGTCAGCGCGAAGAAGTACTTTTCAAGATGAATCATAATGCTCGAGGCCCTGCGTGGGCCGGTGAATCAACCGAACCCAGCATAAATCCCAAGCTCCAAAATCCAAAGTCCAAATAAATCCCAAACACCAAATTCCAAAATCCAGCCAGGGCTAGACTTGAAATTCGCCATCCCATAAGTTTTCCGTGAAATTTGAATCTTGGAAGGTGGAGCTTATTTGGATTTTGGTGCTTGGAGCCTGGAATTTTTCCATCGCTCGGGTCATCTCGACTGGGATTGCTCTTTGTTCACATCCGGCGGTTCTCGATCGCTGCGTATTGTCGCACGGCCTGCATGAGGTCCGCAAACTCCGCAGGTTGGAGCGACTGGGGTCCGTCAGAAAACGCTTCTTCCGGGTTGGGATGAACTTCAATCAACAGGCCGTCGGCTCCTGCGGCCACCGCCGCCTTGGCCATGGGCTTGATGAGGGAGCGTTTGCCCGTGCCGTGGGAAGGATCCACGACCACCGGAAGGTGCGAAAGCTCGTTGAGTAATGGGACGGCCGAAAGATCGAGCGTGTTGCGCGTATAGGTCTCGAACGTGCGAATTCCGCGTTCACACAAAATGACATGGGGATTGCCTTCGGAGACAATATACTCAGCCGACAGCAGGAATTCACGAACCGTGGAACTCATGCCCCGCTTCAGCAGAATGGGACGCCCACATTTGCCGAGTTTTTTGAGCAGCGCAAAATTCTGCATGTTGCGGGCCCCGACCTGTACGATATCGGCATATTCGGCCACCAGTGAAACTTGTCCGTCGGACAAGACCTCGGTGACCACTTTCAAGCCGGTGGCTTCACGGGCTTCGGCGAGCAGTTTCAGCCCTTCCTCTTCCAGCCCTTGAAAGTCATACGGTGAGGTGCGGGGTTTGTAGGCCCCGCCGCGAAGAATCTGCGCACCGGCTTCCTTTACCGCCACGGCCGTCGTCATCAACTGCTCGCGCGATTCCACGGAGCACGGTCCCGCCATGACAATGAAGTGCGAATTTCCAACTTCAATGTTGTCTCCGACACGAACAAAAGTTTTCTCTTTTTTAAGTTCGCGGCCGACCAACTTGAACGGCTTCAAAATCGGCATGACGGAGTCTACACCCGGCGCCGATTCCAGAGATTGAATGTGATCCTTCATCTGCCCGTTTCCAATAGCGCCGATGACGACGCGCTCCTGCCCGTAAATGGGGTGGGCTTGGTACCCATAACTTTCGATTTTTTCAATGACGTGCGCGACTTGTGCTTGCGTCGCACCCGCTTTCATGCTGATGATCATGGTTTGAGTTTCTCACTTTCTTTGCTGTCAGCTATCAGCTATCAGCCGTCAGCCAAAAGCCATAAGCCCCAAGCCCGAAGCTTTAAGCAATCATAACTGGGCTCTGGTGTTGGCGCGCAATGTTCAAGGCGACGAGTGGCTAGTAGCCGGTGACCAGTGGTTGAGTGGTAAGCACCAGGCTTGCCACTAACAACTCGCCACTAGTCACTCCTGTCTGTTTGCTTACAGCTTGGAGCTTATAGCTGTTCGCTGAAAGCTGACGGCTGACAACTGACCTCTGCATTTCTCATCCCTCCCGATAACATCCCAACACGCGCAAGAAGTCCGTGATTTCGCCCAGATGCCGCAGCGCATTTTGGCAGCGTTTTTCATCAATATTTCCCAAAAAGTCGACATAGAACAGGTACTCAAACGGTCGGCCGACCAATGGCCGCGACTCGATTTTACTGAGGTTGATATCGCGCAGGGCAAAAACACTGAGGCATTTGAATAAGGCCCCTGGAATGCTCTTGGTCGAAAACACAATCGAGGTCTTATTTCTGGTTCCCCCTAGCTCCTTTCGAAGTGTCATAGGTAATTGTTCGCGGGGGCTCTTCGACAGCAGCCAGAAGCGCGTGAAATTCTGGCGATGATCCTCGATGTTTTTCCGCAGTATCTTGCACTTGTAAAATCGTGCCGCCAGAGATCCGGCGATGGCAGCGGACTTCGAGAGATGTTGCTGAACCAGCGACTTCACGCTGCCGGCGGTGTCATAGCCCGTTACCACCTCCCAACGCGGATGGCGGCGCAGAAATGCCTGGCATTGATCCAAGGCCGCCGGGTGCGAGGTGATCTCTCGAATGTCGTTCAGCCGTGTTTCCGGCAGGGCAATCAGATGATGTTCAATGCGCACATTGGTTTCAGCAAGAATCTGTAATTGATGACGCAAAAGCAGGTCGAAGTTCTTATGAATAGACCCTGCCAAGGTGTTTTCGATGGGAACCACGCACGCCAAAGCACGCCCCCGGACCACCGCCTCGAACATCTCTTCAAAACTCCTGCACGGAAGCAGCGACCAGCGCGCCCCCAGCAGCTGATGAACGGCCTGCTCGCTGAAGGCGCCGCGTTCTCCTTGAAAAGCAATTCGAGAGCTCGCCGCCGCGCGGCGTGCCCCGGCGGCTCGATTCACCACAACACGTTCTTGAAGAATTCGTTTTTTGCCCATAAATTAAAAAGCCCGCTCCGAGCTGTCGGAGCGGGCTGGAACCTTGCGACACAAGCGGCTAGCCCGCACCTCCGGTAAAAAACCGGAATGCAAAACTAAAACCAGTGCGGTGCATGGAAGACGTCATGAGTTCGCCCTCGCTACAATGAAAAACGGCATTCTAATGAAATTCTTCGAAATGTCAATCCCAAGTTCCATTCCGGGCACATTACAGCAACCATACCTCGAGTGAGGCTTTGCGTGGCGCATGGCCGGTTTCATTCTTTGTCAGGCCCTGTGAGCTCACTAAAGTGGCTGAGGTGCTTTTCACGGAACTCTCAGAGAGCTCTTTTAATTTCAACATGCGCTGCACCTGAGGGTCGATGCGTGCGATGACCGATTGACCAAGCCACATGCCTTATCCTCGCCAGCGAAGCAGCCATGACCGGGGAGAAATGCTCCCCCAATTTACGCTTGACACCTTCAGAAAATTCCATTAAGAGTTTAGCGCTTTCGCTGAGAATTTTCATTCTCGCAGAATTGGGCCCGGTCCTCATCGGAAAGATCTCCTCTCTGATGAGAGCCACGTGAACCAGGAGGGGTCGATCGTGTACGGAACCTGTCCAGAATGCGATGCCGAAATTGAAGTGAAGGAAGATGTTGAAAAGGGCGAAATCGTCACGTGCCCCGATTGCGGCGTTGAGCTCGAGGTGGTGGGACTCGATCCCATTGAGTTTGAGCTGGCCCCTGAAGAAGAAGAGGATTGGGGCGAGTAATTAATTGTGCAGGCTCGGGCGCGACAGTTTCAGTCCGAGGACTCTGTGGTTCGCCGGGGATGAGAACAACTGCTTCTCGCCCCTTTTTTATTTTTTGAGATCTATGACGAAGAAAGCTTGACCATGAAAATCGCCGTTCTTTGCTCCATTGTTAGGAAAGAAGAGAAACTGCTGTTTGATGAACTGCGCTCCCGCGGAGTGGAATATGAGGTGTTGGACGACCGGGAACTGGTATTCAATTTGCACCATCCCCAGTACGATTACGATGTCGTCCTGGAACGGTGCGTCAACCACTCCCGCGCTCTTTATGCTCTCAAGGTTTTGAATGACAGCGGCGTTGAAACCGTAAACCGCTTTGATGTGGCGGATGTTTGCGGCAACAAGTTTTCCACCACGATGGCGCTCATTCGCGAGAAGGTTCCCTGCCCCAAAACCTATTTGGCCTTTACCGCCGATTCCGCCATCCGCGCCATCGAAGAATTGGGCTACCCGGTGGTGCTTAAACCGGCGGTCGGTTCGTGGGGACGATTGCTTTCCAAGATCAACGACCGGGATGCCGCGGAAACCATCTTGGAGCACAAGGAAATTCTCGGCTCCTACCACCACTCCATCTTCTATATTCAGGAATACATTCCCAAGCGGGAACGCGACATCCGCAGCTTCGTGGTCGGGGATGAAACCATCTGCGCCATTTACCGCTATTCTAAACATTGGATCACGAACACGGCGCGCGGCGGCCGGGCCGAGAACTGCCCGGTGACGGACGAGATCAACCGTCTTTCGTTGGCGGCCGCACGGGCGGTTGGCGGCGGTGTGGTGGCCATCGATTTGTTTGAAACCCGGAATGGACTGCAAGTCAATGAAGTGAACTACACCATGGAATTCCGCAATTCCATCGAAACCACCGGCATAAATATCCCCGCCAAGGTGATCGATTATCTGCTGACGGTGGGACGCCAGGCCGAGCAAAAGCGATTGGCGGCAAAATAGACCATGACCCGTGCCAACACACAAGCGCGCGTGTCCATTGTGGGCGGCTCCGGTTATACCGGCGGTGAAACGCTTCGACTGCTGCTGGATCATCCCCAAGTCGAAGTGACCCGGGTGACCAGCGAATCGAATGCCGGCAAGTTCGTCCACTCCGTGCACCCCAATCTGCGCCGACGCACGGCATTGAAATTTGAGTCGATGGAGGGGCTGAAAAGTTGCGATCTGTTGTTCTTATGCCTGCCTCACGGCGAAGCCATGAAACGGATTGAGCATTTTGCGTCATTGGCGCCGAAACTCATCGATCTTTCCGCGGACTTTCGGCTGCGCCAAGCTGCGGATTACGATCAGTGGTACGGACACTCCCACGCCCATCCCCAATGGCTCGGAAAATTTGTGTATGGAATTCCGGAGTTGCATCGCGAGGAAATCAAAAAATCGAATTATGTGACGGGTGCGGGTTGTCTGGCGACCGCCGCCATTCTCTCCCTTTATCCTTTATTCAAGGCTGGTGCGGTGAATCACAAACGCGTGTTCATTGAAGCCAAGGTCGGCTCCTCGGCCGCCGGCAACAAGGCCAGCCTGGCGTCTCATCATCCCGAGCGCAGCGGCAGCGTGCGCTCGTTTGAACCCACGGGACACCGCCACACGGCGGAAATGATTCAGGAGCTATCGCTTGCCGGCCCGGCCCCGCAAATCTATTTCTCGGCCACCGCCATTGAAGCCGTTCGCGGAATCCTCTCCACGTCACACGTTTTTGTTAACCCCGATCTTGAAGAAAAAGAGATTTGGAAGATCTATCGTGGATGCTACGAAGCGGAGCCGTTCATTCGCATCGTCAAAGAACGCAGCGGAGTCTACCGGTATCCTGAGCCGAAGCTCTTAATCGGATCCAACTACTGCGACATGGGATTTGAACTGGAAGACTCCGGCAAGTGCCCGCCCGACGAGTCGGGCCGGCGGCTGGTGGTGATGGCGGCCATCGACAACTTGATGAAAGGCGCCGCTGGAAATGCCGTGCAAGCCATGAACCTCATGCTGGGATTCGACGAAACCACCGGCCTCGGTTTTCCCGGGTTGCATCCCGTTTAGTTCTTCACGGGCAGCGACCGAAGAGCAGACCTTTCGAAATGGGCTCCCTTGGTGAAAGGCATTTCCCTTCCTCCATTCATCTGGGTTAAAATTTCTTTGAACTGCACCCACAGGAGAGGGTTTAATGCACCGGCTTCAGCTTTCATTTCGACCTCGACATCGAGGGGTCATTCTCCTTGCCGGGTTATCGCTTCTGCTTTCCTTTGCAACAGGATTTGCAAAGGACAAACCGCCCAAAAAGGACAAGAACACCGACTATGCGCTCATCAAGGGAAGCGTCTTTCGTGATGATGGACTGTCGCTGCGCGGCGCCCGCATTACCTGCCGGCGCGCGACGGACTCCAAACCCAAGTGGGAAACCGTGAGCGGCGAAGGGGGCGAGTTCGCATTCCGGGTGCCGATTGGAAAAATGGATTACATTGTTTCCGCAGAAATGAAGGGTTTCCAAGAGGCGTCGAAAACCGTGTCCATCCTGCAAGACGAACGCCAGGATATTTCCATCATCCTTCCCATCAAAAAACCATGAAAACAATCCGAGTTAAATTCCACTACCTGTTCTTAGCGGCGATCCTGCTGGTTTTCCCGACATCGGCTGCGAACGCCCAGTTCTCCAACTCGCCGAAACCCAAGCCCTCGAAGATACCGTCGAAGCTGGTTCTCGGACAGGTGGTCGATCAGGACGACCAGCCGATTCCTTCCGCCATTGTGAATTTGACGAACCTCAAAACCAGCAAGATCTCCCAGGACATCACCGACGACAAGGGCGAGTTCCGGTTCGGAGGCTTGAGCCCGGAGATTGATTATGATGTCCAAACTATGTACCACAATGCCATGGGCCCCAAAGAGCGCGTTTCCATTTACGACACGCGGGGCAAGCGAGAATTCTATTGGAAGCTGCCTCTCAAGCTGAGCGACTCGCTTCAAGAAGTGAACCTTCTTTTCGTGGTGAGTGATACGAGCGGGAAACCCATCCCCGGTGCAACTTTGAAATTCACATCCCCAAATAAGATTGAAACCTTGACGGCAGTCACAGACGCGTCCGGCCGCACCCAAAAGTGGCTTTCAAGCGACCGCAGTTATTCGGTAGTGGCCTCCGCGCCGGATCACGAAACTTTTGTTCAGGAAACGCTCAAGCCGGATCGCAACGCGGAGTTGGTGCGTGTAGTTTTGAAACCTTCCAAGTAATCATCTTGTCTTCAAGGACGGTGGGAATGTACCTGCTGGCTTTGAGCCTTTACCCGGAGCAATGGTTGCGGCATTTTCGCGACACCTTTGCTGTCGGCTGGATCGATATCGTCGATCTGATCGTGCGCGCCGTGATTGTGTACGTCGTGCTGCTTATCGGAATTCGACTGACCGGCAAGCGCGAAGTCGGGCAAATGACTCCGTTTGATCTGGTCCTGCTTCTGCTGATTTCTAACGCCGTGCAGAACGCCATGATCGGCCCGTACAACGGACTCACGGCTGGCCTCATTGCCGCCATGACGTTATTGATAGTAAACATGGGGCTCTCCCGCATGGTGTTTCGCAGCAAGAAATGGCGACGTCGCATCGAGGGTTCGGCAACCCTGCTGATTTATGATGGGGTCCTTAACAAGGACGGCTTGCGTCGGGAAGGGGTCACGGAGGAAGAACTCAAAGCCGCGTTGCGCGAACACGGCATTGAGAAATTCCAGCAGGTGCACCTGGCGGTCCTCGAAGTGGACGGCAATATCAGCGTGATTCAACTGGACGAGAAACCGCAGACGCATCGCCCCCATCACCGCTTCCGATTTCTGCAAAGGAAGAACTGATCTTGAGCTCGATCACCACATAATGGACGGCTGCGCCGAATAAGCACTCCGGTTTCAGAGAGAATTCTGTCGTCCCGCCCTGCGCTTGCGCGTCAACCTAAGGGAGCAACACACACATGAATAAATTCCAAGGTCCAATGCCCAAACTCCAAATAATCACCAGGTTCCAAATTCCAAGTTGCCAAACCACGCTGTGAAAGCCATCGTCTTGTTTCAAAGTCACGACAAAATTACTCTGTGGGACTGGGAGTGAGCAATGGTCACTTGGTTTGGGATTTGGATTTTGGAGCTTATTTGGCATTTGATTCTTGGAGCCTGGAATTTATGAATATCATCCCTTCGTTGCTTAGCTTGACGCCTATACGCCGTGCGGGACGATAGAATCCTGCACCAGGTCAACGGACATTGATTTTTGTACACGCCGGTTTTCCCGGGACGCGGTCTTAGGATGTTCACAAGAAAGGGAACTGGGCATGTTGGTCATTAAAGTAGGGGGCGCGCAGGGAATCAACTACGACGCGGTGTGTGCTGACCTGGCAGAACTGCTACAACAAAAGCAGACAGCCGTTCTCGTCCACGGGGGTTCGGAAGAAACCAATATCCTGTCGGAAAAGTTGGGCAAGCCCCCTCGCATCCTGACCGCTGCTTCCGGTTATACCTCCCGCTACACCGACCGCGAAACCTTGGAGATTTTTGAGATGGTGTACTGTGGCAAGATTAACAAAATGATTGTGGAGAAACTCCAGCGTTTGGGAGTCAACGCGGTGGGGCTTTCCGGAATCGACGGGCGTCTCTGGGAAGGGACGCGGAAGTCTTCCATCACCATCGTTGAGAAAGGGAAAAGAAAAATTGTTCGCGATGATTATACGGGCCGGGTCGAGAAAGTGAACACCCCACTCATCCGTTTGCTGTTGGATAACGGTTATGTTCCAGTGTTGACTCCCCCGGCGATCAGTTACGAAGGTGAAGCCATCAATGTCGATGGAGACCGCGCCGCGGCGATTCTTGCGGCTTCATTGCAAGCCGAAACTTTGGTGATTTTGTCGAATGTGCCCGGACTGCTCCGCGACGTGGCCGATGAAACCTCGCTGATTCCTTCGATTCCTCTGAAAGAGATCGAACATTTTGCCGAGTTCGCACTCGGCCGCATGAAGAAGAAGGTCTTGGGGGCTAAAGAGGCTTTGCAGAACGGAGTTCAGCGCGTGGTCTTTGCCGACGCCCGTGTGGAGCATCCCATCCGGGCGGCGCTCGCGGGGCATGGAACAGTTATTGAATAGGTGTGAGAGGCGAGGTGCGAGGTACGAGACAAGGCGCAGGGAATATTAATTCAAATCTTAATTAGGAATTAAGAATTAGGAATTTTTCTGATCGGTAGCTTTCATTCCTATCTTCTTCGCACCTTTGACCTGGTTCCTCACACTTCAAACCTCACACCTCAAACCTGATTCCCGATCCCCGACGCCCGCTTCACTTCTTCCTCGGCATCCTCGAAATTTCGTCGAAGTACTTTGCAAACATCTTGATGCCGCCGGAAGCCTGTTCCCAATCGAAGTTTTCATTGGGAGCATGATAGCCGTGTTCCGGAAGACTTAATCCCAGGAACAAAATCGGAGCCTTCAAATACTTTTCCATCGTCACGACCGCTCCGATGGATCCCCCTTCGCGCGTGAAGGCCGGGTCTTTTCCAAAGGCAAACTTCATGGCTCGGCGTCCGGCGTCCGCCAGCGGGCCGCTGAACGGGCCCAAGTAAGCTTCCAGCGATCCTTCCTTCTTGATGACCACGTCCTTGATCTTCGATTTGATGAATTTCGACACGAGCTTGAAAATCTTCTCGGCCTTCTGTTTCGGAACCAGGCGCATGGTAATTTTCAACTCCGCGCGGGGCGGGATGACCGTCTTCACGCCCGGGCCGGTATAACCCCCCACCAAGCCGTGAATCTCAAATGTCGGCATGGCGAAGATGCGTTTCAGAACTTCGGGCGCTTTCTCCGTGCGCATTTTCTTCAGGCCCAAGGCTTGTTTGAAGTGCTTGACCGTAAAACCCGATTTCAAGAAGCTGTCGATTTCCTTCTTGGTCGGGGGCACGACGTCCTTGTAGAATCCCGGAATTTTCACCCTGCCGGTTTTCACATCCATGCAATCGTTCACCAGCGCGCCCAACTCCGCAATGGGATTGCGGGCAGCGCCGCCGGCGGTTCCGGAATGCACGTCGGTGGCCGCGGTTTCCAAATGCACCGTCAAACCCTGCACACCTCGCAGCCCATAGGGAATGGCCGGGCATCCCCGCGCAATCCATTCGGTGTCGCTCACGATAATGGAGTCGCAAGCCGCGCGGGCCGCATTGGCCTTCAAAAATTTGTCGAAGCTGGGACTGCCGATCTCCTCTTCCATTTCCCACAACAAATTGATGTTGATGGGAATTCCGTTTTCGATGGCGTAGCGGGCTCCATAAAGGGCCGTCATACCCGGGCCCTTGTCGTCGGTGGTGCCGCGACCGAAGTAACGGTCGCCTTGCTTGTCAAACTTGAAAGGTTCGCGGGTCCATTCCGGTTCTTGAGCCGGCTGAACATCCATGTGGTTGTAAATAGTCACGGTGGGATGGGACGGGTCGGTAATAAACTTTCCAAGGATAACGGGATTGCCGTCGGTCGGGATCACATCAACCTCGGACGCGCCAGCCTCTCTCATCAGTTCGGCGGCCAAATTGGCGCCGCGGGGCATATCGGCTTGATGTTCAGGATCCATGGAAATTGTCGGGATCTCGACGAGCGCGGCAAATTTCTCTTCAAATTCCGGTCGCACCTTCTCGACGTAACTGTCGAGACGGGCGAACACATCAGGGGTTACTGCAGTCATGAAGAACCTCCTCAGGTATTAATGAATTCGCAGAATACAAAGCTCGGCGGATTGTAAGGATAACCAACACTCAGGTAGAACTCTACGTTTCGAATCAAAGCGTTTCGCATTCTATTACAGATAGGGATAGAAAGCACCGGCAATATTGAAGACGCTCAAATATCGAGTTTGGAGAGAATTAGCGGGCCGCTTTTCCGCTTGACACTCGCGCAGCCGCGATGATAGTTTCGCGAGGTTCGAATGCGGCTCACCGTGCGATGGTTTCAGCACCGCCGCTTCTCCAGTGGCGGATCATTCGAACGGCCGCTCGCTTCAAGTTTTGGAATTTTCATCCATCACACTTAAAACCAATTCCCATGCAGCGTCATCCTTCACCCGTCTCAACCTCATCATTTCTTTATGAACACATGAAATGGCAAGGCCCGGCCCGGGCGGCGCGTCTCCCGCATCGGCGGGTGCAGTAACTCCAACCTGCTTCAGGAGGACTCATGGCAGAAAAGGAATTCAAACCCTACGTTCCAGCCCAAACCGATCTCAAGGAATTTACCTTGCGCGCGGTTTTGATTGGTGTGGTCATGTGCGTCATTCTGGGCGCCGCCAATGCCTATCTCGGCTTGAAGGCCGGGATGACGATTGCCGCCACTTACCCCGCGGCCGTCATCGGAATGGCACTCTTGAAATTGATGAAAGGCAGCATCCTGGAAGAAAACATCGCTCGAACGATCGGCTCGATCGGCGAATCGGTGGCGGCCGGAGCCATCTTCACGATCCCGGCGTTTCTGATTGCCGGCGTGTGGACCCGGTTCGACACCACGCAGCGCTATTTGGAATCCACCGCCATCATGATCGTGGGCGGCATCATCGGCATCATGTTCGTCACCATGTTGCGGCGCGTCATGGTGGAGGACACGGAGTTGCCCTTTCCTGAATCCGTGGCGGCATCTGAAATTCACAAGGCCGGACGCCGCGGTGGAACCGGCGCCGCCTACTTGTTTGGCGCCATGGGATTGGGAGCCGTTATTCAGGCCTTGGGCAACCTCAAAGCCTTCGCCGACAGTTGGGTTCATTTCGTGGGTTTCGCCAAAACGTCCATCGGGCTGAAGATCAAAGACACAGCCGCCGCCGTCAGCGGCAGTGGCGGCGCCGTACTTTCGGCTCCCGCCGTCAGCCCCGCCTACATGGGTGTGGGTTACATCATCGGGCCAAAGCTGGCGGGATGGAACTTTGCAGGCGGTCTGCTGGCATGGGGGCTGTTTGTCCCTTTGCTGCTGTACTTTCTGGGACCGCAATTCGAAGCCGCCATCCCCAAGAGCGGGTTGAGTCCAACAGATTATTGGATCGCCCTGTCCACCGCCGTGTGGCAAAACATCGTCCGCCCCATCGCCATCGGGGGGATGTTGGTCAGCGCCGGCTACACGCTGTATCGCATGCGCAAGAGTTTGCTCGCCGGTTTGTCGCGCTCCGTGGCTGACGCCAAGCGTGCCGCTACCGCTCAAGCTTCGGAAAATCGCCTGGAAAAAGATATCAAACTGAAAATCGTCGGGTTCATCATCCTCTTGGCGGGCATATTCACCTTTTTCATCTACCGACATTTCAGCCAAAGCACGTCAGCGGCGCTGGTGGCCACGTTTGTCATGATCATCGCCGGTTTCTTTTTCGCCGCCGTTTCGGGATATCTGGTCGGGATGATCGGCTCCAGCAATAATCCCATCAGCGGATTGACCCTCTGCACGTTGCTTGTCGCGGCAATCTTGATGGTGGCTTTGGGGATGAAGGGAGATCTCGGAGTCGCCGCCGTGCTGGGTGTAGCCGGGGTGGTGTGCGTCTCGGCAGCGGTGGCGGGTGAGATGCTGCAGGACTTGAAGGTGGGACACATTCTCGGCGGCACACCCTGGAAGATGCAATCCGGCGATCTCATCGGCGTCGTTCTCGCGGGCGCGGTGATGTATTTCCCGTTGCTGGTGCTGCACGTGGGCGATATTCGCACCGGGGGAATTGGCTTCGGCGGTACCGCCCTGCCGGCGCCCCAGGCCAGTTTGATGGCCTTGTTATCAAAAGGCATCGTCGGGGGACAGATGGCCTGGCCGCTGATCATCGTGGGCATGCTGATGGCCGTTTGTTTCATCCTGGTTCAAGTGCGCAGCCCCATGCTGGTGTGCGTGGGCATGTACCTGCCTTTGGGAACCACCTTCGCAATTTTCGTGGGCGGAGTGTTCCGGGGCATCGTGGAAAGCATTTCCAGCCGTAAAAAATTCAATGAGGCGCAAAACGCCCGCACCACTAACAACGGAGTGTTGATCGCCTCGGGGTTGATCGCGGGAGAAGCGCTGGTCGGCTTGGTTTTCGCAACCTTGAAATTCTTCGACTATAAGCCGGCATTTCACCAGATCAACTCGTGGCAAATGTTCAAACATCCCAGCTTCATCACCAGCCTGGTGATGTTTGCGATTGTCGCGTTCATGCTCATCTTCTTCCCGGTCAAGAACGCAGGGAGTCCGGATGAGCCGGCGCCTCCAAGCGCCATGATGTAAATACTTGGGGACAGACACCTTCCGTCCAAGGTCACGGAATGACAAATCATGTTGGTGTCTGTCCCTTCTCCTCAAACCTACTGCGGGTTCCCGTCTTTCCATTGGCCGGAACCCGCAAAATCTTTCTTGCCCATGAAATCTCCCCAAAAAAAGAGCGCACACAAGAATCTGTACGAATTGAGGCCCCTGCGGCTTATGGAATGGGAAGAGGATGCCGAGGGCCGCGTCACGGTTCTGGTGCCGAAGTTTCGCAAGGGCTGGCCCGCCCGAGTTCTGCAGCCTCGCTTGTCCCGGCCCTTCTTTCGGGTCAAACTGGATGCCTTCGGCAGTTTCTTTTGGAAGGGTTGTGACGGAGAAACATCAATTCAAACCATCGGAGAGAAGATGAAACACCACTTCGGTGAAGAGGCTGAGCCGCTGTACGATCGAATTACCCGGTTCCTGCAGCAGTTGGAGAATGGAGACCTTCTTAAAATTCAATGATATGGAAGTGGCGAGTGAAGGGTTACAGGTGGAGAACAAATCGACCTCGCATGAGTCCTAAACGCGAAGTCTGGTACCCGAGATGCTTCGTTTTTTGAAGCATCCCAGATGATCCGTTTACCGCCGTGGCGCTGAGAACGCGGAGGGTGCGCAGAGGAATCAGGGATTAGAACTTGCCGCTCCGGTGCATTGAATGAGTCCGTCTTTGCTCAGCCATTGAACCTCTGTGTTTGCTCGGCGTCTCCGCGGTACGTTTTCTCATTCTCTGAGGTAGCGGATTAGATCACTCAAATATCAAGCCGAAAATCGCCACCCTCAAAAAGCTCGATCAAAACGGGCAAAAGATGCACCTTCACTTGACATTCCCGCAAATACTCTTAATATATTAGCGCTCATACCTGTGGAGTGCTAGATTTGATCTGTAAGCCACTGAAAGAAAATCGCTTACAACTATTCAACTCTGTGGTGGCTCCACCCAAGCTCTGTATCAACGGAAATTCTTAAGGAAAGGAGTAGCCTGAAATGAAAATTCGACCTCTGCATGATCGCATCATCGTCAAGCGCCTGGAGGAGGGCGAGGTAGTGAAGGGGGGAATCATCATTCCCGACACCGCCAAAGAAAAACCTCAGCAAGGCGAAGTCATTGCCGTCGGCAATGGCAAGATTCTGGAAAACGGAACGAAGGTTCCGCTGGATGTGAAAGCCGGCGACACCATTCTTTTCGGCAAGTATTCCGGAAACGAAATCAAGATCGATGATCAAGAAGTGCTGATCCTGCGCGAAGACGAAGTGTTGGGCGTCATCGAAGGCGCCGCCAAATCGGCCAAAGGTGGAAAGTAGCCCGCCCCGAACCGGAGATTCCTCGGGGAGGAAAAAGGACTTCAACCAAGAATAAATTGGGAGGGTTAAAGAAATGGCAAAACAGATTATACACGGTGAAGATTCGCGCCAAGCGATGTTGCGTGGCGTGAATCAATTGGCCGATGCAGTCAAGATCACGCTCGGCCCCAAAGGCCGCAACGTTGTACTGGACAAGAAATTCGGATCGCCGCTGATTACCAAGGACGGCGTGACGGTGGCCAAGGAAATCGAGTTAAAGGACCCCTTGGAGAACATGGGCGCACAGATGGTCCGTGAAGTTGCTTCAAAAACCAGCGACGTGGCGGGCGATGGCACGACCACGGCGACTGTGCTGGCCCAATCGATCTTCCGCGAGGGAGTGAAGACGGTGGCGGCCGGGGCCAACCCCATGGCGCTGAAGCGCGGCGTCGAAAAGGCCGTGAAAGTGGCGGTGGATGAAATCAAGAAGCTCTCCAAGCCGGTCAAAGGCGAGATGATCGCTCAGGTGGGTACCGTTTCGGCCAACAACGACTCTATTATCGGCAACATGATTGCCGAAGCCATGAAGAAAGTCGGCAAGGATGGCGTCATCACGGTGGAAGAAGCGAAGACCATCGAGAGCGCGCTGGAAGTCGTCGAGGGCATGCAGTTCGACCGCGGGTATCTTTCCCCTTACTTTGTGACCGACCCCGAGCGTATGGAATGCTCCCTTGAAAACTGCAACATCCTGCTTCACGAGAAGAAGATCAGTTCCATGAAAGACCTTCTGCCGTTGCTGGAACAAACGGCCAAACTCGGCAAGCCGTTGTTGATTGTGGCCGAGGAAGTGGAAGGTGAAGCGCTCGCCACTCTGGTGGTCAACAAACTGCGCGGCACATTGCAAGTCGCGGCCGTGAAGGCCCCCGGCTTCGGCGATCGCCGCAAAGCCATGCTCGAAGACATTGCCATCCTCACGGGCGGCAAAGTCATCAGCGAAGACCTGGGCATCAAGCTGGAGAACGTCCGGCTGGAGGATTTGGGCCGGGCCAAGCGCATCACCATCGACAAGGAAAACACCACCATCGTCGAGGGCGGGGGCAAGCACTCCGACATCGAAGGACGCGTCAAACAGTTGCGCGCGCAGGTGGAGGAAACCACTTCCGACTACGACCGTGAGAAACTGCAGGAGCGGTTGGCGAAGTTGGTCGGCGGCGTGGCGCTGATCAAGGTCGGCGCGGCGACCGAAACGGAAATGAAGGAGAGAAAGGCTCGCGTTGAAGATGCCATGCACGCCACTCGCGCCGCGGTCGAAGAAGGTATCGTTCCAGGCGGTGGTGTCGCGTTGGTTCGCGCCATTCCAGCCCTTGAGAAGATGAAGCTGGAAGGCGATGAACAGATCGGCGTCAACATCGTGCGCCGCGCGCTTGAAGAGCCGTTGCGTCAGATCGTCCTCAATGCCGGACAGGAAGGCGCGGTGGTATTGGAAAAGGTGAAAGGCAACGCCAACGAGAATTACGGATTCAACGCTGAAACCGGCGACTTCGAAGATCTCGTGAAGTGCGGCGTGATCGACCCCGCCAAAGTCACCCGCACGGCACTGGAGAACGCTTCCTCGATCGCCTCGTTGATGTTGACGACAGAGGCACTGATCTCCGAAATTCCGGAGAAAGAGAAGGCTCCTCCAATGCCTCCCGGAGGCATGGGCGGAATGTACTGAGCACGACTCGAAGAAAGTATATCAAAGCCTCGGGTCCCTCGGCGGGATTCGGGGCTTTTTTTCTTGAGGCTATCGGATTACTGCAAGGGTTCGGTTCGGGTTCGCGAACGGGGGCGGAAGTGTTATTCATTTTGATCGTTGTCAGTCATCGAGCGGGCGTCATCTAGCAAGCCTTCCAGTAAAGTCTGTCGGGTAGTAGCTCTACGTGGGTGAATCCAGCCACAAAATTCAAATTGATTTCCGCTGTCGAGGCGTGTAGGGTATGTGCGATTCAAGCTTTCTTGAAGCAATCAGGTCCCCTATCCCCCGACTTCGTAGCCGTCATGGCATTCATCGTATACACAGAAGCAGAAAACGACGCAGGATTGCGATATCCCGACTTCCTGATTACTGGACTTGCCGATGGGCGGGAGCCCGTGCGCTAATCAACTATGCACCGCGAAATTCCGAGAGGGAGCGAAGCGAGAGCCTTGTGGAGCAAACGAAAGGAACTGCCAATGAAAGAATCCCTCGTACCCATCGAACAGATAGAAAAATCAATCTATTTGATTCGCGGCCAAAGAGTCATGCTCGATGTTGACTTGGCACGTATTTACAAGGTCACTACGGCGCGATTAAACCAGCAGGTCAAGAGAAATCAAAACCGCTTCCCTGAAGATTTTGGTTTTCGTTTGACGTGTCCCGAATTCGCCAACTTGATGTTGCAAATTGCAACATCAAGTTCGGGGTACGGCGGCAGACGCAAACTCCCTTACGTCTTCACAGAACATGGGGCCATCATGGCGGCCAATGTTCTGAATAGTCCCGCGGCAATTCAGGCCGGTGTCCATGTGGTCCGCGCATTTGTAAAGTTGAGAGAGTTGCTTTCGGCAAACAAAGATTTGGCACGGAAGTTGGCCGAGTTGGAGCGGAAGTACGATGCGCAATTCAAGGGTGTGTTCGATGCCATCCGCCAACTTATGACCTCCCCCGAGCCAAAACGGCGTGTCATTGGATTCAACGTGAAAGAGAGGTGAGCGCGGTATCGAGCGTACAGATTCCGCATTGCTGAATGCCACATAATATCCACCGGTTTCTCCGACGAGAGGCATTTGTGGTTGATCGCCTCTTTTTCAATTGTGCACCCTGATACCGAGAGATTCCCTCAAGGATTGCAGTTTCGGTGTTTGCATGAATACTCTGACTTCATTCGCAACTTCCACATCTAGATTTATCTCGCAACTCTCCCTGTGAATGACTTGATCTATTAAATCTCTCGCCGCTAGACATACCCGATGAAGTCGGTCACGATCTAATTCGGGAAAATCGACCTCCGATTCCTTCGCAATCAGATTTACAATAAAGTTTGCAAGTGGAATCCTGCCAGATGACACAGCTTCTTTTGCAATTGCGACTATTTCCATAATTTCGATTGTTTTCTCTGCAAAGACATAGTATTGAGCATCCATCAACCCAGCCGCAGCCAGCAGCGAAACCTCATCTCCAAAGCAACCATTCCAATTCCTTTTTAACTCCAAGTAGTACTTTGTTGTACTGGTTGATATAAGAGTAAAGTTGTCCTCGAAGCCTGTCATTTCGCTAAATTCTTTTGTTTGCTTCCGGAGTCTTTCGATCTCATCCGACGACACCTCCAAGTTCGCCCCTGTGTTTCGTTTGAACTCTTCTACAAGATTTCTGAGAAATTCAAGAGAGGGTTCAAGGTAAGAATCCCGTGTACCTACAAGTGAATTCCTGGTTGCAGAAGAACCGACAGATGTGCTTAGCAAACTATTCAGCTTTAGTTCTGGGGTTGAGCTCATCTGACGACTCAACCACATCAAGACGTCCGGATATGCGGCTACAAACCAAAGTGGATAGTTGGGGGGAGTATTTGGAATCGCAAAAATCCTTGCTGAGCGAGACACTGAATGCATGATTTGTTCGATTGAATCATCTTTTAATTGAAAGCTGCTTAGCAACTCGGTGGAAAGATCATGGAAGCTGTCTGTGATTGCCATTATGTTCGAAAGAAACACTTGCGTATCAATCCTGTCCGGGATTAGGAACCGAAAGATCACATCCTGCATTTGTTCATCGGAACCCATCTGAAATGGTTCTATGCTCAAGATATTCTTCCAAACTCGAGGGATCACCCAGAAAACATTTCCGGACTCATTTTGCGCGCCGTTTGGCATTTGCCTCCTCCTCACGCAAGCCTCTCTCGCGGAAAACCCATCGACAATCCATTTCAGCCACTACAGAACCCTGTCTCACCATCAACTTAACAAGATTATTACATTCAAATTGGTGACAGGATGCTTTGCTTTCTTGGCAATCACAACCAAACGATTACTTCACGCTCACGCCCCAAGAAACACAACGCAAATGCCACTCATCTGCGTGGCATTAGAAGAGGCTAAAGCTCATCGGAGGTCTTTTCACTATCATCTGAGTCAAGGACAATCCCCGTGCTCGACTCTTGAGGGTTGATAGGGTAGCGAGCATTGCAAGTTGGACAATAGGATTCTCCTGTCGAATCTCGAGCGGGCTGCAGTATCCCATGCTGTTTATTGGCATAGCAAGCAGGACAAATATAGTGTTCTGGAGATCCCTTTGACTTGTACACCATTGCTCCCCCAGGGGCATTGATCAAAAAGTAGTTCTCCCTGATCTGCGCCCATTCCTTCTGTCGCTGAAGCTGATCAATCCAAAACCTGATTCTACCGATTCGGGTTAGGAAACCCCAAATGCGCTTCAGCCATTTCCAAAACTCGATGGGTAGTTTGAAATTCACAGCTCGCCCTCAATTCTAAAAGTACCGGATGCGTTCCATTCTGCAGAGCATAATCGACTTTTGCGAACGATGTAAACTACAAAGCCGGTTGGGGGATCACCGAAGCGAACGAACCGTCCTGACTAGCTCGATGTACATGCCCACAGATAAGGGGACACAAATTGGACCGGGGATTTCTGTTGTCATTATGATTCGCGAACGACTGAAACTTCATACAATAATCAGCGACCAAGACATCAGGGAAAGAGCGGCTCCGCCGCTTACTATTTTGGAAAGGCTTTGCCTTTCCAAAAACTCATTCCAATCACCACTCACATTTCGCTCCACGGCAAGGGTCAGCCTTGTCGTGGAGAAGGAAAGAATAAGAGGTTGCCACCGGAAAGCCGCGTGCAACGGTTGTAATCGAGTCAGATGGATATGGCGATACCAATCCTCTTGAACGCTCTCATCCGGAATATCCAGAGATCCCCCTCGGCCGAGGAACGACCGAGGCCACCAAATCGTCACCGTGCTCGCCATTCGTTTCTTCGCGACTTCTAATCCAGTTCAGCTATAATTTTGGCTCCAAGCCGCGGCGAACTGATGCTGAATGGTTTCTTCTCCAACCTTTGCCGAACCAACGAAGTGTCGCGGCGCGGGTCCGGTTTTTTATGCTCTTCAATCTCTTGAATCACAGATCCGCAGCCGGAAGATTGGCCGGTCTCATCGCGCTGATGGCTTTCATTCCCTATATTTTCACCACGCTCCGTGGCCAAACGAAACCCAACCGGGCGACGTGGTGGATCTGGACGGTGGTTGGCGCTCTCCTGGCGGCCAGTTACTATGCGGTAGGCGCGCGTCAAACCATTTGGGTGCCGCTGAGTTATGTCGCCGGACCGTTCGTCATTGCTTTATTGTCCTTCAAATTTGGAGAAGGCGGATGGTCGCGACTGGATCAATTTTCCATCGCCGGAGCTGGAATCAGTTTGCTGCTGTGGATACTCACGAGCCGCCCGCTTTTCGCACTCCTTTTGAATCTGTTGATCGATTTTTGGGGCGCCCTGCCGACCCTTCGAAAGGCTTATCTCCGTCCCGAGGGTGAAGATCGCCTTGCCTGGAGCCTTTTTTTCGTCGGCAACAGCCTCAACTTCTTTGCCGTCGACAATTGGAAATGGACGGTATTGATTTATCCTGTCTACTTGTTGGCTTTGAGCGTCACCATGCTGCTTTTTCTGTTCCTCCCCAGGCGTTTCCCGACAGAAGAAAAAACCGCGCGTAAATAATTGAATTACAAAGAAATACAACCGTCCGTTGGTTGCATACAACCTTCAGCGTGGGTCCTCGTCTAAACTATATGGAGCGATTTTAGGTGTAGATGTGGAGGTGCATTATGACAAAAAGACGCTTCTCTTTCCTGGCGGGATTTCTGGCGCTGCTGTTGTCTTTGGGATTATCGACGGGCAACGTGTTTGCAGCCCCGGGTTCTTCGCCCACAGACAAGCACAAATCGCCGCAACTGACTTACGATCGGTCCAGTCGTGAGGCCGTGAGCCAGGGACGAATGTCGGAGCAAATCCGCCATCGCCTTGCCATGCTGCCCTGGTACGGCGTGTTCGACTGGTTATCGTATGAAATGACGCCGGACGGGACCGTGGTGTTGCGCGGCGAAGTCGTGAAGCCGGTTACGAAATCCGATGCCCAGTCGACGGTTATGAAGGTGGAGGGTGTGCGGTCGGTGGCCAACGAGATCGAAGTGTTGCCGCCCTCTCCATTTGACGAACGATTGCGCTTCGCGGTTTACCGCGCCATCCTCCGGCTGGATTCGCCGGTGTTTCTGTACTCCAGCCACGCCAATCCGTCACTTCACATTATTGTGGACGGCGGACACGTCACGTTGAAGGGTGTGGTGGCGCGCCGGATGGACAGCCAGTTGGCTTACAATGCCGCCATGGGCGTCCCCGGTGTGTTCAGCGTAAACAATCAATTGCAAGTGGAACATGATTAAGCTTTCCACTTGGCACTGAATAAGCCTTTTGGTGGTCCGGTGGAGCTCAGAATTTCGAGGGCTCCGCCGGGCCATTTTTATTTCGTTTTGGAGGGAACAAACAGGGAATCCGACAAACCCGAATTGAATTTCAAGTCATTCACAAAAGTTTCACCGATACGTTCTCCATTCCGCATTCGAATCCGATGGAATGGAAACACCACCCCTTCCACGCGCTGAAAATTTGCCCACCAGCTTTCAAAATGGTCCACACCGCCGTTCTTGGGGTCTTTGATGCGATACCGGAGCACTTCCGGCAGATGGGTGCGGGCGTTCAATAAGAGATGCAAGGCTTCCCGATGCGCGTCCTCCAAAGTGAGGATGTCGTAATTGATTCCCTCGACCATATCGCTGCCTTCATAATAAATGCGATATTTCTTGGAATTGATTTCATAGCGCAGAATGTGATCGATGCTGAGCTCCAGGGATTGGCGATAGCCTTGCACGTCGTCGGGCGTCATCGGATGCACGCCGCGAAAATCGACGTCCCAGCCTTGATCACCATTGTGAATGACAATGTCATCTCTTTTCTTGCCGAGTTCCTGCCGCTCCCGGTCGGGATACTTGAAGTAATCGACAAAGATCGTCGAAGCGGAAGCCGAGCCGTGATAGATCTGATAAAAACGCCCGGTCAGAGTTACATCGCGCACCGCCAGATAGGCCGGACCGCCTAACGCTTCGATGGCTTGATCGATGAGCTTGCGCGCCTGCGTCTCAGGATCGCTGGCGCTCGGCGTCTGAAGCGGTGACGCCGCAGCCCGCGAATGACCACACCATAAGAGCAACAAGCCCAAGCTCGCCAGTCCGATAGACCGAAAAATCATCGCTCCAGTCAGCCGCTGTCTCCCCGTGAGACGCAAAGCAAATGTGTCTGTTTTTCCTGTCATGAAACCTCTTCCTTATGTCTTTTGCCGGGAAAAAACACTTCTTCTAACGATATCATCTTCTGTTCCGCTTGGGCGTTTCCGGCTGGCTGAACACGGTGTTGTCGAGACGCGTGTTGAACTTCACTTCCTCAATCACGATATCCACCACCTTCTTCCCTTTCTGCGCAATGGAAGCATGAAATGGGACCATCACCCCGGCTACGAGATGATAATTCCAGAGAGTTACATCCTGGGTGATCCGTGGGGGTGGAGCCGCGGGAGTGCCCGTGGGAGCGGCCGGCACTGCAGACGTGTCAACCATCTCATATGAAAACTGGGCCGGCAGCTTGGTATTTTCATCGATAAACAACCGGATGGTTTCGACCCCCGGAAAAACCAAATCCAGTTCCCGCGTTTTGGTTTTGTCGATGGTGACCTCATCGCCGACCTTGACCTCATAAGGTTCGCGCTGGATACGCCAGCGGATCAGAGTGTCGAAATCGTGCTGCTGGGTCTTAAGAAATTCCAAAACCTCTTGTCCGGTCTGGTCGCGGGTAACGCCTTTTTCCACGATCCAGCCCTTGAGGCGGTTGTTAATCAGAATGAGTTCCCGCTTTTCTCCAATCTCGGTGCGCACCCGGTCGGGATACTCGATAAAGTCCCGATACACGGTTGTCCCGACGGTCTGACCCTCCCGGATTTCATAAATACGCCCGTTCGTGACCACATTCTTCACACCCAGGTAGGCCGGCCCTCCCAGCGCATTGATCATGTCCTGGAGCAACTGCTTGCCGTCGACCGGGGCGGCCGGCTTGGCAACACTCGTTGCAGTCGGAGCTTGTCCGAATGCCACGGCGGCAAGACACGCAGCAAAAAGGCTAAACCAGACACTGAGCCAAGTTCTACCCCAACTTTTGATTTTCCATTTCATTTGAGTCATCTGGGTTTCACAACAACTGAGCCTGTACTGTCACAGTTTGATTAGATTCAACGTGCTGAATTCGTCCGGGCCCCGGACAATTTCATTCTTCATCACGGTGATGTAAATCTCTCCGGTGATTGAGATGGTCGCCTTCATGAGGTGTCCCGCATGGGCCACAAGGTCGGGACCCGAGATGACGGCATGACAGTGTACAAAGGGTTTCCCATTCAACAAAGCCATGTTTCCACTCAACGACACGAGTTCCATGGAAATGGGAAATTCCTGCGGCAAATATTTCTTCTGGGTCAGGTCGAAGTAGGCCATTGTGGTCTTTTCAACAGCCCCAATTCCCGTGATGGATCCCGATCGAATATTTTGTTCCTCTGCAAATCGTGTCAATGAGGACATCACTTCCTGTCCCCGTTCCAGGATCAAAATGAATCCATATAATGTCGGTTGGAAATTCATTGGCTGCTCCGAATTTTCGATGCAAGAAAGGGGACAGGCACCGGTAGTTCACCGATCCCCTGGATTATTGGATGGTAGGTGCCTGTCCCCACTTTCTCAGGCTTCCTTTCCAAGCTTTTTAATTCGCTCGCGACAATGCTTGGAATAACTCCCCTTCGGCAGAATCTCCAAGTACTTCTTATAGGCTTCGATGGCATTGGTTTTGTCGTGCTTCTTGTCGTAAGCCTGTCCCAACTTGTAATACGCCAGCGCGAAATTGGGTTTATGGCGGGTCGCATCCCGATACCGCAAAATGGCCGCGTCGTAGCTTCCCTTCTTGAAATAAAAATCTCCTACCGTAATGTCCTTAGCCGCTCGCACAGGATCAAAACTGTTATCGTCTTCTTTCTCGTCCGGTTCCTGCGGTTCTTGTGTCTGCGCCCGCAGCAGAGGTCTTGAGACAAACAACAGCAAGATGCCCGCGAACAAAAGTGCCATCACGCGCCATCCGGTCGACATTCGCCTCGTGAAAACATTGTTGTTGGTCATACGCCGGCTGATTGGATGATCAATGTCGCGATATGGTTTTCAGGAACGTTTTCATGGGTTGAGTGTTGGCAATATGCTTCGCCTCCAGCCAACCGCGTCGTGCCGTTCGAACCCCGAACTTCAGATAGTCGAGCTGTTGTGTGGCGTGGGAATCCGTCGAAATGACGATGGGCACCCCCAGCTCGGGCGCCCGACGCAGAGCCACATCATTCAAATCCAACCGTTCGGGCTGGGAGTTCAGTTCCAGGCAGACCTTGTATTTCTTGGCCAAGGCGAACAGTTTTTCGAGATCGACGGCATACGCGGGCCGGTGGAACAAGAGGCGTCCCGTGGGATGGGCGAATATTCGGACATGGGGGTTCGAGAAAGCGCGTTCCAGGCGATCCATGACTTCCCGGGTCGATTGTTGAAAGTGCGAGTGAATGGACACCACGACCACATCCAATTGTTCCAGGATGGAATCCGGCAAATCCAACCGTCCATCGGCCAGGATGTCGCATTCCGTGCCCTTAAAAACAGTAATGTCGTTGAACTGGCGCTGCAGCTTGTCGATGGCTTGAATTTGTTTTTCAAGGCGTTTCTCATCCATACCGTTGGCCACGCGAGTGGACTGGGTGTGGTCTGTGATGGCGATATATTGCAATCCGCGTCCCCGCGCGGCTTCCACCATTTCGCCGAGCGACGCCGTGCCGTCCGTCTCGGTCGTATGCATGTGCAAATCGCCGCGAACGTCCTCCAGCTCCACAAGGCGGGGGAGGGATTTCTTTTCAGCCGCCTCGATTTCTCCGCGGTTTTCACGCAGTTCCGGCGGAATGAATTGGAGCTTCAGCTTTTCGTAAATTTCCTCTTCCGTGCGTCCCGCCACCCATTTTTCTTTCTCACCTTTTCGATCGACGGCAAACAGGCCGTACTCGTTGATGGTGAATCCCATTTTTTGAGCGCGGGTCCGAAGCGCCACATTATGATCTTTGGAGCCGGTAAAATATTGCAGCGCGGCGCCCAGGCTCTTTTCTTCAACCGCCCGCAGATCGATCTGCAAGCCCGTTTTCAGGCGAACGGAACCCTTCGTATCACCATGGGCCAGCACCGAGTCCACCCCGGGGAATTTCACAAAGCGATCGATCACGGCACTGCATTTCTTTCCCGTGACCAAAATATCCACGTCCCCGATGGTTTCCCGGGCTCTTCGCAGCGATCCCGCCGGGACGGCAAAAAAATTCACCCCCGCAGTTCGTCGGGAACTTTTGCGGGTTGCTTTTTCCCCGGGTTTGGCTCCCAGATAACGCAGGATCTCCTCCGCCGCTTCTTCGGCCTGACTCAACAGATGGCGGCCCGAAAACTTCTTTCGGTTCTGGATCGATTCCAGAATCTTCTGTTCACTCTTCTCGCCCAACCCTGGAAGTTTTCGTAACTTCCCCGCGGTGGCCAGTTTTTCGACATCCTCCACCGTCTTGACGTGCATTTTCTTCCACAACAGGGCCGTGGTCTTCGGTCCCACGCCTTGAAGCTGCATAATTTCGAGCAACGAGCCCGGAACCTGCTTCAACAAATCGCGGTGGGCTTTGCAGTCGCCGCTGGCGACGATCTCTTTGATCTTTCCGCTGATGGCCTCGCCGATGCCGGAAATGCTTTGAAGATCGGTCGTACCCTCACGCACCAAAGTGTCAAAGCTCTCGGGATAGGTCTCAACCACCATGGCCGCGTTTCGGTAGGAGCGGATGCGAAACGGATTGTCGCCCTTGATTTCCAACAGATCCGCAATTTCATGGAATACTTCGGCGATGGATTTGTTGTCGACCATGGTCTTTGCAATTTATCAAAATTCAGGAGGCGCTGCAAATTGCGTTTCCCCGGCGCCTCCGATAGAATTCTAGGGTTTTGCAGCCACACGCGCTCACTTTTCGATCCCATGTTCCGAAGAATTTATAACGCACTCAGCTATACCCGCTCTCTCATCATCACCATCCCGCTGATCTATCTCGACACGCTGGTGATGGGAACGCTGTCGTTCGTGGCCTCTTTATTCGATCCAACCGGTCGGGTACAGCATGCTTGTGCTCGCGTGTGGGCCCGACTTTTGTTGTGCTCGGTGCTGGCGCGGGTCACGGTGCGGGGACTGGAGAATCTGGAGTCCGGCAAGACTTATTTATTCGTCGCTAATCACCAAAGTTATATCGACATCCCGGTCGTCTTCGCGAAGCTTCCCGGACAATGCCGCATCATCGCAAAAAATTCGCTCCGGACGATTCCTTTTCTCGGTTGGCATCTGCGCCGTTCCGGCCATATTCTGATTGACCGGTCGAGTTCGAAGTCCGGACTGAAGAGCCTTTACGCGGCCGCAGAGCGAGTCAAAGCGGGCATTTCAGTCATCGTGTTTCCCGAAGGAACGCGCTCCCCGGACGGGGCAATCCATGATTTTAAAGGCGGGAGTTTTCTGCTGGCCACTCGCGCCGGCGTGCCCATCGTTCCGATCACACTCAACGGCACACGCGCCGTATTGGTTAAGAATTCCTGGCACCTGCATCCCGGCCGCGTGGACATGATCGTGCACGACCCGATTGACACATCGAATTACGATGCCAGAAACGTCGACGAACTGGCTCAACGTGTTCGAGAAATCATCGTGAAGGATTTTGTGCCGATGAAAGAGAATTAGACCCTGAAAACAATGGGGGCGATCCTTTTTTGAGAGAGGACACACGACATGGAACACTTTCCGGATTTCATGAAGAATCTCAAGAATAGAATTTCTGCTTCACAACAAAACACGGATGACATTGAAGGGTATTATTTTCAAGGCAGGGACGATTCACAAGTTGCTATTTGGGAGTGCCACTCGGACCGCGTCTCTAAAAAACATGCTCATGACTTTGACGAATATATGGTTTGTGTAAGCGGTGAATACACCGCCTATCTGGGTGAAAGAGAAATTGTGTTGAATCCCGGTGATGAGTTGTATATCCCAAAGGGCTCAGAGCAGTGGGGTAAGTGCAAAGCAGGAACTCGAACTATTCATGCGTTTGGCGGCAGACGAATAAAAGATTGAGAGAGCTTTGGTAGCCGCTCCGATCTATCCGCCATGGTGGATCAATCAGGCATTTACTCATGCTCTTCGCCACACCGGAGATTATCCCGGGGTATAGAAATTTCAGGAACGGTCTCAACGCAAGCCCGTCAGGGCGGCAGATCTTTAGCCCCGGACGTGAGTCCGGGGAAAACCGAATGACGCTTGGATGAGTCCCGCTTTGCGGGAGAGCAAGGGTGGGGTAAGGTGCAGGAAATTATCACCCAAGTCGCACTCAGGAGCATGAAAACAAATGATTCGGTCTTTGCACGACCGTTCACCGCGGAGACGCTGAGGTCGCCGAGGCTGCGCAGAGAACCTTCCGGATGTTTTCTGAGCAAAAGATTCTCCCCGGCACCTGCCCGCCCCGGCGCTTCGCTCCGGGAACGGGCCGGGGACACCCGACACCTTTTTTCGAGCAGTTCACAGTTTTTCAGTACAGGTTACAATCACCAACAGGAGAACTTCATGAAATCAACCCGACGGTCTGCGCGGCGACCCTTAATCGGAATTTCGATGCGGCTCGATCCGTCACAAAAACATTTCTATTTGCAATCCAATTACAGTCAGGCCGTCTGCGCTGCGGGCGGCGCCGCCGTCATGGTTCCGCTGATTCCCGACAAGGGGGCGATCGCTCAACTTGTTGATCGCCTCGACGGCATTGTACTTTCGGGCAGCGGCTCGGATATCGACCCGAGTTGGTATGGCGCCCGAAAGATTGCCGCTTGCGGCGACGTGCACACGGATCGCGACAAAACCGATTTCCTCCTTCTGGAGGAAGCCTTCCGTCGCCAAATGCCGGTTCTGGCTATTTGTTTCGGGGTGCAATCCCTCAATGTTTTTCTCGGGGGCACACTCATTCAAGATATTCCCAGCCAGCGGCCCAAAGCGCTGGAGCACGCGCTATCACGCCGAGCCCCGTCAAAAGCAAATCCTGAGAACTTTTGCACGCACCGGATTGAAGTTTTGCCAGGAACGCTTCTTTCAACGTTGGTGGGCACTCACTCCGTCGTGCGCGTGAACAGCTCGCACCACCAAGCCATCGATCGGGCAGCAGCGGAACTTCAGGTCACGGCTTTGGCGCCCGATGGAATCATCGAAGGCGTCGAATTGAAGTCAAAAAATCATTTCGTGATGGGAACGCAGTGGCATCCCGAGAAGGGATTTGAAAAGGACTCTCTCTCCCAACGGATTTTCAATCGCTTCATTCAAAAAGCCGGTCGACGGTGAAAAACCTTAATTCAGCGAGCACTGGGAAACTTCAATAGCGCACTTTTTGCCGCCGGCTTTAGCGCATTCGCTCAGGGCGGTTTGTTGCGCCCTTCGTTTTGTCGAGTCTCTTCCCCAAGTGACGATGTTGCCGTCTGCGGCCACAGCGGCGCAGCTATTGTAATACCAAACTATCGACTTGCAGGCTGAGCCATGCGCGTGGCAGTTATCGAGAGCGACCTTCTGGGCTTTACTTTGGTCATTCCAGCCATACGACCAACCGGCGCCTTTATCTTTGGCGCTATAAGCGATGGCGCCGTATGACCTTTTGTTCGAGCAGGTGTTCTGGCACTTCGCCCTGATTTCCAAGCACATTGATGAGTTATTCGAAAAATCATAGCAGATCGGGCCCTCGCACTCATACAAGCAATCGCCCGCCAGCATGGAAGTTACGCGGGATCCTGGCCCAAATGCAAAGCATGCGCACAAGAGAAGCAAAGGTCTTATCGGTTGTTTCATAAACTTAACGATAGGGATAGCCACGAATGGCACGAAGTTAAGGGTTTGACAACCCGAATTAGCCAAAACCCTGAAAGGGATTCATTCATCAGCCCAGTCCCCCGCGGGGGACTGGGTTTGGAATCCTCGTTGAATCCCCCGAACCCTGAAGGGGTTCCACAGGATCTACCCTACTGTTTGATTCCGGCTGTGTGGGGTCACCACCAATCGGGGGCTGCATTAACCCTGGGCCATCCGCTTGAGACAGAGGTTGGGACGGTTCTTGCGGGGTCACCTGGAATCTTCCATTTTTAGAGAACCCCTTCAGAGTCTGTGTGAAAACTTCTCTTGCCAGTTGCGTATAATGGCGGTGAGGAGACCGTCATGAGATTTCTTCCGTACAGTCCGGATCAAGTGTATTTGTTGCCGCCGAGCGTGAAAGATGTGCTG
>JAQUPQ010000028.1 GCA_028716525.1 Terriglobia bacterium | reverse complement strand
GTTGTTGTGGGAGTGATCGAAGTGCAAATGCGTGTTCAAAACGTGGGTCACATCCCGCGGCCCAAGTCCGCGCTGTTCCAAGGCCGCCAACAACTGCTTTTCCTGGCGAGGATATCCCGTGTCGACCAGCAGCACTTCGCTGGAATTTCGCGCCAAGGTGACGGTGGCTTGCAAGGCTCCGCCCGCAATCAGCGTTTCCACATCCCAACAGCCATTCGACAAGGGATTCATCATTTAACTTCCAATCCGTTCACCCGGTGATTCGCTCAGACCGCCTTCGTTCCGCTCATTTCAGCCGCTCGACAGACTCTCCCACGATGACCAGCTTCCGTGCATCCCGGGATTTGAAGCATCAGACTGCGAGGAAGAGCGGGGCTATACTCGCTGCGAAGCAAAATCGGGCTTCTTGGCCAGCAGCACGGCATTCAATCCGCCAAACGCAAAGGAATTGGACAGGGCGGCGTTTACGCACCGTTGGCGCGCCTGGTTGGGTGAGTAATCCAAATCGCATTCCGGGTCCGGTATCGAATAGTTGGCGGTCGGCGGAATAACACATCGATCAATCGCCATGAGGGTGGCGATCATTTCAATAGCTCCGGTGGCGCCCATGGCATGCCCGTGCATGGATTTGGTCGAGGTCACGACCAAGTTGGGCTTTTCGCCAAACACCAGTTTGATGGCTCGCGTTTCATTGACATCGTTGGTGGGCGTCGCCGTTCCGTGGGCGTTGATGTAATCGATTTCTTCGGGATTGATTTTGGCTTCTTCGAGCGCCAGTTTCATGGCCCGGGCCGGTCCTTCGCAAGTGGGATGCGTGAGATGGTCGGCGTCGGAGGTCATGCCGAAGCCGGCAATTTCAGCGTAGATTTTGGCGCCCCGGGCTTTGGCGTGTTCATACTCTTCCAATAGCAAAATGCCGGCGCCTTCGCCGAGCACCAGGCCATCGCGGTCTTTGCTGAACGGCCGGCAGGCTTTTTTAGGGTCGCCGTTCCCCATGGCCATGACGCGCATGGCTTCCCAGGCCTTCAGAATTCCGTAGGCAATGGGGGCATCACTTCCGCCCGCCAAAACCGTGTCCGCAATGCCATACTTTACCAAATGAAATCCCTCGCCGATGGCATGCGCCGCCGAAGAACAGGCGGTCGTAAAGCTCATCGACGGACCTTTGCAGCCAAACTCCATGGAGACATGGCTGGCCGCGGCATTGTGCATCAGCTTCGGAATCGTGAAGGGATGCATCCGTTGGGAGTTCTTTTGATAGAGATTCTTGTAGCTGAGATCCAGTGTTTCCGCACCGCCCATTCCCGTCCCAATGAGCACACCAAAGCGGTAGCGCTCCTCCTCGGTGGGCGTAAACCCCGAGTCTTTGAGCGCCTGTGTCGCTGCGATGATGGCAAATTGAGCAAAACGATCGAGGTAGTCTTGCCGTTTGGGCGGAAAGAATTGATTGGGGTCGTAGTTCTTGACCTCGGCTGCGATCTTCACGGTGAGGTTGGAGTTGTCAATCTGCGAAATAGTGCCGATGCCCGACTCGCCAGCCACGAGGTTCTTAAAGAAATCTTCCACCGTGTTGCCCACCGCCGAGATGACTCCCAAGCCGGTGACAACAACTCTTCTCACTGCACCCCTCCTACCGGTGTCCCAGATTCTTCGACAGCGACATTAGTGCTCAGTAATTGCGACTTGAAAGCATCCGGGTTCTCTATGTAACGCGTCAGATCGTCCACCACTTGACGGATGCTCTTCATCTGCCGGGCAATGGAATCCGGAATGGAAATGTTAAATTCCTCTTCCAATGCGAACATGATGTTCACGCCGTCCAAGGAGTCGATTCCCAATTCAGTAAAGGTCGAATCGATGGTCGCCTTCCCGGGTTCCAAGTGCTGCTCTCGTGTGATCACGTTGATCACTCGCTCTTCGATGGTCATCGTTTTTCTCCTCCTGCTCCTTTCTCGTTTTGATGATGCAGTCGGGGTATTCGGTTTTCCCCACCCTCAGGCGGGAAAAGCCGGTTCGCTTTTCAAAACCCCCGGCGAGGCTTGCGCCGAAACCAAGGTGGCCACGCAATTCAAAAGCTGCTCCATGTTGACCGGCTTCTCAAACATGCGGTCAATGCCAATGGCCTCCGCGTGCTCCCGGACTTCATTGTCGATGCATGAGGTGATCAACACACAATGCACCCCGGGATGGGATTTCTTGACTCCCTGGAACAACTGCAGCCCGCTTAAATAGGGCATGCGCAAATCCGCGAGAAGGACATGACACTCCTCCCGTTCCAACCATTCCGCGGCTTGCCGCCCGTCACTCACCGTGAACACTGCGTATTGCTGATCTTCAAACACCTCCCGCAAAAGATCGCGAGTGGTTTTATCGTCATCCGCAATCAAAATCTTTTTCTTTTTGTCATCCACGATCCTGCACTCCCATCATCCAGTGGATTAATGATCGACTGCCTGCCGCGCCAACCTCGAGGGCCAACTGCGGCAAAACCAGCCCGTACAGCCATCAACCCTCAATCCGAAAATCTTGAGCGCAACATATACAATGCTTTTATGCACTCTTACTTAAAGCACTTATTGGCCCAAAAGTATACAATTTACGATATAAAATTAACTCTTTATAAATGAGCTTGATGAAAGTATTTTTTGGAGTGCCTACAACGGTTATTACAAAGAAAAATGTCCCAAATTGGGTCTGTGGGTAGAAAAGCCACATGCGCCTTGGACTAACTCCTCTGATGAAAAGGAAGTTTCTGCGGCTTGTGGCAATGCAGCACGAGACGGGGACTCCAAGAATTCAGTGAGGTCCCCGTCCCGGCTGTGGGATGGGAATTACATCTTCAATGCTTGGAAGGCAATCAGCAAGACGTAGAGAACCAACGACTCGATGAACGCCAAACCCAAAATCATAAATAACTGAATGGTCTTGGCGGCACCGGGATTGCGAGCCACTCCCTCGCACGCTGATGAGACGGCTTTCCCCTGGGCGATACCGCAGGCCGCGGCCGCAATACCCAAAGCAAAACCCGCCGTGATGACGCCCCCATATTGGCCGAACGTGGTCTTTGCTTGTCCCGTGCCCTGCGCGAATGCCACCGTGGTGGCCATCAACAGCAACAAACCAATCAAAAGCGCTTTCTTCATGACACTCTCCTTAAGGAAGCGGTGAGACACTGTCACCGCCGATTATGAACATTTATCAGTGGGTGGTTGCGGAACATCCCTCGTACAGTCCGCCTCACGCTGATAAAATCTGCCGTGCAAGAACTCTTGACGATCAGGCCGAAGACCTTGACTCTTCAATCCGCCCTGACCCCTGACACCCGACACCTGACCCCTGATCAATGCTCTTCACTCGCGACCGCGCCCGCCAGATACATGATGGTCAGCAGAACAAACACCAGGGTCTGGATGATGGCTGTGAAAATTTGAAGCGCCATGATGGGCAGCGGCACCAACAAGGGAACCAAGCCGAAGAACACCAGCACAATCATGTCTTCGCCGAAAATATTTCCAAACAGACGCACGCTGAGCGACAGCGGCCGCGCCAAATGGCTGACAATCTCCACCGGAAACATCAGCGGCGCCAGCCACCACACCGGTCCGCAAAAATGCTTCAGATAGCGCAGTAGTCCGTGTTCTCGAATTCCCTGATAGTTGTAATAGAGGAACACGATCAGGGCGCAGGCCACCGTGACATTCAAGTTGGAAGTGGGAGATTTCAATCCCGGCACCAAGCCCGCCATGTTGCTCAGGAAAATGAAGATTGCCAGTGTGGCAATGAGCGGCAAAAACTTCAACCCTTTGTGGCCGATGTTGTCTTCCACGAGTTCTTTAAGATATTCGTACAAAAGCTCCAGCAGATGCTGTCCGCCGCTCGGGATCATTTTCAGACTGCGTCGGATGGCTGCCAGGATCAAGATCGTCAACAGAACGATCACCGCCGTCATGACGACATGATCGGGAATGATCGGGCTTGTCCCCTCATGGTGAATGCCCAACAAGGCCAGGCCCCGAGCCACCGAGGGTCCCAGAAGCTTATTCACCCACAGGGTAATGAGTAAGGGTTGCTCTTCCATGCTTTCCGTCCAAATTATGAGGTCGAATCAGACCGCAGGCCTTCCACCGTGAGACGCACGGCTTGAATCATGAGCGCGAAAATCGGCAGCGACAGCCCCAGGGCAAACGGTTCGAGCCGGACCCAACCTCCGTGAATGGCAAAGTAAGCCACCACGCCCACGGCCACATACCGGATCACGAACTCGAACAAAGCTCGACGCACGGCTCGCCGCGCATGCTGTGTGGCGGCCTCCGTCCCGGCGGGCCGCAGCAGCTTCGGGATGCTGAGACTCAGCAACCAGAAATTGGCCGCTGAAAGCACCGTTCCCAGCACCCAGCTTCCCGCTCCCAAAACATCCCGTCTGGCGGCAAAAACAAGCAGGGCAATCACCAAAAGAACTGCCGAATTCTCAAGAAGCTGATTGAAGAAATGCCGGTCCGGAAAAGGCGCTGACATCTCACTTTTGAGACTCATGAGGTCCTTCGTCTCCCGGCTTCTGGTCTTTGTCTTTATCCTGCTGCGTGGCTCGATTGTAGTTGGCGACTTCTTTGAAGAGGTTCAGAAAGGCGGCCACGATTCCAAGCACAACAAACAACATCATTAACTTCGTGCCGGTTCCAAACCATCGATCCAGGGTACTGCCGATGTAGTACCCGATGGCAATGCAAAGAGGAAACATCAAACCGACCGAGGAAAGCGCCAGTAATTCGCTTCGTTCCCTTCGGTCCTTGCGTGCCATGATGCCCCACCTTGAGAACTTTTTCCCAAATAAAGCACAGCATCTTATCCGAACTTGCAGCAGGCGACAAGGGATTTTAGGCCATGGCGGGACGCCTCGGCGGCTCCATGATCGGAAGCTGGGATTTAGAGGTGTCACTCACCCGGATTTCAGTCACTTTAGAAGGAGACCCGAACACCGATCTGGGCGGCAAAGGGTATGCCGACGGTGGTTCCCGGGCCAAAAAAATCACCCAGCGCGCCCGCGGGTTGTTTGAGTTGATCGAGGCTGTGGAGGGGCGTTTGACTCGTGCAAGCCGCATTCAGGCAGAGATGGGTTACGTTCGAAAGTTCGTTGGGCGGCACCGGCAGGGCGGAAATATCTGTGACAAAGTTATTGCCGGGGTTGCTGCGGTTCAAGAGATTGAAAAACTCTGCAAACACATCGGCAGTCAACCGCTCTCCCAAATTAAATCGGCGGGTGACGCGCATATCCACCTGGTAGAAAGGCGCGCCACGAAACTGATCGAGCTTCGTCTGCGCGTCATTGATGATGGCACGGTCATCGGTTGACAGTCCATCGCCATTCACATCGACGGGAGTGGTCAGCGTGAAAGGACGGGCGCTTTCGAATTGAGAGAGCGTCGAAACCATGAAATGAAGCGGGAGTTGGAGAGTCCCCGCAACCACCAGGCGATGGCGGACGTCTTCGCCGGACGGTCCATAATCTCCCGGCCCGAAAGGGTGGCGGACATCGGAGACTCCGTTCACATAGTCGAACAGCTCTCCCACCGTCGCTCCCCAGGTGGCGGCGCTGGCCAACGTATAGTGCGCCGACAACGTGAAGCGGTTGGAGAGCTGGTGCTGCACCAAAAAAGTCAGGCCATCGTAGCGCGAACGGTTGTCGGTTCGAAATACGGAGAGGTCAGGGGCGTTGTCAGGAAGCGTCACGCCGCCGATGTACTCGTACCTGCGGTATTGATGCACTCCCTTGACATGCTCGAAATGAATATCGATCTTCCAATTTTCGCCAATGGTTTTTTCCATACCCATGCTGGCCTGAAATGCATAGGGAGTTTTATAGAACGGATCGATCAAAAAACCGGGGTCGCCCCGGCCGAGAAGCTGTGGATTTTGCGGAAGGGGCGCATTGACGGCTTGAAAGGCCTCGACCCAACCGTTCTGAGCCAGATCGTTGTAATAGATCCCGGCGCCGGCCCGGATCACGAATCGTTGAGAACCGCCGGGGGAATACGCCAAACCCAGGCGAGGTGAGAAAGCCTTGCGATAATCATGCGGGAGGCCGGGTGACAGAGGCAGACCCAAGCGATTGACGGTGATTACCGCGATGTTCTGGCTCTGGTCACGCCCCTCGGCCTGAAAGAGACCGAATGTGGTGTCGTATCGAACCCCATAATTCAGGGTCCAATTCGGCCGTACACGCCAAGAGTCCTGAACGTAGAAACCCAACCGTCGGACGCTTTGGGAAAAACTGTGATCCGCCGCCGGCGTGAACCTGCTGAAATTATTGAAGTCGGCAACGAACTGGGCCGGGTGGGCAGCATAGAATGTCGGATCGTGCGGAAATTCGACCAACGTCTCGGCGCTGCCCGCCAAGGCGCCGCTCAGCACCGGTTCGTGAATGAAATTGACTCCAAACTTGAGTGCGTGACCGCCGGTGGCGTGCGACACGTCGTAGCGGATTTGATATTTCTGCTGCTCGCGAAGAACCGGAAAGTTGGTTATTCCCGTGATGAATTGGTTGTCCCCGAATGTTTCGAGTCCTGAGGTGGTCAATACCGTGCTCGTGAAAGGAAACGCCAGGGCCAATCCCAAATTCGAATTGCGCGACTCCGTCAGCTTGAAACCCGCCCCCTGTAAAACCAGATTCCCCAACCAGGATGTCGAAAATTGAAAGGCATTGCTGACCAGCAGGCTGGCATAGTTCGTGTCGGTCAAAGCCCCGGTGGACGGTAGCGACCCCTGCTGGATGAGATTGTTGTCGGTATGGTTCCGATCCAAACCCAATCTGAAAAACCACCCGGAACGTTGCGATTGAGTCCAGTCCACGCGCGAAGACAGCAACAGATCACGAAACGGAACCGGTACCGAGGTGGGCACCGCAATGGAACGGACGCCTGGAATGTTCCCGGAGGAGGCCAAATGGGAAAGCGCCTTGAATTCGTCAAGGCTGTTCTGGCTGTAAGCCACGCTGGCGTTTTCCCGGACATATTCCATCGAAGAGAAAAACCACAGCCGATCCTTCTTGATGGGACCGCCCAAGGCGAAGGCCTCATTGCTCCGTGAAAACGGTTGTTTCGGATTGGGTTCCGGATTGTCGAGCCCATTGCGGGCATTGAGGTTTTTGCCGCGATAGTAAAAATCGCCATCTCCATGCCACAGGTCCAAGCCCCGCCGTGTGCTGATGATGATGGAACCGCCGGCGGTGCGGCCGGTGTCGGCGTCGTACTGGGCCGTACGGACGGTGAATTCCTCGATCGCCACCGGAGAAAAGTTTTGCAGGAAGCCGCCGATGTAATCGTCGTTGTTGTCGCCGCCATCCACCGACAGATCCACATTCAATCCGGAGCTTCCATGGAATGAAACCGCGGTAATGCGCGCTTTGGTCGGATCCGACGGCTCCACCGGTTCGGTCATGGGACTCAAGTAAGCGATGTTGGCAAAACTCCGCGCCGCTAAAGGCAGCTCTTCGAGATCGTCGGTCCCGATCGTGGATTTCTCAATGCTGCTGGTGGTCTCGATGGGTTGATTGACAAGCGAAGTCCCTGAGGCACGCACTTGGATGGCCTGGCTCACCGAGGCCGGAGTCAAAATGAACGAAAGCGTCGGCAAAGAACTGACTTCGATCTTGATTTCACGAGTTTCCGACTTGAACCCCCGGGCATCTGCCCGAACCGTGTAAGCTCCAGGCGGAAGCGATTCCAATCGAACCTCTCCGATGGAATTGGTGGCCGCGGTCCGTTCGAGTTTGAATCCCATCGCTTGCACACTGATTGAAACGCCGGGCACCCGCCCTCCATTACTGTCATTTACAACGACGACTAATGCCCCTTCCGGACTTTGGGCCCAAACCACCCCCGTCAGCCAAATAACACAGAAGAACAATTCACACAGTCGCACTCGGCTACCGGCAAACCACATCACTTCTTCCACCTCATGAAGACTGGATATTCCCCTGGCGAAGAGCCCGCGGCCCCTCGATATCAGTAATCAATTTTTCGAGTAAGGGGACCAGAACAACCAAAATTTCGGCCCAAATATAACACAGACCGAACACGGTACGACCCTCCAATCCAAGAGACTTTGACAGCCCAAGTCAAGGAGGTGGTGACATGTTTTTTTATCCCCCGTGACAGATCACTTATGCGAATTTCCAATTGCCGGCCGAAAGAATTCGGCATGTTTCCTACCTTCAAGTTTTGTTTGACACCCTTCCAAGAATTAAGTAATTTCTTAAACTTAGCGCATCCACATCCCCAGCTCGAGAACGACCATTTTGCATTTGCCCGGAGGAGAATTTCTATGCCGAATTTTGTCAAGGTAGCTGCAAGCCATGAAATCCCCGAGGGAACGGGAAAGGCAATCGAGGTCGACGGAAAGGCCATCGCCCTTTTCAACGTTCACGGAAAGTTCTATGCCCTCGACAACACCTGTGCCCACCGCGGCGGGCCGCTGGGCGACGGCATGGTCGACGACAACATCGTTACCTGTCCGTGGCATGGGTGGCAGTGGGATGTCGTGAACGGTCAATCTTTGTTCAATCCTCAAATCACCGTGAAGGCCTATCCCGTCACCGTGGAGGGAGAAGATATCAAGGTTGCACTGGATTGAATTTCTCCCGGCTTTGTGGTCGCACCGCAAGTTTCCCTTGAACAATTTCATGGAAACAAATCCTCGCTCCCACTTGACAAGTGTGGCAGGATAGAAAGTGCACTTATAGTCTTCACTCGGAGTCATTATGGACATTCGCAACGTTCTCATCATCGGTTCCGGACCCGCCGGTCTCACGGCCGCCGTCTACGCTGCCCGCGGAAACCTGCATCCCTTGGTCGTGGAAGGTTACGAAGCCGGAGGACAGCTCACGCTCACGACCATGGTTGAAAACTTTCCGGGCTTTCGAGACGGCATCATGGGTCCACAGCTCATGGACGACATGCGGGAGCAGGCCAAACGCTTCGGGGCGGATGTTCTGCAAGGCGCCGTCCAGAAGGTTGATCTTTCCAAGCGTCCTTTTCAGGTTTTCCTGGATGAAAATCGGACCTTTCAAACCAAAACTCTGATCATCGCAACCGGCGCCTCGGCGCGGCTGCTGGGCCTGGAATCGGAACGAAAACTTATGGGCCATGGCGTATCCACATGCGCTACGTGCGACGGCTTCTTCTACCGCGGCAAGGAAGTGGTGGTGGTGGGCGGCGGCGACTCCGCGATCGAAGAAGGAACGTTTCTGACGAAATATGCAAACCAGGTGACTATTGTGCATCGCCGCGACTCCCTGCGCGCCTCCAAAGTCATGCAAGACCGCGCCTTTAAGAATGAGAAAATCAAGTTCATTTGGGACTCCACGGTCAGCGATGTTCACGACGTCCAAGCTAATGAAGTCAAGGGAGTACGTTTGAAGAATTTGAAAACGGGTCAGGAGTCCGATTTTAAATGTGACGGGCTCTTCATCGCCATCGGGCATGAGCCTAATACCAAACTGTTTCAAGGCCAGCTTGAAATGGACAAGGCCGGGTATATTATTCCCAAGCAGGGAAGCACTCACACCAGTGTGCCCGGGGTGTTTGCGGCGGGCGACGTCCAGGACCATGTCTATCGCCAAGCCATTACCGCTGCGGGCTCCGGCTGCATGGCCGCCATCGACGCCGAACATTTTTTGAACGAACATTCATGATACGGCATCATAAGAATTATGCAACAAGACGCAGAAGCCATAAGCTTCAAGCCCAAAGCTATAAGACACAAGGCTCAATGCCAAAACTCGAAAATCCAGCAGCCTGCATGCCTAAGCTCCATGTCTTGGATCATAGCGCTTGGGGCTTGAAGCTTATGGCTTTTGGCTTGAGTCATGGGTCTTGAGTCTGAAGTCTGATGTCTGAAGTCTGATATCTGTTTGGAGGGTCTTCTTTTATGCCCGCTTTATCTCCAGGAACCATTGCTCCTGATTTTTCATTGGAAGGAACGGACGGCAAGAAGCATCAACTCGAGGCGGAGCGACAGTCAAAACTCGTTGTGGCGGCGTTCTTCAAGAAGGAATGCCCCATCTGCCAGTTGACGGTACCGTTTCTAGAGAAGATTCATGGTGCTTATAAGGATGCGCCTGTCGAAATGCTGGGAATTGCAGAGAACGACGCCGAGGAGGCAAAACGTTTCGCCTCGGAGTACGGATTGACGTTTCCCGTTGCGCTTGACGATCACCCCTATTCTGTTTCTGCGAAATACCGGTTGACGAACGTCCCCTCGATTTTTTTGATTGATCACGACGGGAAAATTCTTCAAACCATGGTGGGGTTCGATAAGCAGGGTCTTATCGATCTTTCGAAGGAGATCGCGCAACGCACCGGTCTGCCGGCGGCTCCGGTGTTCACCAAGAAAGACGACGTGCCGGATTACAAGCCTGGCTGAAGCTCTAAAAATGCCTAGCGCCGTCGGCGCTATCTTCAAATTAGTGAATATGCTCCACTGAGTCTTTGTTTTGGTCTTGGGTCTTGGGTCTTGGGGCCCGGTCTTCTCGCTTAAGGCTTGGGGCTTATAGCTTTTGTTTGCTGTCTTTGGTGCGGGGTCTTCAATTCGCTCAATCGCGAAATCGCGCAACAAAAAAAATCATTAATTCCACATGACCTCATCCACACCCGTTCTTGAATCCATCGAAGCTCTGGTTTCCTCACAAGCCAGCAATGATCGCGTGTTCGACGAAACCGTGCGGCTATTGAAAGAAAACTTTGCTCATTTCACCTGGGTCGGCATTTACCTGGTGGAAGGCAAGGATTTGGTGTTGAAGACCTACCTGGGTCGACCCTCGCCGCACGTCCGCATCGCCATTGGTCAAGGAATATGCGGCGCCGCGGCTGCCGAGGGGCACACCATCAACGTGTCCGATGTGAACGCCGATTCCCGCTACTTGGCCTGTTCGCTCGAGACGCGCTCTGAAATTGTGGTTCCCATCCGCTGTGACAAGCGCATTGTTGGGGAAATCGATATCGACAGCGATGCTCCCTCGGCCTTCCGTGGCGCCGACCAGGTGCTCCTCGAATCCGTTGCTGAATTATTGGCAACAAGGTTTTGACTCGAATGGGGACAGACACCTAACGTTTGGCATCTCGTGGACTTGAATGGGGACAGACACCTAACGCTTGGCATCTCGTGGACTTGAATGGGGACAGACACCTAACGCTTGGCATCTCGTGGAACTATTGTGCAGCCGGTGTCTGTCCCCATTTTCTCGCAGCCCGTTCTCCAGGGCGGGGCGATCCCCCCCCAAAAGCCGCCGGCTGAAAGAACGGCCGGCGCTACCACCGCTCAGCGCCCTCGGCGCCTCTGCGGTGAGCTTCTAAAGACTAAAAATGTAAACGGGCGCGGCCGCCGCTAAAGCGGCCAGGATTTGCAGAGACACGACCAAGAGTGCCGGTTTGGGAGATCGGGGCAGCCACTTGAAGGCGAAGAACAGCATGATCGGCAGCTGACCGGCCATGAGGATCTGCCACAGATGTGCCGCCGTGCCCTCGTCAGCCGCCCGGGCCGTTCCGTAAAGAACAATGTGAACGCCGACAACGGCCAACGCGGCCAACGACATTCCGATAGGAAGCAGAGCGCTGGGCTTTTTGAGTGTTGAAAGATCCATCCGACCACCCTCTGAACGGGATTTGTGTTCGAAGCCAAAAAGATATGGATTATTGTAATGAAAAGAACTTTGCATTGTAAAGCATAATTCCTGAAACAGGCATCACGGATTACCCGAACAGGTCGGATCGGCGGACAACGGAGGATCGGGAAATGTTACGCGGCGCCTAGCAGGTTGCTGAAAAGCAGATTTTGGAGTGCGGCGGCAAGTCCGCTGAAGGCGGACGCGACGCCGCTTTGGATGCGGAGTGAAGTTAAGACCCAAGAATTGGATATTTTGCGACCTATCCAAAACGGTGCCGATGGCGCCGTACTCCAAAATGGCCCATCGTCTCACTGGAAATTCAGTTTTTCAGCAACTTCCTAGGATGAGGCCGCCCCATTAAGAGCGGCAGAGGCCTTAGTCGCTTTCGGAGCTGGAAGCGGATGCGCGGCTGTCGCACAAGATGCTCCGCATCACGTCCAGTCCCGGCTCCTCAAAGGGGATTGCTGTCCCACACCACGAAGAACTTCTTTCCGCACCGATCACACAGTACCGGTATAGCGTAAGCGCCCTTGTCATCCACCTGATGATAGTAAGCCATCATGGGACCATTGGGCGGAGCGGCAATTCCTTTGTTGAAAAAGCCGCAATGGACGCAACCGCAGGGGATGAACGAAATATTCAATCCATACATCATCCGCGCGATCTGGGAATGAATCGTGTGATCCATTCCTTTGGTAATTTTGCGTCCGAGCACCCGTCCCGCGAGCTGTGACCGATAGGGATTCGTTTCCCGGCACTCTTCAAAAACGGCAATCAATCTCTGGGCTGATTTCGGCGGATCCGCCAACAGCCGCGAGGCCTCGGCGCGGACATCCGCATCCTCATTCTCCAGATCGGCAAAGAGACTTTCGAAGGCCCTCCCCGCGTCGGGCGTGTTGCCCCAGAGGTTCATCTCAAGATCGGCCATGGCCCGAAGCTTTGCGGCTTTCTCACCTCCGCCCGCCTCGATTTCGGCTTTTCTCTTCTGTTCCTGGGTTTCCTCGGTAATTTTCTGGCATTCCATGACGCGCATCTGATCGTCGCGCCGTCGGGCAATCTCGAGCTCCCGGGCAAAATCCTGAAGTGCCGCGTCGTAATTCTTGAGGTGGCGATATGAAATACCGCGGTTGCGAAAAATGGCACACACGTTAAAGGAGGGTGTACTCTCATCGATCATTCCCAGCAGTTCTGTATAGATGCCCACAGCTTTCTGCCGCTCGGCATCCGACCAGTCGAGCTTCTTGGCACTCTCCCATAAACGGTTGATCTTTTCCTCCTGCGTCTCGTTTCCGACCACATTGGTTAAAAGTCCCATGTTCGTGCCGCCTTTCTTTCACCTGGTGACCCAACCAAAACCATCAATCTCGGTGGGGTCGAAGGGTTGGCAGATTTTGCGGGTAGCACCGGCTGTTCTTTAAGCCGGCAGACGGATAGAGCGGCATCAACTTCCTTTCGATGTCCGCGTTGAAGAGCGTATCACAAATCTCTAAATCAGGAATGCTTGTTCCACGAGGAAAGGATGAGGCCAAGACATGTTACCAAGCCAGTCCTTCACCACACGCCACGATGTATGCGCCACCCCACCTCCTCTCAAAGTCCAAGCCAGGAAAAATCGAGCAACCGGCAAAACCACGCTATAAACACTATTAACTCCAATCCGGCGAGGGCCACTATGACGCGCACAGATCGAGAGCGTTCGCGTACCACCCTGCCCGTGCCGTTCTGTCCGCCAGTGCTTTGCCATTGAGACTGCCCCAACCAAATCGTCAGCGCGAGCAGAAGCGTGGCAAGTAACAGAAATATCAAAAAAAACCACAAGGAGACCTGCGGTGCCATCGACATCAAACCGCAAAACAACAACAGCAGCGTTCCAAACACCCATAAAACCCACACAAGCACAATTCGGTCAAAGCTCATGGATGCATCACCCAACCCAATGGAGATTCCATTAAAGCTGCTAGTCCTTCGGCCAAGTATAATTTCTAGACCATTCTTAAAAGCTTTGAACTTCTTGCGAGTGACTATTCAGCCACTGCGAAATGTCCGCGTCCTTTTTGTTTTGGAAAATAAAATAACAGAACGGCTCAACCATGTTCTTCTTTCCGAGCTCGACGAAGTAGGGGACGTAGTAAGTTGACACGAAGCTCTTGTTCCTAGCACCCGAGCTTTCTCCCATTATGGCAAAAAATGTGGAGAGTTCCTGAGCGATGGCTTGAATTCCGGTTGGCGTCTCCTTTCCCTCTTTCTTTATGAACACTGCCCCACGGGCGATCGAGAGCGAAAGTCCCATGTCATCAATCCCTGATAGCTTGTTCTTACCGCTGCCAATGGCGATAGGAATTACGATCTGATTCTCACCTGTTTGAGTGACACCGGCCCCCAGCAGATCTTCTACAGTCGGCAACAACTGATCCGCCCGAGAGGATCGCGGTTCCAGAACCAGAAATCGAAGATAGGCCAACATTGCTGAGATCTTGCGGTCGGACTTCAGATACAAACCACCCAATGACCGGTGCGACCCAGGATGGTTGGGATTGAGCACCAGCGCTCGCTCAAAGCTCTTCTCGGCGTCCTTCGTTTTCGCCAGGTTTTGCTGAGCAAGGGCAAGGTTGAAATAGAGGAGCGAATCACTCGGACTGCCTTTCATGGCTTTCTTATAAACATCAATCGCTTCCTTCGTCCTTCCAAGACTGTCCAAACAATTCCCTATCTGCAGATATAATTGATCGATCAGCTTGGATCGATATTCAGCCCCTTTTAAGGCTGTCGCCAGCGACTCAGAGTAATCCCCTTTCGCAAACTGAGAAAAAGAGAGCTCATAAAGGGCTTCTACGACATCGGGGTTGATCTTGAGGGCTTCCTGATAATTGGCAATGGCCTTCTCAAAGTCGCCTTGATCGTGAAATCGCACCCCCTCCTTAATCAAAAGGATTTGTGCTTCGGTGGGTGGAACGGGGTCTCGCTCTGGTTTCGGCAAAGAAACCGCACTTAGCATCGAACCACAGAACAACATCATTAAAAAGATCGCGACAATACGCCGCACACACAGCCTCCTCAAGCAAGAAAAGGATTGATTCGACGCCTCACGGAATGACGGGTGGCGCAGACACTTGGAGTGCGCCGCCTGAGGCGGCGCTTTGGATGAGCTTAGTAACCCCGCTGTTTCGGCCGTGACATCTTTCTATGCGAAAATCCAAAGCGGCGCCATAGTCGCCGCACTCCAAACCTTGGCATTGCCTCCTAGATTTGGGACGGGTGGGGCAGACATCGAGTCGTGCGAGATGTCTCCGATACATTATGTTCGGGCATTCGTTCGCGACGTGTCACCCTTCAAAATCAAACAGACAAGCTTTGCCCAAGCGACGCTTCTTTCCACAAATCATATTCTCGACTAAAAGAAATTCAGGGTCTTTCATCGCAGACATCGTACAGAACACGTTGTATGCACCCCGCCTCCCTTTCTCGGAGAGATCTGATCCAGTCTCACCCTCTTATATCGCACTATAATCCCGGAAAAACAAACTCAACATACCTTGCCTGGTTCATTCCAAGTGTATACTGATTTTCAACTACGTTCGGCTGTCCGGGGTATGACGCAGTAAAATAATGAGCTATCTCTCCTGGAACATTCATTGTTGCCAGAGCTGAAGGTCGTGTGTTGGTTGTTAAAACTGGTGCTGTACAAACAAGTCCATTAGCATTGCATACAGCAGGATTATGTCTAATTGTAACTCCCATTATTGGCTGACCGTTAGAACCTCTTGTCGCTTCAAAACCATAATTGGGCATCGGTATTCTCCTTTCCCCTTGTAAAACTTCGGTGGGTGGCGCCCCGATGTATCGGGGCGATAGAGATTGTTCGAGTTTGCATTGACAACTTCTAAAGCGAAGCAGACAAGCTCTGCTCAAAACAACTTTGTTTCACCAGCTATATTGTCGAGTAAAAGAAATTCAGGCCTTTCCGCGCAGACATCGTACAGAACACGATGTCTGCGCCACCCCACCGGTTCGCTCGACCGTCTGGTTGGGCAGTTCACTGCTTTGGCTTGATCCCGGCTTTCCCCAGTAGTTCCTGAATCATGTGCCTGTAACGCAATCGGAGGTCGTCAAGATCGAGTTTGGGTGTGATATACGTCCGATCATGCGCAGCAGTATCGCCCAAAGTCTTGACGTCGCGCATCGTCGGAGGAGTATTTCTGCCAACCAGAATTGACTTATCTGTGGTGATAGTAGAAACGAGGGCATCCAACATCACGAATACTCCGTTCTTCTGGATTTCGTGCGGTCGCCCAGCTGCTACGTAGCACTCGATTATCAAGGACTCCATCAATCGTCTGCATAGCGTTGCACAAGCATCGTAGAAGCCTGCCTCGTAGCATCCATTGAGCTGACGAACGAGTTGTTCCAGATACTTTCGCGTTCCGTTCGTCCATTCAGGAGGCAAGTATTCCCCCCTCACCTGAACGTCTGGGAGGCCCAGCAGGAGTAGGTACTTCGTGTTCAGTTCGTCGACCTTGCGTGCATCAAGCTGGAGAGTTCCCTTTCGTTTGCCGCCAATGGTGTATCGACTTTGTCTCAGCTCTTGACCGAGACGTGTGACATTTGGCTTTGGGAAGTCCTCTTCGTGCAAGTCGGCGGCGAGTTCCGATGGGGAACGTTCATCAAACAGTTGGGTTTCGCGATAATACCAAAGCAATGCTATTGCTCGGTCAACGTGCGAAAGCCCAAGCCGTGCAAGACCCTTTGCGAATTGCTTCCTACTCGCCATCGCTCTTGCCCTTGATCACGTTTTCGATGTACTTGAGTCCGCGACGAGAGAGCGAATACCGAACAGGCTGTCCCTTCCGGCGGACCTTGTCTCCGATAACGTAGCGGGCCGCGCTCCCCTTAAGGGCGTTTGACACATTGGCCACGTGAATGGGAATGCCGAGATCCTTTGTGACGGCGCTGATCTCACCAGTTGTCAAACCGTGGGAGCCGCCCATGTACTTCTGCACAACGAAAAGCGGTAGAAGAATGCGATTGACCTGACTCGTCGTGTCTAGGATTCGCGACTCAATGTCGTCCGCCTCGTCGCAGTCTTTGACGTGCTTCACGATCTCACTAATTGACAGATCGTCAGTCTGCGGCTTTTCAGTAGGCTTTCCCGCTGACCTCGGGGCAGGAGCGGCCTTCTGCTTTTCTTGTTTGTCAGAAGTGGCTCCACCGTAGTACGCCAAGAGGTCCTTAACCTCAGCTGTCGCCCCCTCGATATTAACTACCGCGCCACTCGCGAGTGTTACCGTAGCCTTTGGCATGTGTTTCTCTTTCTTTTGTTGTTCTTTGCCCAACAGCAATTAGACTGATCCGCGTAAGACGCGGAGTTCTCGTTCCCTGTCCGTATAATACGCTTTTGAATGTCTTGCCGAAGGCATATTTGCACCTTTGCTTTCAATTGCTTGCTTCCTGTCCGGCAGTTCTTCACGACATCTTATGGGAATCGGCATAACACAACTTCATTGAGGGTGTTCAAATCCCGTCTACAGGGCTGCGAACGCCAGCCGGTCCTCGATTGAGGACATGAGAAAGCTGCGGGCTTTTCTTGAGAGAAAGCGCCTGCCGAACGGGGAACGTGGGCAATCATAAAGCCATCCATCCGACGGAGGACGTCGGACGGGTGGCGCAGACATCGAGACTTGCGAGATGTCTGCGATAGAAAATCTTTGGGTTTGCATTGATGATGTGAAACCTTCAAAACCAAATATGCTCTGCCCAAACAACGCTTCTTTTCACGAACCATATTTTCCACTTAAAGAGACTCATGGCCTTTCATCGCAGACATCGTACAGAACACGATGTCTGCGCCACCCAGCCTACAGAGCTCTAATCAGCCCAACAGTAGCGCTCGTCCGCGGGAACAGGAAATGGCGAGATCTGGACACTCGACAGAATGCAACTGACGTCAAACACTACAGCCTCTATTCGCTTTGTCCATGATGTCCTGTTTCATCGCGACTGCGGCGCTTTTCCTCCGTAAGCATAGCCGAGCCAGCAAGAATCCAAAGAAAACTCATCGCAACCGATGGGATAGCGAGATACGAAATCTCTCTGAGGGCTACAATACTGGACGCCAGAGAAAATGCGCCAAATACCAGAAATATCCAACCGAACGGACTGGGTCGCTTCACTCGAAACATGGGATGGATCCGACCCCCCAAAAAGTAACCCGGGTCGTAACGGTGATCCAACCATTCCCGCCAGTCCTCAAAGGGATCGTGATCTTGTTCCTCGGCCATTTGCTACCTCGGCCTAACGTCCACTCCAGCCAACTCCGTAGTGGATGAGGATGTCACAGATTGTGATACCCTCATGATCTCCTCGCATGTCAGCTCAAACATGAAATCACCTTCTGTATCGACGTGTGCCGTTTTGTCGAAGTGGAAACTTTGATGGTTTGGAAACATTCGGGATCATAAAGCCATCCATCCGACGTGGCGTCGGAACATCAATGCGGGGCCGAAATACATGCCGGACTATACGACGCCCGAAAAACCGCGTCAAGGCCGGGAAGGTATTGCCTCATACATTAGAAGGGATCTGGGATTGTGAATCACGGGGACGACAGAGTTTTCACAATTGGTGCCTTAGATAACCCCTTCAGGGTTAGAACCGCGATGCAATTCCCTACCTAGGGTTGCAAAGCACGCAACCCTAGGCTATTGAAGATGTCCCTTTCAGGGACGTATTTGCTGAAGACTCCATCGCTCACTGAAATTTGGAAGTGGTCAGGTGAGACCCGTCGCACACATCGCAAAAAGCGCGATGTATGCGTCACCCAGCCGGACTTGATGATCAGTAAGAATTTAACCGGACACCCGATATCCGCCAATCCCCCAAAAATCTGGAGGACGCAAGCGAACCCTGGCGGACCTTCGGCCTGACACCTGGCCCCTGACACCTGATACCCGACACCTTCTTCAGCAGGGCGCATGGCTGCATCAAACAGCGTTTAGCGTCACCTCGCCACACTCTAGCTTTCTACTGCTCTCGAAATAGCGTTCTCGCCCGGTCAACGGATCCTGAAAGGACACGGACTTCGCCAACAGTTGGAGAGGATGGGAAAAATCGTCGTCTTCGAAGGATCTCATCTCAGGGTAAAGTGTGTCATTAAGAATCGGGATCCCCAACGCCGACATATGCAGGCGGATTTGGTGTTTTCTGCCGGTAACGGGAATGATCTGAAAGCGAGTCGTGCCGCTCAATACCTGGAGCACCGCAATGGTGGTCTCGGAGTTCGGTTTTCCTTCCACTTCTTTCATTCGAAAAAAAGGTTCTCCGGCCACCATTCGACTGTGTCGCGTCACGGGAAAACTGAGCCCTGGATGCGTGGGCGCAAGGCTTTCGTACACCTTCTTCACTTTCCGATCCTGAAAAAGCGTTGCGTATTGACTTCGGGTTTCCGGATTGCGAGAAAACAGGACGACCCCTGCCGTTTCCCGGTCGATGCGATGGATGGGGACCAGCGGCGCGGGCTCCCCCTTTTTTCTCAAGCGGACAAGAAGCGTTTCATGAAGGAATCGCCCGGAAGGGAGCACGGGCAAGAAATGAGGCTTATCAACAACCAGAAGATGTTCGTCTTGATAAAGGATGGTCTCCGCAAAGGGGATGATGATTTCCGATTCGAGGTTGCGGTAGTAAAAAACGCAGGCTCCAACTCGGTAAGGAGTTTCTGAGTTCAGGCGAAGCCCGGTTTCATCCACCACCTCCCCTTTGGCCATCCGCGACAGCCAGGTTGCGGCTTCAACTCCGGGGTATCTTTCGATCAGAAAATCGAGAGCTGTTTTCCAGGGACCCGGCGGAAGCCAGCGGCAAGAGGGGGCGACTCCGTCGACTATTGGAAGCGGCGCTTTCAAAGCATCCTCGTCAATTCTGTCCTGCTCATCTTGACTCCAAAATGCCGCCCTCACCCATCGTTGTGTTCTTGCATAATATCCCTCAATCCACGATCAGAAGTCCAAAGTAAACAATTTACATTGCATGGTTCGCGCGGGGGGAATTAATTGGGGGGATACTAACAATGCCACAATCCCGCTGGGATTGTAAATTTGATTCCGCAATCCATTTCTGAAATCGATTCAAACCCATTTCCCAACGTTGCTCTGATCCGTGCCGGATCAGAGCAACATTGGGCTTTGAGGCACAGCGCCCTTGGCGCAGTTCAGGCCTCACGATGGGCTGCCTAGAAGAGGCGACAGCCTCCAGCCCAGGGTTAGCTCTCCGCACTGTGGAGAGCTACCCTGGGACATGAATCGCATCATGCCACGCAAACCCCGAGGGGGTTGCGGCGAAATCGCGCGGTCATTGAAACAGCGACAGGGAATTCTGCGCAAACCGAATGAAGGGTTCGGGATAGATGCCGATCAGAAGAGTGAACACCAAAGTGACGGCGAGGCTGGTCAGGACGCCCGGGGAGAGCGTCATCTTTTCCTCGTCCGTCTTTTCGCTCATGAACATGACGACCACCACGCGGAAATAGTAATACAACGAAATGGCGGCGTTCAGAACGGCAATGACGGCCAGAACGTAATGATGAGTTTGAATGACGGAGGCGAACAAATAATACTTTCCAATAAAGCCCGCGGTCGGTGGAATGCCGGCCAGCGAAAGCAGGAACACCAGCATGAGAACGGCGGCGCCGGGGTTTTTATAAATCATGCCGGCCATGTCTTGTATTTGATCTCCAATCAAATCCTTCCGCCGCATGGCGACCACCAGCGTCCATATGCCGATGTTCATAAAGGCATACACCAAAAAGTAAATGGCAATTCCGGTAATTCCATACTCATTGCCGGCGATAAGTCCGAGCAGAAGATACCCGGCATGGGCGATGGAGGAATAGGCCAGCAGACGCTTGATATTGGATTGTGAAATGGCGGTGATGTTGCCGAGCGTCATGGTCAAAACGCAAACCACCGATAACACCGGCACCCAACTCGTTTCCAACGGTTTCAAACCGACAATGAAGATGCGCAGGATAAGCGCAAACGACGCCGCTTTGGGCGCCACGGAAATAAATGTCGTGATCGTACTGGGCGCGCCTTCATAAGCGTCGGGCAACCATTGATGGAACGGCACTCCGCCGATTTTGAACAATAAGCCGGCGGTCAGCGTGACCACCGCCACCAAAGCGATGGGGTCGTGTGAAGGACGCTCCGCCAGCCGCTGCGCGATCACGCGCAGATCCGTCGAGCCGCTGATACCGTACAGCAGCGAAATGCCGTACAGCAGAATTCCGGAAGAGAAGGCCCCCAGCAGGAAAAACTTCATGGCGGCTTCGTTGGATTGCCGGTTGGTGCGCAGGTAGCCGACCAGGATGTATTCCGACACCGCCATCAGCTCCAGCGCGATGTACAGCGTGATGAGATCGATGCCCATCACCATGAAATTCATTCCAATCAACGACAGAAGAATTAAGGCGTAATAATCGCCGCGATTTTCCCCTTCGATGGAAAGATATCGTGCCGAAATCAAAATCACCAACGCGGTGGCAATCAAGAAGACAAACTGAAAATAGATGGCAAAGGAATCGTTCAGGATGGCGTGGTTGTAACCGCTCAGGTTCAAGGCGTTGCTCTTCAACCGATAAAGCGCATAGGCGGCATAGGCAATCCCCACCAACGCCGTGAAGGCATTCAACACTTTCCAGGCGCGGTCGAGAAACAGATCGATGATCATCACGCCCATGGCAAACAACGCCAGCAAGAGTTCCGGGTAAATGATCAGAATGTCGTTCGGCTGAAAATATTGATTGAACATGTTTAGAAGCCCAAGTCGAAACCCAACCGCAAACTACTTGTTCCCCGGCACCGGTACGGACGTGGTCGCGCTCACCGCCAACGGAACGGGAGTCGGCGCGGCAGAATTCGTCATCGCCGCCGCGGGCGCCGCTGGAGCGGGATTCACATTCGCCGGCACCAGGTTTCCGTCGGCATCAAGTGCAAATTTGTCGGGCTGGACGGTCGCCACCACGCGGTTGACCGGCTTCTCCAGAATGCGGAAAAACGGCCGCGGATAAATCCCAATCCAAAAAGCCAGAATGACCAAAGGCAACAACGTGGCCACTTCTCGAAAATTCAGATCCTTCAGCGTTCGATTCTTCTCGTTCGTGATCTCACCGAACATGGTGCGCTGGTAGAGCCATAACAAATAGGCCGCTCCCAAAATAATTCCCAACACGGCAAAGGCGGCCCAGACGTGGCTCACTTGAAATGCGCCCTGCAAAATCGTGAATTCGCCGATGAACCCGTTCAGCAGCGGCAGGCCCAAGGACGACAGCATGATGATCATGAAGTACGTCGCGTAGACCGGCATGACGTGCGACAAACCGCTGTACTCGCTGATCAAACGCGTGTGGCGGCGTTCATAAACCAGACCCACGATCAAGAAGAGTCCGCCCGTGGATATTCCGTGGTTGATCATTTGCAGAACGCTGCCATTCACTCCGTTGGGATTGAAGCAGAACATGCCCAGCATCACGAATCCCAGGTGGCTGACGGAGGAGTAGGCGACCAGCCGCTTCCAATCTTTTTGCATCATGGCGACCAGAGCACCGTAAATGATGCCCACAATCGCCAGTACGGCGATCATTCCTTTGAAATACGCCGACTCATGCGGCAAGAGCGGCAGGGAGAAACGAATGAAACCGTATGTTCCCATCTTCAAGAGAACGCCGGCCAGGATGACTGAACCCGCCGTCGGGGCGTCGGTGTGCGCGTCGGGCAACCAGGTGTGGAACGGAAACATGGGCACCTTGATGGCAAATCCCAGGAAGAAGGCCAGCCACACGAAGCGGGCCACGTTGCTGGCGAGCGGCGAAGCGTGCAGAAAATTCATCATGGCCACATAATCAAACGTTCGCTGGCCCTCGGGCATATGGAAATAGAGCACCAGGATGCCCAACAGCATGACCACCGAACCGACCAAGGTGTAAAGGAAGAACTTGATGGCCGAATAGAGCCGCCGATCGCTGCCCCACACTCCAATCAAGAAATACATCGGCACCAACATGACTTCCCAGAACACGTAGAACAAGAAGAAATCCAACGCACAGAACACGCCCAACATCCCGACCTGAAGCAGCAGCAGAAAGATGTAATACTCTTTGACGCGGTTCTGAATGGCGGTCCACGACGACAGGATGGCAATGGCGCCCAGCACCGTGGTCAGCAGAATGAGGAGCACCGAAATGCCGTCGGCGCCGAAGTGGTAGGTCGCGCCGATGGCTTGGATCCATTCATGTTGTTCCAGAAACTGGAAGCCGCCGTCCGCGCGGTTGTACCAGAACCACAGCGGCAGGGACACAATCAATCCTACAAAGCCGACGATGTTGGCGACCCAGCGGATGGCGTCCTTCTTCTCTTTGTCGATGAACAACAGGAGAAAAGCGCCCACCAGCGGCGTGTAGGTGATGATGGACAATATGTGCTGGCGAAAGAAATCCATGATCAGATGACTCCTCAATGAATCGCAAGACGTGAAAGCAACCGCGCCCCAGAGCAACTCGCGCACCGCGTTACTTCAAGGCATAAACCCAAATCAGTAGAATCAAACCCAACACCATGAAGAAGGCGTAGGACTGAACAAAGCCGGTTTGAATAATGCGCAACGGATAGCTGAATATCTTGACGGTGATGCCGACGACGTTGACCAATCCGTCGACCACCCACTTGTCCCACCAGCAGGAAACATCGGCCATGAAACGCGTCAGCCAACCGCTGCCATTGACGCCCCCATCGATGGTGGTGCGATCGAACGCCCACAGGGCATTGCCGAGGTCTTTGCCTCGATTGACGATCAGGGCGTCGTAAATTTCGTCGACATAGTATTTATGGAGCAGCGTGTTGTACACGCCCGGCGCAAAGCTGACCATGCGGTCCGGACCGGATGAAGGTTTGAAATAAAACCGATAAGCCACAAAAATTCCCAGCAGCGCCACCATCACGGACAGCACGGCGAAAGCTGCTTCCGTTCCCACCCCATGAATCGCAGCGTGCTCCACCGCCGCTGAACCGGCTTCTACGGCCCCGGGCTTGAAGACCGGTTCCAGCCAGCGCTCAAAACCGTCATAGCCTCCCAAGAACTTGGGAATCTGCACAAACCCTCCAACGACCGACAGTACCGCCAGAATCTGCAGCGGCACGATCATGCTGGAAGGCGATTCGTGGATGTGGTGCTCGGTTTCTTCATCGACGTGCGATTCGTTGAAAAAGGTCAGGTAAATCAGACGAAACATGTAGAAAGCCGTCATCAAGGCGGCCACAATGCCGATCAACCACAGCCACCAGCGTCCGTGATCGCTGGAATAAGCCTGCCACAAAATCTCATCCTTGCTGAAAAACCCGGCGAAAGGCGGAATACCCGCGATGGTCACCGTGGCCACAAACATGGTCCAATAAGTTTTCGGAATCTTGCTCTTCAGTCCGCCCATGGACCGCATGTCCTGCTGACCACTGAGGGCGTGAATCACCGAGCCGGAACCCAAGAAGAGCAGGGCCTTGAAAAATGCGTGGGTCATCAAATGGAAAATCCCGGCGAAATATGCGCCGACACCGCAGGCCAGGAACATGTAGCCGAGTTGGCTGACCGTGGAATACGCCAGGACGCGTTTGATATCGTTTTGCACCAACCCGATCGAAGCCGCAAAAATCGCCGTCAGGGCGCCCACAATGGCGACGACCAGCATGGCCGTGGGAGCATGCGTGTAAATGGCGCTGCTCCGGGCCACCATGTAGACACCCGCGGTGACCATGGTGGCGGCGTGAATCAACGCGCTCACCGGGGTGGGACCTTCCATGGCATCAGGCAACCACGTGAAGAGGGGAAGTTGCGCCGATTTCCCCGTTGCGCCGAGAAACAGGAGCAGTCCGATGGCCGTCATCACGCCCACGTGGCCCAACGCCTCCACCGGGGCTGCAGCCGCTTTCGAAAAAACCGTGGAAAAATCCAACGACCCGAACGCCTGGAAGATCAAAAACATTCCCAACATAAAACCGGCATCGCCGATGCGGTTGACGATGAACGCTTTTTTGCCGGCATCGGCGGCGCTTTTCTTGAAGAAATAAAATCCGATCAGCAGATAAGAACACAAGCCCACGCCTTCCCAGCCGACAAACATCAAGGCAAAATTGTTCGCCAGCACCAGCGTCAGCATGGAAAACATGAAGAGGTTGAGGTAGGAGAAGAAGCGATAATAGCCGCCGAAGTTGGGGCCGTGTTCATGGGCCATGTAACCGGTGGAATAGATGTGAATGAGGAAACCCACGCCGGTCACAACCAGAATCATCACGCCGGACAGAGGATCGAGCCGATAACCCCAGGGGATGCTGAAGTGAGAAAATCCCTGGGCGGTCAAAGCGGCGCCCCCTGGAATCCATTCAAAAAGATTTTGATTGAAAATGCGCTCTTCGGGAAGCAGGCGCGCGAGCTGCCACACCGCTCCGACGGCCCACAAAAAGGATGCCCCGGTTGTGGCCAGGGCGAACACATTCACCAGGGCTTTCGAAAAACGCCGCCCGAAGACCCCGTTCACGACGGATCCGATGAGCGGAAACAGAGGAATCAGCCAGAGATACTTGAGAAAGTTCATAAAAAATTAAGAAGAATTTCGATCCCGCTCCGGGCGGGGCGCCGGACTACCACTTCAGCAAATCGATTTCGTCGGCGTTGATGGTTTCCTTATTCCGGAACAAGGCGATGATAATCCCCAACCCCACCGCCGCCTCCGCCGCCGCCACCGTGATCACGAAGAGGGCGTAAATCTGTCCCGTGAAATGCTGCCAGTACATCGAAAAAGCCACCAAGTTGATGTTGACGGCATTCAGGATCAACTCGATGGACATAAAAATAATGATGATGTTCCGGCGGGTCAGAACCCCGATGACACCGATCGTGAACAGCGCCGCCGCCAAGATCAGATAATCGCCTGTGCCGACCATGAATTATTTCTTCCTTCCGCTACAAAGGCGCGCCGAAATTACGCCGAAAATCTATTTGCCGTCCGAAGACAAACGCCGCTTCGCCAGAATGACGGCGCCGATAATCGCCACCAGCAGCAGAAACGAAGCAATCTCGAAGGGCAGCATGTATTGCTGGTACAACACCACGCCCAGTTGCTCCGAGTTGTTCGTGGTGAGCGTATCCATCAGGGGCTGGTTGGCCGGAAGCTGAAGCGCCGCCTTGCCGCGCCAAATGATGGTTCCGAACTCGACGAGCAACACCACGCTTACCAAAATGGCGATGTGCCATTGGCGATTGAAGCGCCGCTCCTGGGAGAGCGTTTCCAGGTTCACCAACATGATGACAAACAAGAACAGCACCATGATGCCGCCGACGTAAACAATCACCTGCACCGCCGCCAGAAATTCCGCATGCAGTTGCAAGTAAATCCCCGCCACGCAAAACAAGGTGGTAATAAGAAACAAGGCGCTGTGCACGGGGTTGCGGCGGGTGATGACCATAATGGCCGAGAGCACCGCAATCACCGCCAGGGCATAGAATAAAATTTGATCGAAGGTCATCATTAATTTAATGTCGCCGACGTTCCGACGGAGCCCCCAGAGGAATCGTCAACGCCCACAAAAAGTTCTGCCGTCCCGCGGTGCGGGACTCCTTCCACCTCGCGATCCGTCTCCCGGCACTTACGTGCCGGGCTAAAGATCTCTCGCCCTACCGGGCTTGTTACGGAGCAGGGTCAGGATTCCTTCTGCTTCAGTACTCCGACCCATCACGGTATTGAGCGACTGCCCCGAAAATGGCTCTGGTAGCCCCGGCCTCCGCCGTGGCGGATTTAGGCCGGGGGCTCTTGCCTGCCGTGCCGAAAGGCCCGCGAAGTAAATCATTTTCATCCCCTTGGGTGCGACTCCGGCGCATGAAGAACTGCCCCGAAAATTGCCGGAAGATTCTCTGCGCAACCTCGGCGACCTCAGCGTCTCCGCGGTGAACGGTCGTCCAAATGCCGAATCATTTTCAGGCTCCTGAGTGCCCCACGGTCCATGAGAGACTGCCCCGAAAAATCTCATCCGTGCAGCCCTTGCAGTGTGGGCCACCGGTCGCCGCTACTTCTTATATTTCACGATTTCGGGACCGTTTTCCAAACGCGTGCGATCCCAGATGAAATCGCGGTTGTAGGAAGCCAATTCAAAATCCTGAGTCAGTTCCAAGGCCGGCGTCGGGCAGGCGTCTTCACACAGGCCGCAATACATGCAGTGACCGATATCGTAAGTAAAGGTCGTCAAAACGTTTTTCTTCTCGACCTTTTCGGAACCCACTTCAATGCAGTCGATGGGGCAAGCCAGCTGGCACAGCTTGCAAGCAATGCACAACGTCTCCCCTGTTTCCGGGTCTTTGTTCAAGCGCGGGGCCCCGCGAAAACGCTCCGCCACACGCGGACGCTCCTTGGGGTATTGCTCCGTGATGTTTTCGCTGGGTTTCTGATAATAGAAAGTAACGATCAGGCCCTTGATCAGATCCACGAAAAACAACGACTTAAAGAACTCCGCAAAAAAACTTTTCGGACGAAATGTAGTCAAGCGATACATAAGAATTCCTTCAAAGCTCTACTTCTTCGAAAGCGGGAAACCTGTTCTTATTTCCTCACCCTCGATCCTGCTACTTCAAGTATAACCGAAGAACCGCGGTCAAAATCACATTGGCCATGGCCACGGGGATCAAAAACTTCCAGCCCACCCGCATCAACTGGTCATAGCGGAAGCGCGGCAGCGTGGCGCGCAGCCAAATATAAAGGTACAGAAAGAAATAAACCTTCAGGAGAAACCAAATCAATCCCGGAATGACTTGCAGGAAGGCCAAGGCCTTCACGTTGGGGAACGGCGCCAGCCAGCCGCCCCAGAACAGGGTGACGGCGATCGACGAGATTAAAATCATGTTGGCGTATTCCGCCAGGAAATAAAGGGCGAAGCGGAAGCCGCTGTACTCCGTGTGAAAACCGGCCACCAGTTCCGATTCAGCTTCCGGCAGGTCGAAGGGGGCGCGATTGGTTTCCGCGACGCCGCAAATCAGATAGATTATGAATCCGATAGGTTGAATGACGGCAAACCACCAGCCCATGTTCTTTTGGGCTTCCACAATCTGGACCATCGAAAGCGTGTGGGTATACAGCAACACGCTGACGACAGAAAATCCCATGGCCACTTCATAACTCACCATCTGTGCAGCCGAACGCAGCGAGCCGAGCAACGGGTACTTGGAATTCGACGACCAGCCTCCCAGAATGATTCCCAGCACGCCAATCGACGACAGCGCCAAAATAAACAGAATGCCCACGTTCACATCGGTGATGTAGAGGTGAACCTTGTAGCCGAAGACGCTGAACTGACTGCCGCTGAACGGAATCACGGAAAAGACGGCGAAGGCCGGAATCAACGTAATCACCGGCCCCAACGTGAAAATCAACTTGTCGGCGCCCGCGGGAATGATGTCTTCCTTGATCATCAGTTTGACGGCGTCCGCGATGGGCTGCAGCAAGCCCCAGTAACCCACCCGCATCGGACCCAGGCGGGCCTGCATGAAGGCCACCACCTTGCGCTCGAGGTAGGTCATGTAGGCGACCATCACCGAAACCGCCAGGAAAACCACCACGATTTGAACGGCAGGAATTACAAAATATTCAACCATGAGCGTTTCGTGTCGAAAATTACAAACCGGTTAAGAAAGCCAATCCTGAAAAACTCTGACACCACCCCTCAGCGGTCAATCTCGCCCAGCACGATGTCGAGCGTGCCGATAATGGCAATGACGTCGGCCACCAGTTGACCCTTGACCATTTTCGGCAGCGCCTGCAAATTCACAAAGGAAGGCGGGCGGATGCGGGTGCGGTAAGGAGTGGTGGTCCCATCGCTGACGATGAAGAAGCCCAGCTCGCCCTTGGGCGCTTCGATGGCGTGATACACCTCGCCGGCCAGCGGGCGGATGACCCGCGTGACTTTGCCCATGATGGGTCCGTCGGGGAGTTTTTCAACCGCCTGCATCACGATGCGCCGTGATTGACGCATTTCTTCCATGCGCACAAGGTAACGATCGTAGGTGTCGCCCTGCTCGCCGATGGGAACATCGAAATCCAAATCGGCATAGCATTCGTAGGGGAAGGCCTTTCGGATGTCAAACTTCACTCCGGAGGCGCGGAGGACCGGTCCCGTCACACCGAAGGCAATGGCGTCTTCGGCGGTCAAGACGCCCACACCGCGCGTTCGTCCGATCCAAATGCGATTTTCCGTGAGAATCTGTTCATAGTCGGCAATGCGGCCGGGCAAATCCTCGCAAAACGCCAGCACCTCGGCTTCAAAGCCTTCGTAGGTATCGAACTGCAAGCCTCCGATACGGAATGCGTTGGTGGTCAGGCGGGCGCCGAAATATTTCTCAAAAATGTTGAGGACGTGTTCGCGCTCCCGGAAGCAGTACATAAAAATCGTCATGGCCCCGATGTCGAGCGCATGAGTGCCCAGCCACAACAGGTGGCTGGCGATGCGCTGCAGCTCGGTGAGGATCACGCGCAGGTACTGCGCCCGCGGGGGCACGGTCACGTTCAATAATTTTTCGACCGCTTCCACGTATCCCAGATTGTTCGAAACCGAGGCCACATAGTCCATGCGGTCGAGGATGGGTCCGTAGTGCCGGTAGTCGCCGTGTTCGCCCAGTTTTTCCACGCCGCGATGCAGGTAGCCGATGAAGGATTCCGCATCCAGCACCTTTTCCCCATCCAAATGCAGGCGGACGCGATACACCCCGTGTGTGGCGGGATGCTGCGGACCCATGTTGATGATCAGTTCGCTGGAATCCAGGAAGGTGTCGTGGGTATGCGGTGCGGCGACAATTTTTTCTTCAAGGTCTGGCATGAGCAATCTCAAAAACCCACAAGAATCTCAAAAACCGGCGGAGCGCCTGTGTAGCCGAAACGTGCAGCGGGAAGAGATCTTGGCTGTTTCGCTATTGTCCGGTCTCGATGTTCAAATTGGCGCGCACCCAGTCGTCGTCCATCTGCTGGATGTGATAATCCTTCCGCAGGGGATGGCCTTTCCATCCTTCCGGAAGCAAAATGCGCGTCAAATTGGGATGCCCGGAAAATCGCACGCCGAACATGTCGAAGACTTCGCGTTCCAACCAGTCGGCGGTCGGCCAAATTCCGGTTACGCTGGCCACTTCTTCGTTCTCTCCGACGTACATTTTCAAGCGCACCCGTTCATTTTTTTCAAAGGAATGCAGGACGTACACAAGATCAAAGCGTTTTTCACGGTCGGGATAATCGACCGCCGTCACATCCACCAAGTAATCAAAAGGGGTAAGGGCGTTCGTTCGCATGAAGGAGGCGACTTGAAGAATCGCGGCCGACTGCACCACCACAACGCTCTGGCTCACCATGGTGTGCGCTTCAATCACCACGCCGGGAAATTGCTTCTGCAATTCCTCAACCAGCGGAGACGTCCACGGCGTCGAAGCTGCGGCCGCGGCCTTGGTGGCGAGTCTCTTCTCGCTGACCGAAGGATGTCCCGGGCCGGCTCCGCCGGGCGGTGTCGCAGGTGGATCTTTCTTAATCTCGTCGGGCATGGTGGCTCACACAGAGGTGTTAAACGATTGAACCTAGCGGTGCACTGCGGCGTGTCTTCACACAAAGACCGCGATGATAGTATAGCAATCCTCAAAAGTCAATCGACCCGCGATCTCAAAACAAGGGCTTTAAATCGCGTTCCCATCGCTTCCGGAAGGATTAGATTTAAGATCTGGCGGCGTGATCGCCGGGCCGATTCATCATCCAGTTTCAACGCCTCCGCGCGCCATTGAACCACCTTCTCAATCTCATTTGAAAGCAAAAATTCGGCTTGCGTTCTAAGGGGTTCAACGTGAAAGCCGGCGGCTCGAGCCGCCGAAGCAAGAGCTGTGAAATTGACATCCGCCGTCAGGTCCTGCTCGCCGATGTGTTCGTAAAAATTCTCGCTCAATTGATGGCGGTAAAATGCCTTGGCCGTACCGCGGGTTCCAATTCGATAAAGTTCGGCCGCATTGGCTCCGTAATCCAGGATGAAAACTGTTCCCTTGTTCAAAATGCCCGCCAACGAGGAAATCCAATCGACGGCTCCGATGGAAAACTCCAATTGTTGATTGACGGGCCACGATTCTCCCGCCTTCTCTTCCCAATCAGCAACCAGCCCGGCGACGGATTCGGCCAGTCGTGGTGATGTGATGTCCGTCCGGCGTTCGCAAAAATCTTCCGTCACATCGACAAAAATTTCTTGAAATGTTTCCTCCGCACGAACCACGCGATGGAAGGGCAACGCATCCACGAACTCATTTGCCAAAATTATCCCGTCGATCTGTTCCAGGTTTTCGGCAGACGACCAGGCGACGTGTTTCAGGAATTTCGCCTCTTCGGACAGCACTCCACGCTGGCGCTTCCGAAAGGAGCCGCTCTCTTCCACGATGATGTAACGTAATCGCTCGAAATAATCGGCGTTTTGGTATTGAAAGTATTCCAAGATGTCACGAGCCAGAAACCCTTCCCCGGCGCCGAATTCTATGACTGTGAGTGCCGAACGAGCCGGCTTACGACCTTTGAGAACTGGGGCGGAGCTTTCACTCTCGTCAAAGGTCTTTTCGATGGCATGCGCGACGGTCCAGCCGAAGAGCGGGCCGACTTGGGAAGCCGTATAAAAATCTCCTTTTGTTCCAATGCGCGCTTGAGGTCGGGTGTAGTAGCCAAGCCCGGGATGGTAGAGGGCCAGTTCCATGAAATCACGAAACGAAATGGCCCCGCTTTCGCGGATTTGTTCAGCGATGAGCTTGGCGAGAGGAGTGTCGATGGGCATGGGGACAGGTACCGGGTGTCGGGTGTCGGGTGTCAGGTGTCGGGTGTCAGGGATCAGGTGTCGGGGATCAGGAGTCAGACTGGACGTCCGCCGCAGAGGATTTGAGGTGCGAGGGTTGAGAAGAAGAGAAGCCAGAAGCAAGAGGCCAGATATCAGGCATCCGGCTTCTGGCCTCTGGTTTCTGGTCTCGTCACACCTGGCACCCGACACCCGGCACCTGAAACCTGACACCCGAAACCTGTTCTTTACCCTTTCGGCGCGAGGTAACCGGCACGATAACGCAATTCCGCTTTGATGGTCTTGCCGTGTTGGTCCTTGATTGTCAATGGACCGCCGTCGGGCGCAACCAGTTCCACTTTCACTTTGTGGAATTTCCCATCGTGAGCCGGGTTGGTGGGCGTATATCCGATAGAATACTGACTCCTCAGATTGGCCATAACGTCTTGAATGATTCCCGGCCATTCGCCTTCAAACCGGGGGAAATACGCTTTGCCGCCGGTGTCTCGAGCGAAGGCATTCAGCTGGTTGTCCGCCTGCAGAAAATCCATGCGACGTTCCGACGACATGTAGGGATCAGACATGATGCGCTGCGCCGCTCCAAAACTGACGGCGTAAATACTGACATCGGTGTTTTGAGCTTTTTTGAGGGTCTTGTCGAAATTGGTTTTGCTGAAGGTATCAATTCCTGTCGTGAACAGCAGGATGGCTTTCTTCCCTTCTACTTCGTCCAAACGGTTCAAGGTATCCGTCAAGGCATCGAACATATTGGCCTCACTCCAGGCCGGGATGTTCATGCGACGCAAGGCGTCATAGAGATTGCGTTTGTCCTGGGTAAAGTCCGACAAAATTTCGGGTCGAATATCGTAGGCCACCACGGCCACCCAATCATCCGGTCGAAGCCCTTGAAAGAACATGTTGGCGAGTTGTCGGGCATCGGAAGCCAGGGTGTAGTAGCCATTGCCGCACAAGTTGTACATCAACCCACAGGTGGCATTGCTGAACTCCATCAACAAGACCGTGGTAATGGGCGCCTGGGTGGGTTGGAACATGGAGATGGGTTGCTCCACCTTCTCTTCAAACACCTTGAAATTTTTCTCGCCGAGATTGGGAATAGGCGTGCCATGGCCGTCGGTCACTACCACATCGAGCCGCACCAGGTTGACGTTCACGGCGATGCGGGCAATATTCCCGGGACTTTCGCTGATTCTCTGGGACGGTTGCGGCTTGGGTTTTTTCTTGGGGCCTTTGATGGCTCCTTCTCCGGGCTGTTGTGATGGGCCTTCGTTGGGATTCTGGGGCGTCGCTTGCTCGGGTGGGGCCGTGGGTTGAGGATTGGGGGGAGGATTCTGCGCCGCCAAAAAATCGATATTCCCCAGCCATCGGCTGTTCGTCAGCAAAGCCACACTGACCCACACAAATGCCGCCATGCCCAGGAACAGCATGATCCTTGGAAAATTCACTCTCTTCTTCATTTTTTGGAACCCTTTCAAATCTTCAATCTTAGATTGTTTCTTGGGAGTTTGCGTTGTCCCGCCGAGCGCCTATATGTGAACCCCGATTGTAGATTCGAGTGAACATGAAGTCAAACCGCCCGGTGCTTGATTCTGCAGGCGTCAGGTCTTAGACTCGTGTGGAACTGGAATTCGATTAAAACCGGTCATTCATGGAGCTCGCATGTCACATCCTTTTCAAATTCCCGTCGGAACCACCGCCACACGTTCCATCACGGTCACCCGCGACCTGACCGTGGCACATTTTCATTCTGGAATGCCCGAGGTGTATGGAACCCCGTTCATGATCTATCTGATGGAAACGGCCTCCGCCGAGGCTATTCAACCCTTCTTACCGCCGGGTTGGGCTTCAGTGGGAACCCGCGTGGAAATCAATCACCTGGCCGCGACTCCGGTGGGCTTCACGGTGACGGCGAAATCGACCGTGGTGTCGGTCGACAACGAGGGCGTGACCTTTGCAGTCACGGCCCATGACGGGCTCGAAAAAATCGGTGAGGGTACGCACCGCCGTGCCCCGGTGGACCTGGGGCGGTTTGAAAAGCGCATGCAGATGAAACGGGATACGAAGAGGAGTTAGTTTTAGGATCTACTTGGAAACCGTTGTGCGACGAAATCGAGCGCAGCCTCGCGGTCGGCGATTTGATTCTCCAATTGAGCATCTTCCAATGCCGCCAGAATCTTTTTGAACTCGGGCCCGGGCGTGTAGCCCAATTCGATCAGATCATGGCCGTTCAGAAGTCGGGGCGGACGGGCTTGCTCCGGTTCCAAACTTTCTGCAAATTCCCGCGTAAACTGGTACGCGTCCAAATCCCCGTGCGAAGCCAGACAATCCAATCGATGTAATTCCAGGTGTTCCGCAAAATGCAGCCTCCGCACAAATCGCTTTAGAGTGGAAAGCTTCATCTTGCGAACATCTTTGAACTTCAGATGATCCAAGACCAACTCCGCCACCGCCTCAATCATTTCGTTTGAAAAACGCAGTCGCCGCCCGATCGTCCGCACCATCTTGGCGCCCAGCTCCATGTGACCGTTGAAGCGGATGCGATCGGGAGCCCGCTCGAACGTTCCCGGCTTGCCGATATCGTGAAGCAACACCGCCCAAGCGAGCACGGGGGAGGGATAGGTGTCGGGTGCCGGGTGCCGGGTGTCGGAGGTCATACCAATCCGACCGGTCTGGTCCCTGACCCCTGACCCCTGCCCGCCCCGGCGCTTCGCTTCGGGAACGGGCCCGGGACCCCCGACACCTGACACCTGATTCCTGATACCTGCCTCTCGCACCTCGCGCCTTCGTTCGTCCATTCCGCGAAGCAGCAACATCGTATGCGTCCACACATCGCCTTCGGGATGAAATTCCGGGGGCTGATCCACTCCCTTCATGGCGAGGAGCTCCGGAAGAATCGGCTGAAGCAGCCCGAGTTCATCCAGCAGCAAAAAACCAGCTTCGCTGTGGCCCTCTGTAAGAATGCGGCTTAATTCATCCCGAAGCCGTTCGGCGCTCACCTGGTTGATTTTGTGGGCCCACTCACAAATCGCCTGTTTTGTCTTCGCTTCAATTTCAAAACCAAAGCGAACTGCAAAGCGAACGGCACGCATCAAACGCAACTTGTCTTCGTTAAAACGCTCGCCGGGAACGCCGATGGCCCGAATAATTCTCTGTTCGATATCCCGCTGCCCGCCAAAGAAATCGAGCAGCTCCATCTCCACCGGATCGTAATAAAGCGCATTGAGCGTGAAATCGCGCCGCCGGGCATCCTCATCCGGAGTGGACGCAAAATCAACGACCTCGGGATGACGCCCGTCACGGTAGGAGGATTCCGAGCGAAAGGTCGCGACTTCATATCGAACGTTGTCGACGATCACCAGCATCACTCCAAAGAGCGCCCCCACGCCGATCGTGTTCGGAAACAGCGCTTCGATTTGATCGGGCGTGGCATCGGTGGCGATATCGACATCTTTGGGCGTATTCCCCATCACCAGATCGCGAACTCCCCCGCCAACAAAGTAGCCCATGAATCCGCCTTGGCGCAGTTTTTCAACAAGGGATTTAGCGGTCCGAAGAAGTGGCGTATCGAGATGGAATGGCGGGTCAGTCATGAAAAAATCTGCTCATGAGAAGACTTATGGTTTTCTCCAACGCGCCGAAAGATAACGCGTGGCGAGGTTAAACACCTCATCGCACGAAGCTCGGGTGGTGTCCAAAACGCATTCCGCCGTGCGGCTTCGAAAATCATCGTAGACGGACTCCACAAATTCAATTTTGCTGTGAAAAAGAGAAGGCGGCCACCAATCCCCGTGTGTCCGGTCCTCGGGAGACTTCAAAGCAATGCGTCGAAGAAGTTCTTTCCGTCTGCATTCCAGCTTGAACGTGACGAAACCATCCTGGGGGCAGCGCGAGAAAACTTCTTTCCATCGATCGTTCAGGCCCGTCGATTCACAGATCAAATTGTCCCAACGAGCCGCTTCCATTTCGGCCAGCATTTGGCCCCACGCTTGGCGGTCGCCCTCCTCGGTTTCCGGAAAGCGTTTGTGATAGCTACCCATCCGAAAGCTTCGACTCCAATCCAAATGCGTCAGGAGCCGCCGAGCCAAGGTGCTTTTTCCGGCGCCCGGCAATCCCATAATATGAATGACCGCCATGGGAAAAATGTAGCACAGAACCGGACGGGTGGCGTATACCCCGATCTATCGGGGTGTGCGCAGGGCGACAGAGTGGAGTGCAATGTCAAAGTGGGCCCGCCTCCCGGAAGGCCCGCATACATGCAACGAGCGTCTGCGCGCGGCGCCCTGTTGAGAGAACGTGCGGTGGCCCTCAAATCGCGGCTCAAGTTTCCGATTGGCTTTGATTTCAATTTCTCGATAGAATTCCCTGGTCTACTTTTCTTGTTGCGCCTTCTTGGACACCGTGATCGTCCATGGTTCAAGAGGATATATTCCGATGTTGACGCAGTTATACCAGTGGTTGCCCCCCGACGGTGTGAAGATTGTCCTGGTGCTCTTTTTGTCGTTTTTGGTCGGAATCGAACGCGAGGAGCGCAAGGCAGGCGCCGAACACTATCTGTTCGGCGGAGTGCGGACGTTTCCCTTGATCGGCCTCATTGGGTTCGCCATTGCCTTTCTGGCCCGCGGACAACTGGTTCCCGTGTTCATCGGATTTGCGGTGGTGGGCGGATTTTTGATGTTGTCGTATTGGCGTAAGCTGGCGTCGCCGCAAATGGCCGGCGTGACCTCGGAAATGTCGGGGCTCACCACTTATTTGGTGGGCGCGATGGTCTACTACGACCATTTTTGGATCGCGACCACACTCTGCGTCGCCAACGTTTTATTGTTGGAATTGAAAAGCGCCTTGGAAGGTTTGACTAAACGCATCGCCCCCGATGAAATTCTGACCTTCACAAAATTCCTTCTGCTCACCGCCGTTATTTTGCCCATTCTGCCGAACCGGGCCTTCGGAACCTATCAAATCAACCCTTTCAAGACCTGGCTTGTGGTGGTCGCTGTCAGCGCGATTTCCTATGGCAGCTATGTGCTGCAGCGTCTGACCAGCGGACAGGGTGGAGTGTTGCTGGCGGCCCTGCTCGGCGGAGCTTACTCATCGACCGTGACGACGGTGGTCCTGTCGCGGCGCTCCAATCAGGAAACGCGTCCCCATCTGTTTGCCGGAGGAATTCTGATTGCTTCCGGAATGATGTATCTGCGATTGGTGGCTCTGGTGGGTCTTTTCAATCGTCAACTCATGGCTATTCTGGCTCCGGCTTTTTTGGTGCTGGCCGCACTGGCGTTGGGTGCGGGTTGGTTATGGTCACGCCGACCGGATCCCACTTCCAAAGAAATCAAGCGGGAATTTGAGGTCAAGAATCCTTTGGAATTGCGGGCGGCGTTCTTCTTCGCATTTTTGTTTGTGCTCCTGCTGGTGATCACGCACTTCGCGGTTGTTTACCTGGGACGTGCCGGGGTGTTTTCTTTGGCCGCCATTATGGGGGTTACCGACGTTGATCCCTTCATCTTGGGAATGACCCAAGCCGCCGGTTCGCTCACCCCGTTGCAGGTTGCCGCCGCCAGCATCATGATCGCCGCCGCCAGTAACAACATGGTGAAAGGCGTTTATGCATACGGCTTGTCGCGACGTCAAGCCGGCCCTCAAACTCTGGCCCTGCTGCTTTCCTTGGCGGCACTGGGACTGACTCCTCTTCTTTGGATAGCCCGGTAGTCCCTCGCAACCCTTCTCACCAAAAGGTAAATCTCCGACCACGGTTCTCACATCCTGTCCCAATCCCAGATGGCATAACGGACTGACTGATCCAAATTGTGCCCACACTCCTTGAGCGTCAACAAAATGCTGCCGCGATGATGGCTTTCGTGAGCGATCAGATATCCGAGAGTGGCAATCACCCCCTTTTTCGAGGGGCGGCGTTTGGACATCCCCGCGGCGCATTGTTCGAGAAAAGTTTCAATGCGCCGGCCGGAGTCTTCCAATGACTGCTTCAAAGTCTTCTTGTCGGGTTCGTCGTGCGTTTCAAATTTGCGCAAACCTTTTGAAAGATCCCTGGCTCTGGTCTCCAGGTGCCACAAACGCACATTGTGGAGATGGGCGAATTGCCGGACGACATTTCGGCCGCCGCGCTTCGACAGCGTGCATTTCATTCCTTCATTGCTGATGTGATCGATCAGGAAGAGATTGATGCGATTGTTCGTGCGCCAAGTTTCCAGCAATTGATCCACGGTCAGGTTCATAGATAGAATCTCCGGTGGTAGCTCGTTTTTCGACGTAATCGCAAAGGACGGCAAGAAGGCCCAGAGAGCCTCTTGGAATTGGAACCATCCCTCGGCGCCCTTTGCGAATGTTTTGCGATCTCTGCGGTTTAAATGGCCCTTGGGATTTCTCGAAATCGAAAATGAGCCACTGCCAATCTTCTGAAGAATGACCTTTTCTCGATTTCAGAGGCTGGGACTACAGATTTCGATGAATCACTTCTCCCTTTCGCGCTTCTTTCTGCCGCCACCTCGGGCTGCTTTGAGCGAGTCAAATCCATACTTCTCACGGATCGTATCGGCGGCTCGATAAAGTTTTTCCAGCCGGTCTGTCTTTTCGACATCGATCAAATGTGCGGGCGGGGCTTCTTCTCCCAAATGGCTGACGGCCACGCCCACCAGGCGAATGGGTGTTTTGCCGTTCCAGTTTTCCCGTAACAGGACCAGAGCATTCCTGAGAATGATGGCGTCCACCTCGGTCGGTTCAGAAAGTGTAACGGCTCGCGTGATGGTTCGAAATTTTTGATCGCGCAGCTTCAGCTGAATGGTGGAAGCGTAGAGGCCGTGGTCGCGCAGGCGCTTGCCGACCCGTTGAATCAAGTACACGAGCGTCGATTCAATTTCCTCGCGGTCGGTGGTGTCGCGGGAAAATGTATTCTCGTGGCTGATGGATTTCGGATCCTCTTCGCCGGAGTATCTCCAATCGCTTCCGCCGCGGGACTTGATCGCCAAGGATTCTCCCCAGGCGCCAAATTGTTCCTTCAAAAAGTCTTCATCAAGCTTTTGGAGTTGCCCGACGGTGTGAACCCCCAACTGGTTTAAGCGCTCCTCCGTCTTGGGTCCAATGCCGGGAATGCGACGAATGTTCAGCGGCGCCAGGAAAGCGGCCTCGTGACCGGGGGCCACAAAAAGGATGCCGCGGGGTTTGGCCATGTCGGAGGCCACTTTGGCCACCAATCGGGAAGTGCCAATGCCGATGGAAGCGCTCAAACCCGTGGTCAATCGGATTTCTTCGCGCAGACGCGCGGCCACCGACATCATGAAAAACTCCGACTCCGCCGAGCCTCGCACTTCAGGCAGTGCAGACTTCTTCAGCGGAGCAGCGATCGATTCCTTGACTTGAGGCGGCGTTCCTTTCTCCGGTTCAGCGATCAGTCCCGCATCATCACTGTAGGCGTATCGGGAATGACCGGCGGAGGGGGCCGTCGGAGAGGCGATGGAGATACCTAAAAGATTACGGGGATCCAATTTCATGGAGAGCGGACGCGCCCGCTGGCCCTCTCGCTGCGGGCGTTCTGCTTCAAACTCGGCCGAAGACTCCCACTCCCCCGCTTCCGGATCAGGCGCGTACTCCCGAGATTTCATATCGCGCGTGGAAGTGAAGAACATGCGTTCTGTTCGGGTCATATCCAAGTAGCCCTCGTCGATCGAAACCATCTCCACAACCGGAGAATATCGGCACAAGACTTCGTAAACCTGCTTGGAATATTTCGAATAAAGACTGGAATGCCCGGGAAGAAAAATGGCGTGAGGACAAAGCCGTACCGCCTCTGAAACCGGCATGGCCGAATGCACGCCAAATTTTCTGGCTTCGTAGGAAGCTGCCGCGACCACTCCGCGATGCCCCGGCTGCGCACCTACAACCACTGGTTTTCCCTGGAGTGAAGGATCCAGCAATTCTTCGACTGAAACGAAGAAGGCATCCATGTCGACGTGAAAGATGCGGGAGGAGAGCATCGAGAAAGTCAAATGATGAGACACCCGGGCGTTGTCCTAATTTGGATTTCTGAATCTCCGCTTTACCATTGACACAATCAAATAAAACAATGCGGACAAGAGAATAACAGCAGCGAACGGACCTGGATACTGGCCGAAGACTATTCTCATTAGGACATGAAAGAAAAGGTAGAGACAGAGGAGGATGACGCAGACGAGGATCACCAAAGCAGACAGCCCCAGTCGATTGATATTCATTTCGCGTGTTCGTTATACAGATTTGGTGTCCGCCACAATTGCCGCTTGCACCGCTGTTCGAGGTGATTCAACCGGAGGTATCTCCAAAGCAGCCACGTAGCACGATCCCTCGCCCTGATCGCCTTCCCTATTAGGACAACGCTGACACCCGACATCAGACTGCAGGCCCAATGCATCAGGACAGTCGGACCAATGAGCCTGCATAGTAAACTCCGCGTTGAAGGCTGATGACTGAAAGCTGATAGCTGACGGCTGACCTCAGAATCTCCTCAACACTCCCACCACGCGTCCCTGAATCTTAACCTCTGCGGCCTCATACACCATGGGCGACATCGAGGGATTGGCGGGTTGCAACCGGATTCTGCCGTTCTTCTCGCGATAAAACCGTTTCAATGTGGCATCGGAGTTATTGACCAGAGCCACCACCGTTTCTCCGTTGAGGGCGTCCGCCACGCTTTCGACCACCACAAAATCGCCGTCGCAGATGTGATCGTCGATCATGGAATCACCCCGCACCTTCAACACAAAAACGTTTTTGCTGCCGACAAAATCCGCCAACGAAATGGTTTCATCGGTCGGCACGGCCTCAATGGGTTTTCCGGCGGCGATGCGACCCAACAGCGGAAGCTCGAATCGGGGCGTTCGCAAACTGGGAACCGTCAGGCGTTGAATCGCGTCTCTCATCTCAGGCTGGGGCGCGGTCCGACCATGCGCTTCACCGCGCGGCTGCATCGACACCACCTGCAGCGAACGGCTGCGATTGTAATCGCGCGCCAGGCAGCCCTTGCGCTCCAGCGTGTTGATGTGCTTGTGCACCGTCGCCAGCGAGCCCAGCTTCATGCCTTTTCGAATCTCATCGAAACTGGGCGCATATTTCTTTTTCCGCAAAAATGACTGGATGAATCTTAAGACTTCATATTGGCGCTTGGTGAGCGGCATGGGGGTTCCCTTCCCAATCGAAGATGTGCCGAGATCGCTTTCAGAACAATCAGGAATACGGAATAACATCATAGGCGAACAAATGGCGAAAATCAACCCTTAAATTTTTTGGCAGCACCTCCAACCGTCTGGTGTACGATAAAGTCCCCGCGGCCGGGGTTTTGCCGGAACGAAAGGGGAGAACCATGCGAGTCCAGACACTTTATTCAGGCTTGTTGCTGACCTTCGCCTTGGGGTTCGGTGTGTCGCACCTGGCTTCCAACACTGCGAAGCAGGAACCGAACAAGAGGCCAGTAGCCCGCAACCGCGTCGCGACAGCCGCACCTCGGCACCCTCTCTGGCCGGGCTCTCGATTTACCGAAGAAGATCGCGATCGAGCGGTTCATCGTGCTCTTCGGTTCATCTATCACACGGCCCGGAATCCGAGGAACTTCTCCGACCACGGGCATGATTACTTGTGGTGTTTCTACACGACGGCGGAGGCCATGAAGGATGAAAAACTGAGGCGGACAGCTTGGCGGATGGGTGTCGAACTGGCCCGTCGCTGGCGCGCCCGGCATCCTTCGGTTCCGCGCAACGCCGATGTGGACACCGTCGAGCTTCTGGCGTTCGGAAATCAGACGGTCGGAGAATTAGGTTTCGCTGATGCCCGGATCAAAAAAGAGATTGCCTTGGCCGCCGCGCGGTTCACAGCGCGTGATTACCTGAATTTTGATCCCATCACCGAACCGCCTCCGAGTGATGTGCCTGCCGTGTGCCCGAAATGCGGCGCATACAATTCACGAGGGGTCACCGTGTGCACGGTGTGCAAAACTCCGCTCGAAATGATGAGCCGATATGGCGTCTGGTACGAGGCGCTCATCGCGACGTGGTCGGGCGATCTATATGGCGTCAAGCTGGGAGCCCATTATGCCGACGTCCTGAAATGGCTGCCCCGCATGCGACCTTATCGCGGGCGTGAGGACGGCAATAATTCCGACTTTTACGACTCCGTCTTCGCCGTGGCCCACGTCGTCTACACACTCAACGATTACAGCATTTATAAACTTTCACCCGCCCTGCTCCCGCAAGAATTCAGGTTCCTGAAATCCAGTGTGAAAGACGCTATTGCGACGGACGACAGCGAAATGCTGGGAGAAATTTTGGACTCTCTGAAATCTTTCGGTATGACCAACGACGACCCCGAAATCCGAGCCGGCATGGAGTATCTTCTGTCACATCAAAATCCCGACGGCAGTTGGGGCGATCCCACCGAAAAGGATATTTACGCCCGCTACCACCCCACCTGGACCGCCATGGATGGATTGAGTGAGTACGCTTGGCGGGGCGAGGGCTTAAGTTTTCCGGAATTGAAACCCTGGTTGGAAAAGTGGGCACGGTAGAACAGGTGCCGGGTGCCGGGCCGAAGGTCCGCCGGGGTTCGCTTGCGTCTCCCAGATTTTTAGGGGATTGGCGGATGTCGGGTGCCAGGATTCGGGTGACGGGGAGAAGTTCTACACGCGGCCAGCAAAAATAATCCGTAGACTGTCTATTACAAAAAATTACACGGGAACACTGAGGGGGCGTGCTATCTTCGCCTGCGCTGAATCAGCTTGCTCGAGAAATCCAGTAGCAACCAGCACAGAATGCAGATCCACAGGTCCAGCAGCAATCCCCAATCCAGGGCAAAGATGCGGTGACGGAAAACTGCGGGCAGGTTGTCTTCAAAAATGTAGTAGAGGGCATTGCCGCCGATGACGGCGACAAAGATCTTGGTGAATTTACCTATTAAAACTCTCATCAAAGCAATGGAATCAACGAAGTTCCGTCGAGCGGCGCCGAACGCCCGCCGGGCGCTGCGCTCCACCGGGAGGTTCTGAATCACGAGTAGCGCCGACCGCCGGGAGTCGAGGCTGGAAATCCAAAAACCGTATGCTATCATAGCCACTCCAGCCACGACCAGCGCAGGGGCTCCCTTTCGATATGGAAAGTTCTAATATTGGTTTGATTACAGCATTTGTCGCGGGGATTGTTTCGTTTCTCTCCCCGTGTGTGCTGCCGCTGGTGCCCGCCTACCTGTCGTATATCACCGGGGTCTCCGTTCAGGACATTCGTGAGGAAGAGACCGCCGGCAAGGGCCGTATGGGTCGCTTGCTGATCCACTCCCTGATGTTCGTGCTCGGCTTCACGGTTGTGTTTGTGGCTTTGGGGGCCTCCGCCACCTCTGCCGGACGCGCCATCCACCGCCACCATCGCCTTTTTCTGCAGATTGCCGGCATCATTATTATTGTGTTCGGCCTCCACTTGATCGGGCTGTTCAAGATCGGCCTGCTCTATCGAGAAAAACGATTTCAAAACGCCGGAGGAGCGGGCATCGGTGGATCGTTTCTTATCGGTCTGGCCTTTGCGTTTGGATGGACGCCCTGCATCGGTCCCATCCTGGCCGGCATCTTAACCATTGCCGCAACACGCAACAGTGTGTGGCAGGGAGTGTGGCTCCTGACCATATATTCATTGGGACTCGGTCTGCCGTTTTTGATTGTGGGATTAAGTCTCAACAAGTTCATGAGCTTTTACAATGCCTTCAAGAAACACTTGCGCGTGGTCGAAGTGGTCAGCGGCATTCTGCTCATTGCCATCGGGGCGTTGATTCTGACCAACAACCTGAACTGGCTGGCACAAAAATTTTCGTTCCTGAATCGGTTCGCGCTGTGAGCGCTGCCGACATGAACGCGGTAAAAGAAAGGTAAGCAGGATTTATGGGCCCGGGTATGGAATCCAATGGTCGTCGGCAGGAATTCTTGAAGGCCACGCTGTCGTTGGCTGTGTTGGGCTCTTTGTTGATGGCGCCGGAAGCATGCAGCCGGTACTCCAAACCCACCGCCGAATCCAAGCAAGCGGCGACCCAGGGAGCGCCGGCGCCGGATTTCACGGCAAAGAACCTGGACGGCAAGGATGTGAAACTCAGCGATTTTCGCGGCAAAGTGGTGTTGGTTAATTTCTGGGCGGTGTGGTGCGGCCCCTGCAACGTGGAAGTTCCTGAGCTGGTCGACCTCTATAATATGTATCGCGACAAGGGTTTTGTTGTCCTGGGAATCTCCGATAACAGCGATCTCAAGGACATCAAAAGTTTTGTGACCGAAAAGAGAATGGGTTATCCCATTGTGATCGATCCCGGTGAAATCTCCGATGAATATAACGTCACGGGATTTCCCACAAGCTTTCTGCTGGATCGCAACGGAAACATCGTGCAGGAGTATCCCGGCTACTCTCCCAGCCTGATGAAAAAAGTCGCCCTCCAAATTCAAAAGTTGATTTGATTTACATCGGATCTCATCCGCGCTTGAACAACTCGCCTCGCCCTCTTTTCGAAGCCCGGCGTCCGACAAATAAACCTTTTTCGGCCATTTGTGGTCTAATCTCACAGCAGTCCAACAAGACATTTGAAAACCCGGGAGTGGTAAGACAGAACTCCTGAAAAGCAACTGATCCGCTTTGAAGGTGGAACTATGAATTCACTGCTGCGTTTACTTGTTTTGGCCGGCCTCGTACTTGACCCCTTCATGCCGCTCCTTCAAAGCGTTGCGGCATCCGAGACCGCCTTATCTTCGAACACGCTCAGCGGCAACGAGCAGATCATCCATGTTCTCAATCGCCTGACTTACGGCATTCGCCCCGGCGATGTGGAGCGCGTCCAGGAGACGGGCCTGAAAAATTTCATCGAACAACAACTGCATCCCGAATCTATTGCCGATTCCCAGGTGGCGCAAAAACTTTCCGGCCTCGACACCCTCTCGATGGGTTCTCTCGAACTGGCGGCCATATTTCCGCCGCCCAACGTCATCAAACAGATTCAACAAGCCATGGCGGCAACGGAAGACAAGATGGCCGGAGAAGCAGGCCAGGAGCCCGCGGGCTCTCCCGGGGCCTTGAAGAAAGCTCAACAACGGCGCCTGGAAATCATGGAAGCCCTGGCGGCTCAGAATCCCGACATGCAGTTTCGTAATCCTCAGGAAGTCATCCGGCAGTTACAACAATCCGAAGTGCTGCGCGCCGTCTACAGCGAACGGCAGCTCGATGAAGAAATGGTGAACTTCTGGGAAAACCATTTCAATATTTTTGCCGGCAAAGGCGCCGACCGCTGGTTGCTCACGGAATACGATCGTGACGTCATCCGCCCCAACGCCCTGGGCAAATTCAAGGATTTGGTCGAAGCGACTGCCCACTCACCCGCCATGATGTTTTATCTCGACAATTGGTTGAGCGTGGATCCCAACGCGCGCCTCGACAACCCGCATCCGCGAAATGTTCGGCGATTTGGCCGCTTCGGGCAGCCGATCCCGTCCGCTCGCCCTCAACAACAGGCGAACCTAGCCCGCCGTGGATTAAATGAAAACTACGCGCGTGAACTGATGGAACTCCACACCCTGGGGGTCGACGGCGGTTACACGCAAAAGGACGTCACCGAAGTGGCCCGCTGTTTTACCGGTTGGACCATTCGAAATCCCCGGCAGGGCGGCGATTTCTTCTTCAACCCGCGCCTGCATGACAACGGAACCAAGGTCGTGTTGGGCCATACCATTCACAACCACGGCGAACAGGACGGCGAAGAGGTCATCAACATCCTGGTGCATCATCCCTCCACGGCCCACTTCATCGCCAAAAAACTCGTGACCCGCTTCGTATCCGACACGCCGTCGGCCTCGCTGGTGGATCGTGTGGCGCAAACCTATCTGAAGACCGACGGCGACATCCGCGAGATGTTGCGCACCATCTTTTATTCGCCGGAATTCAATTCCAAAGACGCTTACCGCGCCAAGGTGAAATCGCCGTTCGAGCTGGTGGTCAGCGCCATCCGGACCTCGGGAGGCGACACTACGGCTTCACCGGCGCTGTTGCAGCTGATTGCCCGCATGGGCCAGCCGTTGTTCCAGTACCAGGCGCCCACCGGCTATCCGGACCGCGCCGATGAGTGGTTGAACAGCGGAACACTTCTCACGCGCTTGAATTTTGCGATGGCGCTGGCCGCCAACAAGATTCCCGGCACGAATGTCGACCTCCTGAACCTCTTGAAGGGAATCGATCCTTCGCAAGCGGAAGCGGTTCGTACGCAATTGGTTCGTGTGTACCTGAATGGACAGTTGAGCGATACGACGCGGGCAGCTCTCAACAAAGACGCCGGCAAACTCGAAGCCACCAACACACAAATGATTCCGCCGGACACGCCTCAGGATACACAGACACGGGCGCTGCCGGTGGAAGTGGCGGGATTGATTATGGGATCACCGGAATTTCAGCGGCGGTGAAGGGGTGATACTTTAAATTCATTTTGGCGGGGGTATTTGCCATGGCCATGTCACGGCGCTTTTTCTTGAAATCGAGCGGTTTGGCGGCCGCCAGTTTGGCCAGCCTGACTTCCATGCCCAAATTTCTTTTGCGGGCGTCCTCGCTGCGTGATGCGCTGGACTCCAATCTCAGCGCCTCACAAAAACGCAAGATTCTTATTGCCATCTTTCAACGCGGCGCTGCCGACGGCTTGAACATCGTTGTGCCGTTCGCCGAGCAAAATTATTATCGCCTGCGTCCCACTATCGCGATTCCCGCGCCCAAGGCCGGCGATGCCACGACGGCCATTGACTTGGATGGGTTTTTTGCCCTGCATCCGTCGTTGGAGGCGTTCAAACCCCTCTATGATGCCAAGCACCTCGCCATCATCCATGCGGCCGGCTCTCCCGATAACACTCGCTCGCATTTCGACGCCCAGGATTTCATGGAGTCGGGCACACCCGGGGTTAAATCGACACCCGACGGCTGGTTGAATCGCATTATGCAGACGCAACGCGAATCCGGCGCCACTCCGTTTCGAGGAATTGCCTTGAGTCCCCAAATGCCGCGCAGCCTGTATGGTTCCGCGCCCACCGTCGCGCTCGCCAATGTGAACGATTTTGGAATTCGCGCCGGCAAGTTCACCGATGCCATGACCGAAGCGTTCGAGACGCTCTACGCGGGCAATTCTCAAGATGCGGTCCGCGCCACCGGAGCCGAAAGTTTCGAGGCGGTTCAATTCTTGAAAAAAGCGAATCCCCAGCAATTTCAGCCTGAAAACGGCGCCGTGTATCCGAACGGACCGTTGGGCAACAGCCTCAAACAGATTGCCCAGCTCATCAAATCCAACGTGGGAATGGAAATTGCCTTCACAGACATCGGCGGATGGGATCATCACGTCGGCGAGGGCAACGTGCAGGGACAGCTGGCAAATCGCTTGCGGGAGTTCAGCCAAGCCATCGCGGCGTTGTATACCGATCTCGGCGACCGTATGGAGGATATCGTTATCCTGACGATGTCGGAATTCGGACGCACCACGCGCGAGAACGGCAATCGCGGCACCGATCACGGTCACGCCAATTGCATGTTCGTGCTGGGCGGCAATGTGAAGGGCGGCAAAGTCTACGGCCAATGGCCGGGTCTTGATGAACGCCAGCTCTATGAAAACCGCGACCTGGCGCTGACCACGGATTTCCGCGATGTCTTCTCGGAAATCGTCTCCAAACATCTCGGCTGCACCAACCTGAGCCGGGTCTTTCCGGGCTACGACGCTTCGCCGGGTAAATTCCGGAATTTCATTAGAGCCTGACGGCCTGCCGTAACTCCCGGGGGCCAGTGGCCGATGCCCTCACCGCCGAGACGCAGAGAACTCCGAGCCGCGCAGAGCAGTCCCATCCTATCTTTTTCGGATCAGTGACTCATCTGCCAATCCCCAAGAACCCCGGGGACGCGAGCGAGAGAAGGCGGACCCAAAGGCGTGAAAATCACCGGGTTGCTCAAATTGCAGGCCCGGAGGGCCGGTCAGAAGGTAGCCCCATCCGAAGCTCCACGCCTTCTGTGGAGCGAGGGTGGGGTATGGTACGATGATTAAACCAAGCCCCCTTTAAGGGGGCGACAGAGGTCCCCTCGTTGAAATTCGTCCATATTTTCGTAGCAGTTTCTCATGCCCGATGCATCGGGGCATCCAAGGGCATGAAAATATCATGTATTGGCACGTCCCTAGCCCGTCAGGGCGAAAGATCTTTAGCCCGGCACGTGAGTGCCGGGCAAGGGATTGATACGAGGAATGAGTCCCGCCCCCCGGGACGACAGAATACTTTATCTCAAGATACGATCTATTTTCGAGGCAGACACCGACGGCCTGTTACCAAGGAAACCGACAAGTACTAGGTGTCTGCCGCTGTTCTCCATTCCACATTGATTTAAATTCCAAACCCAATCGATTAGACTAGGCTTGAATTCAAGCCTTCTTTTCGACGTAAGGCGATTGAACACCAAGGGCCCCAAATGAAGAACTATTTCAAAGTGTCCGTCCTTTCATTAGTCACACTCTGGAGCATCAGCACTATGGCTCAAAACCCCTCCGGCAACAAACCACCTCAGCCGCCCTCTGCAGAACAATTGAGGTCGAAGCGAATTGTCCTCTCGGTTCCCGGCATGGAGAGGGCGAAGGTTCAAAAAGACATTGTGTACAAACGCGTCGACGGCGAAGTGTTGAAGATGGACGTGTACTCGCCTCCGGCGCCTCGCGCCTCCAAACTGCCGGCCATTCTTTTCATTCACGGAGGTCCCCTGCCGGAAAGCTTTCCGCTTCCACCGAGAGAGTGGGGTGTGTTTGTCTCTTACGGGCAATACGCTGCCGCGTCAGGTCTCATCGGCGTCACTTTTAATCATCGATTTCACAGTCCCGAGAAAATCATGGATGCCCAAAGCGACATTGACGCCGCACTTCAATACGTGCGCAGTCACGCTGATGTGCTGGGTGTCGATCCCCACCACATTGCCCTGTGGGGCTTCTCAGGTGGCGGGCCGTTCCTGAGCCACTTTCTTCGGGAGCCGGACCCCGACATCCGTTGCATCGTGGCGTTCTACACGCTTCTGGATGTGCGTCCGTCACGCGCTGAATCACCGGGGCTGTCTGAAAAAACACTGGATGAATTTTCGCCGGTGTTGGCGCTTACGGAATCAAGAGGAAACATTCCTCCGATTCTAATCGGGCGGGCAGGCTTGGACAATGCCATGCTCAATTCCACCATCGACGCATTCATAGCGGAAGCAATGAAGAAAAATCTTATGATTGATGTCAGCAACCATCCCGAGGGCGTGCACGCCTTCGACATCCGCAATGACGACGCCCGCAGCCGCGAGATCATTCAGCACGCCATGGAGTTCATCAAAGCACACATCTGAGATGGGGACAGGCACCTACCGGTCGTTGGTGTGACAGTGACTGCAGCCCATGGTGCCTGTCCCCTGCCCTCCGATTGCGGATCCGCGCGAAGGCGATTAGAATTATTTTTCTCTTGCCGGTGAAATCCATCCTTCCATGAGGAGACCCACCATGAATCACCTGCATCCAATGCGTCGACTTCTTCCGCTGGCACTTCTGCTCTCCCTTGGCTCCTTGATTCAAGCGCAAACGAGCGTTCCTTCCGATCTTGATTCATTTGTGGAACACACGCGCCAGGCGTTTGAGGTTCCCGGCATTGCCGTGGCCGTCGTTAAAGACGGTCAGGTTGTTATGGCGAAGGGCTACGGGGTCCGGAAGCTTGGGGACTCTACGCCGGTCGACGCCAACACCCTCTTTGGCATTGCTTCCAACACCAAAGCCTTCACGGCCGCCGCGCTGGCTATTCTGGTCGATGAAGGAAAGCTTCGCTGGGACGACCGCGTCATCGATCACCTGGCGAATTTTCAGATGTCCGATCCTTATGTGACTCGTGAGATGACGGTGCGCGATTTGCTGGTTCACCGCAGCGGCTTGGGACTCGGTGCGGGCGATTTAATGTTTTGGCCTCACACCGATTTCACGCGCGGCGAAATCATTCACAATCTGCGCTACGTCAAACTGGCCACAAGTTTCCGCAGCCATTACGCCTACGACAACGTGTTGTACCTTGTGGCGGGACAGATTATCCCGGCGGTCACGGGAAAACCCTGGGAACAGTTCATCAAAGAACGCCTCCTCGATCCCCTGGGGATGGTGCACAGCAATACCAGCGTGGCGGCCTTTCGCCCCGGCGACGACATTGCCGCGCCTCATGCCAAGGTTGAAGGAAAGCTCACCGCCATCTCCTACAACAACCTCGACAACAACGCCCCGGCGGGAGCGCTCAATTCCTGTGTCAATGACATGACGAAGTGGCTGATCGTGCAACTGAACCATGGACTCCTCCGCAAGACCTCAACGGGCGAGGAGCGGTTGTTCAGCGAGCGACAAAGCCGCGAAATGTGGTCGGCGCAGACGATTGTTCCGATCGGCGACCCGCCACCTCCGCTGGCCGCATTGCGCCCGAATTTCTCAGCGTATGGTCTGGGATGGGGACTCACGGATTATCGTGGCAAGAAAATTGTCTCTCACACCGGCGGCTTGGCGGGACTGGTGTCGCGGGTCACGCTGGTGCCCGATCTCAAACTCGGGATCGTGGTGTTGACCAACGCCGAGGAGGGCGGCGCATTCCAAGCCATCACCTACCATATTCTTGATGCCTATCTGGGCGCACCAGCCACCGACTGGGTGCAAGCGTATCTGGATGCCAAAAAACTTTCTGAAAACCGCGCCGAAGAAACCGTCAGCAAACAGACGGCGGGGCGCAACAAGGATTCCAAACCTTCTTTGCCTCTGGAAAAATATGCCGGTCGCTACCATGATGCCTGGTTGGGCGATGTCACACTGGCCCTTGAGAATGGGCACCTGGTTTTGCGGTTTGCTCACTCCCCGGGTCTGGTCGGAGATCTGGAGCATTGGCAGTACGACACCTTCGTTTCCCGATGGCGCGATCGCTCGCTGTTCGCCGACGCCTACGTTTATTTTTCGCTCAAACCGGACGGGTCTGTCGAACAAATGAAGATGGTTCCCGTTTCACCGCTCACCGACTTCAGCTACGACTTTCAGGATTTGTTGTTCATACCGGTGGCCCAAAAGAAATGACGACGCTCTTGGCTTTCGTATGCTTTGCCGGCAGGGAGTCAGGACCGTAGTAGATGCCATCCGAGGTTGACCCAGCCTGGGTCCAAGCCCGATTTATCGGGCTGGAATAATCGTAGCCTGAGGCGTAAGCCTCAGGGGAACCGGCGGGGCCGCAACACGGTTAAGCCCCGGTAGGGGCGACAGAGAGTTGTGCACAATTCATTTTTGAATTCTCCGTCTGCTCTGCTGAATTGCTCGGCGGTTGAGGGATCCCTGAATTTCGTTGGTTGCTCCCATCCTCACCAAGACCGCTCGGCGAAGACCCAGAAATATCGCGAGGCTCGCTCCTTGCCTTATGCCCCCCAGGGGGCTGATTGCTGTTTTGAGGATGTGCCCATACCTGAGGCTTGCGCCTCAGGCTACGATCATCTCGTCCGCACAAGGCGGACTGGTTTTTAGCAAACGACTGCTTGCAAACTCTTGTACGTTGAAGCGACACACACAATTTTCGGAAGTGCTCGATCTTTATGCCCACTGAATCTAAAATTGCCGAAACAATAAGGACCATTCACGTCAAGAAGGAAACGCATCTTGGTCCGAACTCAAATTCACCTGATTGGACAGACTAAAGGGATTGGAAAGATTGAATCCTCCAAAGTTCTTGGGGACGCAAGTGCTGACAGAACAGACAGGACAGACCGGATAGACCGGATAGACCGGACAGACCGATACTCCATGCATCATCGCATGTCCAAAATGAATTATTTCTACATCGCCGCCGGCCTCGTCACGATCTCGTTGGGCGCTTGCCATTCATCGCCCCCTCCTGTGACTTCCAACCCAGCCCCGATTTCAGAACATTCGCCCTATCCTGCGCATTGGTGGACGCCCGTCTCCAAGGAAGGCGCTCCGGACTGGGAAATCCTGCCGCAGGAAGCCGGACCCGGAGAGGTCATACTCTCCAAGCGTAATGAGCTGGGCATACTTTCCAATTTTGCGGCCATACCCTTTGTCTTTCATGGCCGACACTACGCCAGCCTGGAAGGCTTTTGGCAAATGATGCTGTATCCCGAGAACCAAGATGACGCTCGCGCCAAATTCCCCGGTCTGGAGTGGAAATACACACGCGAGCAGGTGGCTCAAATGACCAGCTTCGAAGCCAAGAATGCCGGCACTTTGGCCGAAGAGAATATGAAGCGCATAGGCATTACGTGGGTGACCTTTGAAGGGAAGAAGATGGAATACCGTCCAGCAGTTCCAGGAGAGCATTACCGCTTGATTGTAGCTGCCACTTGGGAAAAAGTGCGCCAGAATCCTGAAGTAAAACGCATTCTTCTTTCAACCGGAAACTTGGTGCTCAAACCCGATCACCACCAGGAGCCAAATGCTCCCGCAGCCTGGCGTTATTACGAAATCCTCACTCAAATCCGCACCGAGTTACAAAAGCAGCGATGATTGGAAAAGAGGGTCTGATCTGAATCGATTGGGTTGATTGAATTGTGTTCCTCTCCGGCTTAGGTCGGGCCCATATTTCGGATCAGTACACACAGGACTTTCTAGTCCCCAAGAGAAACAGGGCGCCGACTTTTAAATTTGCTTGACAGGAGGACTACATATCTATTACCATCCCTGCACCATCTAAATAGATGGTACAAAGATGGTAATTTATGGCAGATACAGAAAAAATAACAATAAATCTGAGCGCTGTAGACTTAGGCCGCATGGACTTGCTCTCTGAGGAAGGCTTTTACTCCAATCGGACAGATTTCATCCGCACCGCGATCCGAAAGGAGTTGGAGGTACACCGCGACATCGTTGAGAAAAGCGCTGCCCGGAGAGCATCCGTGATCGGTCTACTTGCATACAGCCGACGAAGTTTGGAAAAATGTTTGGAGAATGGGGAAAGGCTCGAAATTAACGTCGTTGGAGGAGTGTATCTTTCCAGCGATATCCCGTCCGATCTGGCACTCAACACGATCCAGAGCTTGAAAGTCCATGGCGTTTTGCGAGCGAGTCAAGCTGTGAAAGATGCACTCGCTGACCGGATACAACAACTTTGACGGCCATCACGGCGCGATAGAAAACGTCCGACCTCAAGACCGCGGGAGCGGACATGTTTTCGCCACCCATCGGAACTATCAGAGTTTCATTGTGGAAATCCAAGCCGGCGAAGCAGGTCCGTAAAGCGGGCATCCGATCGCAGTGAATCCAGCTTCGGTTCAACTTTAAGAAACGCCAGTCCCACGGCCCTCTCTTCAAACGCCTTCTCGAACCATGAGAAGGCCTGTTCCCTGTCTCCCAAGCCCGCATGAATCATGCCGATATGGTATGGGGGGATGTACCGTTTCTCCGATAGTTCCATTAATTCTGTCACCAATTGGTGCGCCTCAGATGTTTTCCCCGAGACCGCAAAGGCATAGGCGAGCGAGCCCATGCGTATCAAAGCGTTTTCGGGGCTTTCTCCCAGCTTCTCTATTTCGGCGAGGGCGTCTGCTATCTTTCCGTCCAGAATTAAAGCATCGATCAGAAAGGAACGAATGATGAACGAGTTTGGATCCAGCTCCAAAGCCGTTGCGTAGTGCTCGATGGCTTTCTGATATTGGTGGCGCCAGTAGAAGCAAGCCCCGATCGCCCCGTTGATATTGACATCCAACGGGTCACGTTCCCTGGCCCGATCGAGTTCCACGAGCGCCTCGTCAAACCTGCCGGAGAGTCCCAGGAACCATCCGTACCAATTTCGACCCGAGGCATAGCCGGGAGCGAGGTCGATGGCCCGGAGAAACTCCTGCTCGGCCCCCGACCAATCCCGGTCGTAATACATTTTCACGATCCCCAGAGACACGTACCCTTCCACCAACCCCTCATCGATCTCCAACAACTTTCCTGCAGCCGCTTTTGCCTTGGGCAGGGCTTCGCCCGGAGACAGCAAAGAAAAAGCTCCCAGCGTGTAATATTGTGCAAGTCCGGCATAAGCGAGGGCAAAATCCGGGGCTTTCTCAATGGCCTCGCGGAAGAGTGTTTCCGCTTTGCTCCACCCTCCTTCGGTAAACCGATTCAAGTGAAACCGACCCCGGAGGTAGAGATGGTAAGCCTCGGCGTCTTCGGTATAGCGCTTCAAGACGATGTCTTTCTCATCGCTGAGAAGCTTTACCTTGAGTGCGCCGATGATGGCCATAGAGATTTCGTCCTGAATCTCAAAAACATCGTTGGCCTTTCGGTCATATCGCGAGGACCAGAGAGGATAACCGCTCGCCACGTTGACCAGCTGTGCGGTAATTCTCAGGCGATCGCCCGATTTCCTCACGCTGCCCTCCATGACCGTGCTGACGTTCAGCTTTTGCCCGATGTCGCGAATATCCACCTTCTTGTCTTTGAATGAAAAGGCCGAGGTGCGCGCTGCAACCTTCAGTCCCTCGATCCGGGTCAGTGCATTGATCAACTCTTCCGCCAGCCCATCGCAGAAATATTCATTGTCGGAATCGGCGCTGATATTCACGAACGGCAGGACAGCAACCGAGGGCAAAAGCTTCTCCGAAGGAGAAATTTTTTGCGTGCCCGATGTTGCGCTTTTCAAATCAACAAGCAACTCCTGCATGGTGGCGTATCTTTGGCGACGATCTTTGGCCAGACACTTGAGGATTATCCGCTTGACCTCTTCAGTGGCGTGAGCACAACCTGAAAAGGTGGGCTCCCTGACCAAGATGGCCGAAATGGTTTCCGCCCGGCTTGCCGCCGCAAAAAGACTCTTTCCTGTGAGCATCTCGTAAAGCACAACACCAAAACTGAATACGTCGGTGCGAAAATCCAGGCCCTCAGCTTTGACTTGTTCAGGAGACATATAAGGAAACGTGCCCAGGACCAGTCCGCGGTGAGACAACGTGCTCAATGTCTCCGCTTCGTTGTCTTGAGGCAACTTTCCTTGGACGATTTTAGCGATGCCGAAATCCATGACTTTGGCTTGTCCTCGAGGCGTGACGATAATGTTCTGAGGTTTGATGTCTCGATGGATGATTCCTCGTGAATGTGCCTCCGCCAGGGCGTCAGCCACTTGGATAGCCACATCAAGAAATTCTTTCGGCTTCATGGGTCCGTGTTGGATGCGGTTGGCGAGAGTCTCGCCTTCCACATACGGCATCACAATAAAGCAGCTGCTGTTCTCTTCCCCGACCTCATGGATGGCACAAATGTTAGGATGATCCAACTGGGCGATGGTTTGTGCTTCGCGCATCAATCGCGCCTTGCCTCCCGCGTCGGTCACCAATGCACGAGTGAGAAACTTGATCGCCACTTTGCGATTCAGCTTTGTATCTTGCGCCAGATAAACTTCGCCCATGCCGCCCGCGCCGATCAAGGAGAGAAGCTGATAATGTCCCAGGGTTTTGCCGGCCCGTGAAGGGAGATTGTCTTCAGCCAACACTTTCGCCGCATCCTGGATTGCTCCCGCCGCCATAAAACTCCCTGTCTCCGTTCCAACTGCGAGCAGCGAATCCACCTCCTGGCGTAAAACCGAATCGTTCCCGCAGGCCCGGTCGAGGAATACGGGGCGCTCTTCCGGTTGGAGTTCGAGCGCTGCCTGACAGAGTTTACTCACCTGCTCCCAACGCTCAGGCGTCATCGCCTTCTCCCTGCTCCAGTACCCGGTAGAGCCACAGCCGGGCCAGCCGCCAATCTTGTTGCACTGTCCGAAGTGACACCTTCAGCACTTCCGCCATCTCTTCCTAGTGTAGTGCGTCTAACGCTTCTTTACATTTGTTGATCTTCGACAAGATTTGATGAACCGACGCCGTCCAGAGGAAGATTCGGGGGTGCTGATTGTTTTCCTGGATGTATTCTTTGATGGCCGCA
>JAQUPQ010000027.1 GCA_028716525.1 Terriglobia bacterium | reverse complement strand
GAAAAAGACGGTCGGATGCTGGTTTACCGCATTGAGGCGACCGGATTTTTGCATCGCATGGTGCGGGCCATCGTGGGAACCTTGATTGAAGTCGGCAAAAAACATGTTGTTGTCGACTCCATTCCTAAATTGCTGCTGGCCAGGGACCGCTCTGCCGCTCCGTGGACCGCTCCCGCCCACGGACTCTGTCTGGAATGGGTGAAATACTGATCTCCGCTCGCCGAGGCTTGTCGGCCTCAAATGCTGATTGCAGCTTCTTAGCACCTCGAACTGATGGGTTGCTTCAAATGCAGGATCGATACTGAGGAGGCTTTTCATGCCGGTTGCCACCCGAGTCCCAAGTTCCAAGCGTCTGCCCGACAACGCTTATACTGAACTACGAGTGGGGGAGAGTTATGAACCCTACGTTCCAGCGGAATCGATTATCCCGGAAGTCACTCTGCGGGCGGTTTTTATCGGACTGGGCATGGCGGTGATTTTCACGCTTTCGGCCGCCTACCTGGGCATGAAAGTGGGCCAGGTCTTCGAGGCTGCCATCCCCATCGCCGTTTTGGCGGTGGGACTCAAACATGCATTCCCCCGAAAGTCCACGGTCTCGGAAAATGTCATTATTCAATCCATCGGAAGCACCTCGGCCGTGGTGGTTTCAGGCGCCATCTTCACATTGCCGGCACTCTACGTCTTGAAATTGCAACCCCCACTTTGGTCCATGATCCTGGCATGCTTCTTGGGTGCCTGCCTCGGTATCTTGTTTTTGATCCCACTGCGCCGTTATTTTTGCGTCGAGATGCACGGGAAGCTCCCCTATCCGGAGGCTACGGCGACCACCGAAATTCTGGTAACAGGAGAAAGCGGGGGAGAGCAGGCCAAGCTGCTCTTGTACTCCATGGGACTGGGTGGGATCTATGAATTCATCACCACGACTTGCGCTCTGTGGCAGGAACACATCGACTTTCTGTTCACCCGAGCCGGCCAAGTGCTTGCGGACAAGGCCCGCATGGTGATCAAGCTCGATGCCATTCCTTCCATTTTGGGACTGGGCTACGTCATCGGTCTCCGCAATTCTCTTATTTTGATATCGGGAAGTTTTTTATCGGTCCTGATCCTTGTTCCTACCATCTATTTTGTCGGCCAGCATCTACCCCAAGCGCTGGCCCCGGGGAGCAAACTGATCGGTCAAATGGATGCTGAAGAGATCTTCCGGCTGTACGTTCAGCGTCGCATCGCCGTGGGCTGCATTGCTTTTGCCGGCATTGTGGCCATCCTCAAGTCACTGAAGATTATCGTGGGGTCCTTTGCGTTGGGCTTTAAAGGAATCTTGTCGGCCCGGCAGGGCCATTCCTCGGATTCACCACGGACAGACCGGGATGTTTCGATGGTCCTGGTTTTCGCCGGGATCGTTCTGACGGGACTCTTCTCCGCAATTTATCTGAGGACTTTGATCGGATGGTGGGGCGCCGTGTGGATCGCCGTCGCCATTGTCCTTTTGATGTCTTTCATGTTCACCACGGTGGCTGCAAACGCCATTGCCATCGTGGCCCGCAATCCGATTTCCGGGATGACCATGCTGACCATCATCATTTCCAGCTTTATCTTTCTGCGCGTGGGAATCTCGGGTTCCTTTGGTATGGTTGTGGTGCTGATGATCGGGTGCATGGTCTGCACAGCCCTGGCCCTTGCCGGCGGATTTGTAACCGATCTGAAAATCGGTTATTGGCTGGGCACTACTCCGCGCCGCCAGGAGATTTGGAAGTTCCTCGGCGTTGCCATTTCTTCCATTGCCGTGGTTTACACCATTCATTTCATGAGCGGCGTGTATGCCTTCAGTCCGGATGACGTGGCGGCGGGACGGACGCTCATCGATGCCCCCCAGGCCAACATCATGAAAGCCATCGCATCCTCCATGATGGCCAATGAGCCCATAACGTGGTTGCTCTACGGTATCGGTGCCGTGATCGTTCTGATCTGTGAAATGCTCTCGGTTCCCTCGATGATCTTTGCGCTGGGGATGTACCTGCCGCTGGAATTGAATGCTCCCGCGCTCCTGGGAGGATTTATTTCCTACGCGGTTCTGCACTCTTCAAAACAGGAGAGAGTGACCAAGCAACGCTGGGAGAGGGGCACGTTGATTGCCTCGGGTTTTATTGCCGGAGGAGCCTTGCTGGGAGTGTTGGGAGTGGTTTTGAGGAACTTTCATTGGGAACGATTCATCAGCGCCGGTATTCCGTATATTCGCATGTTCGATCCGAACACCAAGACGTATCAATGGATGCCGTCCACACCTCATGGGTGGTTCATCAGTTACGGCCAAATATTCAGCCTGGTTTTATATGCCGGTCTCTGCCTTTACCTGTATTGGGATTCTTGCCGAAAGGCCAAGGACGAATAAGACCGCCGGACAGTTGTGATAGAATCGTAGAGTTCCAATTGGCCGAATATTTCGAAGAGGAGAACCCTCGTGCCCGATGAGAAACCTCAGCCGCCCGCTGCAACAGCGCCCGTAGCAGCGCCGCCGAAGCCGGCAACTCCCCCCGCCGCTGCCCACGATGCCCACCCGGCTCCTCCGGCTCCGCCCAAGAAAAAGAAGGCGGAAGGAATCCTTGTGAAAAAGCCGGGGCAGTGGACGTGTTTGGTGAAAGATGAGAAGGGCAAGAACTGCGAAGGGAAGTTGAAGCGATATTATGCTACCGGGGAAGACGTTGTTCGCCAGGCGGGGTCCAATGCAGAGCTGTATCGATGCATGGAATGCCATTCCCTCTATCGACCCGAAAATCCCGGACACGATCCCGCGGCTCGTTGGTCGGAAGTCTGATCGGCGCAAAGAACAATCGCTCCGGATTGTCCAATCTTCAATGAAATCATCAACTGTGCGGGTCGTAGGAGAACATTGATCGGCTGGATTCAGCGCCCCGGATTTTCGAGGGATTTTTAAAGACGATGGATGAAACTCTCATCTTTGACTGGAATGTGAGCGGCAACTCCAAGCCGCTCACGGACAAACCTGTTCTCCTGAATGACGAGACCTTGAGGGACGGATTGCAGTCTCCCTCCGTGCACGATCCCACCATTTCCGAGAAGATTGAAATCCTGCACCTCATGGATGAAGTGGGGATCCATTCATTGGATTTGGGGCTCCCCGGAGCCGGGCCCCGCGCCAAGTCGGATGTGGAGCGCTTGGCCCGCGAGATTATCAATTCAAAACTTAAGCTGAAGGCCAATTGCGCCGCTCGGACGATTGAAGCCGATATCACGCCCATCGCCGAGGTGGTGCAACGAACCGGATTAGAAATAGAAGCGGCAACGTTTCTGGGTTCGAGCCCCATTCGCCGGTACACGGAAGAGTGGAGCGTCGACCATCTGGTCAAGACAACTGAGAGAGCGGTCGGCTACGCCACGCGGTTGGGCCTGCCGGTTATGTATGTCACCGAAGATACGACTCGTGCGGATCCTGAAACCGTTAAATTGTTGTACTCCACGGCCATCAATTGTGGGGCACGGGCCATTGTGGTATGCGACACCGTGGGCCACGCCACACCTGAAGGCGTGAAAGCCCTCATCCGGTTTGTCATTGAAGAGGTCATTAAACCCAGCCACTCGGCCATCCGCCTGGATTGGCATGGGCACAGCGACCGGGGTCTTGCTATTCCCAATTGCATGGCGGCCATTGAAGCCGGGGCTGACCAAATTCATGCTTGTGCGCTCGGGATTGGGGAACGGGTCGGCAATGCCGCCATGGATCAGTTGCTCGTAAATCTTCGACTTATGGGCGTCATTCATCAGGATCTGACAAAGTTGAAAGATTATTGCCATGCGGTATCCAAAGCGACCCACGTTCCGATTCCTGTCAATTATCCGGTCTTTGGGGCCGACGCCTTTCGCACCGCCACGGGCGTGCACGCGGCCGCTGTAATCAAAGCCCTGCGCAAAAAAGATGTCAACCTGGCCAATAGCGTGTATTCCGGCGTACCGGCGCATCTATTCGGGTTGGAGCAAACTATAGAGATCGGACCTATGAGCGGCAAGTCGAACATCATTCATTGGCTGGAGAAGAATGGGATGAATCCTGACGAAACGCTCGTCGACGCCATTTACGCCTTCGCCAAACAATCCAATCACGTTCTGACGGAGTCTGAAATCCACGCCGTAATCCATCACTCCTGATTCAGACCGCTCGAGCACCCAACTCATGAATGCAGGACTCTCCGGCTTGACGCCCGATAGCCCATTCCTTATATTGCCGAAGTGATATCCGGGATATTATTGGCGGCCGGTTTATCGAAGCGATTCGGCCGTGACAAGTCACAGATCGAATTTCGTGGAGAAGCGATTCTTTGTTGTTCCTTGCAACGACTCGTTAACACCTGCGCGGACGAAATAGTTGTGGTGTGTCATGCAGGGAATCGCAAAACTCTGGAAGAAGAAAGCACCCCTCCCCGGGTGCGCATTGTTGTGAATGCGAAGACCTCCTCCGGAATGGCCGGCTCCATCCAATGTGGATTGGAAAAATGTCACAAGCACTCCCAGGGCGTCTTGATCGTTCATGCGGACATGCCTTTGGTGAGCACGGAACTGATGAACAGCATGATTGGCGAATTCATACGTCATAAAGGAAAGATCATTGCACCCCGGTTCCAAGGACAGCAGGGGAATCCCGTTCTCATCCCCCGGGTCTTTTGGAATGAGATATACGAACTTCGAGGCGACGTCGGCTGCAAATCGATTTTAGGAAATCGCGCGGATCAAATTCATTGGTTGGATGTGAAATCCGATGAAATCCTATTCGACATCGACACCGAGGACGATTATCGAGAATTTATCAGGCGGACTTGAATGTCGAAAGGCGTTAAACAATTTGATGGCGGCATGATCCTCATCCGGGGCGCCGGTGAAATGGCTAGCGGAGTGGCGCACAAACTCGTGCAATGCGGGTTTCAAGTCCTTCTGACGGAAATCGAGAAGCCATTGGCAATTCGCCGGACGGTAGCCTATGCCGAGTGCGTCTATGCCGGCAGACAGGTTATCGAGTCCATCGAAGGAATCCGTGTGAGTTCGGTTGATGAAGCAAGGGACGGTATGCGCGCCAAGCGTGTCCCGGTGATGGTCGATCCGGACCTTGAAAAGACACAATCCCTACTGCGCCAGCCCGGGACGATCCTCATTGACGCGCGCATGTTGAAAGGGGAAACCGGGGATCATAAATTTCCCGGCGCTTCTGTGATTGCTCTCGGTCCCGGCTTTCTAGCGCCCCGGGACGCGCGCTTTGTCATTGAGACAAACCGCGGGCATGACCTGGGCCGCGTGATAGAGCTGGGCGAAGCGCAAACCGACACAAGCCTTCCGGCCGAGGTTGAAGGTTATGCCTCAGATCGAGTGCTCTATGCGCCCCTTTTCGGCGTTTTTCACCCGCTCCGGAACATCGGCGATACCGTCGCCCCGGGTGAATCCCTGGGCCAAATCAACTCCCGTCATGTGGTATCAAATTTGAAAGGAGTTGTAAGAGGGCTCTTGCATGATGGCGTGCCGGTTTCAGATCGAACCAAAGTAGCCGACGTCGATCCCCGGGGTAGACCTGAGCTGTGCTTTCGCATATCCGACAAAGCCCGAGCTATTGCCGGGGGAGCGCTTGAAGCGGTTTTGCGGATCGTGAATTCGCTGTAGAATAACGGTCATGGATATTTTCGAAGAGATAGCCCACATCCGCCGGAGCGGCCAGCGCGCTGCCTTGGCTACCATCGTACGGGTCCGCGGTTCCATCCCCAGCTACGAGGCCGCCAAGATTTTGGTGCGCTCAGATGGAAGCACCACGGGCTCGATTGGCGGGGGATGTGTGGAAGCCGAAGTCGTTCTGGCGGCCCAGAAGGCCATGGCCGAGGAAAAGTCTCGGCTCCTGACTTTTGACTTAACAGATGACGACGTTGATCAAAGCGGATTAATCTGCGGGGGAACCCTGGAGGTGTTTGTAGAACCGATTCTTGCTCCTCCCACCCTTTATATTTTTGGGGCCGGTCACGTTTCGCGAGCGATCTCTAAAGTGGCCACACTGGCGGGATTTCAAACTGTCGTCATCGACGATCGCCCGGATTACGCCAGCCGCAAGCGCTTCCCGGAGGCCATTGAAATCGTTGCCGATTTCTTCGAAAATGCATTCCGGAAGATTAAGCCCTCGGAATTTTCGTACCTGGTGATCGTGACCCGTGGACACAAAGAAGATTTCTCTGTTCTTCGGTGGGCTATTCAAACCCCGGCCCGGTACATCGGCTTGATTGGCAGTCGGAGAAAGATTCGAACGCTGTTCGAGCGTTTGGAACAGGAAGGCTTCGATCCGCAATTATTCCAACGTGTCACCGCGCCAATCGGACTGAATATCGGCGCCATCACGGCTGAAGAAATCGCTGTGGCCTTCGTGGCTGAAATCATCGCGGTACGGCGACGAGCCAACCTGCCGGAGGGGCTGCAGCTGTCCGATCAGGTAAAATCAAGAAGCTCTCTGCAGCCGATCCCCATAAAAAAATAGCCGTATTTCGAAGGCTGTCTGCAAAAATGAAAGCCTGAGAACAAACATGTGTTCAAAAGGAAAGCTGCGGCGGGGGATAGCAAGGAAGGGAAGCCGTGTCGAGGCACTGGGACTCCCAGCGCGGAGTCCCAGTCTCAATGCTCTCAGTCGAAATCAGGCCTTGAATGATTCGCCACAGCCACAGGTAGAGACGGCATTGGGGTTGTTAAACTTGAAACCTGTCCCATGGAGGCCTTCGACATAATCCACCTCACAGCCCTTGAGGTACTGGAGGCTGTTGTTGTCAACGATTACATTCAGGCCGTCGAAATTCAAGACTTGGTCATTCAAGCCGGAGGCTTTTTCAAATCCCATGTGGTATTGGAATCCCGAGCATCCACCGCCGACAACGGCGATGCGGAGACCTTGAAAAGTCTCGGGTTGCTTTGCGAGAATGTCTTTAACTTTCGTCACAGCTGACGGCGTGAGCTGGATTCCTTGCACGGCGGTCGTAGTTTCCATTTGTTCTCCTCGGTGGCTCTGACTGGGCTTTCAAATATGCCATGAAAACCCATGCGACCACATCCAATTAGATGGTAACGTCGGCGTAAGGTTTTGTCAATGTAGTCGGTAGAAATATTTCGACTTAAATGAGGGTCTAAGCCCGCTCTTCCTTATAAGATACGGAACCGGCGCCTCAACATTCCAAAACCAATACATCTACTTCCCAGCGAGCCCCTTGAGAGTTGGGAAAAAGTTGGGATAGGAAATGCGGACGCACCCCGCGTTGCGTACCTTGATGGGACCTTCTGCAACCAACCCGGCGATGGCGAAGGCCATGGCAATTCGATGGTCGCCAAACGAATCAACGGCCCCGCCGGAAAATTTCTGTCTTCCTTTCACCGTGAACCCATCCGGAGACTCTTCGACATCCACTCCCAACGCTTTTAGATTAGATGCCACTGCCAAGATTCGGTCACTTTCCTTGAATCGCAATTCTTGTGCTCCTCGAACGACCAGGCCCAAACGACTTCGAGCCCCCAGAATCGCAAGAATTGGAATTTCGTCGATCAGCGAAGGAATCAAATGGGGGTCCAGCGAGCCGCCTTTCAACTCACTGGACCGGACAAAAATATTGCCCACCGGTTCGCCGCCGGACTCACTCGTCCGGGTGCAAACCAGGTCTGCGCCCATCGATTTCAATAAATCAAAAAACTGGGTGCGTGTTGAATTCAATCCCACGGAGTGAATACTCAAAGCCGCATGCGGCGCCAGAATTGCCGCAGCCACCCAGAAAGCCGCGCCTGAGGGATCCCCAGGCACAGTGAAGGAGCCTGCGTGAAGGCGGCGTCCGCCACTAATTCTTATGGAACTTCCGGCGATCTCGATCTCAGCCCCAAATTCCCGAAGGGCAACCTCTGTGTGATTACGCGTGGGAATAGTTTCCAGCACCTCGGTCACCCCCTCAGCCAGTGTACCGGCCAAAAGGACAGCCGTTTTTACTTGAGCGCTGGCGACCGGTGGGCAATAGGAAATGCCATGCAGCTTTGCTCCATGTATTTTCAGGGGAGGAAATTGCTTCTCACGGCCCTCAAGGCGGGCACCCATTCGGGACAAGGGTTCCATGATTCTAAGCATGGGCCGTCGACGCAGGGATTCATCGCCTGTAATCTTAGATACAAACTCATGGCCGGCGAGGATTCCTGAAAGCATCCGAATAGTTGACCCGGAGTTTCCGGCATCGAGGGTTTGACGAGGTGAATGTAAGCCCCCAAGGCCCCGGCCTTTCAGTTGCAGCGTTTCAGAATCGATCCGACGACACTGCACACCCAAGGCGCGCAAACATTTCAACGTCGATTGGCAATCCCGGCTGGTCGAAAAATTCCTGAACGTGCTTACACCATCAGCCAAAGCTGCCAGCAGGGCAAGACGATGGCTGATCGACTTGTCGCCGGGAACAGACACTTCCCCATGGATTTTTTGGGCGGGGTGAATGACAATGTCGGTCATGAATCAGTCCAATCCGATCTATGCAGAAAACCGGCTGCATGATATCGAGTTTGAAGGAAGGACTGCAATCAAATCCTCGGTCTGTCCATGCAACCCCGCGGAGCCCAGGGTGACGCCAGGGCGTGATACGCCTTGAACCAAGATTCATTATGCAATAATCTGTCGGAAAGGATTTGAAATGATCCTCTCTTCCGAACACCACACGGAGCCCAGGCCGCTCGCTCATGTTGCGGTCCACGACACGGTTGTGAAAATACTTTCCAAATTGCCTCGCGGAAAGGTGCTCGATGTTCCGGCAGGTGAAGGTGCTTTGGCTAAACGATTGGCTGCTGCGGGATTCGCCCTGCAATGCTGCGACCTCTACCCGGAAGTGTTTTCTGTTAAAGACATTGAAGTCCGACGAGGCGACTTGTCAGCCAGGCTACCTTATGAGCCTCAAGAATTTGATTACGTCACCTGCATTGAAGGATTGGAACACATTGAGAATCTACACCAGGCGGTTCGTGAACTGAGACGATTGTTAAAACCGAACGGATATCTAATTGTCAGCATACCCAACATCCAAAACATCGAAGAGCGTCTGAAATGGCTGTTTTTTGGTTATACCTCTCACTTCAAACCCATTTCGTCCGAATATCTAGATCGAATCGAAGGCGATCGGTTTAATCGAAAAGAGATGTTCCTTCATATTCACCCCATCGGGTACTCCGAGCTGCGTTACACGCTCGAGAACAACAAGTTCCGGCTCATCGGGATATTCCGCGATAAACGCAAGGGACGCATATGGCTTTACTGGCCCCTGGCGTTCTTCATTTGCCTTCTGGTCAAATTCTTCCCGCACCAGAAAAGAAGTGAGCGATGGACTGATGAACTGCAATCCAATGAGATCTTACTCGGGGGCAACACCCTAATCGTACTTGCAGTCAAAATGCAGGAATGAAGTTTGCAAAAACAGCGGTCGATTTATGACGCGGTTCTCAGGGACGATGAAGAACTCTGTGACGATAGGTGCGCACAAACCACAGGCAAAGAGGATAGCTGAGTAGTGAGAAGACAATGGCACAAATCATGGAACCGACAAAGAACGGATAGAGCGTGTGATAGTGCAGTTGAATCTCCGTCGGCAGATTCGCCCAAAAGTGAAACGATCCCAGCTCTGCCCAGTTGAATCTTCTTCGTCTGTAAGGATGTCCGAGCAATCGCAAGACACGATATCCCAGCGAGGTGGAGGCAATCGCGACAGGAATCAGCGTCCAGGGAGTGTTCAGATAAACCCCCACCAAGGTTGCAACTCGATTCAACCGAAAGAGAAACGCAAAAAGCAAAGCCAGAATGGTGTGAAATCCGATGAAGGGAGAAAAGCCAAAAAAAACGCCCAGGGCAAAGCTGAAGGAAGTGCGCTCCTCGGTGTCATGAAGGTGCAACAAGTGTTCCAGCGGATTTTTGAGTCGATTCAAGATCATCGTATTCCTTCTCGAAAGTGGTCCCAACCGGAAATGGGCAGCTTTTTCGATCTTCCTCCGGGGGAAATCAGCAAAACGCCGGCCTCTCGAGAAACAATCCTACCAATTTCCGACAGGCCCAGTTTTGAAATCCGGCCACGGACCCGGTGAAGATTCGCCGGATGAACCGTGAACAAGAGCTGGTAGTCCTCACCGCCTGTCAGGGCATATCTGAGAGCCTGTTTGCGCGATGGCATCGGAGCCACAGGGATCTTCCGTTCCTCGACCCGGGCGCCCACACCACTCTCTCGACACAGGTGGTGAAGGTCAGTCGACAATCCATCACTCACATCGATCATGGCAGAGGCTAGTCGATTCTTTCCAAGCCACAATCCCGCCTCGGTTTGGGCCGTGGGGTGCAAATGAGCTTGGATCGCCGATTTTTCAGCTCGGGTTTTCGCGAGCGGAGAATTCCGCAGAAGATGAAGACCCCAAGCCGCCTGTCCAAGTGTCCCGGTGACAAAGATAAGGTCGCCCACGCGGGCCCCGCTCCGTCGGATCGACGGCTGCAGGCTCTGACCCATGACGATGACATCTACGAAACAGTCTCGTTCGCTGCGAGAAGTATCTCCGCCGATCAAGGTGACGCCGCATTTTCGCGCCAAAGGCAAGAAGCCGCGATAAAACCCTGAAAGGAAAGGTTCGGCCTTTGAAGAGGGTACAGCGATAGAAACCAATGCAAAGCGGGCTCGTGCACCCATGGCGGCGATATCGCTCAGTCCCGCAGTCAATGACTTATGCCCGACCGAATGAGCTGAATCGTAGTGCAGGTCAAAGTGAATTCCCTCAACCAGGAGGTCGGTGGTGATACACCATTCCTCTCCGGAACGCATGTTTAACACTGCGGCATCGTCGCCTATGCCTGCAATCAGTCGCCGGGGCCTTCGATGAACGCGACGGCGAAGGCTAGCGATGAAATCCCTCTCACTTTTGAATTTCATTCTCCGGGGTGATGGATCGTGAGCCGGCAGGATATTCGCCGTTTTCCCGCGTCACCGAAGTGAAGGCGGGTCAGGCGTGTGCGCCGGCTGAAGCTTTTCGCTGGTTCTTGGCAGACAGGCGTTTTGGAGGCGTCTTCTTGCTGCCCTTGTCGGGATGGTCGCCTATCAGGGCTTCCTGTAAAACTGTTTTCACGTCTTCCACAAAGATAAAACGCAGTTCCTTTTGGATATCCTCCGAAACGTCGCGCAGGTCTTTGCGATTCAACTCTGGAATGATTACGGTACGAATCTTGGCGCGATGTGCCGCCAGCACTTTTTCCTTCAGGCCGCCGATTGGAAGCACATTTCCGCGGAGAGTAATTTCACCCGTCATGGCGATGGATTTTTTGACGGGCCGACCGCAGAATGCAGAAATCATGGCGGAAGCCATCGTAATGCCTGCCGATGGACCATCCTTGGGGATGGCGCCCTCGGGAACGTGCAGATGAATGTCGTGAATTCCGAAGAACTCCTCGTCGATGCCATATTCTCTGGCATGAGCGCGGGCGTAACTGAGCGCTGCTTGAGCCGACTCCTTCATGACATCGCCGAGGTGGCCGGTCAGGAGCAAGCCGCCCTTGCCGCGCATGGTGGTGGCCTCGACGAAAATGATTTCGCCACCCACGGGCGTCCACACCATCCCCGTGGCAACTCCCACCTGATCTTTTTTTAGAATCTCTTCAGGCAGAATTTTGGGCGGACCCAACAAATCGTCCAACTTCGTGTCCAGGACTTTGAATTTTTCAGTTCTGCCATCAGCGATTTGTCGAGCGACTTTCCGGCAGAGGGACCCAATCTCACGCTCCAAATTGCGGAGTCCGGCCTCGCGGGTGTATTGGCTGATCAGCTTCTTGATCGTGGGAATGGGAAACTCAATCTGACTGCTCTTCAGCCCGTTTTCATCCAGTTGTTTGGGGATGAGGTGACGAAGGGCGATCTGCAGCTTTTCCTCCTCGGTATACCCCGAAAGAGTGATAATTTCCATGCGGTCCCGAAACGCCGGTTGGATGGTGTCGATGATATTCGCCGTCGTAATAAATAACACGTTGGACAGATCGAAGGGAACGCCGAGGTAATGGTCTCGAAAGGAAAAATTCTGCTCCGGATCCAGGACTTCCAGGAGCGCGGAGGAGGGGTCGCCGCGATAATCGGCCCCGATTTTATCAACTTCATCCAGCATGAAGACCGGATTATTCGTCCCGGCCTGACGAATTCCTTGAACAATACGGCCCGGCATTGCCCCGACGTAAGTTCGACGATGGCCTCGAATCTCGGCTTCGTCGTGGACTCCGCCGAGAGACAATCGAATGAACTTCCGGTCCAAAGCGCGCGCAATGGACTTGCCTAAAGAAGTCTTGCCGACGCCGGGCGGTCCCACAAAACACAGGATCGGCCCTTTCATCTTTTCTTTGAGTTTCCGAACGGCCAGATAGTCGAGAATGCGTTCCTTGATTTTCTCCAGCCCGTAGTGGTCTTCGTCCAGAATCTTCTGGGCCTTTTGAAGATCCAAATTGTCTTTGGTTTGAACGGACCAGGGAAGTTCGGTAATCCAATCGAGATAATTTCTCAGGGTCGCGGTCTCTGCGGCATCCGGGTGCATACGTTCCAGTTTCTTGAGTTGCCTGTCGACCTCCTCGCGAACCTCTGGCGTCATAGCCGCCTTTTCAATTTTTTCCCGGTATTGATTGATTTCCTCCTGCAATTCGTTGACGTCGCCCAGTTCCTGCTGAATGGCCTTGAGCTGCTGTCTCAAATAATATTCACGCTGTGATTTATCAATATCCGCCTTGGCGGCCGTATCGATTTGTTGTTGCACCGTCAGCAACTCGATTTCTTTTGTTAACAGCTCATTGATCTTTCGGAGACGCGGAATGGGATCGACCAGCTCCAGAACCTGTTGGGCGACATCAACCTTTAAGTCCAAGTTCGAGGCCACCAGGTCCGCCAGGCGTCCCGGTTCCTCCAGGTTCGCCACAATCACCAGAATTTCCGGAGAAATACCCTTTCCCAGATTGACGGCCTTATCGACATCTGCTTTGACATTGCGAATGAGCGCCTCGGTTTCCAAAGCTTTGGAATCCACCTTGGGCTCATTCTGAATTTCAATCTTGGCCTTGGTGTAGGGCCCGGACTCGTCGTAGGCCAGGACTTTGGCCCGCGCCAGCCCTTGCACCAGGATCTTGACACGGCCGTCGGGAAGTTTCAGCAGCCGCATAATCGTCGCGGCCGTACCCAGCGTAAACAAATCGGCGGCTTTCGGCTCATCGAGGTCCACCGATTTTTGGGCTGCCAGAAGAATGAGGCGCTGTTCCGTCAGTGCCTGGTCAACGGCTTTGATGGAGCGGTCCCGGGCCACCGAAAGCGGGACGATCATGAAAGGGAAGATCACTACGTCGCGAATGGGCAAAACCGGCAGAGACTCCGGTATTTTGACTTGTTCGTCGGCAGCGCTGTTGTTTTTTTCCGTTTCGGCCATGGGCTCTCTCACCTTCGGGTGCTGCGATTAGACTTCTTCCAGCTGAGGCGCCTTTCAAAGTAACTTCCATCACGAAGGGCAACAATTTCAAGACCAGGGTTCGTTCACTGTGAAGGATCGTGAATCTGAATAGGGTGTTCGGCCTTTCGAGCATCGGAAATCTTCTTAAGATGAACGGTCAGAATTCCATTTTCCAAACGAGCTTCGCCGTGGGCAGGATCGACCGCCGTTGCCAAGGTAACGACGCGCCGAAATTCACCGTAGCTGCGTTCCAAACAAAGAAAACGCGCCTGTGATTCGGCGGGACGCTCTTCTTCCTTGCGACCTGCAATGACCAGGGCATTATGGCTCAGGCTCAGCGAAATATCGGATCGCTTTACGCCCGGAACTTCGACGACCACAACCACTTCATTTCGATTTTCAAAGATATCGACGGGCGGATGCCACGTCCCTTCGGGCCAGAGTGTCAAGTCCGGCCCAAGACGCGACATTTCATCGAGCAACTGATTCAAACGGCGTTGCCAGCGTCCGAAATCCACATAGCCGGTATATTTCTTAATCATCAGTGCGTCCAACCCTCAAAACCCGTCCGACAGGCTCTCGCCCCAACTTTTATGATAGTGAAAAAACAGACAACATGACCTTTCTAGCACGACTATTTTGGGGGAGTCAAGGAAACCCGTAATCGCTGGGTCGCGAATATCTCTTGATTTCAACACCCGTCGACAGTATACTTTCTGGCTGAAAAGTGGGCGAAAGCCCACTTTTTTGTTGTCAGTCAAAAGCATGCAAAGTATAGAGCCCGTTCAAGCCTTAGTCGACCGTGTCGTCACGGAGGAGGGTCTGCGCTTGTTAGAAGTTCAATGGACCGGCGCTTCCCGCAATCAGGTCTTGCGGATTTATATTGACCGTATTCCCGAAGGGGTGACTTTGGAAGACTGTGAACGGATCAGCAAGCGTCTCAGTGTCTTGTTGGATGTGGAGGACCTTATTCCCAGCAGCTACCACCTGGAAGTTTCATCTCCGGGGTTGGATCGCAAGCTGCTGTGCGCCGAAGATTACCAGAGGTTCCTCGGCCGGATGGCCAAGATTCAGACGCGAATACCCATCGAGAAAGGCTGCCATTATCAGGGACGATTGGTGAAGTTCAGCGATGGAGTTATTACTTTGGCGCTTTCTCGAACCCACCATATTGAAATTCCCGTAGATCAGGTCGAAAAAGCCAATTTAATGGTGGAGTGGTAGCAATTCACGGGAGCGGGCCAAAGGGGCTACGCGGAATTCCTTCCAGGACTCGGTGCCTGGAATTCATGGGAGACGGGCCCTGTTGCGATCATAATTCAGTCCGATTGGTTAGAGGTGCACGACTATGTTGAATTTGTTGTATGAGAGTATTGAACAGCTGGCTAAAGAGAAAGGGATCGATCCCAAGATTATCGTGACGGCAGTGGAAGACGCCCTTGTGGTGGCCGCCCGGAAGTACTACAAGACCAATGAAGATTTGGTCGCAAAATTTGACGAACAATCGGGACGCATGAGTGTTTATTCCGTCAAAAAAGTGGTGGAGGAGGTGGCCAACCCCATCAAGGAGATCTCCGTTGGCGAGGCCCGCAAGCTCAAACGCGATGCCCAGTTGGATGAGGAGATCCAATTTCAAAAGCCCATCGACGTTCTGGGGCGAATCGCCGCCCAAACCGCCAAGCAGGTGATCTTTCAAAAGGTCCGTGAGGCGGAACGCGATAACGTGTTCAATGAATACAGCAATCGCGTCGGTGAACTCCTCAACTGCACGGTCAAGCGATTTGAAAACGGAGACGTGATCGTCGATCTGGGAAAAACGGAAGGTGTCATCCCGAAGCGAGAGCAGTCCAGGTTGGAGAAATTCGCGTTCGGCGAACGTATTCGCGCTGTCATCGTCCGCGTTGACAAAAGCTCCAAATTGCCCCAAGTGGTGCTCTCACGCGCCGACCCCCAGCTGGTCGTGCGGTTGTTTGAAATGGAGGTCCCGGAGATCTACGACAACACCGTGGTGGTGAAGGGCTGCGTCCGGGAGGCCGGTGAACGCACCAAGATCGCCGTCCTTTCGAAGGATCGCGATGTCGACGCTGTAGGCGCATGCGTCGGAATGAAAGGACTGCGCGTTCAAGCGGTCATCCGGGAATTACGGGGAGAGAAAATCGACATCATCGAGTATTCCGATGAGATCGTCACTTTCGCGACCCATGGCTTGAGCCCGGCAAGGGTCAGCCGCGTCGGCATTCTGGACACTGAAGACAGGCAACTGGAAGTGATCGTGGAAGATACCCAGCTTTCCCTGGCCATCGGGAAGAAGGGTCAGAATGTTCGGCTGGCATCTAAACTCGTGGGTTGGCACATTGATGTCAAGAGCGAAGAAGAGAAACGTCATGAGGTCGAATCCCAAATGGCGGAGATGGCCTATGCCCAAACCTCCATTGCCGATTTGAAGGGCCTCACTCCCAAGTTGGTCGCCAAACTTCGGGAGTCCAGTATCAACACCGTGGAAGACTTGGGGAATCAAACGCCCGAGCAGCTCATGCAAATCCCCGGAATTGGCGAAAAAATGGTGGAGAAGATTCAAGTTGCGGTTGACGAGTTCTACGATGCTTTGAAGCAGGTGGAGTCGGAGGAAGCTGCGGCGCAGGAACCGGAACCCACCCTGGATTTGTTGGGGCCCGACACCTCGGAGGAAGAGGCGGAAGCTGAAGAGTCCAAGGCGTCTGATGAGGAAGCAGGCGGAACGGTCGCAGAGGAAGGGCCAACTGTCGAGCAGACGGATGAAGCGCCTGCCGAAACCGTGGGAATAGGGAATAACTCGGACAGCGATTCTGAAGAGGGCTCCCCTCAAAAGCCAAAGGAAGAAGAGGTGTTGTAGGAAGGGCCGTCCACAGGCGGCGAAGGTATTCACGAATTTTCTTTTCGACGCCGTCGGTTCACCGCATTATAATGATTCGCCTTAAAATATCGAGGGCTTACTGAATGGCGCAATATCGAATCTATGACCTGGCGCAAGATCTGGGCATCAAGCGAGCCGCTGAGATTGTGACTCGTTTAAATGCGCTCGGAATCAAAGGGAAAACCTCATCGAGCCACCTTGAAGAGGCCGAGGTCAAGGCGTTCCTAGACCGATACTTCAAGTTGAAGCCGGACGCCAAAGAATCCTATTACTCCAACCGCAAGGAACGCGAAGCGAAGGAGCAGGAGCAAGAGACTAAAGCGGAAGCGTCTAAGGCTGAACGCGCTGAAGCCCGCAAACGCGAGCGCGTCGAGAAAGCCCGTCTCAAGAAAGAAGAAGAAAAGGCTCAAAGAGAAGCCGAGAAGAAAGCTAAAGAAGAAGAAAAAATCGCCGCCAAAAAACGCGCTCAGGAAGAAGCCGAAGCCGCTAGCGCTGCGAAGGCGGCGAAAGGGAAGAAGAAGGCCCAGGTCGAAGAGGCCCCGCCCGAAATCAGCGCTGCCGTCACCCCCGAGGTAGTCAAAGCTGTTCCTGAAGCCACGCCGCCGCCCGAACCTTCAAAACCTTCTCCCGTGGAGACTGCTGCCCCACCCAGTACTGTGGAGCAGGCCCCACCGGCTGCCAAGATCCCTGTTCAGCCCCCTCGAGCCCCGGTGCCCGCAACGGCCGCGGTTCAAACCGCAAAACCAAAACCGGCAACAGCGGCCTCTCTGGCCGATCTCCGAAAAGTAGCGATGGGACGTTCGGCGACTCCTGCGGAACGTGCCGCCATGAAGCCCCGCGAATCAGCCCGCGGACCACAACCCCATCCTGCAGGACGAGGTCCATCAACTCGTTCTATGGATTTCAAGAAGGCCTTGCATCCCACCAAGCGCCTTTCACCCCAGGATATGGCCCAAGCGCGAATGCAGCAGCCGATTCATCGACCTCCCATGCGCGGGCCCGGGGGTCAAACGATTGCGGCTCCAGCTCCGTCAACGCAACGGCGAGGACGGGGACTGCCGGCACGCCCGGGAGAACGACGCAGTGGCCGCGGACAAGCCAACCTTGAAAATTTAAAGGGTCTGCTGCGACCTCAACCCAAAGCCCCGGTTGCGGCGGTTCCCCGGGAATTCCGCACGATTACCATCACCGAAGGGGTGACCATCAAGGAACTGAGCGAAAAACTCGACGTTAAAGGCCGCGACCTCATCAAAAAACTTCTCGAAAAAGGAATATTCGTTACCATCAATCAGACACTCGACGCTCAATCCGCCATCGATCTGGCCATGGAATTCAACGCCGAGGCCAAAGTCGTCAGTTTCGAAGAGGCCGCCCAAATGGATGTGGTGGCGATGCCTTCGCCTGAGAAACTGCTCCCGCGACCGCCGGTCGTGACGGTGATGGGTCATGTCGATCACGGCAAGACTTCGTTGTTGGATGCCATTCGCAAAACCAATGTGACCGAGGGCGAGGCGGGCGGCATCACTCAGCACATCGGCGCCTACCAAGTGGAGACCAAGGGGCGGCGCATTACTTTCCTGGACACGCCCGGCCATGAGGCCTTCACCCTGATGCGGGCTCGTGGCGCCAGCGTTACCGACATTGTCATATTGGTGGTGGCGGCCGATGACGGCATCATGCAGCAAACTCGCGAGGCCATCGATCATGCCCGGGCCGCCAAGGTTCCCATCATCGTCGCCATCAATAAGATCGATAAAACCAATGCACTGCCCGAGCGGGTCAAAAAACAATTAACAGAAATGGATTTGATGCCTGAAGAATGGGGCGGAAAAACGGTTACTGTTGAAGTGTCCGCCAAGCAGCATACGAATATCGATCTATTGCTGGAGATGATTTTGCTCGTCGCCGATATGGCGGAATTGAAGGCCGATCCGGATAGTCCCGCCATGGGAACGGTGTTGGAAGCCAAATTGGACCGCGGGCGCGGTGCCGTAGCCACGGTGCTCGTCCAAAACGGAACCTTACAAAATGGCGATTCTTTCATCGTGGGAGCGCAATACGGGAAAGTGCGCGCCCTGTTTGATTACAAGGGCAATCCCACCGCTTCTGCGCCGCCGGCAACCCCCGTTGAGGTCTTGGGGCTGGAGGGAGTTCCGCAGGCGGGTGACAAGTTCCAAGTTCTGGCCGACACGTTGAAAGCCAAGCAGATCGGACTTTACCGCCAATCCAAACTGCGGGAGCAGGCGCTGGCCAAATCGTCACGCCTCACTCTGGACCAGTTGCATGAACAGCTGGCGGCAGGAACCATGAAAGAACTTCCTCTCATTTTGAAAGCGGATGTGCAAGGTTCCGTGGAAGTGCTGTCCGACATGGTGCAACGTCTGTCCAACGATCGGGTCAAAGTCAAAGTATTGCACAGTGGCGTCGGGGCCATTACTGAAACCGACGTGCTTTTGGCCTCGGCATCCAACGCTATCATCATTGGATTTAGTGTTCGTCCGGAACGAAAAGCTTCCGACTTGGCGGACCAGGAAAAGGTCGACATTCGACTGCACACCATCATTTACGAAATTACGGATGAAATCAAACGCGCCATGTCGGGTCTGTTGGAAGCACAGTATCGGGAAGTTTATCTGGGCCGGGCCGAAGTGCGGGACACTTTCCGCATTCCCAAGGTGGGAACCGTGGCCGGTTCCTACATCCAGGACGGCAAGATTTCACGAAACAGCGAAGTGCGGTTGACGCGGGACAACGTAGTGATCTACGAAGGACATGTGGCTTCCCTGCGGCGGTTTAAAGATGATGTCAGCGAAGTTAAATCGGGCTTTGAATGCGGCATCGCGCTGCAGAATTTCAACGACATCAAGCAAGGCGACGTCATTGAAGCATTCATCAACGAGCGCGTCGCCGCGGAAGCCGTTTGAAGGCCCCCCCGGCGATCCGCCGCGCGCCCCGGTCCTGATCCATGCGAATTCTTCCGCCGCCGGTCTCGAATCCCCAATCACCTTGTGAATACTATGGACATCGCGCTTTTGACCCTGGACATTCACTTGCCTGCCGCTCAATCCCTCAAAGACCGACGGGAGGTCGTCCGATCATTGAAAGACCGGCTGCGGGCCAAGTTTAATGTGGCCGTGGCTGAAGTGGGGGAGACGAGCCTGTGGCAACGGGCCCAAGTGGCGGTCGTCAGCGTAAACGCCGATCACACCTTCCTCGAAAAGATGATGACCGCGGTGGACCGGGAAGCCGAAGACATTTTGCGCGGTCAACCGTTTGAATCGCATCTCGATTTTATCTGAGCGGAGCGTTATGAAACCTTCCGGCCGCCGGCCCGAGCAAGTGGCCGATCTCGTACGGATGATGGTGGGGCAGATGCTGGTTCGCGATCTGAAAGATCCGCGCATCGGATTTACCACCATTACGGGCGTGAAAATGTCGCCGGATTTGCACGTCGCCCGGATTTATGTGAGCGTGTTAGGCGACGTCCAGGTGCGGCAGCAGACCCTTGAAGCCCTTCAGGCCGCCCGCGGTTTTATACGCCACGAATTGGGGCGCGAATTGAGACTGAGGATCACCCCTGAACTTCATTTTCAATACGACCCTTCGGTGGAATACGGCGCCCACATTGAAGAGGTAATCCAGAAAATTCACCATCCTGAAGAGAAGGACAAGGAAAAGCAAAAGTAACGCCTCCGCCGCCGTTCTCACCGCCTTGAACTCTGTCTGAGCACCGTCGCTCTCACAACTCGGAAATGCCCATGGATGGAATCATCGTCATCGATAAGCCCCAAGGAATAACATCTCACGACGTGGTCGATGTCATCCGAAAGGCTGCCGGACAACGCCGGGTTGGTCACCTAGGAACCCTGGACCCGCTTGCCACCGGAGTCCTGCCCGTGGCGCTGGGGCAGGCGACACGGCTGCAGCAGTTCTATCTCTCATCCCGGAAAGCTTATGAAGGCGTCATCCGGTATGGTTTTTCGACCTCCACTTACGATTCCGAAGGACAGCCCGGCTCACCCGCGGTTATCCCTGCGTTTTCTGAAGAAACGTTGACCGCCAAGAAATCCTTGTTTCTTGGAGCCATTCAGCAAACCCCGCCCGTGTTTTCGTCCAAGAAGATCTCGGGCATTTCAGCGCACCGCATGGCGCGAAAGAATCTGCCGGTCCACCTGAGTCCCGCAGCAGTCCATGTTTTTCGGTTTGAAATATCCAAGCGGCTCGGAGATGAAGCTCGCTTTGAAGTGGAATGTTCAGCGGGAACCTATGTGCGCTCTCTGGCGCATGATCTCGGTCAGGCCTTGGGATGCGGCGCGCATTTGAAAGCGCTGCGGCGCACCCAAAGCGGGGAGTTCACTTTGCAGCAGGCCATTCCGCTCACACAGATCGACCAAAAGACGGGCCAATGGAAAGACCGCATTATTCCCTTGAACAAACTGGTCGCCTGGATGCAGTCGCTGTCCGTTTCGGAGAACGACCGTGAAAAGATTTTGCACGGAACCTCTTTCCCGTTTCAGTTGAAAGCAGAGGACTCTGTTGAACCCACGAGCCAACGCCGAGATTCTAATCGATGGCTGCGTTTGCTGGATTCTGCAGGTCGTTTGATCGCGATCGGGGAATTGCAAGTGAGCACGGTTCAAGAGGAAGTTTGCTGGATCAAACCTAAGATTGTTTTTCCATCTCCCACGGGTCCACCTTCAGGATAAAAACAAAAAGGCATTCTCTGAAAGAGAATGCCTGAATGCTGATGCCGCCAAAATCTACTGGCCGGACTTGGCCGCCATGGTAATTGACGTCACGTGAATGGTATCGCCATCGAGACTGCCGGATACGGTCACTTCGTGTCCACCGTGACCCTTGGCCTGGTCTTGAGGATCGAGCTTGTAAACCTTTCCGTCCTGGCTATTTACAAGTACGTATTGATTTCCGCCCTTCACGCATTTCTCGACGCAATCCGAAGCTTTTTGACTCGCCTTGTTGTGCATGGCGCCGCAATGCGAATCGCTAATTACGCCGGACCAGCTGCTATCAGCGGCAAAAACCAAAGTCGAGCTCAGCACGAGAGCAAGCATCAATAAGATGGAGCTCAGTTTTCGACTCATGGGAAACCCTCCCTCTTGTTGAGATGTTTAGTTGGACACTTGGGACAATAGCAATAGGCTTGCTTCAACGTCAAGTTTTCAATCGTATAATTTTGTAAAACTTAATTGAGCATTCCCCGCACTTCAAAATGCAGAAGAAGCAGTTGTGTGATTAGGGATATCGTGCGTCAGTCTCCAGCATTCCCAGTCGCCAGGGCTTTCCGCCTCCATAACCCGTAGGCGGGTAGACCTAAGACGATGAGGAACAATCCCATCAGCGAATCTTTGGTGTCCGTGACCAACACATTGCCGAGAAGCAGGACAGCCGCAAAAACGAATAGCAAGGGCACCACGGGATACCCCCAGGTTCGATAGGGCCGCTCGATATGGGGATATTTCTTGCGTAACACAAAAACACTGGCGGTGCCCAACCCGTACAGAATCCACTCCGCAAAAATAACGTACGTGAGCAACTGGTCGTAAGTCCCGGTCAAGGTCAGTAAGGACGCCCAGATGGCCTGCAAGAGGATCGAAAACACCGGGGTTCTGAATCGGGGATGAACGGATGCCACCTTGGCAAAAAACAGCCGGTCTTCCGCCATGGCAAAGTATATTCGAGCGCCCGACAGGATGGATCCATTGATGGCCGCAAACGTCGAAATGAGCACCGCCACCACGACGAATTTTCCGCCCATCGAGCCCAAGAAAGTCTTGGCCACATCGGCCGCAACGCGAGGAGAAGCAGCCACGCGATCGATGGGAAGAACATAGAAATAAGCGAAATTAACGAGCAGATAAAGCAGCATCACGCCACCGGTCCCATAAATAAGGGAAAGGGGAATATTGCGTTGCGGATTTCGAACCTCACCGGCGACCATGTTGCAATTGTTCCAGCCGTCGTACGCCCACAGGGCTTTGATCATGGCAACACCGAACAGGCTGATCAACCCCGCCTGAGCGACCGGGGTGAGATGCGTGGAGAAATTTGAAATCGTCCCGTGTCCCAGAATCAATGCCAGCGCCACAATCAACAACAGGGTCCCCACCTTGAGGGCCGTAAGGAAACTTTGAAGCCGGCCTCCGGTCACCACACCGAAAACGTTCACCAGCGAAAGAAAGGCAATCACTCCAATAGCCATGAGCACTTGGTCGCTCAGGGTCAAGGCTGCGGGGTGGCCGAAGAAGCTGTACTGGTAACGAAAATACACTCTCGACAGGGGATGGAGATCGGCAAAATACAGTGCGAAACCGGTAGCGAGGGTCGCCAGCGAGCCCGTCTTGCCGACGAGAAAATAGGTCCATCCGTACATAAATCCGAAAAGCGAGCCATAAGCCTCACGAATGTAAACGTACTCGCCGCCGGCCGCGGGAAAGGCGGCGCCCAATTCCGCATAGGTCAGCGCTCCCGCCAATGACAGCAACCCCGCCACTATCCATACGGCAAACACCAGCAGGGGAGTGCGGACCGCCTGCGCCATATACGCCGGCACAATGAAAATACCTGTCCCGATGACGGTTCCAATAACAATCGAGGAAGCATCGACAAGCGTTAGTCCTCGGATTAATTTTTCAGAAGGTCTCGACATCCTGGACCCTTTGGGAGTATCCGTGCGTATCAGTCTGCTTTCAATTGGGGCCGGCTGAACAGCATGCCGATCGAATAGGTCACCAGCGTCCCGATTAACGTGTACCAAGGCCAACCAATCCGGGCAATGTGTTGCGGGGCAATGGTCATCCAGCCGGCCGGCACGATTTCATTCCATCGCGGCGCCCAGGAAGGATAAAATTGAATCGCCACCATAACGAGCAAACTCAGGGTCATTCCCACCATACACCCTCGCTCGGTGGCTCGACGGGTCAATACGCCGAGAAGAAAAACTCCTAGAAGAGCACCATAGGTCACCGAAGCAATTGTCAGGCCGGCCTCCAGGACAGATCCCCAGTGGCGAGCCAAGATCGCAATTCCAATCAGTACCAGCCCCCACGCAACCGTTAGCCAGCGCGACAGCCGCAAGTAATGCGCATCGCTTCCTTCGGGCCGGAAGAGAGGTTTATAGAAATCCATGAGGGTTGTCGAGGCTAACGAATTGAACGAACTCGACAGGTTGGCCATGGCCGCCGCCAGAATGGCTGCGATGATCAACCCCGATATTCCCGAAGGGAGCTGTGTGATCACAAAGGTCGGATAGATGTAATCATTGGTCGGAAAAGGTATGGAGGTGGGAAATCTCTGATAGTAAACCCACAGCATGACCCCGATGAAGAGGAACAGCGAAAACTGGAAAAGAACCACGAAACCGCTGGTCATGAGCGCCTTCTTGCTGTCGTGTTCATTGCGCGCCGTCAGGAGACGCTGAACAATCAACTGATCGGTTCCGTGACTTGCCATGGTCAGAAAAGTCCCGCCGAAGACACCGGCCCAAAAGGTATAGGTCTTGGTTAACGAAAAAGTGAAATCCAGAAAAGTGAGTTTGTTTGCCGCCGCGCTGAGAATTTGCGGCATTCCGCCGGGAATGCGTTGCCAAATCATAACGAAAGCCACCAATGTTCCGGCCACATAGATGCACAACTGAATAACGTCGGTCCAAATGACGGCTGTCATGCCGCCCTCAAAAGTGTAAAGAAGCGTGAGCAACGTAATGATCACGATCGACCACACATCTCCATGCCGTATTCCGAGATCCCGGAACAGGGCTGAAAGTGCGATGTTCACGACAATGGAAATGGCGAAAACGCGCACCCCTTCAGCCAGCCCCCGCATGACCAAAAAAATGGAGGCCGTGTAATTCTTAATGCGCGGTCCGAATCGCCGTCGCATCAATTCATAGGCGGTATACAACTCGCCTTTGTAATAATGCGGGATAAACAAGAAGGCGATAATGAAACGGGCCACCACATAACCGAACACAATTTGGATGAATGCGAGATTTCCGCCGTAGGCGATTCCGGGAGTCCCGATGACCGTAAGCGTGGAGGTTTCCGTCGCCACAATGGACAGGCAAATGGCCCACCAGGGAACGGTCTTTCCGCCCAGAAAGTAATCTTTGATGGACTTTTGCTTGGTACGAAAGTGGACACCAAATAGCGTGATGCCCACGAGATACACGATGATGATGGCGAAATCCAGAGGTTTCAGCCCCAAACCCTTGACTCCCGACTCGAAAGCCTTGGATGGACCTGATGAACTCCGCGCCTTTCCAAGCTCTCGTGGACAAATTTGCGTGAGTCTAGTAGGAAAGAAATAGGGAGTCAAGCAAGTCACTGCGAACCGGGAGCCGCACGAAAGATACAAATGTCTCCCACTCCTCAAAAATTTGAATATAATCATTTGCGGATTTTGAAGACACAAGGCAGGGGAGCTTATGGAATGGTTCGAGCACGCCTTCAACGAGGATTACGATCGCATCTACATGCACACCTTCACACCGGAGCGTAACACGGGCGAAGCCCAGTTCATCAAAAGCGGATTAAACCTGGCCAAAGGTTCCAAAGTCCTGGATATCGCCTGCGGCCATGGCCGCCATGCTCTGCTGCTGGGGGCCGATTTTAAAATGACCGGCGTTGATTTGAGCGAGCGCTTTATCGCCATGGCGCAAGAAGCAGCCAAGCGACTCAAGAGCAACGCTCGTTTTGAAGTGGGCGATATGCGGCGATTAAAATTCAAAAATGAATTCGACGGCGCCTATTGCTATTTCACCAGCTTCGGATACTTCCCTCACCGCGAGAATGTGACCGCGCTGAATAACGTATCCAAAGCGCTAAGAAAAGGCGGACGCTTTCTTCTGGAGACCGCCAATCGAGACTGGCACCTTCACCGCGTCGAGGCGCAACCCCGTCGCTGGGAAGAAATTACTCCGGGATATTTGTACTTGGAAGACGCCAGTTTCAACGCCCGCACCGGACGAATTCATACGCGGCGAATTATTATTGATGGCGCCGAGCGGCGGGAGCTGGAATTCGACTACCGTCTGTATTCACTCGCCGAAATCGAGGACATGATCGAGAGAGCCGGAATGCGGATTGTTTCCACATTCGGCGGGCGGGATCGCTTGCCCTTCTCCATTTCCAGCCCTCGCATGATTATCGTCAGCGAGAAATCGTAGGATCTCCCGGCCCATATCGACCCGAGGACCGGCGCTCCTCTTTTTGTCGCCCGACCCTCTGAATCCCAATTGAAGTGTGCGGAGGAACAAATGAAAATTCATGCCAGGAGCTCCGTGGCGTGTTTTGTCGTCAGCCTTTCACTTGCCTTACTTACTCCGGGCCTATTGACTGCAGCGTCCCCGGCTCCTGTCCGCGGAGAACACGGGATGGTGTCCACTTCCGATTCCTATGCCAGCCAAGTCGGCGTCGACATTCTTCGCAAAGGGGGCAATGCCGTTGATGCCGCGGTCGCCGTAGGATTCGCCCTGGCGGTGACGCATCCGTTCGCGGGGAACATTGGCGGAGGCGGTTTCATGCTCGTGCGATTGAAAAACGGGGAAACCTCGTTCATTGATTATCGAGAGAAGGCTCCCGCCAAAGCCAGCCGAGACATGTATGTCGACAGCAGCGGACAACTGGTCAAAGACGCCAGCACGGTGGGGTATCGGGCGGTGGGAGTGCCCGGAACTGTAGCGGGGATGTATTTGGCGCTCACGCACTACGGAACCTTGTCCTGGGCGGAGGTGATCGAGCCGGCTATCCGGCTTGCCCGTGGTGGATTTGTAGTGAGTTATCCGTTGAGCCAGTCGCTAAGAAATGCAGCGCCGTTGCTCTCCAAGTTCCCTGAATCCAATCGCATCTTTTTGCGCCAGGGAAAGATTTATGAGCCGGGTGAGGTCTTCAAGCAGCCCGAACTGGCCGCTACGCTCGAGCGCATTGCCAAATACGGTCCCCAGGAATTCTATGAGGGAAAAACGGCCCGCGACCTGGCCAATGATATGTCGGCTCATGGTGGACTGATCACCTTGGAGGATCTAAAGAATTACGAGGCAAAGATTCGTAAGCCCATCGAAGGCAGCTACCGCGGGTACGAAATCATCTCGGCGCCTCCGCCCAGTTCGGGAGGCATTGCCCTCATCGAAATGCTCAACATATTGGAGCCGTATGATTTGAAATCCATGGGCGCCTTATCGGCCCAAGAACTGCACCTGGAAGCCGAAGCCATGAGGCGTGCTTTTGCAGACCGGGCCAAGTACCTGGGGGATGCCGACTTCGTTCATGTGCCGGTTGCACAGTTAGTCTCTAAGAAGTATGCCGATTCCTTGAAAGAATCCATCGATCCCCACAAAGCCACACCCAGCGCCGCGGTTCACAACCCGGATCTTACAAAGGCCGAAGAGACGGAAACAACCCACTATTCCGTCGTTGATGCCCAGGGAAACGCCGTTGCCAACACATACACGCTCAATGCCGGATATGGAAGCGGCGTCACCGTTGCCGGAGCGGGTTTCTTATTGAATGACGAGATGGACGATTTCACATCCAAGCCCGGCGCCCCGAACATGTTCGGGCTCATCCAGTCCCAAAACAATTCCATCCAGTCGGGAAAGCGGCCTCTTTCGGCCATGACCCCCACGATTATTTTAAAAAACGGAGATCTCTTTTTGGTTCTGGGGAGTCCGGGTGGTCCCACCATCATCAACACCGTGCTTGAAACCCTCGTCAACGTGATCGATTTTGGGATGAACATTCAGGAAGCCGTGGACGCACCCCGGATCCATCACCAATGGATGCCGGATCGGCTGGATGTTGAACCCATCGGCTTCTCTCCAGACACACTGCACATTCTCGAAAGCGAAGGATACACATTAAAGCTAATGCACTCTTCTTCAGGAGGAAATGAATTCCTTGGCGATGTGCAGGCCATCCTGATTGACCCGAAGACGGGGGTGCGCCTCGGTGCGGCAGACCCTCGCCGCCATGGAGTTGCCCTAGGCTACTGAGGATGGGTTTGAGGCCTTGTCACCTCTTTGAGGTTTCTAGGCAAAAAGCTTCGGATTTGTTAAATTATTGCGATTCGCTTGAAGCGCTTGCCGCTCGAGGAGCAGGCGCCCACACGGAGGACGCCTTTGGATTGGGTTTCAGTTGACAAGTTGGGCGAGCATGTCGGCCAGACCGTTGAAATTCGGGGTTGGCTTTATAACCTGCGGGAGAGCGGCAAACTCTTGTTTCCCATCTTTCGAGACGGCACCGGCTTGGTGCAAGGAGTGGTATCCAAGAAAGAAGTAAGCCCGGAAGTGTTTGAGGCCACCCGGTGCTTGACCCAGGAATCTTCGGTGATCGTGCGAGGGTCGGTGCGAAAAGAGGATCGCGCCCCGGGCGGTGTGGAGTTGGGAGTCGAGGACGTCCGCCCGCTGCAAGTGGTCTCGGAGAAAGACCCCTATCCGATTTCTCCCAAGGAGCACGGCATTGAGTTTTTATTGGATCGCCGGCACCTCTGGCTGCGGTCTTCGCGGCAACACGCCATTCTAAAAATTCGTCATGACGTCATTCGCGCGGTGCGCGACTATTTCGATTCGCACGGTTTTGTTCTCGTCGATACGCCCATCTTTACTCCCGCGGCTTGCGAAGGAACCACCACTTTGTTTGAGGTCGAATATTTCGATCAGAAGGCCTACCTGACGCAATCGGGGCAACTGTACAACGAAGCCACCGCGGCGGCTTTTGGCAAGACCTATTGTTTCGGCCCCACATTTCGAGCGGAGAAATCCAAGACCCGTCGCCATCTCACGGAATTCTGGATGGTCGAGCCGGAAATGAGCTTTGCGCACTTGGAAGATGTCATGAATCTGGCCGAAGATTTTATCTGCTTTATTGTGGAGCGTGTACTGAACGACCGACGTGCGGAGTTGACCGTCCTAGAACGTTCCACAGCCCCCCTCGAAAAGGTCCGGAAACCTTTTCCGCGCCTTCACTATGATGCTGCCGTGAAGCTGCTGGGCGAGAAGGGAATTGATTTTCAGTGGGGCGGCGATTTCGGAGCTCCCGATGAAACAGCCATTTCTGAATCCTTTGACCGGCCTGTGATGGTGCATCATTACCCCAGCCAAGTTAAGGCCTTCTATATGGAACCGGATCCGGAACGCCCGGAACTCGCCTGCTGCGTCGACGTGCTGGCTTCAGAGGGATATGGCGAAATCATCGGTGGGGGAGAGCGCATGTCGAGTTATGAGGGCCTGGTTCGGCGCATTCAAGAACATCATTTGCCGCCCGAGGCCTTTACCTGGTATCTGGATCTGCGCAAGTATGGCAGCGTGCCCCACGGCGGATTCGGGATGGGCATCGAGCGCTGTGTCACGTGGATCTGCGGAATTGAACATTTACGGGAATCCATCCCGTTCCCCCGAACCATTAATCGCAACTACCCCTAGGTCATTTTGAAGAGCACAAAAAAAATACGCGTCGGAATAATCTTTGGCGGAAAATCCGCCGAGCATGAAGTTTCTCTGGCCTCGGCTGCTTCCATCATCTCCGCCATCGACCGAGAAAAATATGAGGTGGTGCCCATCGGAATTACCCCGACCGGTCGTTGGCTTTTGGGAGAAGGCGCGCGGAAATTGATCCCTCAGGAGGTTATGAAAACCGGAAAACGGATCTTGATTCCACCCGACCCCGAAATCAAAGCGTTGTTGCCTTTCAATCCGAGCGTCGGCGCTTCGCCTATGGCTTTGCGCGGGAAGCCCTCAGCGGAGTCCGGGCACTCGCTGGCCGGTCTCGATGTTGTCTTTCCGGTACTTCATGGCCGATTTGGTGAAGATGGAACGATCCAGGGATTACTGGAGCTAGCAGACATTCCTTACGTCAGTGGCGGAGTCCTGGCCTCTGCGGTCGGGATGGACAAGGATGTCATGAAGCGTCTGTTTCGGGAGGCGGGTCTTCCCGTTGTGAAATTTGTGGTGTATCGAAGGCAAGATCTTCACAGCCCCGCGGCAATTCGAAAGAAGGTTGCCAGGAGCATCGGCTTCCCGTGCTTTGTGAAGCCGGCCAACTCCGGTTCCTCTGTGGGGATACGGAAAATCCATGGGACCGGCGAACTCGACGAGGCCATTCAGGAGGCCTTTGAGTTCGATGAGAAGATTTTAGTGGAGCAGGGAATTGAGGCACGCGAAATTGAATGCTCTGTCTTGGGAAACGAGCATCCCATAGCCTCCGTCCCCGGCGAAGTCATTCCGGCGCGTGAATTTTATGACTATGAATCCAAGTACGTCGATGAAGGTTCGCGTCTGATTATCCCCGCCCCATTGACGGCCTCGCAGCGAAAACGCGTCCAGCATCTAGCGATCGAGGCCTTCAAGGCCATTGACGGCTCGGGGATGGCGCGCGCCGACTTCTTTCTGGAGAGAAAAAGTGGCCGCGTAATTTTGAATGAGCTGAACACTATTCCCGGGTTTACCAAGATCAGCATGTATCCGAAGTTATGGGAAGCCAGCGGGATCAGTTACTCCGAGCTGATTGACCGACTCATTCAATTGGCAATGGACCGGCATGCCAAACGTTCCCAACTGAAAACGCGATACGATGAGTAGGGAAGAGGTCCGCGTGAACCTCCCTTATTTTCTTATCCCCCGCCTTTTAGACGGGATTTGATTTTCTTCGACAGAGCTTCGATCTCCTCCGCTTTCCGGATCGCTTGAAGCGGCAGGGTATCCTGCCCAGCCTTCTCAATCATGTCCTTCAACTGCCCGGAAGTAACCACCAACTCCTCCGCCAATTTCCTGGTCTCTTCAAATTGCCTCTTCCGGTACTCCTGTTGTTGTTTGCTCTTCATGTCCAGCTCTTGCTGAGATGGCCTTCCACCCTCTATCTGAGAAGACTCTTGCCCGTCAGCGCGACTTTGGCTTCCGGGACGCGCTTCTGCCCCCCTATTCATCACAACCGAAAACCCCAAGCACCAAAACAACCCGCCGGCGCATAAGCAAATACGTTTCCATCCGCCCCGCCCGCCAAAACCCATAAACTCATCCTCCCGATGTCCTGACTTCGCAGTTCATTATCGCAGAGAATAGCCCCTTGAGGACAGGGGGCACCGCAGGAGGGAGACCCCTTTTCGGCGGCGCTTCATTGTGCATTCAATGCCTTTGTTACTTCCGATAATGTATATTATGTCAAATCTAAGAAATGTCCGAGTCGGCCTTCTCAACGCTTAACCTATGTATTTATTGGCGTGTACTGCTCGTCGGAGAGGCGCTCCGGGAATGGAAGAATCCGGGATGCAAGACAATGGAGTTGTTGCCGTCAAAACTCAAGACTTTGTGCTTTTGGCAGACGGTTAAAAAGCGCGTGACAGTTTCCCGCGATGTTGCGGCCATATCACCAATCTCCTGGTGCGTCAGACGGAAGCGAATTTGAACGCCAGACGTGGTTGGTATTCCACTTTCCTGCGAGAGTTTTATGAGGGTGGTCCGGATGCGGCTTTCGGCATCCAGGATCGTTAGAAGTTGAATTTGAGACCAAGCCTTGCGGAGCTCTTTGCTCAATACTTGAACCACTTTGAGCATGACGCGATGGTTATTCAGCACCACGCTCAGGAAGTCGGGCTTGCTCATGCACCAGATAATGGCAGGCGACATGGCTGTGACCGTGGCCGGCACGGCCGAGTTATCCAGCAAGGAAAGCTCGCCGAAGGAATCTCCTTCTTTGTGAATCGTGAGGATCCTTTCCTTGCCATTGTCGGCCATCTTGGTGACCTTAACCTGGCCCCTCTTGACAAGGTACATGTACTGGCCCGCTTCCTCTTCCAGGAAGACAATCTGGTTCTTGGAGTACTTGCGTTCTTGCATAAGCATGCCCACGCGCTCCAACTCACGCGGCGGCAGGTCTGCAAACAATATCGTCTTCCGCAGAAATGTCAGGTCGGAAATCATAGTTCACCTGGAAAGTATCCAATCGCTCGATCGTACACCCGAAGTGTACTTCTCGATTGTTTCAATAATTTCTCAATCTTCGGGAAGTTCCGGGGGTTGAATTTCAGTGTGCACTGCTCCGACATGATCCCTGGACACAACAGGCCCCGGACAGCTATTTGATGCTGCTCAACAGGCGCTTATCATCAAACACCCGTGAGTTTTGAGGCCCCCAAGAGAATCTTGACCGCGAGCATATTGTTCTGAAGGGACTCCAAGATGTTGCCTCCTGGGATGACCCCAGGGATCAATTCCCGGAGCCCGCTCGAACCTGGCAAAGGAGCTCAATCAGGTGGTTCTGCCTGCCTCGCTCTTATCGAGGATCATGGCTTGTGCGGCAGCCAGTCGGGCGATCGGAACACGATAAGGCGAACAACTGACGTAGTTGAAGTGGTTGCGATAGCAGAATTCAATGGAGCGCGGGTCACCCCCGTGCTCCCCGCATATCCCGATCTTCAGCCCGGGTCGGGCCGCCCGGCCCTTTTCAACCGCCCAGGTAATCAACTGCCCGACACCGGTTTGATCGAGTGTTTGGAACGGATCATCCTTCAAAATACCATGCTCCACGTAAAACGGCAGAAACTTTCCGGCGTCATCGCGGCTCAAGCCAAAAGTCATTTGGGTCAGGTCATTTGTCCCAAACGAGAAGAACTCCGCAACCGGGGCAATCTCAGCAGCGGTAAGGGCGGCTCTGGGAAGTTCAATCATGGTCCCTACCATATATTCAAGTGGTACTTTATGTTTTGAACTAACCTCCGCAGCTACTTTTCTTATGACCGATTTCTGAAGTCTTAGTTCATTGACGTCAGCGACCAGTGGAATCATGATTTCCGGCAGAACCTTTCGTTTTTCTTTTTGGACATGCGCTGCAGCCTCAAAGATAGCCCGAGCTTGCATTTCTGTCAGCTCCGGATAGACTATTCCCAAGCGGCATCCGCGATGACCCAGCATCGGATTAGCCTCTTTGAGAGCCGAGAATTTGGCAAACAACTCCCCTGCCGGATATTTCAACCGTCGTGCCAAGTGCCGGATGTCGGATTCCGTATGAGGCAGGAATTCATGAAGGGGCGGGTCGAGTGTTCGAATCGTCACCGGCAATCCGTCCATGGCTCTGAAAATTCCTATGAAATCCTTCCGTTGCATCGGAAGCAGCCTTTTCAAGGCCCCGAAATAGAGCTGTTGCGGTCGGCGAATCTCTTTCTTAAGGCCTTCCAGTTCCCTCTTGATATCCTTTCTCCTCTGCGCGGCAGCGGCCTTGGGGAGTTCCGCCGACAGGCGGTTCAACTCGGCTTGGAGCTTCTTGTAGTCCGCGGCCCCCACGATCATCTGGCGCACGGCGTCAATGCGATCCCCCTCGAAAAACATATGCTCGGTGCGGCACAAACCGATCCCCTCGGCTCCAAACTTCCGTGCGACGGCCGCATCCCGGGGTGTATCGGCATTGGTGCGAACCTTCATATCCCGAATTTCATCCGCCCAACTCATCAACTTCAGGAAATCCCCACCCAGCTCCGGGTCGATCAGGCGGGCCTGGCCTCGCAGCACCCGCCCCGTGGTCCCATCCAGCGTAATCCAATCTCCCTGTTTGATCTTAGTCTTCCCCGCTGTCATGGACTTGCTTCGGTAATCAATTTCCAGTTCCGAGCATCCCGCGACGCAGCATTTCCCCATGCCGCGTGCCACCACGGCGGCGTGTGAAGTCATGCCCCCGCGCGCAGTGAGAATGGCCTGGGCCGCCACCATGCCGTGAAAATCCTCGGGCGAAGTCTCAATTCGAACCAGGATGACTTTCTCTCCCTGGGCGGCTTCTTTTTCGGCCGTATCGGGATCGAAAACCACTTTTCCGCCCGCCGCACCGGGGCTGGCCGGAAGGCCCTTGGCCAGTACTTCCGCGGTATCTTTGGGATCGACCATGGGGTGCAGCAATTGATCCAGTTGCGCCGGCTCCACACGCATCACGGCGGTGGGCTTATCAATGATTCCTTCCGCCACCATATCCACGGCAATTTTGACGGCCGCCGCTCCCGTGCGTTTGGCATTGCGGGTCTGCAGCATCCACAGCTGGCCCCGCTCGATGGTGAATTCCAAATCCTGCACATCGCGATAATGGCGCTCCAGCCGCTGAGCGACCCCTGCAAACTGCTTATACACTTCCGGCATCTCTTCTCGAAGATCAGCAATCTGTTTGGGAGTACGGATCCCGGCCACCACATCCTCTCCCTGGGCATTGGCCAGATACTCACCATACAAAGCGTTCTCCCCCGTCGAGGGATTGCGGGTAAAGGCGACGCCCGTTCCGGAGTTGGAGCCCATATTGCCGAACACCATGGCCACCACATTGACAGCGGTCCCCAAATCATCGGGAATCTTGTTAAGCCGTCGGTAATCCAAGGCGCGCTTACCGTTCCACGATTGAAAAACTGCCTGGATGGAGCGCTCCAATTGCTGGCGTGGATCGTTTGGAAACGCCTCGCCGGTGGCTTTCTTGACGATCTCCTTGAAATGGCGGCACACTTCTCTGAGGTCGGAATCTTCCAGATCGGTATCCAGATGAGCCCCGGCTCTTTTCTTGGTCTTTTCAAAAGCCTCGTCGAAGAGCCCGGGATCTATGCCCAGAACGATCTTCCCGAACATCTGAATAAAACGGCGGTAGGCGTCAAAGGCGAAGCGCTCGTTCGAGGTCAAGCGCGCTATGGCCGCCGTGGTTTTCTCATTCAATCCCAAGTTGAGGACCGTATCCATCATTCCCGGCATCGAAAACTTGGCGCCGGAACGCACCGAGACCAACAAAGGATGTTGTTCCGAGCCAAAATCCTTGGCGGTCATTTCCTGAAGCCTGGAGACGGCCTGTTCCACTTCTTTTTGAATGGAGGCAGGCAGCTTTCCTTTGTTCTCATAAAATAGTCGGCATGCCGACGTTGAAATGGTGAAACCCGGAGGCACCGGCAATCCGGCCAGGGTCATCTCCGCCAGTCCGGCACCCTTGCCCCCGAGAAGATCTTTCATTTGGCCGTTTCCATCGGCCCGGCCTTGGCCAAAGAAATAAACAAATTTCTCCATGTCTGTCTGGACTCCTTACGGCAACATTATTTAACAACTCTCAGCTATGAGGGCGTGTTTGAAACAGCTTGTAATTCAGCAAAGTCAGCAATTTGAATAAATTCGCGGTATAAGTTCAACAACAAGTTGAATCGATTCCGGCGCAACGACTCGTCTTCGGCGTTGACCATTACTTTCTCGAAAAAGGAATCAATCTGCCCGCGCATGCCGGCGATTCGTTCCAAGATGGCTTCGTATTTTCCGGATTTCTTGAACGGCGCGGCTTCCCTCTTCAAATGATCCAAGGCTTCGTAAAGGGCACGTTCCTCGTCCTGAACCAGAGACTCCACTTCGACCTCGGCTGTCGCGGCCTCAAAATCCACCCCGCTCTTGCGGATGATATTCTTGATGCGCTTGAAACTCGCCGCCAGGGAGTCAAAACTCTCACGCTGCCGCACGGCATGCAAGGCTTGAGCCTTGCGCCGGACGTTGCACACATCCCGGTCATTCGTCGCCAGAGCCGCACGGACCTCTTCGCGAGGGATTCCCATCTTTTGAGTGAGCACAAATTCAGTGTGTTCGCGGAAGAAAGCAGGGAGGTCCACAGCGTCTTTCAAAAGCTCAACCCCGCCCTTTCTGTCATAAATCTCAACGCTCCACTTACTCAACATCTCCTCGAGATCCATCGAGAAGGACTTTTCCAGGATTACTTTAAGAATCCCATGAGCCAAGCGACGCAATCCCAGGGGGTCTTTGCTTCCGGTCGGTCGATAACCGGCCGAAAAAGCCCCGACGATCGTGTCCAGTTTGTCCGCCAAGGATACCAAGGCGCCTAAGGCGCTCCTGGGGACCTCGTCCTCTAGGGTCAAAGGGCGGTAGTGGTCGTAAATCGCATCGGTCACCTCCGGCGCTTCTCCTTGAGCCCGGGCATATAGTCCCCCCACAATGCCTTGAAGCTCCGGAAATTCTCTGACCATTTGCGTACTGAGATCGCACTTGCATAATCGGCAAACACGCTCCAGAGACCCGGCGGGAACGCCCAGCTTGAAGTGATCGTTGAGCCAATTGGCAAGATCCCCAATGCGCTGCGTTTTCTCAGCATAAGTACCCAGCTTTTCTTGGAACACGATCTTCGAAAGCTGCCCACTCCGATCTTCAAGTTTTACTTTAACATCTGTTTCCCAAAAGAATTCGGCATCTGAAAATCGCGCCCTGAGCACTCTCTCATGGCTTCGGCGTATAAGTCCTTTGCGGTCGGAATCGTTATCCATGACCGCGATGAAGTGTGCCGCTAAATTTCCCTTGCCGTCCTCCAAGGCAAAATACTTTTGATGGTCCCGCATGACGGTGATCAGAATCTCTTTCGGCAGACGGAGGAAGGAAGGATTGAATTTCCCGACCACAGGGGTAGGAAACTCGCTCAAGCTCACATGGGTGTCCAGCAGGTCCTGATCTTCGACCACCGCGGCACGAAGCGCCTTGCCGTGCTCGGCCAGGGCTTCCACAATTCTCCTGCGTCGAGCTTCCGGATCGAGAATGACGCCACCCCGACGTGCCGCCTTGAGGTACGAATCCACACCGGAAACCGGTATTTTCCGCGGAGCCAAAATACGGTGCCCGAATGTTACATTGCCGGTAGCCAGGGCGTCGACTTTGAAGCGCAGAACCTTTCCGTTCAAGAGGGCGCAGATCCATCGGATCGGGCGGATGAAGCGGGCTCCGGTCTGGTCCCGCCAATACATGGATCGCGGCAAAGGCAAAGTGAGAATCAAGCTGCCCAACGAAGCCTCCAATACGCGGCGAGTCAAATCCCCTTTCTGAACGGTTTGGGCCGCTACGTATTCACCCTTGGGAGTCGTAACGACCTTCAGATCCGCGGGTCTACATCCGCTTCGCTCCGCAAAACTGAGTGCTGCAGCCGTGGGCCCACCTTGCGGATCGAAGGCCACCTTCTTGGGGGGACCGATCTTCTCTTCACGGATGTCCTCCTGTCTCTCGGCGATCCCTTTCCCAACAACAATCAGACGACGGGGACTGTTCAAAGCCTCGAGGCTCTCAAACCCGATTCGATTTTCCATCAAAAATGATCCCAGGCTGTCTTTCAAGCGCCACGAAAGATCCTGCAGATAGCGCGCCGGGATCTCTTCACATCCGACTTCCAGGAGAAAGGACAAAGGATTCAAACCGTGTGCTCCTCAAGATAGTGTTGGGCGACCTGGCAGGTCAAATCGCGGATCCGCCCAATGAGCGAAACCCGCTCTGAGACGCTGAAGGCCCCACGTGCATCCAAAACATTAAATAAGTGCGAGCATTTCAAACAAAAATCATATAGTTGTAAAACTGGGATGGAGGTTTCCGCTGACCCCTCGGCGGGCCTTTTCAAAAGCCGCGAAACTTCGCTTTCATAGATCCGAAACAGCTCAAAGAGCGCTTTCACGTCTGCCAACTCGAAGTTATAAATGGAGAACTGCTTTTCGGCTTCCCGACGAATATCGCCGTAGCTCTTTCCACCGCCCCATTCCAACTCAAACACACTATCGACATTCGCCAGGAAGGCCGCTATGCGTTCCAACCCGTACGTAATTTCCACCGAGGGGGGATTCAAGTCCACCCCTCCGCATTGTTGGAAGTAAGTGAACTGCGTGATCTCCAATCCATCCAGCATGACCTGCCAACCCATGCCCCAAGCGCCCAAGGTGGGAGCTTCCCAGTTGTCTTCTTCAAACTTGATATCGTGTTCCCGCAGCCGGATTCCCAGTTTCTCAAGACTGCGCAGATAAACCGTTTGAACATCCTCCGGCGGAGGTTTAAGTATCACTTGAAATTGGGTATGCTTCTCCAGGCGATTGGGATTGATCCCGTACCGGCCATCAGCGGGACGCCGGCTGGGCTGCACATAGGCCACACGATACGGCTGGGGGCCCAGAACCCGAAAGAAGGTCTCGGGATGCATCGTGCCGGCCCCGACTTCAATATCGTAGGGTTGTTGAATGACGCAGTGCTGCTCTGCCCAGAAGTGGCTGAGCTTCAAAATGACATCCTGAAAATTCAAAGGCGCCATGGTTATCGATCATCCTCAAGAAGCCGTCAGTTCCGATGTGCGGCGGAGCGCCCGCAGGGCCTCCAGGGATTGGAGCTTACGGTCCGCTCCCTTGGCCACCCACTTCTCCAAGACGGCATTCAATTGTGAAAAATCACCTTCCTGAAACGGTCCTTCGGAATCTAGATTTTCAATGCTTTTATTCGCACAGGCGGCGGCCAGCCGAATTGCCCCGGGTCCCAGGAGCAGCCCTTCTTGAGGGCGACACCCCGGGCACCACACCGCAAAAGAGGCTCCTGTGGCACATCCCCCTGTCGGCAACAGGCCCTTTCCACACACCGCACATACTGCCAGGCCCGGCAATAAGCCCGAAAGCCGTAGAACCCAGAAATTAAAATACGCCAGCAGCCGCATGACCCCGGGATTTAGCGCCGCGGATTTCAAAATAACCGCAACCAGACGGAACAAAGGGGCATTGGCTTCACGTTCCAAAAAAAACACATCCACGACCTCGGTAAAATACGCGCATACCGTTTGGAGCTCATAGTCGGACTGCAAAGCAAAAGCACTTTCCAGCAGTTCGCAGGAGTTCAAGTAAAGCAACTCCCGATTCTCTTTCTCGTAGTAACTGACCCGAACCCGGTTCATGGGTCCCAACGATCCGCCAAACCGGGATTTCAAACGGCGCGCCCCTTTAGCCACCACCCGGATCTTTCCATGTTCCCGCGTGAACAGGACCGCAATCAGGTCGGATTCCGACAGCGGAAGCGTTCTCAGAATTAAACCCTCAGCATTAACCAGAGGCATATTCGATGGTCGGCATGCCGACTTGCACGGCCGACCTTACAGTTTCCGAAAATAACACAGCCCTTTCATGAAAGAAAGCCGCAATCCACCAAATCGGCATTCCAAGTGAAGATTCTTACCGCTTCCCCAATGCGCTTTAAAACCACCGCGCAAACCCCAAGAATTATGTCAACTGCAACGCCACCCTGCGATAAGTTATCAGACCTTCATTTCCATCAAACTCTTCTTGTCGGGGCCATAGGGAGTCATCCCCCACCTTCCGATTCTTTTCGAAAAGGAGAAGGGTCGATGCCAGCTTAAATTCTTACTTTAAGGTTTTCATTGCTGAACAGGTCTGTGAAGCCGGGTGGATCCGGTCTTCCCTTCAAGATGAAAATTCCCTAGGCGGCGTGCAAGTGTCCCGCCACCCAGTCCCCCACTTGGCGAGTGCCTTCCTTGCCGCCGATGTCGGGGGTGGTGAAGTTTTCTTCAATAGAGCGTTTCACGGCCTCCTCGATCCTTCGCGAGGCCTGGCTCAGGCCAAGGTGCTCGAACATCATGGCAGTTGTGAGAATTGCGCCCAGCGGGTTGGCCACATTCTTCCCGGCGTACTTGGGAGCCGATCCGTGAACCGGTTCAAACATGCTGGTCACTTCGGGATTGATGTTTCCCGAGGCGGCTATTCCCAGCCCCCCCTGCAGGGCGGCGCCCAGGTCCGTCACGATGTCGCCGAACATGTTGTTGGTGACGATCACCTGGAATTGTGCCGGGTTCTTGATCATCTGCATGGTCAGGGCATCCACATAGAGGTGCGAGGATTCGATTTCCGGATAGCGCGCCCCTACTTCCTTGAACACGCGCTGCCAAAGATCGTGACCGTAACGCATGACATTGGATTTGTCGCTCATGCAGACCTTCTTCAAGCTGTTCTGCCGGGCGTATTCGAAGGCGTAGACGATGATTCGTTCCACTCCTTTGCGGGTGTGGACTTCTTCCTGAATGGCCAATTCATCCGGGGTTCCCTTCTTGAAAAAGCCCCCCATGCCCACATAGGCGCCTTCCGTGTTCTCGCGGAAGACCACAAACTGGATATCTTTTTCTTCGCGATCTTTGAGCGGCGTGAGCTTCTTGTGGATCAGCCGAACCGGCCGGACATTGGCGTAGAGGTCGAGACCAAAGCGCATTCCCAACAAGATTTCGGCAGCATGCCGCATGTCGGGGATACGAGGATCGCCCAAGGCTCCGACGAAGATGGCATCGAATTCGTTCTTCAGCATGTCCAGCCCGCCTGCCGGCATGGAGACTCCGTCGCGCAGGTAGCGCTCGGCCCCCCAGTCAAATTGCTGGATGCGAAGTTGCAGGTCAAACTGCTTCTGACTGGCCTCCATGACCTTGACCGCCTCCCGTGTCACGTCAATTCCGATGCCATCACCCGGAATGACTGCAATCCGTTTCATTGGCCCTCCTTCTTAAAGTTTTGCTTGAACCCTGATATGCTGTGTGAACTTCAAAAATGGATCGCGCCTATTGAAGAACTTCGTGACGCTCGGTTACCTTTTCTATTCGTTCGATCGAAGGGCGATATCCCAGACCAGGCCCTGTGGGAACAGTAATGGTTCCCCGAGGACTGACTTCCACTTCGGGATCGATGATGTCTTGTTTCCAATAGCGGAGGCTGGCTGAAACATCCCCGGGCAGCTTGAAGTTCGCCAGCGAAGAGAGGGCGATGTTATGCACCCGCCCGATTCCCGATTCCAACATGCCGCCGCACCAAACGGGAATTCCTTTGGACTGCGCCAGGTCGTGGATCTTTCGCGCTTCGGAATATCCCCCGACTCTTCCCAACTTCATGTTGATGATTTGGCAGGCCCCAATCTCGATGGCCTTGCGCGCATCCTCGACGTCGTGGATCGATTCATCGAGACAAATGGGCGTCTTGATCTGACGTTGTAGTTCGGCGTGGTCCAACAGGTCGTTCCAGTGCAGGGGCTGCTCGATCATCATCAAATGGAATTCATCCAGGCGCTTAAAAACCTCTACATCCGCCAGGGTGTAGGCGGAATTGGCATCCCCCATCAAGAGAATCCGCGGAAAATGTTTTCGAACCTCGGCCACGACGGACACGTCCCAGCCCGGCTTGATCTTGATCTTGATCCGCCGATATCCACTGTGCACTTCGGTTTCAATTTTCTTGAGCAGGGTGAAAACGTTTTCCTGGATTCCGATGGACACCCCACATTCGATCTCCGGGCGGGTTCCTCCGAGGAGCCGACTCAAAGAGAGGCCCCGGCGCCGTGCTTCCAATTCCCACAGGGCCGTTTCCACAGCCGCTTTCGCCATGTTATGTCCGCGGATGGGTCGCCAGATGTCGGATACATCATCCAGGTTTTCAAACTCTCTATTGAGAATCCTCGGAGCTATAAACTTTTTGATCACGATCCAGGCGGTGTCGTAGGTTTCATGGCTGTAGAAGGGAGTCTCACCGGCCGTGACCTCCCCCCATCCGACCTCTTCGCCCGAATAAACCCGCACGAGAACGATGGTCCGTTCATAGGTTCGTCCGAAGGAGGTCTCGAAAAAATGAACCAACGGCATGTGAATCTGTGTCAGCTCAATGCGATCAATTCTCATTTCAAAACATGCCTTCCGATGCCCCGGTAAGTATTTAAACCGGAGCTTTAAAATTCCTGCTGAAGATATAGGAAGATGTCTCTTCGCCGCGCTCAAAGCCATTTACATAGAAGCCTCGTTGAAATAGATCCAAAAATCTCTCGCGCACCTGCCGTTGCATCCGGCCAGCTTTTTCAAGATCCTGTGCTTTCCAACCCATGACGTCTGAGGGAACATCCAGTTTTTCAAAGGCACTTTCGATTTCCCCACCCTGCTTGTCCTGCGATTCACTGAGAACACGCTGCACTCGAGGGCTTTGAATCCACCATTCGGCAAACAGCCGGTCGGTGGGAAGCCCGGCCTGGAGTTTGCTGGTCGTGAGACCGTAATGATTCACGGAGTAATGGCGAACAATCACACCCAACTTTTCAATGTTGAAATAGGCGTTCTTGAGTTCCAACGGGTCGAACGTCCACTCCACCAGCTGAAACGCCCGTTCAACGGCATCGGTCCGTTGGGCCAGTTTCAATCGTCGAGCAATCCCTTGGTTCCGGTATTCGGGAAGGACCGCCAACATGTGCGAATGAATGTACGGCATATTATCTTTGACACCGGCAATAGCGCACAGAAACCCGATCATTCCTCCCTGTGCGTTGAAGGCCCCGAAAACTTGGCCGCCCGTCCGGGAAGCCACAATAAAGAACCTCAACGGCATGACGTCGACCTCGTCAAAACCCCAGACTGTCTTTTGAAGATCCACACAACCCTGAAATTCCTGCACATCACGTAAAGAGCGGATTGTGATCTCCATCGTCATGTCTTTTCGATCGCGACTCAAACCTAGTGCGCCTCCTGCGACTTAGCTTCCTGCCAGTAACGCTCCAACTCCTCCAATCCCACCTCTTGAAACGTTTTGTTCGAGCGAGCCAACATAGATTCGATATATCGAAAGCGGTTCCTAAATTTATTATTTGTCCTCTTTAGAGCTGATTCCGGGTCAATCTTAAAGTGCCGCGCTAAATTAACGGCAACAAAGATGATGTCGCCAATTTCGTCCGCAATGTTCCCTTGGTTGATTTCCTCGTCCAACCTTGGCGTCTCAGTCTCCTTTGAACTCCCGGCGGCCCTGCGGAGCTCCTCGATCTCTTCTTGCAGCTTGGCAAGGATATCTTCCGGACTCGACCAATCAAAGCCGACTCTCGCCGCCCTCTGGGAAAGCTGGCTGGCCTCGATCACGGCGGGAGCGCGCGTTGTGACCCCGTCTAAAATTGAGGGGCGTTGTCGCTCTGTTGAATCGCCCGAGTGGGGTTTCTCCAATCTCTCAGTTTGCTTCATTCCTTCCCAATTCTGAAGAACCTCATCCGAACTGCTGACCTTCTTATCGCCAAAAACATGCGGGTGGCGACGGATCATCTTGGAACTGATGGAGTCGATGACCTTGTCGATGTCGAAATGGCCCTTCTCTTCGGCGATCTGGGAAAGGAAGACGATTTGAAGCAGCACATCGCCCAATTCCTCGGCGAGGTGGTTGAAATCCTTTTCCTCAATGGACTCCACGACTTCGTAAGTCTCTTCAATGAGGTAGTTCTTGATGGTCTCGTAAGTCTGTTCTCGATCCCAGGGACATCCCCCTTCCCCGCGAAGGCGAGCCATGATGGCGACAAGCTCCTCAAATTTCCCCGAAGTCATTCTGGAACGTGCACCTTCCCTTCGATAATAAAACGCATCCCACTTCACTCGCGGTATATCTCATCGCAAGCGTGCGCGATTATACAAGACGCTCTCAGCCCCGCCAAGGGAATCGAGTTGTCGATTACGAATTAGGTTTTCGGAAAATCAAGGAGAGGGAGTTGGGCATCTTCCAACGACACATCCTGCGGCGCGGCAATGCTCTCAAGCCGAGGATAAACTTTCTTCAATGCGGCCGGAATGGCGACCGCTTTATCCTGCCAAATACTGGAGAATTCCAAAGCGTTTACAACTTCCTGGCCCCGGAAGTGATTATTAAAAATCACGTAGACGATATCCGACGCTTTTGAAATGCTGTCGATACGACCTCGCCATTCTTCCAGTTCCTCGTGTGAATACAAATAATCGTAGCGTTGATCCCGACCGGCCCCCGGGTCAAACCAGGAACGCGCATTGCGGCCGTGAAATCGCACATAGGCCACCGGCGCCGTGACTTCGGTGGTGGGCTCAAGAGACTGTGAAACCCGGGGCTGATCGAGATTCACAAAACCGATTTTCTCCTTCCTCAAGAAATCGAAAAACGCACCGTCCTGAAAGGAGCGGTGTCGCACTTCCACGACCAGGGGAAATTCATTAAACTCTCGCAGCAGTCGGGTCAGGCGTTCCCGGTTTTGGGGAGTCCAATGAAAACCGTAGGGAAATTGAATCAACAAAGCTCCCAATCTTTTCTGCGCCTGCATCACTTGCAGCAGCTCTTTGAACTTCCGGCTCAAGGCCGCAAAATCCTGCTCCCTGAGCGTCTCTCCTTCTCTTCCGTGAGTGAAGTCCTGAAGGAGCTTGACGGTGAACTCGAATTCCTCCCGGTCTGCCACGCTGTCGCACCATCGTCGCCCCTGGTCCGCTTCCGGAATTCGATAAAACGTCGTATTGATTTCGATGGTGTTGAACAATTTGGCGAGGAACTTTAACTTTTGAAAACTACTCCGGGCGGGATAAACAATGCCGGCCCAGTCGGGATAACTCCACCCGGCAATACCAACCCGCACCTGGGATGAGCGCCGCATTCAATATTCCTCAGCCGCCGTAAAACCACCCGGTATCGCGCATGAACATGGGGGGTTCATCGCGAATCACTTTAGCTTCAATAACTTCGGCCACCACCACCGCGTGATCACCCCGGTCAATAATATCGGTGACTTTACATTCAAACCATGACGGTGCTTCATCAAGAACGGCACCTCCACTTCCGCTGGGAGCAAAAGCGTGGCCGTTAATCTTTGACCCTTCGACCGTACTGGGCTTGAAAAAATCCTGGGCGATGTTCTTCTGTTCCTTTCCCAAGACATTGACAGTGAAGTGCATCGATTTTAGAACCACCTGATATGTTTGGCTGTCCTTCTTCAAACCCACCATCACCAGCGGAGGGTTGAAGGAAGCCTGGGAAAGCCAATTGACGGTCGCAGCCGCCACTTGGGCATCCTGTTTTGCCGACAGCACGTACAGTCCATAATTGATCATTCGTAGCACCTTCTTCTTGGCCTCTGCATCCATGAACACTCCTCCCCTCCAGGAAATCTCCATACATTCAGATATGGAGTGGTTTAATATGCCAACGGGATTCTATAACGAGGGGACCTCGGAGACAACTCGAGCCGTCAGCCAATCAGCATTCAGCCCGATCCCGGATTGTGCCCGGAATAGCGCGGGAACCGTCGTACGGGGTGGTATGGCAGATATTCATCTCGCCAAAACTTCTCTGACCTTCTGAGTCAATGCGCTCACGACGTAGGGTTTCTGCAGGAATGCGCGACCCGGAGGCAGGCTCCCCTGCTTGAGGATTACATCCTCAGCGTAACCGGAGACAAAAAGGATCTTGATAAGCGGCTGGACGGACTGCACCATCTGTGCCAAGTCCTGACCGCCCATCCCCGGCATCACGACATCGGTGATTAGCAGGTCGATCCTGCCGGAGATCGTTCGGATAATCTCCGCGGCCTTTTGGGCATTACCGGCCACCAGAACCCGGTATCCATGCATCTCCAAAATCTCCTTACCAAGTTCCCGAATGGCATCCTCATCTTCGACCAAAAGGATGGTCTCGCTGCCGCCCGCGGCGGGACCCGCAGTGCTGTCCCGGATGGACTCTTCCACTCTTTCCCCCACCGCCGGAAATAGAATTTTAAATGTGGTTCCCTGCCCCGGGGCACTTTCAACGCTGATGGCCCCGTTGCTTTGTTTCACAATCCCGTAGACGGTGGAGAGCCCCAAGCCGGTGCCCTTTCCGACTTCCTTAGTTGTAAAGAAGGGTTCAAAGACGTGTCCCAAAGTTTCTGCATCAATACCCGATCCGTTGTCGCTAACCGTGATCGCCGCGTACTGGCCGGGTTGTAAATTCTCGCTTCCTAAATACACGGACTTATCCAAGGTCACATTTTCAGTGCGGATGACCACGCGGCCTCCATGCGGCATGGCATCACGAGCGTTGATCACCAAATTCATAAGGACTTGCTCGATCTGGTTGGGATCCGATTTGATGGTCGACAACCGCGGTTCCAAGTCCATTCTCAAATCCACGTCCTCACTGATGAGACGGCGCAGCATTTTTTCCATATCCGTCAACACCACGTTCAAGTTGAAGACCTTGGGCTGAATTACCTGCTTGCGGCTGAAGGTGAGCAACTGGCGAGTCAGAGCGGTGGCGCGTTCTGCGGCTTTGCGAATTTCGTCGATGTGATGCTGCAGCCACTGATCGGAGGTCGTACGTCTCTGAATCAAATCGGAATACCCCAGAATGGCGGTCAGTAAATTATTGAAATCGTGCGCCACCCCTCCGGCCAAGCGTCCTATGGCTTCCATTTTCTGGGCCTGGAGGAATTGTTCCTCCAAACGTTTCCGCTCCGTATCATCAAAAATGTAGCCCTTGATCTCCAGCAAATTACCGCTCTCGTCAAAAGTGCCGAACGAGCTCTCGATCGCATAAATCCTCGTGCCGTCTCTCTTCTTGAACTCTACGCCGAAGCGTTCCAGTTTCTTCTTTCCACTCAGCAGGGCCAGATAGCCGCGACGCGATTCAGGTTGCGCGAACAGGGTCTGCACGTTCGTACTCAGTGCTTCTTGCAACGACGAAAAACCGAAGATTTTCAAAAAGGTGGGATTACAGGCCAACAGCCGTCCGTCGGGCGTGGAAATATAATCGCCGCTGATATCTTCCTCAAAGAATTTACGATAGCGCTCTTCGGAAACTTCGAGCGCCTCTTGTGCTCTCTTGCGTTCAGTGACGTCTTGCTCGATGGCAATGAAATGCGAAACTCGTCCCGCCCCATCGTACACGGGAGTGATGGTCATCTCCTCCACATAGGAGGTTCCGTCTTTGCGGCGATTCACAATTTCACCGCGCCAGGGCATACCGGCCAGAATCGTATCCCAAAGATTTCTATGAAACACCGGATCCTGATGTTCCGATTTCAGAAGCGAAAGCAGCTGGCCCGCCACCTCCTCAAACGAATATCCGCTCAAACGTGTAAAGGCCGGGTTGACCCAGGTCACCCGTCCCGATCGATCGGCAATCACGATGGCATTGGCGGCCGAATTGAGCGCCGTACTCTGGAGATGGAGTTGTTGCTCGGAGCGTTTTCTCGCCGAAATGTCGTGGGCGATAACCTGCACTGCGGCTTTTCCCTGGTAGACAAAGGGGACAGCCGAAACCTCTGCCTCGATAGGTTTCCCCTGCAACGTTTGGAGTTTTTCTTCGACGGTGGGAACAGCGCGACGTTTTTCCAACAACAGCTGGATCCGTTGCTCGACCAACGCGCGTGTGTCGGGATGAACCAGGTCTAAGATGGAGCGTCCAAGCAAAGCCCGAGAGTCATTCGCCCCGAAGAGCCTCACACTCGCGGCATTCGCAAAAACGACCTTGCCGTCCACATGAACGAGAATGGCATCCGGTGAGAGTTCCACCAGTGTCCGGTAGCGGGATTCACTTTCCCGCAATGCCTCCTCAGCCTCTTGTGGCACCACGTCACCGCTCGCCATGGACAAGGCCCAATTTCCCTACCCATAAGTTTGCGAAAGCGCACGTCAAGATGCTTGAACGCGCCTCAACACAGTCTCAAACGCCGAGAGTCGGCCGCATAGACGTGACACTTCAGGTGCGACCGTTCTTCTCCAGCGCTACCGCTGGCGAATTTCATCTCATCTCTGTAGAATATCATCCGTTCGCGCCGGCCCATTCTATATCGATCAGTTGAGGAATCACAATGACCATTTCGAGACTTCTATCTTTAGCAATCACCCTGTCCTTTGTCTTTATCGTGTTGTCGTGGTCAGCTTCTCCGAAGGATCCGGTTTCAAAATCCGCAAGCCCACAAGCCCCGGCGGACCTGATTCTAATGAACGGCAATATCTACACGGTAAACTCCCACATGCCCCACGCCGAAGCAGTCGCTGCTCGCGGCGGACTCATTTCCTATGTGGGCTCGAATGCCGGCGCTCAGGCGTTCAAAGGCCCGTCCACAGAGGTCGTCGATTTGGAAGGAAAAACTGTGGTTCCCGGGTTGATTGATGCCCACGGGCACTTCATTAATCTGGGTGAGAGTCTGCAACGCTTATCGTTTGTCGATACACGCAGCTATGAAGAAATTGTTTCCATGGTCAGGAAGAAGGTTGAGGCAACACCCGTGAATGAATGGATACAGGGTCGCGGGTGGGATCAAACCCGCTGGGCCACAAAAGAATTTCCGGACCATCATGCCTTAAGCCGCGTTTCTCCGAACAATCCCGTGTGGCTCACTCGGGTTGATGGTCACGCTGCTCTGGCGAACGCTGCTGCCATGAAACTGGCCGGTATTACTGCAACAACCAAAGATCCCGATGGCGGGAAGATCGTCCGAGATCCCAAGACCGGAGAGCCGACCGGCGTGTTTATCGACAACGCCAAAAGTTTGGTTGAAAAAGTTATTCCACCCCTGACTCGCGACCAAATCAAGCGAGCCGCCACGCTGGCAATCCAAAAATGCCTGCAAGACGGTCTGACCGAAGTCCACGACGCCGGAACCAGCGCTGAAGTCATTGACGTCTACAAGGATTTGATCGACGCCGGAAAATTTGATTTTCGAATCTACGCCATGATCATGGCCTCCGGCGATCCCGTGAAGTCGCCTGCAGCCCACACCTTGGACGCCTATCTAAAAGCGGGCCCCTTGGTAGGGTATGGAAATAATCATCTGACGGTGCGGTCCTTAAAAATCGTGTCGGACGGCGCCATGGGCTCGCGGGGCGCGGCGATGTTGCAACCCTACAGTGACGATCCGGGAAATTCCGGATGGATGGTCATGTCGAAGAATTTGATTTATGAATGGGCCAAGAAGGCCACCGACGGAGGGTTTCAGGTCAACACTCACGCCATTGGCGACCGCGCCAATCGTGTGTGGCTGGATGTGGTAGAGCAGCTAGAAAAGGAAAATCCCAAAGTAAAAGACCTGAGGCTGCGCGATGAGCACGCCCAGGTGCTTTCACCGACTGATCTTCCGCGCCTGGCCGAACTGCACATCATTGCATCGATGCAACCGACTCACTGCACCAGCGACATGCGCTGGGCAGAACAGCGGCTGGGACCCCAACGCGTCCGAGGCGCCTACGCCTGGCGATCCATTCTGAGAACCGGCGTGCGCATCGCCGGAGGATCAGATTTCCCCGTCGAGGACCCCAACCCCCTGTGGGGCATCTACTCCGCTATCACTCGGCAGGATCATTCCGGATGGCCGACCGGCGGGTGGATGCCGCAGGAAAAGATGACTCGGGACGAAGCGCTCCGCGCCTTCACCCTGGATGCGGCTTACGCGGCGTTTGAGGAGAAGATCAAAGGCTCGATCGAGGTCGGAAAACTGGCGGATTTTGTTGTTCTGAGCCAGGACATCATGAAGATTGAACCCGCCCAAATTCTGCGGACCGAAGTGGAAAAGACTTTTCTAGGCGGGAAACTGGTTTTTGGCAAGGTGGGACAATTTCACTGAGCGGCACTTGGCGCCGCGTCCAGACTAATCCTTTTTGTGAATCCAGGACGGCAACTCTGTAGTTGACACGGTTAACGGCGGAACACGGCCGGATTTGGAAGGAGATACTCGAGGCGGCATCTTCGCATGCGTCCCTCCCTTCTGGACACGCTGCTCAATGCCGCGATGCACGCGCTTGCCCAGCTTTTGATTCACAAACCGACCTTTTCCCATGAGTTCATCTTAACACAGCTCCAAATCGCATACTGCCAGGAGATTCCATGAAACCGTTACGCACCATCATAGCTCTTTTGATTTTTATCTTTCTCGTAAGCAGTGCGGGTATGTCCCAAAATCAAGGGCCGACGGCCCGCGATCCCCGGATCGAAAACATTCTCCGGGATATTTCTGCCGACAACATTAAACACATCGTCGACACCTTGGCCGGCTTCGGCACTCGTCACACGGCTTCCGACACACAGAGTCCGACCCGCGGCATTGGGGCCGCCCGGCGATGGATCAAAGAGGAACTCGAGAAATACTCCAAAGAGAGCGGTGGGCGTCTGAAGGTGGAGTTCGATTCCTTTACTTCCGATCCTCAGACTATGGATCCGCATTACCGCTCGCGACTTCCGAAGCCCACAGAATTGGACAATGTGGTCGCCACGCTGCCGGGATCCAATCCGGATTCTGCCCAACGCATCTACATTGTCTCGGGTCATTACGATTCCATGTGCACTCAGATGAACAACACGGAGTGCAATGCTCCAGGCGCCGATGACGATGCCAGCGGGACCGCCGTGGCCATGGAATTAGCCCGTGTCATGAGCCACTATTCATTTGATTCGACACTGGTATTCTTGTGCTTTGCCGGTGAAGAACAAGGTCTCGTCGGTTCGAAGCACTGGGCCGACATGGCCAAAGAAAAACAATGGGTTATTCCGGCCGTTTTGAACAACGACATCGTCGGCAACATTCGAGGCGGCGACGGTCAACTCAACAATCAAACCGTGAGGGTGTTTTCCGAGGGGGTTCCCACCAATGAAACCCCTGCGGAGAAGCGGGTGCGTGAATCCATCGGGGCGGAAAACGATTCCTCATCGCGCGAGCTGGCCCGCTACATCGTTCAGACTGCCATCAAATACATCCCGGACTTTCAGGTCCAGATGATCTATCGCCGCGACCGTTACGCCCGGGGTGGTGATCACTCTTCGTTCAACGATGACGGTTATGCCGCCATTCGTTTTTCCGAATACCATGAGGATTTCCATCACCAACACCAAACGCCCCGAGTCGAAGGCGGAATTCAATATGGAGATCTTCCTCAATTTGTCTACCCCGACTACATTGCCAGCGTGGCCCGCGTCAATGCCGCCTCCCTGGCATCCCTGGCTTTGGCCCCATCCAATCCTGGGCACGTTCGTTTCGGCACAGCGCGCCAAGCCTACGACACGGTCATCCAGTGGGAGCCCAATCCGGAAGCCCGCCTGGCCGGATACAATGTAGTGTGGCGAGAAACCACTTCACCGGTCTGGCAGCACAGCTTGCTTCTGGGAAAAGTTACCGAGGTAAGTTTGAAAGGACTGTCGAAGGACAATCTGATATTCGGGATTCAAGCCGTTGACAAGGAGGGCAACGCCAGTATGGTTGTGATCCCCAAGCCGCCACCTCCAACTCGACCGGCAAGGACCGCCAACACGCCATCTCAATAAAGACTCGCGGAGCTTCGGCACTTATAACAAACACGATCTTTGGAATTTATGGGGGTTGGCTCATTCGAGAGGCGTTTCGTCAATCGCTACGGCTCCCACCGCGGGAAAGCGTCCGCCGGGAACCCCATTGACGTCGAGAACCACATAAAAAGATACTCGCGCCAAGCCCAGATCTCTCCACAAAGACTTTCGGACCTTCAGCTCCAGGAAATCCGCGAAGGCCGCCTCGGCCTGCTGCTTTCCCAAAGGCCTGCGGTCGGCGCTTTGCTCCGAACACAAGGACAAGTCTGGCATGGCATCCCCTTTCGTGAAATCGGGGGCCAGTAAGTAACGCGTGTCATCCAGATACACCTTCACATCGTGACGCTGGTTATTCTTAGGCGTCTCTTTCAAAAGATCCAGCCGCACATATAACCATTCTTCGTCCCATCCGTAGTAGAGGCATTCGACCGCCTTTTTGCCAAAATGCATGGTGGTTCCCGCCTCTTCTATTCTCCCGGACCACAACCATTCGAAATAGCTTGTAGCGCGTCCATCGATAGTGGGATGAATTTTCCCGGTGGGCCGCACTTGCAAATATTTGGCCGCGGAGCGATTCAATGGCTCTGACAGGGCCGCCGGCACCGGCCGGTCCAATTGCTGGTAACAACTCACCAGATGAGCGCGAAACAATTCATCAAATCGTGCATCGTTGGCCGAAGAATGTTCCGGGCCGTACCACCAGCACCAATCACTCCCTTCGGCCGCCCAGAGAGATTCCATGGCGGCCTGCATCTTAGGATTTGAATCAGCATCCGGGGCCGAGCCTTTCGCCAATTCGAAGGTCTCCCGCGCCTCCGCCAATAGATTCCAAGCGCGATTATCTTCCTCACTTCCGATCCAGATGCGAAAATCCGAATTGATCCAGGATCCCGGCCACACCGACTCCAAAGCGCCGGCGTTTGGTCGACCGCTCTCGAGTACTTCCGAGAAGGTTACACACTCGAATTGCGGATCGTCCGACAAGCGCTTGTACAATTCTTTCAGGAAGGGCCTGCCGTTATTCGGAAAGAACTCCCAAGCATTTTCTCCATCCAGAATGATGGATATGCAGGGCTCCGCCAATTGATTTGAAGCGATCGACTTCAAGCGCCCCACCAAGTCGTTTACGGCTTCCCCAGTCTCCATTCGCGAATACACGAATCCCAAAGCATCGGAAAGCTCCCGGTCGCGAAAAAACAGATGCAGGGGCGAGCTTCGAAAGCGATGGGGTCGTTGAAGCAGTTCGCTATTGGAAATTCCGTTCCCCGGATTTCTTTCAAATGAGACATTCAAGCTGTGTCCCAGAATGCCCTCATCAGTTGCAGCCCAGCGGAAACCACATTGTGAAGCGATCTCCAGGACCTCGTTGGATACCGAACCCTCGGAAGGCCACAACCCGGCCGGTCGCCGGCCGAAGATTCGAGTGTGTTGTTCAATGGCGAGCTGCAGCTGGCGAATCGCATCTTCCGGATGTCGGTAGGTGCTTGTGGGAAGCGGCGCATCCGGCTGACAGCCCCGGGCAACCGAGGTGTCGCAAATCAACGGAAGGATGGGATGGAAAAAGGGGGAAGTCGAGAGTTCAATCTGCCCTCGCTCTGCAAATTCTCGGGATGTGGCAACGACACGCTTTATCAATTCGAGTTCTTTTACACGAAGTTGTTCCTTGTCGGCCTCCGTGAAGTTTCGGCCTTTTGCAACCCAGGCGGCGAGCTGGGCGTCTTTCTCCAAGACGATTTCATCGAACCAGCAAAGCTGGGACAGAACCTGCCAATCGATGAAGTCCTGATTACCAAATGAGGACAAGGCCACTTCCGCATCCCCCTCACCCGCTTCATAAAAACGACGGTGAAGTTCCTCATATCGGGGAAAACGTTGGATCTGGCGGGCGTAATTGGCCTGAAAGAAATTCCCGGCGATCCTTTTCTTTTCCTCAGGGGCCAATTTCTCCGCCGGCGTGAATGCCAGCGTGAAAAGCGGATCTATATCCGGATTATTCAGGAAATCCTCGATTTGCCGAAGGAGTGAAGGCACCCAATTGACCGTCAGGTGGACCCGAGGAAATTCCTCCAGCATTTGCACCATGCCCCAATAGTCCTTGAGGCCATGCAGCCGCACCCAAGGCATTTCAACAAACCCCGTCAACGGATTGAGATAATAGGGTTGATGCATATGCCACAGGAAAGCTAATTTGATTTTTTCCGGCATGCGAAACTGTGTTAGATTGTGTTGGATTTAATGGTTTGAATTCTCTCCATGCGAATTATATCACGTGCCATTTTCCGCGAAGCCCTCTTCCCTTCCTTCCTGGGGTTGATGGTGTTCACCTTCATCCTTTTTATTCGTGACCTGGGAAAATTGCTGGAGATGATCGTCAGCAGCACGGCCTCGGTGGCGCTCATCGGCAAGTTATGCCTTTTGCTACTCCCCAACATTTTCATGTTCACGATTCCGATGGGCATACTTCTGGGAATTTTGGTCGGTTTGGGACGGATGTCGGCCGACAGCGAAGTGGTGGCGCTTCGCGCCAGCGGGCGCTCCATTGCGACCTTCGTGTGGCCGGTGGTGGCTCTTGGGTTGCTCGCCGGGGGGATCAACCTCTTTCTGTCCACCCGCGGCGTTCCGTACATCAACCAAATCAAACAATCCGTGCTCGACCAGGTGGCCAGTTCTCAGATCGGAGCCGAATTGGCCCCTCGGGTATTCGAGGAGCGCTTCCCCAAGCTCATCCTTTATGTTGAAGACATTGTAGACGAGCGCTGGAAGAACATTTTCATGGTCGACATGACAAAACCGGACAGCGCCCCCGTCACCCTGGCGCAACACGGAGAGTTACTGGTCAACCGTTCGCAGGACAAATTACAGCTCTATCTGGAACGCGGGAGCTCCCATCTCCTCAGTCCCAACAAGCCCAGCGATTACTCCCTCATTCATTTCGACCACAGCGAGATTCCGTTGCCTCCGATCCAAGTGAAACGCGACACGTCGCTGCGCGCCACCCTGCCGGATTTGCCCACCCTCCAGCTTTTTCATGACGTTCGCCGGCCCCGGGCCCCCCGCGCCATGTTTGTGGAGCTGCACCGCCGCTTTGCGCTTCCCGCGTCCTGTTTGGTATTGGCCCTGCTGGGCGTGCCGTTGGGCATCTCGTCGCAACGAGGCGGAAAATCTTACGGATTTATTCTCAGCTTGTTGGTCATCAGCGCATACTACCTGATGTTTGTTACGGGAACGCGCTTCGCCGACGATGGCCGCATCCCGGTCGTACTGGGTCTGTGGGGCGCTAATGCGGTCTTTTTTGTTCTGTCCATAATTTTAATCTTTCTCAGTGACCGCCACTGGCTCGCGGGTTTTCGCACCTTCCTGGCTGAAACGTCCAATTCCCTGCTCGCCCGATTGAAGCGCCTCCTGAAAAACACCAATAACTCCGCCCATAGGAACGCATCGCCCTTCCTTCGGCTTCTGACCCCGCACATCATCGACGAGTATATTTTGCGCGGCTTCTTCGGATATCTCCTGCTCTCATTGCTTGCCTTCATCATGATTTTCATCATCTTTACGCTGTTTGAACTCATCTCCGACATCGTCAGGAACCACGTCTCGCCGATGACGGTGATCCTGTATTTCGTCTACCTGATTCCCCAGATCATTTACTGGGTGGCTCCCATTGCCGTCCTGGTGGCCACGCTCGTGAATTTTGGATTGTTGACCAAGACCAACCAGATCACAGCCATGAAAGCCAGCGGATTGAGCCTCTATCGATTGTCCGTATCATTGCTCTTCAGCGCCGCTCTCATCAGCGTCGGTATGTTTCTGCTTCAAGACTTCGTTCTCCCCGGCGCCAACCAGCACCAAGACGCCTATCGCAATATCATCAAAGGCCGTCCGCCGCAAACATTCCTGCGGCCTAATCAGAATTGGATCGTGGGACAAGACTCCAAGCAATTGCGCATTTACAACTACAAATACTACGATCCCGACCGTGCGGCATTTGCCGATTTTTCGGTCTATGAAATTGATCCCACGACCAACCACATGAGCCGCCGGATTGCATCGCGACACGTGTACTGGGATTCCTACCTGCGTCACTGGGTATTCGACGACGGCTGGGTGCGTGATTTCAGTCTGGACGACCACAGCTCGTTCCGATCCTTTACGGTCACCACGTTTGCGGAAGTTAACGAAGAACCCGGTTATTTCGTGAAGATTGTCAAGCTCAGCGAACAGATGAACGCGGGCGAATTGTGGCGCTACATTCAATCCTTGCAACAAAGCGGATTCGACGTGGTTCGGCTCATGGTTCAATATTACCGAAAATTTGCGTATCCCATGATCGCCTTCATCATGGTTCTGCTGGCGATTCCCTTTTCATTTTCGACCGGCCGGCGCGGCGCCTTGTACGGAATCGGCCTGTCCATCGGTATCGCCATCCTCTATTGGGCCGTCGGCGGCCTTTTCGAAGCCATGGGGGGATTCAACAAACTTCACCCCATGCTTGCCGCCTGGTCACCCAATCTCATTTTTGGTTTGGGGGGAATCTATCTGCTACTGACGATCGATACCTAGCGTGCCCCGTGAGTGCGGCCCCGCGGGGCAAGAAACAGCTGACAAGAACGTCATCAACCCAAGTACGTATAGCTGTCGAGGAGTCGCGAGTAATTCGCCATCAACTCGTGCTCGTCTTCATCCTTCAATAAACCTTCCTGACGCAGACGCGATACGCGATTTCCCAAAGACTGCAGCAAGGCCTCCACGTCGTATCCCATGTAACTGATGACTTGGCGGACACCCTCCCCTCGGACGATCTTCCGAAAATGGAAGCGGCCGCTCTCATCCACAACGACGTTCACCTCATTGACGGCCCCGAACAAATTGTGCAGATCGCCGATGGCCTCCTGGTAAGCCCCCACCAGAAGCAGGCTGATGTAATAGGGTTGACCGTTGAGCGCGTGCAACTCCAAGGCTTCCTTGACGTCCCGGACATCCACGAATTTGTCGATGTTGCCGTCGGAGTCACAAGTCACATCGCACAAGGTTCCGCGCTCCGTCGGAATTTCAAGCAATCGATGAATAGGCATGATGGGCACGAGTTGATCCAAAGCCCAGATGTCTATGGCCGACTGGAACAACGAAAAGTTACAAATGTATTTAGAAGACAGCAGCTTCTCCAAATCCTCAAACTCTTCCGGCCGCTCCTTCATGCTTTTGGAAAAACGCACGGCCTTCCGGCAGATGTCCCAAAACAACTGCTCGCCCTTGGCTTTTTCTTCGAGATCCAGAAAACCCAGGTCGAACAAGGAAATGAACTCTTCCCGGTGCGCCAGGGCGTCGTGGTAATACTCCATAAAATTCTTGGCGTTGAGATCGCGCGCCAAATCCACCAACTCGCGGACGGGCTCCGATTTGGCCCCATTGACCATTTCCACCACCGGGTTGGCGCCCGCTCCGGGCGCAATCGCCTGACGCACGTCGGTGATCAACATGGCATGATAGGCTGCCATGGCCCGCCCGCTTTCGGTGACCAGAATCGGCTCCGGAACGTTCTCACTGAGGCAGACTTCCCGGACGGTATAGACGATGTCGTTGGTGAATTCCTGAATGCTATAGTTGACGCTGCACTCTGAAGCCGTGCGGCTTCCGTCGTAATCCACACCCAAGCCGCCGCCCACATTCAAATACTGCACGTTGAAACCCATCTTGTTGACCTTGCAATAGACCCGGGCCGCTTCTTTAACGGCCGCTTTGATGCGCTTGATGTTGGTGATCTGGGATCCGATATGGAAATGCAGCATCTTGAGATCCTGTTGATGGCCCACCTCGCGCAAATAGTTGAGGGCCTTCACCAACACCACCGTGTTCAAACCAAACTTGGCAATTTCCCCGCCCGACTCTTCCCACTTGCCGCTGCCGCGCGCGTACAGCTTCACACGAATCCC
>JAQUPQ010000026.1 GCA_028716525.1 Terriglobia bacterium | reverse complement strand
GGTCATCGATCACCCTCGGTCGTTAAACGTAAGGTGTCAGTCCCTACATTCGGAAAACCCAGAGAGGGGACAGACACCCGGGTCATCGGTCACCCTCGGTCGTTAAACGTAAGGTGTCAGTCCCTATATTCGGAAAACCCAGAGAAGGGACAGACACCTGGGTCATAGGTCACCCTCGGTCGTTAAAATGTAAGGTGTCAGTCCCTATATTCGGAAGACACAGAGAGGGGACAGACACCTGGGTCATAGGTCACCCTCGGTCGTTAAACGTAAGGTGTCAGTCCCTACATTCGGAAGACACAGAGAGGGGACAGACACCCGGGTCATCGATCACCCTCGGTCGTTAAACGTAAGGTGTCAGTCCCTATATTCGGAAAACCCAGAGAAGGGACAGACACCCGGGTCATCGATCACCCTCGGTCGTCAAACGTAAGGTGTCAGTCCTTATATTCGGTTCCACCAAAATCTTGACCAATCGACGGCCTTCCGTGGCATTGATGGTGAAGCGCCTGTGTTCATACTGCACCCGATCACCCTCCTGAAGGAGTCGCCCCGTATGGGCCATCAAGAAGCCTCCCAAGGTGGAGTAGTGGTTCGATTCGGGCAATTCCCATTTCAAGCGTTTGTTAATTTCACGGATCGAAACGTCGGCATCCACCAACACCGTTCCATTGGCCAGCCGACGAATGGAATCCAATTCAAAGTCGTGCTCATCTTGAATCTCGCCCACGATTTGTTCGAGCAAATCTTCCAGCGTGGCGAGGCCCTCCACGCCGCCGTGCTCGTCAATCACGACAGCCATATGAATATGGTTCTTCTGCATGTACTTCAAGGTTTGATCCACCTTGGCGCTGTCGGGGACGAACAACGGCTTGCGCATGATGGTCTGTAGCTTGAGTCCTTCCTTCACCGGGCCGGTTTGACCCATCTGCTGCATGAGGCGAGGCAGCACATCCTTGGAATGAAGAATGCCGGCAATATGGTCGAGGTCACCGCGGTACACAGGAATGCGGCTGTAGCCGGTGGTTCGAATGGTCTCCAAAATCTCCTCCGGAGTGGCCTCGAGCGGGACGGCTGTGATCTGCGAACGCGGAATAATCACCGCCTTGACGGCCAAATCTGACAGGGCCAAAACACCGCGCAACATCTGGTGCCGCTCGACACCGGCTGTGGCAGCGGATTCATCGATCAACGATTGCAGCACCACCTCCGAGGCAATCGCCTCCCTGGCCGACTCCTCAGCTTTGCTGCCCAAGAGCCTCCGTCCGAGCAGTTCCCCAATCCGAATGACCGGCAGCGAAACCGCCATAGCCACCCGCAGAGGTTGGATCAATGCCAATGCCAGACGGTTGGCATGACGCGCCGCAAAAGTCTTGGGAACAAATTCTGCAAAGATCAGCAACACAATCGTCAGAACCACGGTCGTAAGGATCAACGCCAGATTGCGGTGCAATTCGGATACCCAGTCCGCCACCAGAGTCGTAACGATGGCCGCCATCGACACATTAGCCAAGGTGTTGAGAAAAAGTAGAGCTGCCAAGACGCGCTCGGGGTGCTTGAGGATTGCCAGGACAAGCTTGGCGCGACGGCTCCCCTTCCCGGCCAGCGCCTTTATGTCATACCGATTCGCCGCAAACAGGGCCGTCTCTGCGGAGGAGGAAAGCATCGACAGCAGGAATAAAACGAGTAAAAGGATGACAATGAGAATTATCACACTCACTCCTGGAAGCACTACTTCCCGTGAGGCGCGTTCCGCGCGTTACCAACAAACGTTAGTTGGAGCGTTTATAAATCATACGGTCTTGGTGGAGAGAGGTCAAATCACAAGGGCAGAAAAGAGTGAATAGTGGCCGAGAACAGTGAAAAGTGGTTAGTGACAAGTGACGAGAAGAAATCCATATTCTTGGATTCCGGCGGGGTGCTGCCTCGAATCCTAAAATCTCAGTATTCCCAATTCACGCATTCGCGCAATCGCGCAATCTCAAAGCCAATTCGTTGAGAAATGATTTACATTTTTCAATTCGGGTTGGCCGCTGCCCCAATTCCTAAAATCTCAGTATTCCCAATTCACGCATTCGCAAAATCTCAAATGCTTTTCTTATTCTCAAGACCGAGTGGTAAGTCCTTCTCACCACGCGTACTTCAATCCAAACTGTACTTGGCGCGGCAAGCCGGGGCCGCCGGAGGCCGGACCGGCCACCGGACCTAAAGTCCTAGTAATGACGCCGAAGTTGGCGGAGGCCAGGTCGCGCACCGGAATATCAAAATTGGGGTGATTCATCAAATTAAATACCTCGGCGCGAAATTCCAGCGACTTGCTCTCGCGGGCCAAAAATTTCCGGCTCAGGGCAAAATCCCAGTCCGTGAGCTTTGGGCCGGTCAAAATATTCCGTCCCGCGTTTCCAAAGGTGAAAGGCGATGGAGCGCTGAAGGCGGAACGCAGCACCCACTGATTGGGCGTTTGTTGGCCGGCATAGAGGGCGCTGCCGGTGACATTGGGCCGATCCGTAGGAGACCCAACGCCAATGACATTTTGCTCATCCGCCTGGCTGAAGTTCCCGCTGACCTGGGGGGTAAACACCGGCCCCGATTGCGCTGTGAAGATCCCCGAAATCTGCCAGTCTCGCACCACTGCGAAAAGGGGTTTGTTGGAAAGAGTACGACCCTCGGCCCGGTAGGGCAACTCGTAGACATAAGACAACACCAGCCGATGTCGGAAATCAAAATCCGATCGAGCCTTTTCAGCCGCCAGATTATTGGAATTTTGCGGGAAGTTCTGGCTGCGGCTGGTGGCAAAAGAGTCGGAAGCATCGTCGATGGACTTCGAATAGGTGTACGCGCCCAGGAAAGACAAGCCGCGGACGTAATGCCGCTCCACTTTCACCTGCATGGAGTGATAGCTCGAGGAGGCCGACGATTCAGTATGAGAAAATCCCCCGAACAAGGGGAAAGGCACGGGCGCGGTTTGTGTGTTCGGATTCGGCCGCGGCTGATTGGGATCGACCTCCCGCGGCAGATGCAGGCCGCGCGTGCCGACATATCCCAAATCCAACAACCAGGACCCCGGCAGTTCGCCTTGTAAATCCACATTCCACTCGTGGATGGCGGCATCCTGAAAATTGATCTGGAAAGGACTGACTGTGGGGAAGGTGGGCGCCACGATTCCCGCCAGGGCTTGTTGAATCAACTGACCGGAACCGGGGATGATCGCCCCGGTTTGGAGGGCCTGCAAAGCCCCGCCAATGTTACCGGCATTGATTTGGACGAAAGGAGGATTCGCGGTCTTCAGGAAGAACACGTCGCCGATCGTTTGGTTATAAAAAATTCCATATCCCCCGCGCACCACGAAATAAGATTTATGAAAGGGCTGCCAGGAAAATCCCACGCGCGGCGCAAAATCGTCCCTGTCCGGCAACTGCAGCGAGCGGTTGGCGGCACGACTTCCCAAGCTGGTCGTCCCGACCGGCACAAAACTCATGGTGGTGGGATCGAAATTCATTTCAGTGATCGGCCCATCACTGGCCAGCATCAAAAGGCCTTTTTGAAAATCAAAGTTCCCAAACCGGTTCAGGCGGTCGGTCGCCAGCCCTTTGTATTCATAACGCACACCCAAAATCAATGTAAGGTTGGGTCGCACCTTCCATGTATCCTGACCGAAGAAATCATATTCTCCAATGTGTCCGGAGATGTTTTGCGTAAAGCCACTTACCCAGAACGTTGGAATTCCAAGCAGAGCGTCGGCAATACTGTTTCCAAACGAACAACCCGGAGAAACACAGCCCAATCCCTGCCCCACGACCGCGGGCAGTTGGCCGAATCCGCCCGTGACGGTCCCCGTGAAGTTGTATTGTCCGCGGGTGAGTGTTTGCAGCGTGAAATTCCCGCGATCGACACTGCGGATGTCGGCTCCGTAAGCCAAGGCATGGTTGCGATGCACATGTGTCAGCGTGTCGGCAATCTGGAAGGTATTCACGGCCCCGTTCTGGGGATCGGTGTCATTGGAACCAATGCCGTCATAATTCGTGAAGTTGAGCAGCGGTACGCCCGAAAACGCGGGATTAATTCCCTGCAAACCCAGCTGTTTCGCGATGGTGTTGCCTTGATCCTGGATGGTTTCGCGAATCTGCCAGCGGTTATATCCCAATTTCAGCTCATTGATCAAAGACGGCGAAAAGACGTGGCTCCAATCAATGCCGGTCATCAAATATTGATCGTGGGTAATGGTGGCAAATCCCGGAAGGTTGGTTGAGGCCGCACGAGAACTCGTATTGGGAGGCAGGAATTCCTGATCGCGATTGACGTTGATTCGGAAGAAGACATTATCTTTGGTGCCCCAATGCTGATCGACGCGCCCGAAGAAATTATTCTGATTCACCTGACGGTTTACCAAGGACACAAAATTGGGGGTTCCGCAGGGAGCATTGGGAATGTTGGCATGGGGATAAAGATTCACCAAAGCCTGGCCCACCGGATCGATGAATGGCAGTGTGTTCACGCCGCCCGGGCCCATCAAGGGTTGCACTTGTCCGGCAAACAGTGCGAAGGGATCGATCAACAGATTCTTTTGCGCGCAATTGGGCGCCAGCAGATCTGAGAAATCTCCATTGCGCTCGGCGTCCGTGGGAACCACGGCGCGATTGAAAAAGCCATGGCGGTCGCGCAAACCCTCGTACGCAAAATAAAAGAACGTGCGGTCATGCCCGTCATATATTTGTGGCACGACCACCGGGCCGCCCAAGGCTCCTCCGAATTGATTGCGATGCACCGGCGCCACCACCGAATCGAAGAAACTGCGTGCGTCCAGCGAAGTGTTCTCGAAGAACTCGTGCAAGGAACCGTGTAACCGATTCGATCCCGAGCGGGTCACCACGTTGACCTGTGCCCCGGCATGGGCGCCGAATTTGGCCTCATAGCCGCCGGTCTCCATGCGGAACTCCTGCACCGAATCCAACGGAGGCACCACGGTGAACTGGCCCACTCCGATGGCGGTGTTATCGAGACCGTCCAGCCAGTAGGAGTTCATGGAGTCGCGCATGCCATTCACATTGATAGCGCCGCCACGGTCATTGATACGGGAACCCGGTGTGCCGGGCACAATGCCCGGACCCAGGGTGGTCAGCTCCAAAAAATGTCGGCCGTTCAGCGGAATCTCAGCAATCTTGGCTTGCTCCACCGTGGTTCCTACCGACGAGCTGACGGTGTCCAGCACCGGCGGCCTCTCTTTGACTTCGACGGTGGAAGTCTGAACACCCAATTTCATTTCAAAATCGACGCGCAACTGCTGATTGACGGTCAGAGGAAATGGGCCTTGAATCACTCGCTCGAAACCCTGCCTTTCGACAGCGATGCGGTATTGACCGGGGGGAAGAAGAGCGACGCTGTATCGACCATCATCCAATGTGGTCGTTTCGCGGATGAGTCCGGTGGACACTTCTTCGACACGCACCATGGCTCCCACGATGATGGCCCCCGAGGGATCAGACACAATTCCGGTGAAACTGCCTTGAAACGTTTGGCCAGCCGATACTCCGCACCAACAGCCCAATATCACCAAGAAAGCTATCCACCAGGGGCAAACCAACATCCTCTTCATGAATGCCTCCAATCTTTTTGGTTAGGGAAGTGATAATTGACCATACCTGTAAACAAAACAGAAGCACTTAGGGATGCCACATGAAGGCCGTCAGACGAGAATTCTTAAAAGTGGCCTGGTAACTGCAGAAAGGCTACGCATCTTCATTTATGTTGTCAACTATTTAGGCGCGAAAGAGATTATGAACGCCGGCCAAGGAGGGGCGTACTCAGAGGGAGCAAAAAAATCTTCTGCCGAGCAAGGAAAGCCTTGATGACAAAGCCCTTCCCATCAGGCGTTCGTGGAACTTCAGCAAGGCAAGAAGTGGAGGCGGGAAGACTGAAATTGAGTACGGGGAAGCAGACACCTGCTTCCCCGCCTTTTGGTCTTTTCTATTTACCGACCAGACCTTGATTGCTTCCGATTCCGGTCACAAAGTCCCATCCGGTTGTTGCGGAGAAGGAGCCTGCCGTGCCGGATGTGATGTCGCGGAAGTCCGTCGTATTCCAAGAATCCGGGGCCACCGTATCGGAATACATGGTGTTCAACTCATTCGTTGAGCTGGAATAGAAATGTCCAGCCAAATTGACAATTCCGGCCAGCGAAGGAGAAGCTACACTGGTTCCACCGAAGACCAACCATCCGCTCAAGCCCTGGCAGGAAGTGCTGTCGTAAACGGACACTCCGGTCGAAGGATTCGCGTCGAATGAAAAATCTGGAATGCCGCGCTGGGAACCGACAATCGTCGAGATGCCGTTTTGAAACGCCGGCCTTGCCTCGTATTTGCTGGGTCCGCCGCCGCTCCCGCTCCAAGCCGTCTCGCTGACGAAAGTCCCGGTCTTGGATCGGTTGATGGAAGTTCCACCTGCGGCCACCACGTTGGGCGAAGCGCTCGGATAGATCGTGGCTCCACCGGTGTCTCCACTGGAGGCAAAGTAAACCACTCCGGGCTGCGTGAAGTGAGAATCGTTGCCGGATTCGGAGGAAAACTCACTGCCGCCCCAGCTCATGGACACCTCACCAAATCCGGTTCCGTTGGGGCTGACCAGTTTGCTGGCTACATCCACCGCTTGGAACAGATCGTTGAACTGGTTGGATTTCGCCTCCACCAGGATGATGCGAGCGCCGGGCGCCATGGCGTGCGCCCATTCAATGTCCAAAGCCATCTCCTGATCCCAACCGCAATTGTTTCTGGGTTTGCTTCCCGAGGCATAAACAATCTGAAAACATCCATTCGACGTGGTGCAGGGCGGCAAGCCGAAAGTACTCGAAAAGACGTTCAGATCATTTTCCGCCGTCGGATAATTAAAGGCATCGACAATGGCGATGACGTTGCTCCCGCCGGTCGAAGGCAAGTTATATACGGGGCGGATAGACTGCGGAGTCTCGCCTGAGGGAGAAGAAGTCTGCGGCTGGCCCGATTTATCCAAGCGAAGGGCAACCAAGTGATTGGTATGCGCCCGCAAGCCAACATCCCCGGGGAGTTCAATACTCGAGTCCGGGACATGAATCTGAAGCGAAGCACGGGTCATCAGCTCCGAGGTTTGGGCTGTGGGATCCTGAGCCCACGTGCTCAGGCTCATGAACACAAAAAAACATGTGACTAGCAATAGTACCCATCGATTTCTCATGCGAATTCTCCTGTCGATTTTCGATCTAACTTCAAATTTATATACACGAGGGCCCGCCCCGCCCAGCGGTTGGGACCAGCGCTGCCACGAATCCGATTCATCTCCTCAGGCCGATTCAGCCTGTGAACCCGCTCGAAATGTCAGTAAATGAGGTGGAATTATTGAATACTACGCTGCTACGGTATTACTCGATGAGGTTGAAGTCAAGTGTGAAAAACATCACAACGCTCCGACGCAATGAGGCCGCAAACCCCGGCCGGTTCTTTTGAATTGATTGCATCTCTTTTCGGCGCCCGGTAAACTCCACCATGACGTGCTGTATCAAACAATTTTCAGACCGCCCCGGCTCAGGCTGTCGAGCGGCCTATCCCGAATGCTCACTAGCGTTCTTTGAATCTGCCAACCAAGGATCAAGAACATGATTAAGAAATCAGTGAGAGTGTTATGCGGATTAGCACTACTTGGAATGGTTTCTGTACAAGGCTGGGCGGGGTTTGTCAGCGGGACGACGTTGACCGCCCAATGGCAGGAATACAAGAAGAGAGAATCCTCGCGGGTCGATTACAAGGAAACCGACGCTGCGTTTTATGCCGGCTATGTGGAAGGAATTGCCGATTCGGGGGACGGAGTGTTGTTCACAATCGGTGGAAACGTCAGCGTGCAGCAGGTTCTGAGCACAGTCGGTAAGTGGCTGGAGGACCATCCCAAGGATTTGAACAAGCCCGCGGACTTTTTGGTGACCCAGGCCCTGCGGGCTGCCTATCCGCTCTCGGAAGGAAAATGAATGTAAGAACTATCCCTTGCTGATTTTTTCTTGTCAGCAGTGGCTCATGCGTTGTCGTCCCCGAAGGCATGACTGAACAATGAAATGGTCGGGCGACCACGGAACCTCGGCGTTGCCGGTCCTGAACCTCGGTTGTGCTTGACTTTCTTAAGCTCCTGGAATTTACTAGGCTCATTCATCCCCCCAAATTCACAGTCAAGGAGAACTCCAGTCATGCCGTCAATTCACCATACTCCTGTTTTCTTCCCGCGATTCCTGTGTGCGGTTCTTATCTTCTTCATCTCAGCGGCATCATGGATGCAAATTCGTGCTGCCGACCGGCCCGAAAGGACAGCGGCGCAACCGAAATCGCTGCTCGCTTACGTGTTTGACGAGCGGTTTTCGGTTGTGCGGTCGCGTCCGGATGTCGAAGCAGCCTATCTGCGCCGGCTTCGAACCGGACATCGCGTCTTCATCGTCTCAAATGAAAACCTGCGGAAAAACGAAAAATTCCGCCGGGTGATTGTCAGTTCCCGCTTTGTCGGATGGATGTTGAACGCCGCATTAGCGGCCCCGGGCATTCCCGGAGATGATGAGAAGTTGTTTCGGTTTGCCATGCAGCAGCCGGGGGAACGAGCCCTCATTGCTTTGAAAATTCTGACTTCGCACTTTGAGAAATCGTCGCTACGACCTAAAGCCTTGCTCCAACTGGGGACACTGGCGGACCAGGTAGCATTTCAAATTTCCAATCGCGCCAATCGAAAACTGAATCCGGAAGAGCTGAAGTTGCCCGAGGGACTGGACGAAACGGATCTCTTCGCCAATTATCGCGGACTCGACCATTTCGAATCGTTCGGAATCCACTTCCGGTATCAGGCCGTTTCCGATCAGTTTGCTTATTCGGGGGATGCCTATCGGGAATTGATACGCCGGTACCCTAAGGCAGGAGAGACCGTGGCGGCCAAAGAGCGGCTTCGAGATATTCGCGTGCAACCCGGGGGCGTCAAGCCGGATCGTTCAACACCATGATCCGTCTGCGCCCTGGAGTCCCTATTCCACCCGCTCCACCAGCGGAACAGCAACGGTCATCTTCTTATTTCCGCGATAGAGTTCGATGCTGACTCTTTCGCCGGGCGCTTTACTTTCGACGTACTGATTGACTTGATCGTCGCTGTCGAATTGCTTTCCGTCCACGGCGACGATTAAGTCGCCGCCCAAGGTCATGCGTTGATTACCGACCAGAAACCACTGATCGCCGCCGCGGATTCCGGCCCGGTCGGCGCTGCCGCCGCGTGTCACCCGCGCCACCAAAACGCCGTGATCCACCGGGAGGCGCAAAATGTCGGCCAGTTCCGGATCCACGGAATAACCTCGGATCCCCAAGAAGGCTCGCTTCACCCTCCCCACAGTAATTAAATCCTTCAAGATGCCCTTGGCGTTGTTGATGGGGATGGCAAAACCGACGCCCACACTGCCCCCACTGGGGGAAGCAATTTGCGAGTTGATGCCGATGACTTCTCCCCGGGAATTCAGCAAGGGCCCCCCGGAGTTGCCGGGATTGATGGAGGCATCGGTCTGAATGGCGTTCTCAATGACCCGATCGTTTTCCGCGCGAATGCTGCGGCCCAACGAACTGATGACTCCCGTGGTTAACGTCCCCGCCAATCCAAAGGGATTGCCGATAGCCAGGGCCTTCTGCCCCACTTGCAAATTCGTGGAATCACCCAGTTTCACCGGATGCAACTTGGAAGCGGGGGCATTGACTCGAATCACGGCCAAATCACTGGACCGGTCCCCTCCCACAAAGCGTGCCGAATACTTGGATTTATCGGACAAGGTCACTTCCAAACGTCGTGCTCCGTCCACGACGTGAAAATTCGTCAGAATATGTCCATCGGAATCGATCACAAAACCGGAGCCCGCCCCGGTCGAAGGCACCGGCATGAAAAAGAAGTCGTAGCTCACGGTCTCCGTTGTGATGTTGACGACGCTAGGATTCACAGCGCGATAAATTTGAATGTTGTTCATCTCGTCGTTGCTGAACGACGCGTCCGAGGCCGCCGCAACATCCTTCACCTGAAGTTGCGCCAATAAATCGGGGGGCACCTCCGAATCCCTTCCCGAGCCGTGCGGCATGCGCCACACGACGTAGAACATCAACACAAGAAACGCCAGAAAGAAAATGCGTGTCCCCGCTGAAAGTCGATATCGGTCGTCTTTATTCGTCATGATGAATCCCGTCTACGTTCGTATGATTAAGATTGTGGAATTAGATCAAGGAGGATGCCGCAGGACTTGCGATGCAAGCTGTCACGAAACTTCAGTCCTTCTTCCGGCGGTCGATCATCGGAACAAACCGCACCGGAATCAAATCCCGCTTTTCGATTCCTCCCGGTTTCTTCAAGACCAGGACCAACTCCTGGGCGTAATGGCCGAGTGGCAAAACCATCCGGCCTCCGACCTTCAATTGCTCCACCAGTTTCTGCGGGAGCTCAGGCGGAGCCGCGGTCACAATAATGCAATCAAACGGACTCTGTTCCGGCCAGCCATCGTATCCGTTCCCCACTTTGATCGTAATGTTCTTATAGCCTAAGCCCGCCAGGTTTTTTTGCGCTTCCTGGGCCAAAGGTTCCACAATCTCCATGGAAAAAACTTCCCGAGCCAGAAGTGACAGTATCGCGGCTTGGTAGCCCGAGCCGGTTCCAATTTCCAGCACGCGCTCATCACCCTTCAGGGCTAAAGTCTCGGTCATGTAGGCCACAATGTAGGGTTGAGAAATCGTTTGGGCATAATGAATAGGCAAAGCGGCGTCGTCGTAGGCCTGATCCCGGTATTCCGGAGGGACGAACGATTCTCGGGGCACCTGTCGCATGGCGGCCAGAACACGCGGATCACTAATTCCGCGAGACTCTAATTGAGTCTTCACCATGCGTTCGCGCTGCGCCGAGAAATCTATCTTGGATTCGGTAAGCACGTTTTCCGCCTTCCGATTCTTCTGTGGAGCACCGCAGGCCGGGCTCGCACCGAGTATCAAACTCCCCGCCAGCACTGCCTTGTACCAGACATTCTTCAAATTCACGCCCGTGTATTCGCTAGTCACGCTCCACCTTGCATACCCAGTATATCGGTTTCACTGGTTTATCGAAAGGCGCGGAAAGGCCTTTCACTGGCCTGAAATCCTCTTCCCGACACCCTTGGCAGGCGCAGCGATAACCCCCGACTTCTTTGGATTCGAAGCCCCGCTCGGAGGAATCCTCTTCGTCGGGGCCGGATTCGCGACTTCCCGAGGCGCTTCCGTGTCTCCCGGAGACTCGTTCGAGGCCTTCTGAACCACCGGGGGCTCGCTGAAAAACTGCTCGGGCGGTTTGTTGTCGTACACCCCCTGCATGAACTGAATGAAAATAGGCAGCGCCAGCCGGGCGCCGGTTTCCTTATCCCCTAACGATTTTTTCTCATCGAATCCCACCCAAACGCCGCAGACCAGCGAGGGCGTATATCCGATAAACCAGGCGTCCGTAAAATCATTGGTCGTGCCGGTTTTTCCGCCCAGCGGGCGTTTCAATACCTTGGCGCGCGTGGACGTCCCAAATTGAACCACTCCCTCCATGAGTGAGACCATTTCCCGGGCGATGGGACTGGGAATCACTTCGGTGACTTGTGGATAATCGTCTTCCAACGCCTCTCCTTCGTAACTGGTCACGCGGCGAATTTCCCGGGGCGTCAATCGGACCCCGTCGTTCGGGAAAACGCTGAAGGCGGATACCTGTTCCCATAGAGTAATATCCGCAGCTCCCAACGCGGTCGGCAGGAAAGGTTCCATCTTGGCGGTAATGCCAAAGGCCTTGGCCGTGTCGATCACGTTCTTGATCCCGATCTTGGCAGCCACACGAAGCGCCGGAATATTGCGCGATTCCGCGAGCGCCCGCCGCAGCGTGATGACGCCTTCATATTTCCCGTCATAATTGTGCGGCGTATACAATCCTCCCGCCGATGGAAAGCTGACCGGAGCGTCCAAAATCGTGTCATCCGGTTTCATTCCCTGCATCAACGCGGTGGTGTACACGTAGGGCTTGAAGGAGGAGCCGACCTGCCGCCAAGCTTGCGTGGCATGATTGAATTTGCTGGTGTCGAAATCGTAGCCTCCAACCATGGCTTTGACATCGCCGGATTGAGGTTCAATAGCCAGGAGCGATCCTTGCACCTGCGGTGTCTGATCGAGAGAAACCTTGGCTGTTCCCGTTTTGGAATCGACCGACGCGATCGTAAATAACGCCAGGTCACCCGGATGAAATATCTGCAGGGGTGAAGTGATTTTCGTCCAGGCAAAATCCGGCGGTACGACATGCGCCATCAGAGGCCCTATTTTCACTATGGCCTCGCGCGCATCCACGTCTACCACCAAGCCCGTGAGCTGTGCTCCAGGAACGACGGGTTTCTTCCAGTCGTCGCTGAAGTAAGTCTCCAAGTCGCCCAGGTGCTCTTGCAAAATATTGTGCTCAATGCCGTGCCAACCGTGGCGGCGATCATAATCCTTGAGACCCTCGGTGAGCGCGGCATTGGCCTGTTTCTGCATGGCCACGTTGAGGGTGGTGTAGACTTTTAAACCTTTCTCCTGCACCTCCTGGGCTCCGTATTTGTCCATCAGGTATTGGCGAATGTCTTCAATGAAATAAGGCGCCAGATCATTGTTCGGTTGATGCACGTGAAGGGCAATCGGATTTTGTTTGGCGGCTTCGGCCTGTTCGCGGGTGATGTAGCGTTCCACCACCATGCGGTCCAGCACATGATTGCGTCGCGCCAATGCCGCCTTGGGGTTCGAAGTCGGCGATGTGGCCGACGGTCGCTGCACCAGGCCCGCCAAAAGCGCCGCTTCGTCGAGCGTGAGTTTATCCAGCGTCTTTCCATAGAAATAATCGGCGCCGGACGCGAATCCGTACAAGCCGCTTCCGATGTAAACCTCATTGCAGTAAAAGGTCATGATTTGCTGTTTGCTGTATCGCCGCTCGATCTGGATCGAAAGCAGAATTTCCTGAAACTTACGCTTGAAACTCTTGTCGGGTGTCAGAAAAAGATTCCGGCTGAGCTGCTGGGTCAAAGTGGAAGCCCCTTCCTTCTTCTTCCAGGTGACGATGTCTTTCCAGGCGGCGCTGGCAATCCGGATGAAATCCACGCCGATATGCTTTTCGAAGTTCTGATCCTCGACGGAAATGATGGCCTCCTGCAAATTCCGCGGGATGTGCTGGTAATCGACGATAATTCGGCGTTCCATTGCGAAGGAGCCGATGGTTTGCCCGTCATCGGCATAGACCTCAGTAATCACGTCGGGCCGGTAATTTTCCAGTTGACTCACCTGCGGCAGATCGCTGACATACACGAAGACCAAGCCCGACAGCGCACCCAGTCCGATTGAAAGCAGCAAAAAAAAGCCGAACACAATGCGACCGAAGAATTTTCGGCCGCGTATGGAAATGGTGGGCATATTCGAGAACGGATCCACGGGGCTCCTTGCTACCTTGCTGCCTTTCGCCGGCTCACCTACTCCCCTTCAAGAAAGACGGCGGGTTCTCTGATTTTACGGCAGGTCACACAAAAGGTCGAGCCGGTTTCCCTCGAAAGAAAGCTCTCGGCGGATCTACCCATCGCCTAAGAATTTCAACCTCAATGCTACAATGCCTTCATGGGCAGCACCCTGAAACACAACACCACGGTGGGCGCGCGCATTGTCGCGGTAGAAGCTTCGTCGCCGAGCGCCACGGCCGGAATTCAGTCCGGGGACGTATTATTGGCCGTAAACGGCCATGAGGTGCACGATGTTCTGGATCTGAAGTTTTATCTCAGCGAGCGGGAATCAGATTGCACTCTCGTGCTTCGATCTTCAGACGGACAACTCAAACGGATCCGGCTGAAAACCGCCCGCGAGAGTGAGTTGGGATTTGACCTCGAAGAGATTCAAACGCTGCTCTGCAAGAATCAATGCGTGTTCTGCTTTGTCTTCCAACTGCCCCGGCAGTCCAGAAAAACCCTGTGGATCAAAGACGAAGATTTTCGACTGGCGTTTCTGTACGGGAATTACATGACGCTCACCAACGTCAACGAAGCGGAGATGGACCGCATCATTGAACAACGGCTTTCGCCGCTCTACATCTCCGTTCACGCCACAGAGCCTGAGATCCGCGAAAAATTATTGCGGCCCTTCCCGGGTGTTCAGGATGATCTTCTGGGCCGCATGAAGCGATTGATCGATCACGGCATCCAGTTGCATACGCAAGTGGTGTTGTGTCCGGGCTGGAACGACGGGGAGCATCTGGTCCGCACCCTCCGGGATCTGTTGGAGTTCCATCCGGGGGTACTTTCAGTAGCCATTGTTCCCCTCGGGTTGACCGATCATCGGCGTCGCGTCCCCGCGATGGACCCTGTCGATGCAGCTTATGCCCGCCGCACCATTGAATTTGTGAAACCGTTTCAGGACGAGTTCAAGAGAACGGCGGGAAACGCCTTCGCCTATTTGGGAGACGAGTTTTATCTGATGGCCAATGAACCCCTCCCGTCCCGCTCGCACTATGCCGATTTTCCGCTCTTGGAAAACGGGGTGGGAATGGCCCGGCAATTTCTTGATGGGTTCACCAACATTCTGCGACGAAAACCGGTCGACGAAATTCGAGGGCTGAAAGGAACCCTGGTCACCGGGCTGATCTTTGGGCCTGTGCTTGAACAATCCATCCAAAGGTTCAATCGGCGTTTTGGATCCCGGCTGGAAGTGTGGCCGGTGGAAAACCGGTTTTTCGGAAAAGGAATTACGGTAGCCGGATTATTGACCGGCCGGGATATTTTGGAAGCGCTTCAAGATAAGATCACCGGTGAGTTTGTCATGATCCCCTCCGAAGCCATGATCAACGAAGATTACCTGATGCTCGACGACATGCATCGCGCCGATCTGGAGCAGCAACTGGGAGTCCGGGTGCTCCCCAGCGGTTATACGCCAAATGAATTTTTCAATATCCTCAAGAATATGCGATCGATGAAGTTTCTGCCGGCGTCCCACTCCGTCGCCCATTCCCAGTTGAGCTACACGATGCACATGAAGTGAAGCAAAATCCAAATTCCAAAAGCCAAATTCCAAATAAAATCCAAGCTCCAAAAGTCAAACAGAACCTGTTCTTCGAATTGCTTCTTATCTACAGAGCAGGACAGAATATAGTGACACCTCGAGTCCCGCTGCACGATGCACATGAAGTGAAGCAAAATCCAAATTCCAAAAGCCAAATTCCAAATAAAATCCAAGCTCCAAAAGTCAAACAGAACCTGTTTTTGGAATTGTCTTTTACCTTGTTTTCATTTGAACTTTGGTAATTGGAATTTATTTGGATTTTGGTGCTTGGATTTTGGAATTTCCAAAAGAGGCTGGTTTTACTTCTTCTTTCGCGGAGCCTGGGTTGCTGCACGCGGGCCGTTGACGACCTTGTAGGAGAAAACATAGCTGCCGCCGGGTTTGCCATCGCCGTCGCCATCGATGATCTGCCCGTCGGCCCCTCGAATCAATTGCACATTCGCGCCGCACCGGGCCATTCCGGCGTTGACGTATACAAAAACGATGCCCTCGGTCAACACAAAATGGATGGAAGCCGTGCGGGTTTGTTTGCTGTAGGTCGGCGCGGCATCCAGACAGGGATCATACGCCAGGCAAACACCCGCTGTTTTGATCTGCCCGACAGCACATCCCTCGCCTTGCGGAACGGCAAAAATATTGTCCAAGGTCAGAGAAGACGGGTCGATGTCTTTATCGAACGTAATATCGATGGACTGAGGGAATTCACATCGCGAAGCATTGAGGTTGTACACACGCTCCCGCGGAGGGTTGGTCCGAATAATCCTGGCGGGCACTGAAGCCGCCAGCAGGATACTGCCCGCCACACAAAACCCCACGATCCCGCATAGCGTCGTTGAAATCCATTTCAAGCGGTTCCCGGGAATCGAAGCCATGAACTCATCTTTCCATGTCAATATCGTAATGCAGCCCAGCGTGAAATTCGAGCTGGAATTATACCTTTAAATCTGTGGCAATTTCCATTTACTTGGCAGTAGGGTAGTGACTCATTTTGAATAGGGTGGCGCACACATGCGCTCCAGGCATGTGTGCGGAGTCCCCCTGTTGATGTACGCACACATCGTCCGCCACGGCGGCCGATGTATGCGCCACCCAGAGGTGAAAAAGAATTCAAAATGAGCCACTACCGGCAGTAGACACAAGGTCAGTTCTTTCATCCTACTCGTACCGAAGCGCGTCGATGGGATTCAGATTGGCGGCTTTCCAGGCCGGATAAATTCCAAAGATCAATCCCACGGTAATCGAAGTACTCAATCCGGCGAGCAACCAGAACACCGACACTTCCGCCGGCAACGAAGGCAGGAAAAGCCGCAACACAAACGCGATGGTTGACCCCACCAGAATTCCAATGACCCCGCCCACGGCCGTCAGCGTCATTGCCTCCAACACAAACTGCCACAAAATATCGCGCTTGCGGGCCCCGATGGCTTTGCGCACGCCGATCTCCCGAGTTCGCTCGGTGACGCTGACCAGCATGATATTCATGACGCCTACGCCACCCACGAGCAGGGATATTCCGGCGATCAAACCCATCACCGTGAACACGCCGGAGGAAACTTGATTCCACAAATCCGAAAACGCATCCTGGGTGAAAATTGCAAAGTCGTCGGGTTTGCCCGGGGGAACTCGCCTTCGGCGACGCAACACCTCTTCGACGCGATCAATCACTTCCGGAATCAGGGCTTGATCTTGCACACGAATTGAAATCAGGAAATCCTTGTATTCGGGATGCAGTTTGCGGAACGTCCCCAAGGGCAGGAGGAGAATATTGTCTTCGGGATTGGCGCCACCCCCGAGCCCTTGTTTTCGTTTTTCCGCCACTCCGATCACGATCAACTTGGTGCCTTCGGCGTCAATTTCCCGGCCGATGGGATCAAGATTGGGAAACAGAGTCTGGGCGGTATCGTATCCCAGGACGACGACCGGAGAACGATGTTCGTCCTCATAATCGGTGAACCATCGGCCCTGATAGATTTTGAGATCCCAAACGTCCCGCGATCCCGAATAGTCTCCTTGCAGGATGGCGTTCTTGGCGAGGTTTCCTTCATAGCGCGCCGAAAAAGTTCCCGCGCCAAAGTCCGGTCGAAAGAGGCGGAGAGCCGGATCGACGGCGGTCACGCCCGGAACTTCTTTGATCGCCATGGCATCATCAAAAGTCAGTTCCTTGCGCTGGAAAACTTCGTTGGGGATACGTCCCAAGGTGGCCCAATTGAATCGATACACGAAAATAATGTTGGAACCGATCTCCTCGATCTGCGAAGTCACGGTGGCGTTCAAACCGCGGATAACCGAGGTCACCGCGATCACGGTCATCACTCCGATGACAATACCGAGGATGGTCAACGCCGACCGCATCTTTGATTTTCGGAGCGAGTCGAGCGCCATGGCCACAATTTCTTTGGCTTCAAACAATCGCATAAAATCCCTTAACGGACTCCAATCCCCTACAACTCAAATCTCAAGGCGGCAATCGGATCCAACTTGGCGGCCCGGGTCGCCGGATAAATCCCAAAAAACAGGCCGATGGAAGTGGAAACCAGCAATCCCATGGCAATGGACCACGCTTGAATCACCGCCGGCAGCGGCGTAAACAACGACACCAACTTGGCGATCACAACGCCAATAAGGATTCCGCACAGTCCGCCCACCAACGACAAGGTGGAGGACTCGATTAAAAACTGCAACAGAATATCGTGGCGCCGGGCCCCAATGGCTTTGCGAACGCCGATTTCGCGGGTTCGTTCCGTCACGCTCACCAGCATGATGTTCATAATCACCACGCCGCCCACAATCAACGAGATCGAGGCAATGGCGATGGTCACAAGAAAGAAAGCCCGGCTGATGTTGGCCCAGATCGCCAGAAACGTCTGGTTGGTTTCGATGGCGAAGTCATCTTTCTTGGCATAAGGAACGTGCCGGCGGGCACGCATGATCAAGCGCACGTCATCCTGGGCTTGTTCGAGCGCCGCCTGACCGTAGGCCTTTGCAAAAATTCGAATCGAGCGGCGGGACCCGTATTCCTTCAAAAACGTGGTGACCGGAATCATCACGAAGTTGTCGCGCGATTGGCCCAGCGTCGATCCCAGCTTCTTGGCGACGCCGACCACCAGGTAAGGGAGGTCGTCCACGCGGACTTCCCGCCCGATCGGGTCCAGCCCCGGAAAAAGATTTTCGACAAGGTCGTTCCCGATGACGCAGGTATGCGATTTATGTTCCTCGTCGAGTGGAGTCAACTCCCGGCCTGATACGACGTCAATATCCAGGATTTGGGGCATGGCAGCGGACCACCCGCTGATGGTCACATTGGTCAGCGATTGTTGCTCGTACTTCACGCGGCCCACCGCACTGACCGCGGCGCCCACCAATTGACAATGCTGGCAACCCTCCTTCACCGCTTGATAATCTTCTTCGCGAAGGTCCTTGCGCTTTTGCGCCTCTTCCCAGTCGTCAATGTTCAGAATCACGGCAGGAGACTTGCTCAGGATAAAAACGTCGGCGCCCAGATTAAAAATTTTGGTGGAGACATAGGTGTTCAAGCCGTTGATGATCGAGACCACGGCAATCACCGTCATGACACCGATGATGATCCCGATCAGCGTCAGGATGGACCGCAATTTGTTGGCTTTAAGAGAGTCGAGCGAAATATGAACGGCTTCTAAGAAATCCATCAGTCCTCAAAAAACCATTTTCAGAAAATTATTGGAAACCCGCAGGCTGAAATTCCTCAGCCTCCCTTTTAATACAACGTACGTGGATAGCCCGTGGTTTCAGCCGATTTGGTGAGGAACGACAGGATAAACGGCCCGCCACCGCTCATTCGTATCGCAAAGCTTCGATGGGATCGAGCTTGGCGGCTTTGTTGGCGGGATAGAGGCCAAAAAACAATCCGACACTCACGGATACGGAGAAGGCGATCACGACCCAAATTACAGAAACCGCCGAGGGAAGCGGCGAGAAAGCATTGACCAACCAACTGATTCCCGCGCCCACCAGAATGCCCAACACACCTCCGACACCCGTCAGGACCATGGCCTCCAGAAGAAATTGCCAGAGGATATCTTTACGGCGCGCCCCGATGGCTTTCCGGACCCCGATCTCTCGCGTGCGCTCCGTGACACTCACCAACATGATGTTCATCACGCCGATCCCGCCCACAAGCAACCCGATGGATGAAATCACAAGCATCACCATGTAGGCGCCTCCGGTGATGCTGTGATACAGCTCGGAAATGCTATCGGACGTTCCGACGTCAAAATCATTGTCCTGGTCGGGACGAACATGGCGGCGGCGCCGCAGCACCTCAATGATCTGATCGATGGCGGTTTGCATGGTTTCCTGCGAGGTGGGAAGAACGGCAACAAAAATATCCCGGCGGTTGGGATAATACTTTCGAACCGTGGAAAAAGGCAGCAGGATGCGGTTGTCCCGGTCTTGTCCCAAAAAACTGCCAACCTTCTGCAACGTCCCGACCACCACATATTCCTGGCCGTCCCAGGTGATGGTTTTTCCCAAGGGATCCAGACTGGGGAAAAGCGTGTCCACAACCTCCGACCCCAACACCGCAACATTGGTGCGATGCTCCACATCATAATCAGAAATGAATCGACCCTGGTCCAAGGGCGAATCAAAGATGCGCATAAAATCCGCAACCACGCCGCGCACCTGTACTCCGTTGGCCTGGTTGGCGCCATACTTGGCGGGGGACGTGACGAGTCCCGGAAACGACAGTGGCGACACCGCCGCGACCGCAGGGCAATCCTCTTTCAGCGCCAAAGCATCTTCGTAGACCAAGAACTTTCGACGGCGCTGCTCCTGGGTCAGGTTGCCGAACTGGATTTGCGGTAGACGCGTCACAAATATGGTCGAGGAACCCAAGGAACTGAGTCCCGAGGCAAAACTGCGGTTCAAACCCTCGATGACACTGGCCATTCCGATGACCGTCATGACTCCGATCACCACGCCCAGAATGGTCAAAAACGAGCGCATCTTGTTCGACCGGATGGTATCCAGCGAAAGCAGCAGAACTTCTTTGATCTCATGTCGAAACATCGGACCACCTTATAAATGCCCGACTTCGGAGGACGCCTCGCGGGAGGAGAAACCTCATTCGAATCGCAGAGCCACAATGGGATCCAATTTGGCCGCCCGACTCGCCGGATAGATGCCGAAGAACAAACCCACGCTGGACGCCAAGCCCATGCCCATCAGAACGGACCACCAGCGGATGGTCACCGGCAGAGGCGACAAGGCCGATATGACGAAGGCGATGGAAAGACCCAGCAGCGCGCCCACCAAACCGCCCACTCCCGAAAGCGTAATGGCCTCGATCATGAATTGCACCAGGATGTCGCGACGACGCGCCCCGATGGCCTTGCGAATCCCAATCTCGCGGGTGCGCTCCCGCACCGACACCAGCATGATGTTCATGATCACCACGCCACCCACCACCAAGGCAATGGAAGAAATGGCGATGGTCACAACAAAAATTCCTCGGGAGAAGTTCTCCCACAAATCGATAAACGTTGCGGCAGTCTCCATCGAAAATCCGTCGTCCTTGTTGTAAGGCGTGTGCTGACGCGATCTCATGATCAAGCGGACTTCATCCATGGCTTGCGGCACTTCGGATTCGCGGTAGGCTTGGATCTGGATGAACACCGAATCTCGGGCGCCGAAAATGCGTTGGTACATGGTCATGGGGATGCGCACGAAATTATCCAGGCTCTGGCCGAAAAAGGATCCGGTCTTCTTGGCCACCCCGATGATTTCGAAGGGCACCTCGTTGATCTTCAGCTCCAGGCCGATGGGGTCCCGCCCCGCCAGAAGTTTCTCAGCCACATCCGCTCCGATGATGACGCGGTGCGCCGCATGGTCGATGTCAAAGTCGGTGAAGTGACGTCCCTCCGACAATTCCATAATCTGACCCATGAACGGAGCATTCACCGTCACACCGCGGATTTCCACATCTTCTATCGACTGAGTGCCCACTTTCACGGTGCCGTTCTTCGATTGCACCGCCGCCGCGGCTTTGCATTTCTCACAACGCTCTTCGATGGCCTTCATGTCTTCCACCGTCAGATCGCGCCGCTTGTTGTACTCCAGAAATTGTTCAAAGGAGGTCACAAAGTTGGGAAACTTTTGGACGCTGAACGTGTCGGAACCGAATTGCAACACCTGGTTCTTTACATACGCGTCCAAGCCCTCGATGATGGAGACCACCGTGATCACCGTCATCACACCGATAATGACGCCCAGCAACGTCAGAAAAGAGCGGAGCTTGTGCGTTCGTAGGGCGTTCAGTGCAATTTTGGAGGATTCTGTTAAATTGATGTTCATGGTCTCACAACAAAGAGGACCTCAAGATTCCATGGCCCGGATCGAAAAACTCACTCGAACTGCCAAACGAATGCCAACCGGCCGTCATCCCAACAAAAGGATCGAATGTCAGAAGGAGAGGGGGCAAAGGCCGGCGGAGATTTGAGGCAGAAATTTCTAAATCGACTTCCCTGTTTCCGAATCGAGCCGCCATGCGCCGCCTGACCTTTAATGTGAGGCTCAGGTCGCGGCCTCCGTCGTTTGGGGCTGCGGCTTTTGGGCCTCGACCTGACGAACAATTTCGTCTCTTTCGATGCGCCCGTCGCGCAAGTGAATGATGCGATTGGCATGAGCGGCGATATCGTGCTCGTGGGTGACCAGCACTATGGTATTTCCCTGTTCCCACAAGCGCTCGAACAAATTCATGATTTCAACACCCGTGGCCGTATCCAAATTTCCCGTAGGCTCATCCGCCAGAATAATGGAGGGATTGTTAACCAACGCCCGGGCAATGGCCACCCGTTGCCGTTGACCGCCTGAGAGTTCATTGGGCTTGTGCCCCATGCGGTCACCCAGATCCACCTTGACCAACGAAGCCTTGGCCCGCTCCAGGCGCTCGACCGAGGGCGTTCCGTTGTAAATCAACGGCAGCTCCACGTTGTGCAGGGCGGTCGCACGCGACAGAAGATTGAAGGTCTGAAATACAAATCCAATCTCCTTGTTTCGAATGTAAGCCAGTTCATCGTCACTCAGTTCACTGACCAGGCGGTCGTTGATGTAATACTTCCCCTGGCTGGGGGTATCCAAGCAGCCAATCACGTTCATCAGTGTGGACTTGCCGGAGCCTGACGGCCCCATGATGGCGACATACTCGTTCTGTCGAATCTCAAACGACACGCCATGGAGCGCATGAATTTTCTCAGACCCCATCTCGTAGGTCTTCCACAGGTCTTCTGTCAAAATCATGGGCCGATTTCCGTTTTTTCCCATGGGCTTCACTTCCTTCGACTCTTGGAAACCGGGGCGCTCTCTCGCCGGCCATTCCTGCGCCTCAGTCCCCCGGCAGCCATGCACTGGCTGCTCTTAGGTCGATGTGCTTTCATCTTTCTTTTCGACCTTCTTCTCTTCTTTCACCGGCGTGAGCGTCTTGATGGTCCGCAAAGTCTTGTAATTCCCCGTCACAATGCGCTCGCCTTCCTGTAAACCGGTCTTGATTTCGATGTCGGTTTGTCCGGCAATACCGGTGTCCACTTGCCGGAAGGAGGCCACATTGTTTTTGTCGATGACAAACACGCCCTGAACTTCGTCTTTCTTCTTCTTGGCATTCGTTCCCGAAGGGTTACCGGAGTCTTTGGTTGCCGCTTGAGCCACACCCGATCCCGAACCCTTGGATTTCTTGCGCTCCTGTTCGCGGACGTCGTTCAAGTCCCGGATCGTAATAGCCTGAATGGGCACCGCCAGCACGTTCTTTTTGGAGGCCGTGGTGATATGTGCGGTGCACGAAAGTCCGGGCCGCAGGGAAGCGGGCGGGTTGTCAATCGTGACCACCACCTTGAAATCCTTGGCTTCTTGATTGCCGCTGGTCTGCGTGGCTGAAAGCCCGGACTTGGTCAGTGCGCTATTGCCGATCTCAGTCACATGGCCTTTAAACGTTTCATTGGGGATGGCATCCACGGAGACGTCGGTGGGCTGGCCCATGGCGACATTCACAATATCCGTTTCGTCCACCAGGACTTCGGCCGTGACGATGCTCATGTCCGCGATCGTCATGATCAAACTGCCGGAGGTATTTTGAATTCCTGAAACGACGGTTTCACCTTCGTGGACCGGAAGATTCGTAATGATTCCGGGCAGTGTGGCTCGAAAAGTGGTTTTCCCCAAGAGGTCGGTGCTGGCCGCCAAATTGGCTTTGGTTTGAGCCACGCGGTTCTCGACCGAGTTTTTCTGTGCCACAGACTGATTCAATTGCGATCGGCTGGCATTGAGCTGGGCCTTAGCCTGTTCCAGCGCCGCACGCGACATTTCATACGTGGACTTGGTGAGGTCCAGCTGCTGCTGGGAGACGATCCCGTCCTTCTGGAGGCCTACGGTGCGGTTGTAATCAAGTTTGGCGCGGTCGAAATCCGCTTGCGCCTTGGCCAAAGCGGCTTCTGCTGTTTTCAAATTGGCGCCCGAGGCCTGCACGGAAGCATCCGCGCTCTTGGCATCCGACATGGACCCTTTTAAGGCTGCCTGCATGGCGTGAACGTTGCTGCTCTGTTGCTCCGATTCCATTTGAGCCAGCAGTTGACCTTCCTTCACCGTGTCGCCTTCCTTGACGTACAGCTTGTCAATTCGGCCGATCAGAAACGGACTCACATTGACATAATATTTGGGTTTGATCTGCCCTGAGGCGGTGACCGTGGAGGTCAAATCTTCCCTCACCACCTTGCCCATTTGGACCGCGATGGCCCCTTTGTCCGTGGCTTTAATGCTGCCGATGACGATTCCTGCAACCACGACGGCAGCCCCAATTCCAATCGAAATCTTTTTCCACAACTTCATAAGCGATGCTCCTCTTCAACCCGCATCCAAGTGATATTTAAGTATTAGACGCTCCCGGCGTTCGCAAGTTCCTTTTACCTAGTACGGCTGTTTAACTCCAAAAGTTTCAACGAATTCGAAAAATGCGTTGAACACAGGGGTTTCCTTCTGTAATATACAAACCCGCTATTATAACCGAGTTACAGGGGGAATGGTTAACACTTGACTGACCGAACTCCAGGCACTTCTGATAAGCATTCGGGGCGCCCTCAAATCCGATCCACGACCATCTTATGCGTTCGCAAGGACAACCACGTGGCTTTGGCGGGAGACGGGCAGGTGACGCTGGGCGAAACCATTATCAAGCATGCGGCCAAGAAAATTCGGCGGCTTTATAACGACAAGATCATCGCCGGCTTTGCAGGGTCCACCGCGGATGCGTTTGCCTTGTTCACCCGGTTCGAAACCAAGTTGGAACAATTCAACGGAAACCTCAGCCGCGCGGCGGTGGAGCTGGCCAAGGATTGGCGAACCGATAAATCCATCCGTCATTTGGAAGCCCTCTTGATAGTTGCCGACGAAAAAAACACGTTTCTGTTGAGCGGCACCGGGGATGTGATTGAACCCGACGACGGCATTGCCGCCATCGGGTCGGGCGGGCCTTTTGCGCTGTCGGCCGCCCGGGCCCTTCTTAAGCATACACATCTCTCGGCGCGAGAAATCGTGCAAGAGGCCATGGCCATCGCCGGGCAGATCTGCATCTTTACGAATGAGTCGGTGTCCATCGAAGAGCTGTAACGGCAGCGGCACGGCCATGTTCTCGGGATTTTTGATATGACCATCTTCCTCCCCGGCGAAATCTCAAAAGATCAAGAAGAAGTGTTGCCGGCATTGGACGAGTTGACGCCGCGGGAAATCGTCGCGGAACTCGACAAATATGTCGTCGGCCAGACCAAAGCCAAGCGCTCGGTCGCCATCGCCATGCGTAATCGCATGCGCCGGCAGAAGCTTTCGCCCGACATGGCGGAAGAAATCATGCCGAAGAACATCATCATGATGGGCCCCACGGGCGTCGGAAAAACCGAGATAGCCCGCCGCCTGGCCCGGCTCTCCAATTCCCCGTTCCTGAAAGTGGAAGCTTCCAAATTCACCGAGGTGGGATACGTCGGCCGCGACGTCGATTCCATGATTCGCGACCTCATGGAAATCGCCATCGACATGGTGCGCGAAGAGAAGCTCGCGGAGGTGGCCGATAAAGCGGAATCGAACGCCGAAGAACGCCTGCTCGATTTGCTGCTCCCGCCCTTGCCGGCTTTGCCGCGGACCGACCCTGCCCAGCTCGAGGAATTCAACAAGTCCAAAGAACATTATCAAGCCACGCGTGAAAGGCTCCGAGAACAGTTGCGCGACGGCAAGCTGGACGAGCGGAGCGTGGAAGTCGATGTCCGGGAGCGCAGCTTTCCGTCCTTCGAAATCATCTCCAGCCAGGGCGTCGAAGAAATGGATATCAACATTAAGGACATGTTGCCCAACATCTTCGGCCAGAAGACCAAGAAACGCCGCATGAAGGTGGCTGAGGCCTGGGACTACCTCATTCAGGAAGAAGAGCAGAAGCTCGTGGACATGGACCAGGTCACGCGTCAGGCCCTGGAACGCGTGGAACAAGGCGGCATCATCTTTCTGGATGAAATCGACAAAATTGCGGGGCGTGAAAGCGGACACGGGCCCGACGTCTCGCGCGAAGGCGTGCAGCGCGACATTCTGCCCATCGTGGAGGGAACCACCGTCAACACGCGCTACGGCATGGTGCGTACGGATCACATCCTGTTCATCGCCGCCGGCGCTTTCCATGTGTCCAAACCTTCCGATTTGATTCCAGAACTCCAGGGTCGCTTCCCGATCCGCGTGGAATTGGACTCCTTGACAGTGGATGATTTCATCCTGATCTTGAAAGAACCGAAAAACGCTTTGCTCAAACAGTACACGGCGTTGCTGGAAACCGAAGGCATCAAGCTGGAATTCACACCCGACGCCATACATGAAATCGCTTCCTTCGCGGCTCTGGTGAACGACCGCACAGAAAACATCGGCGCCCGCCGACTGCATACCATCATGGAACGCCTGCTGGATGAAATTTCCTTCGAGGGATCGGAACTGAAGGAAAAAAACGTCCGCATCGACGCCGAATACGTGAAGAAGCAATTGGCTCACATCGTCAAGAACGAGGATCTCAGCCGGTATATTCTCTAGATAGGGACAGGCACCTCTCGCTCCTCAATTTTGAAATACCAATGATTACGGTGCCTGTCCCTACTTTTGCTCAAACTCTTTACGACCGCGTTCCCGGTCAAATGAGGCTTTCTCAACGCATGCACAACATTTCCCGTCCTTCGACGATCCGGCTGAACTCATTCGACCTAAGATCGGCGTGTTTGCGGCGTGGTTTTCCATTGTTGCTGTTCTTGTTTTTCTTGGCGTTTTTCGAACCGGTCGGTTGTGGCAAAGTAGGTCCTCCCCTTCCACCCGAAATTCTTATTCCTCGCCCCGTAGCGGATTTAACTTCTCAACAGATCGGCAACGCCATCCGCCTGAGCTGGACCTTGCCCACGGCGAACACCAATGGCTCCAAGGCCACGACCGTTGAGAAGATCGAGGTATACCGGCAACTCATCCCCAAATCGGCGCCCCTCCCGAGCTCTGCCGAGGTCGCCAAATCTTTTAGTGGGTCGAAGATCCTGTCCATCAGCATGGACCATATCGATGCCTTCACGGATCGCGGGAAAGTGGTGTTTGCCGATAACTTCCCCGGCCTGGGGATGGATCAACTGAATTCCAACCGCCTTGGGTATGCCGTGAAAGTGGTCAACAAGAAAGGTCAGGACGCGGGGTTTTCCAATATCATCATTCGACTTTGGCTAAAAGTGCCTCCGCCCATTGACCACATTGATTTTAAAGCCGAGGAATCGGTCATCCATCTATCGTGGAACGCATCGGCCGGGGTTCTCAGTTCACAAGTTCCGTTTCTCGGTTATAACATTTACCGCAGCGAACAAAGCAAGGTCCTGGGGTTTACCCCGTTGAACGACCATCCGCTCGACGAACCCCGCTTCGACGACCGGAATTTTCAATTCGGAACCACCTATTACTACACCGTGCGTTGCGTGGTCGGTGAGAAGACGCTCCTTGCCGAAAGCGCCGACTCTCCGGAATTTTCATTCAAGCCTGTCGACGTCTTTCCTCCCAAGACGCCGACCGGCCTGACCGCGATCATTGCCGCAGGAAAGATCAATTTGTCTTGGGATGCCAATTTGGAGAACGATCTGGCGGGTTACATCGTTTACCGCAGTGAAGACGGGACGCATTTCACAAGACTCACGGAGACGCCGGTGAAATCCGTGACACTGCGCGACGACACGGCGCTGCCGAATAAAACTTATTACTACCGCGTAACGGCCATCGACACGAGCAACAACGAAAGTCCGCCCTCGGCCACCACCTCGGTGAGTCCAAACCCGGCCGGAACTTGATTTTTAAGTCGGACTCGGAACCGATAGCACGCCGCCTGAGATATTTTTCAGAGGAGTTGCGATTTGAAATTCTGTCGAGTCAGCTGGGAAGACAAAATCTGTTTTGCCCTTGAGGAGGGTGATCATCTCACTTTGGTGGAGGGAAATCCTTTCTTGCAATGGCGCAAAACGAATTTGCATCTGGCCCTTGAGGACGCGCGATTCCATCCGCCCAGTTGTCCGTCGAAAATAATAGCCGTCGGCCGGAATTATCGGGATCACGCCGCGGAAATGGGAAACGAACTGCCGAAGGAGCCGTTGCTCTTTTTAAAACCTCCCAGTGCGCTGATCGGTCATGAGGCAGAAATTGTTTATCCGCCTCAATCCAAACGCGTCGATTACGAAGGCGAGCTGGGCGTGGTAATCGGCAAACATGTCGCCAGGCTCACGGATTCCGCGTCCGCCCGTGCCGCCGTGTTCGGGTACACCATCGTGAACGACGTCACGGCCCGCGACCTGCAAAAAGCCGACGTTCAATTTACCCGCGCCAAAGGCTTTGACACCTTCTGTCCGGTGGGACCCTTCATTGAAACCGAATTGGATCCGGATAACGTTGTGGTTGAAACTTGTTTGAACGGCGAGCAGCGCCAGCACGCTTCCACAGCGACGTTGGCCTTCAAAGTCGACACTTTGGTACAATACATTTCGAACATCATGACTTTGGAACCCGGTGATTTGATTTCCACGGGAACGCCCGCGGGCGTGGGCCCGATGAACTCGGGAGACATCGTGGAAGTAAAAATCGACTCCATCGGAACCTTGCGCAACCGGGTGCTATGATTTTGAGGGACGCTGCGTCAGGTCACCCTCAAGAAAGGAACTCTCATGAAATTTTTTCTCGATACTGCCAATCTCAAAGAAATAAAGGAAGCGTCCAGTTGGGGCGCCATTGATGGCGTCACCACGAATCCGTCGTTGGTAGCCAAAGAGGGCGTCGGATTTGAGGAGCGTGTGAAAGAGATTTGCAAGGTGGTGAAAGGACCTGTGAGCGCCGAAGTCACGGCCTTGGATTGCGAGGGCATGCTGAAACAAGGCCGCGAATACGCCAAATGGGCCCCCAACATTTACGTGAAGGTCCCGATGACCGTCGAGGGATTGAAAGCCTGCCGCATTTTCTCGCAAGAGGGGGTGCACACCAATGTGACGCTGTGTTTTTCCCCCTCGCAAGCCATCCTAGCCGCCAAAGCCGGAGCCGATTTTGTCAGCCCCTTCGTGGGGCGCCTTGACGACATCTCCACGAGCGGCATGCAACTGATCCGTGAGATCGTGCAGATTTACAAGAACTACAATTTCAAAACGGAAATTCTTCTGGCCTCGGCGCGGCATCCGCTTCACATTGTGGAAGGTGCCCTGGCCGGCGCGCACATCTGCACGATGCCTTACAAAGTCCTCGAGTCCCTGGTGAAACATCCTTTGACGGACCGCGGACTGGAACAATTCTTGAAAGATTGGGAAAAGGTGCCGAAATCCGTGGGTGTGGGATCAAAATAGAAACTCTTCATGTAAATTCTTTGGTAGCGCCGGCTTTTTTTGAAGCCGGCGACTCTTCTGCTGAATGTTGTAAACAGAATTTTTGGAAATCCCCGGCCGTTCTATAGGCTGGGGGATTTTTCCTGGTCGCACACCTTGACCGCCGGCTTAAGAACAGGCCGGCGCTACCACTTCTGATGACCACCATTAAGTCCCACGACAAAATCGCAGAACTAAAACGCCGCAATCGAGAAGCCGAGCTGGGCGGCGGTGAAGAACGCCTGGCACGCCAGCGCGCCGAAGGCAAGATGACCGCCCGCGAACGGATCGAGTTTCTGCTCGACGATGGCAGCTTCGAGGAAGTCGACAAATTTGTCACACATCAGTGTCAGGATTTTCGAATGCAGGAGCAGCGGCCCATCGGCGACGGCTTCGTCACCGGCTATGGCCGCATCGAAGGACGCTTGGTTTATGTGTTTGCGCAGGACTTCTCCGTCTTTGGGGGCAGCCTCAGCGAAACCAATGCCCGAAAGATTTGCAAGATCATGGATCTGGCGATGAAAAACGGCGCGCCGGTGATCGGTCTTAACGACAGTGGAGGCGCCCGCATTCAAGAAGGCGTGATGTCACTGGCGGGCTACGCGGAAATTTTTTTGCGCAACACTCTGGCTTCGGGTGTGATTCCTCAGATTTCCGCCATCATGGGTCCTTGCGCCGGCGGGGCGGTCTATTCCCCCGCCATCACGGACTTCATTGTCATGGTGAAGAAGACCAGCTACATGTTCATTACGGGCCCCGACGTCATCAAGACGGTCACGCACGAAACCGTCACAAAAGATGAACTCGGCGGCGCCATGACGCACAACACCAAAAGCGGAGTCGCCCACTTTGCCGCCAACGACGACCGCGAATGCCTGGCGCTGATCCGCGAGTTGTTTTCCTTCATTCCGTCCAACAACGTCGACGAGGCTCCACGCAAGCCCACTCGCGATCCCGCCGATCGGGTGGACGATAAGCTGGCCGCGCTGGTGCCGGAAGAACCGTTTCTTCCTTACGATATGAAGGACATCATTCACACCGTGGTGGATGATAATTATTTTTTGGAAGTGCAGGAACATTACGCTCAGAACATCGTCATCGGATTTGCCCGCTTTGATGGAATTCCCGTCGGCATCGTCGCCAACCAGCCCGCTGTTTTGGCGGGAACACTGGACATCAACGCCTCCGTGAAAGGGGCGCGCTTTGTGCGTTTTTGTGACGCTTTCAACATTCCCCTCATCGTTTTTGAAGATGTGCCGGGATTCCTCCCGGGAACACACCAGGAATTTGACGGTATCATCAAGCACGGCGCCAAACTCCTGTTCGCTTTCGCCGAAGCAACGGTGCCGAAGATTACCGTCATCACCCGAAAATCCTACGGCGGCGCCTATTGCGTCATGGCCTCCAAGCATATCCGCACCGACATGAACTTTGCCTGGCCGACGGCCGAGATTGCCGTCATGGGACCGGAAGGTGCCGTCAACATCGTCTATCGGCGGGAAATCGCGGCCTCTAAAAATGCCGAAAAAACACGAAATGAGAAGATCGAGGAATTCAAAGACAAATTCGCCAATCCTTACGTGGCGGCCGAGCGCGGCTACATCGACGAGGTGATCGAACCTCAGTTCACTCGCAAGAAGATCATCACGGCGCTTCATATGCTCGAGAATAAGCGCGACAAGAATCCTCTCAAGAAACACGGAAACATTCCTTTGTGACAGTATTTTGGAGTGCTCCGCCAGCGGCGGAGCTTTGGATTCGTTCGAGATGAACGAGGAGAACCTCTTTCATTCCCGCCAAAAAACCAAAGCAGTGGCGTTGCCACCACACTTCGGTAGCCGCTCAATTTGAGATGCTTTCGTTGTTGGTGAACAAGAGGCCGCGGAGCGGCCGCATGGGGTAGTCCCGCTCTGCTGGATCAAGAGCTCCAGCTTCATCGGAGCTCGCGATCCAAGCAAGAAGCCCGTCCCTTCACTCCCATGAAACACCTCCCGCCCTGACAGGACGGCCGTTTTTGAAAAACGGAAGGATCTCTGACCTTGGGGTGTGGGTTCGTTAAGGCTCGAACCCACACCCCAAGCTATCCGCCAGAAGGCCGGAGGACCACTCCGCGGCAAATTTGACCACACAAACTCATAAATAGAGCCCCTACAGGAAGAGATTCAGGCAAACTCGGCGAATGATATAATTCCCCACAGGTCGACCCCGGTAGCGTTGTAATCATCCTTTTAGCGATAGTGATACGTCGGTCGGCCTAATCATGAGTTGTGCGCCTCTCGAACCTCTAACATATGAGCATTCGTGCCAGAATTGAAGATGCTCTCTTCCTTTGGGATAACAATCGCATGGAAGGCGCTTTCTTAAGTGCGCTTGCCGCGGTTGCCGCAACCGCTCGTCGGCAATTTCCCGATCGTGACGCTTTGGGCGATCGTGCTGCCTTCGAACGGTTTGTCGCCGGCGCTCATTCCGTGCGAATCAGCGTTGAATTTCGCGGGCAGTGTCATCCCGTCGAGCACATCTTTTATAAATGGCTTCGGTGCGAACTTGTTCACGAAGGTGGCATTCCCGTGGATATCCAATTCATCCCCGACGATCATCCGGGTGCGATGTCTGTTCGTGCTGGTGGCGCGCCTGAATACGTCTTGAAAATTTCGCACGGTTGGTTCCATCATCTGGTCAACTCGGTCGTTCGCGCGCCGGTGAACCGCGCCGAGTTTCACGATTTTGCATGACGCGGCGCACAACAAATCGTTGGACGCGAGCGGCGGGAGCGTGTTTTGCAATTAGCTTAATCCGGCGGAGGGTCCCTTGATTCGCGCCGCCGCTCCAACTCAACCGTTAGGCAGGTTACGCCGCAATAGGAGACCAACAGATGTGGATAACACATAGTTACCTCGGTACAACAAGATCAGGTACGAGGTGCCTTTTCTTTCTTCTCTTTGAGGATTACCTTGATGCTCAGCGAGGCTTGTCTGATGAAGTGAAGACAGAGATCGAACGCTTTGCGCGAAATCTCTGCAACTTCGGCGCTGTCGTGGCTCCTTTCCCCGGCGATGCCCCTACTACCCAAAGGAGCGTCCTCGACAAACAGTGGACCCCAGAGGAGAAACGCGAATTGTGCCAAACCCCGGCAATGCTCATGATCGACACCGACTTCGATGACTTCGATCCTCAAAGGCATTCTTGGGTGCTCTTTCACTTCGATCGGTCATCCTCCTACGATGGGACGTACGCTGCGAAGTTGCGGTCCCTTCTCGCGAAGATTGTCGATTCGACCTCGAATCAGGATAGCAATCCTTTCGAAGTTGTGCGAGGTGCTCTGCGAAACGAGGCTGTCGCTCATGCATCAAAGCTATTCAACATCAGGCCCGGTGCCTTCGGAATCAGCGTCGACCTCCGGGCCGGTTGGGATGCGCTTAAAGAGTATCTTCGTAGCAAGAACACGGTGAAGCATTAGAGCGTATCTAACTGTCTTGCGTTCGGATGTGCCTAACGACCGATTCCAGCGGATGGCGATTCGCGTCGCCGCTGAACCGGAGCGTTAACTGGGCAAGCAACGCGCGAGCGCTATGAGGACGTCATGAAGGCTTCGTATCTCGGGTGCCTGGATCGACAAATGGAAACGTTCTTCAGTCTCACGGACTGGGAGCGGTTCTTGCTAGTGTCGGTGCTGTTCGAACCCCTGCTCGTTGTTCCTGATGTCTTCTTGTTCATTTCGCGATATCTGGCGGCCCACCTCAAAGATTCTCAACCAGGCGCTAGCCTGTTTGAGAAAGCCCTTCGGGCAAACCTGATCGCCCCCGCATTACGAGAACCGGACCTCTCGCTTGAGCGAAATCTCACCACGATGAGGGAACAAGGAATTCAGGGGCTCCTCGCTGATGCCGAAGACACCGCTGCCCGGCTGGCACAATCCGTGCCTGGGCCAGAAGACGCCGGGCAGCCTCTGCGCCTTTTCGATCAACGAGAGCTCTTCAAAAGATTGGTCTTTGCAAGGCTCTACGATACGCCGCCCCGATTGACCGAGGACTCCGACAACGCCCGTCATGCGTGGGAGACTTCGAAGCGATGGAGGCAACCAGCAATCGACGACGCGTACCGGCGTACTACTCAAATTGACGGGGTGGGCTTAAGGCGAGGACACTTGATGTCCGCAGTTGGCCAACGGTTGGGTTGGCAAGGCGAGGTACATGATGTTGGCGCGTTGTTGAACAGCATCACAAACGCTGCAGAGCGACAGGCAGCGTCCGTCGTGATCCGCTGGATGAACGAGCTCTATCAGGCGAGCGGTGCGGCAGTGTTGAAAGTGGCACCGGGCTTCCCAGCGTCTGTACCAGAGTACGCGATTGTTCCCTACGAACTGTTGCCGGTAGGCTCGGACGGCGACCATACGGAAACATTGAAGGTGTGCGTTGAAGTTCCTCCTCCGCACGTACTACTGCAAATTCCTGCCGACAGCCTGGTCGGCGTGCGAAAGGAGTACGGTGCTGAGTACCTAAAGCGGCTGGAGCAATGGAAGGGCGGTGCGTCGAACGGCGACGCTGTGCAAACGTCGGCGACATCGTACTGCACACAATTGGCCGCCTGGGCCGACAAGCATGGTGCCAAAGTACTCACACGTGCCGAGATATGGTTAAATCGGCGACTTGGCACTCGAAACACCAATGTTCTTGTGGCGGTCCTCAAGTACGGTGGCTCGGCCGGGGCTGTCTATATCACCGGCAATCCCATGGCGGCCGTTGCCTACAATCTCGGCGGTGCACTCTACCGCCGCATCGATTCGGCATCAGAATACAAGTCTGTCCGCTTTGTCCGGTCCAAACAAACCGCCGAACGTGTTGATCTATTGTCGGTTGGTGGGATTGACGTGAGTTTGTTGTAGCCGCCAGCTAATCGACATTTGCAGGCGTGAGCGGCTGTTGGAAACATGAGCCGCCGCGGCTGAAGCTTTATCGTTGGGCGACGAACACATGTCTAAGCTTACCCAAATATTTCTCGTGGCTGTGTTTGCGTGTGGGGGCGTGAGCGCTCAGGCACCTACGTGGCAGCCATCCCCGGGACATACGCAAGTGCCGATATGGCCGGGGAGGGTGCCTGATCCGCAACCTGTCGCGGGGCCAGAGGTCGCTAAGACGACGGGGAAGGAGTTCCTGGTTGCCGGCAGGCCGGCGGTGGGAGTGAGAAACGTGTCGCGGCCGACGATAACCGTCTATTCGCCACAGGGAAAGAACACGGGCGCTGCGGTTGTCGTCTTCCCAGGTGGGGGCTATCAGGAGCTGGCGATCGATCTTGAGGGCAACGAGGTCTGTGATTGGCTGACGCCCAAGGGAATCACGTGTGTGCTGCTGAAATACCGTGTTACCGATGTGGGCCCGTATCCGAAATCAGGACCGTATCCGGAATCACCGATGGCGTTGGAAGATGCGCAGAGGACGCTGGGGCTGGTGCGCTTGCACGCGGCGGAGTGGCACATCGATCCACACAAGATTGGTGTGCTTGGGTTTTCGTCCGGCGGGCATCTGGTGGCAGCGATGAGCACGCACTTTGATAAGCGTTTGTACCGAGCTGTAGATGCCGCCGACAAAGAGAGTTGCCGTCCGGATTTTGCGGTGGCCATTTATCCGGGGCATCTGTCGCTTTCCGCGGCGGAATGGGATGCTAGGCAAGGCACCAAAAAGTTTGTGCTTCGAAAGCTGGAGCATGAGACGATGGCCGATAAAGAATTTGGATTGAATCCCGATATTCCTGTCACCCGCCAGACGCCGCCTACATTTTTGCTGCAGGCGGAGGACGACCACGTGGACAATGTAAACGACTCGCTGGCGTACTACATTGCGCTGAAGAAGGCTGGGGTTCCCGTGGAGATGCATTTGTATGCGCAGGGCGGGCATGCGTTCGGACTGCGGCGCACGAAGCTTCCGATTACGGGATGGCCACAGTTGGTGGAGACGTGGCTGGGAACGATCGGGATGATTTCGCAGTAGGTGCTCGCGGATCGCATACGACAAAGTGCAGGATGATAACGTTCGCGCCCAACAAATCGTTGGACGCGAGCGGCGGGAGCGTGCTTCTCAACTTGCTTGGTGCGGCGAAGGGTGCTTTGATTCGCGCCGCCGCGTCAACTCAACGTTGCCGGACGTGGATCCACACGGCTGTGTTAACATTCCTTATCAGGATTTTCTGCAATCGAGGCGACCGATGGCTTCCGGAGCGACCGCTCGTATAGCCTCTTTCAAAGCCTTCTGGCCGTGCTATGTGAGCCAGCATTCCAAATCCGTCACCCGATGGCTGCACTTTGTGGGAACGCTGGTCGCAACCTCTGCCCTGGTGATTTTGATTGTCGTACGACTCTCGCGTTTCATTCCATTGGCGTTTGTCTTCGGGTATGCCATGGCCTGGTTCGGTCACTTCTTTGTCGAAAAAAACCGACCGGCAACGTTTGAATATCCGCTGTGGTCTTTTCTGGCCGACTACAAAATGGCTGGACTCATGTTGGCAGGAAAGATGGACGCGGAAGTGCGCAAAGCCATGCCGAAGAAAACCGCCACGCAGGACGAACTCTTATAATCCCGTTTGGAATCCGTCGCTCAGCCCTCAAACCTGAACCCTGTCACCGGCTTCCTCGGCTTGCCCGGTGGGATGATCTTCCTGTCAATGCGTGCGAGTGCGACACGGGTTGTGAACTCAACCGCACAATGGACGCTGCAGCCATGAAGCGGACCGGCTCTTTATCGTCTTTCAAGAGCGGTTGAAGTTTGCTGATGAAGGAGGGTTGTGAGGAATGACCTAAAGACTTTGCAGCCGCCGCACGCACCACCCAGTTTTTGTCGGCCAAAGCCTTCTGAAGCTCCTCCAAAGAGACTGCAGAATCGTCTGCGCCCAACAGATTAGCGGAAAGGGCGCGCGCTTGAACGGAGCTGTCTTTGGCAAGTTCCTCCGCGATGGAAATTCCGATCGAGAAGGGGCCCAACAGAGCCCCCGCGCCTTGTTCGGCGCCAATCAAAGCCAACGACATGGGATTGCGCAATCTTCTTCGAGCATCCGTCAGTTCGCCGGACAGTTTCGAGGAGGTTCTTTCTCCCGCCAGCACGGCGATAAACACGTCGCGCCCGCTTCGGTCTCCCATGTCCCAAAGCGCCCGGGCGGCTGCAAAACTGACGTCCGGTGATTTGTCGTTGAGCGTTTGCTTCAGAGCAGGAATCAGGTTCTTGGATTTCAGTTCACCGCAACTGGCGGCTGCCACCTGCCGCACATCCGGTTCCTTGTCATGAAGCGCTGTTTCCAATATTTCCAGGACTCCGGGTTGTGGGCCGATAGTCGCCACAGCCGAAATGGCGTCGGTCCTTTGAATGACTTTGGGGGAGGCCGCGCCCTCCGCGAGCATTTTCCATGCCTGTGCAGGCAGATCGGCAGCGGTATTCGAGCTCGCCGGCGTTTGAACTTTTCCCGCTGTGGCTTGACCCTTTGCCGATGAATTTTGCCGAGCCGCGGAAAAAAGCGGTCGGTCCTGGGAATTCGCTACAAATACAAACACCAGCACGCCTGCCAGACCCACCCGATGTGCACACCACATGGCCGTCCTCCTTGGGGAAGATGCCATGCTAGCCCAGTGTTCAAGCGGCTGCAAGGGTCTTCGACTGAAATCAATTCTCAAATGGGATTCTGGTAGTCCTAGCCCTGACCCTATCGGACAGGTTCGTTCTTAGGCCGGGGAATTTCGTAACGAGTATAAACTCGATTCCCAGTGCTGGCCGGATTGAACCCGACCCAGCAGGGCGAGTCAACCTACCAGCCCTGGGGCTGCTTGAAAGGCGCGCGATCTGATAAGAAATTCAGCAAAGGAAGAGCATCTTGATCTATCCGGACCTCTTGAAGTGCTGGCATGAACCACCTCCGACCCTGGAGGACGGGTCGGGCCGCCAGATCTCCAATGGTTAAACAACACAAATCTTCGTCCTTATAAGGGATCCAGAAAAGGAGAAGGGATATGATTTATCCGCGACCTTCTGAATTCAGCCTCTTTCAGGAGGCTTGCTTTTCTCAGCCCGCCGATTTATCGGCGGGAAAGAAAAACGCTCAACCCTTCCCCGATTGCCAATTTATCTTGGGAGCCCCGTTTAGGGGGCGGCACATTGCAACGCAGGCAGAGTATTCTCCTCGATTAATCTAAAGATTTCGCCCGCTAAAGCGAGCTGTCATCACAATGTGAAGAAACTGATGGGGCGATATGCATCTCACTTCCCGCCGGTGAACCGGCGGGCTGAGATAACAAAACCCCGTGAAAGGGGCTCATGAACTCTATCGAATGCATTGCTGCTCTTTGACGAAAAGACACACCTCACTCCCGCGCTGGACGGATAAGATTTACAGCCTGAAAGGAACAAGTAATATGAACTTATCGTCCCGCCGGTAAACCGACGGGCTGAGATAACAAAACACCGTGAACGGGATTTCGTATCGATCACTCATTTGCTGGGCAAACGGGAGTCAAGGCCCGTGAGCGGGTCTCTGAAACCCCGCCCCCGTGCAAAAGAGAGGGATCTCCCTGATTTCGTTCTCAAACAATGAGATTGCGGCTATTCCAAAACGTAAGCACAGAGATTGGGACTATTCAAAAGTGAAAACGATATCGAATTTCGACAGCCGCTTGCCGCGGGTTGGCGAAATGGGTTCCCCCAAAGGTGTTGCTGTTGTCCAAAAGGTAGCGGCGATCAGCCAGGTTGAGCATATAAGCACTAATCGACCAATTCTTGCCGAAAGATTTTCCGAGCGAAATATCGGCAGTGGCATGTGAGGCCAGATGTTGCGGCCCGTCTCCGTCGAGGAATCCGGAACCGTAACTCACATTCATCCCGAGCCACATTTTCCCCGGAAGGTCGGCATCAAATCCCGTGCTGAGCGTGTTGCGCTGATCGTGATCGAGGAAAAAGAATCGATTGACGGGGGGACTGAAATCCGTCAATCCGCCGTTGATGCTTCCCCGCCCTTCAGCGAATTGGTGCGAATAAGCCAGGTGAATATTGACTCGGCTCAACAACCGAGGCGAGCGGACAGTGGATTCCCAACCGCGGATGCGCGCGCGCTGGAGAGTGAGTGGGAGGAAGATGTTGGAATTGCCGAGGACATCATGATCGAGAAAGTTTCTGGCGGCGGTCCGAAAATTGGCTACGTCCACCGTCCACGCACGGATTGGAATGGTCAAACCAAACTCGTGTTGTTCGTCACGTTCCCCGTGCAGGGGGAGAAATCCAAAACCTTGCGAAGCGGCAAGGCTCAGGATCGGACCTTCGATGGTGACGAGCGGCGGCGCCTGATAATACCGTCCATAGAATCCCCGCAACACCCATCCGAGACGCGGCAATCGCAGCGCCCCACCTACGCGGGGGTCAACCGACGTCTCCGTGAGATCACCGGCGAAGCGCGTCAACCGTACTCCGCCATTCAAAGTCAACCAGGAGGTTAATCGGAATTGGTCCTCGAGGAATATCGCCTCATGATTTCCCCACACCGAAACTCGTTCTGCCAAATTCGACGCTGTTGAACCGGGCATTACGAGACCAAAGAAGTCATTCTGCCGCTCGCCAAAAACATCGACACCGAATCGCGCGTTATGCTTTTGTTTTACGACAGACAGCGTGGATTGAAGACCCGCGTAATTGGCGGTGTTTTCTTGTTGCGGAATCACCGGCAGGTCGCCAGCACCCCCTTCATAATTGGCGCGATTGAAGTGATAGTACGGTGACACCGTGAGCAGGACTCCTGAACCCATCGTGTGGATCCATGACAGATTCACGAAGGCGTCGCGTTCGAGATCGAGATCGCGGGTGCCCGCGCTCTGCTGATCCGGTGCGTTGGGAATCTGGTAATGGTCGCCTCGCGCCGAAGCCACCAGGCGCAACTGGTTTTGAGGTGTAATGTTGTAGAAGAGCGATGCGAAGAAGCCGCCGCCCGCGGCGATGTCATGAATCACATCCGACGTCGGGGTCTCCAACCCCAAGTCGGAGCGATTGGCATTCAGACTGAAATAATACGCAAATCGCTGGGTGTGATCGCCGAAACTGATCTGATCATTGGTCGTGTTGAAATTACCATAGCTGACCCGAATCTCCCCGTCGCGGTTGAACTCAAAGCCGGAGCGAGGTACCACATTAAAAGCCCCATAGGTTCGATCGCCATAGTCAGCAGACAACCCTCCTCGGCGAACTTCGATGTAATCGACATCTTTCGGGTCAAATTGCGGGCCGACGTTGGAGGCAATGTTGGTATTGGGAACGGGAACGCCGTCAACCAGCCAGCTCACTTGATGCCCGCCACGCACGTGGAGTAGATCATGAACAATGTACGCCCCGGGAACATAATCCGTAATCATCGCCAAACTGTTCGATTGGTCGGCGCCGGGCATACGGTCGATCTGCCCACGGCCAATGGTGACTGGAACTGCAGACGATTGGGCATCCACATTTTGTGCCTGCTCGGAAACAGTGACGGTTTGCCCGGGAGGAACAATTTTCATGGGAAAATGAAGGATCGCAGAACTTCCCGAAACCGCACTGAATTTCTGTTGGAGGCTGACGAACCCGGAGGCCGCAATGGTGACTTGGTAATCTCCCAACGGAACGGTGGCGAATTCAAATACCCCCTCGGAATTCGTGACGGTCTCCCGAGACCAATCTGAAGACGTTGCTCGAAGCGTCACCTGAGCTCCGGCAATCGGCAAATGCTGTGGATCGTGCACCACACCTCGCACGTGCGAAAAAATGGTCCCCAAAACTGTGACCGCACAAAGCAAAGAAGAAAGAAAAACACACAAAACAAGCCTGTAGAACATGGCTCACCTCTCACAAGTCGACACGTTCGCGAAAAACAGTTCCAGACTGAAAGGGTCTGAATCAGCAGGAAGGTTTGGGAGGATGAAACGGGGGGTCTCGGTGGCCGGATAAAGAAGAAACTTGAAACGCCTCAGTCGACGACTTCACAATAAGAGGCGGCGGTAGCTGCGTTGAGGGAGCCCATTGAAAGAGAAAGTCTCCACGAACTCCCGGCAGAATCTTACCCGCACCTTCAGACAGTGAACAGGAACAAGCCAGTCCGTGGGTTGATTTCACATTCCGCCCGCGAGGACAGGCCTCCTCAGAATGCCCCGTCATGCCACGCATCGGACACATGCCGCCCGCACAACACGGCATGGGACAACACGGTTTAGTGGCTGTGTCACGAAGGGAAGACGGCATCCAGCTCCCCTCCATGGCCAGAAAGACCATCAACAGGATCCATGCCTTAACGTGCCGCTTTAGCATGACGGAATCATCACCGCGGGAAATTATTTAGTGAGTTTTCAGTATAACACGGTTGGAGGAGTTGAGCCTGCTCTAAAGCGGCGGTGAAACGAGGAGGGATCTGATTTATCCGCGACCTTCAAAATTCAGCCTCCTTCAGGAGGCTTGCCTTCCTCAGCCCGCCGATTTATCGGCGGGAAAGAAAAACGCACCACCCTTCCCCGATTTCCATTTCATTTTCGAGCCCCGTTTAGGGGGCGGCACAGTGCAATGTAGGCTTTGATCATTCTAAAGATTTCGCCCGCTAAAGCGGGCTGGCGTTACGGCGTGAAAAGAACCGAGGCTGATATGGATCTCTCCTCCCGCCGGTAAACCGGCGGGCTGAGATAACAAACCCCCGTGAACGGGGTTTCGAATCGATCACTTGCTGGGCAAAGGGGAATCAATCCCCGTGAACGAGGCTCTCAAACCCCGGCTTCCCTGCAAAAGAGATGCATCTCACCTCCCGCCGGTGAACCGGCGGGCTGAGATAACAAACCCCCGTGAACGGGGTTTCGAATCGATCACTTGCTGGGCAAAGGGGAATCAATCCCCGTGAACGAGGCTCTCAAACCCCGGCTTCCCTGCAAAAGAGATGCATCTCACCTCCCGCCGGTAAACCGGCGGGCTGAGATAACAAAACCCCGTGAACGGGGTTTCGAATCGATCACTTGCTGGGCAAAGGGGAATCAATCCCCGTGAACGAGGCTCTCAAACCCCGGCTTCCCTACAAAAGAGATGCATCTCGCCTCCCGCCGGTAAACCGGCGGGCTGAGATAACAAAACCCCGTGAACGGGGTTTTGCATCGATCAATTGCTTAGCAAGAGGGAATCAAGCCCTGTGAATGGACCTTCCAACCGGTTTCTTATTTGCCGGGCAAAACGGCGGCGGGCGTCGGTATTGACGACGCATCCCAGCCACCGCCCAACGCTTCAATCAACAGCACGGACGAAACCATGCGGCGGGTCAGAAGATTAATGGCGTTGATCTCTGCTTGCAGTGCGGTGGTTTGTGCCGTAATCACCTGAAGATAGCTCACCGTTCCGGCCTTGTATTGATAATTGGAAATATCCAGAGACTGCTCGGCGGCCTGAACGGCGGCGTTCTGAGCGTTGGTCTCATCGTCCAACACGCGCAAGGCCGCCAAGGCATCTTCCACCTGCTGGAAACTCACCAACACCGTTTGGCGATAGTTGGCGACCGTGGCGTCGTAAATAGCCTGGGCCTCGGCGACCTGCGCACGTCGTTTGCCGGCATCAAAAAGGGTCTCGGCCAGTTGCGGTCCCACCGACCAGAATCGACTGGGCCAGGCAAACCACTTGGCAATCGATCCGGCTTCAAAACCGCCGGCGGCCCCGAGAGTCAGCGCAGGATAAAACGCAGCCGTCGCAATACCTATTTGCTCGTTGGCGGCTGCCATCTGTCGCTCCAGCACGGCGATGTCGGGGCGGCGTTCCAGGAGAGTCGAAGGAATACCTACAGGAATCGCCGGAGGAACGGCTTTGATGGGATTGACGGGAACGCTGAGACCCGCAGGCGGTTTTCCGGTCAGGATAGCGATGGCATGCTCAAACTGGGCGCGCGCAATTCCCAAATCGATGAGCTCCGCCCGCGTGTTGTTCAGTTGAGCTTCGGCCTGCGCCACGTCGACTCCCGAGGCCACACCGCTGTTGAAACGATCTTTGGTTAACTGCAGATTGTCTTCGTACGACTTGACCGTGCGCTCCAACAAATCATGAACCCCGTCGACCCCATGCAGTTGAAAATAGGCCACCGCCAGTTCGGCTTGAAACGACAAGCGGGCATTTTCCAGTTGCGCATAGCTGGCCTGAGCCGTTTCGGTGCTTTGTCGAACGCTGTGACGGATACTGCCCCAGATATCCACCAGGTACGTGAGGTCGACCGGAAAGTTGTAATTCTGATTGACGCTGGAGGTTGATCCGCCGGTTCGGGTGCCGGAGCCGGCCGAAGCACTGGAAAGATTTGCAGACGAGTGGGAAAACGTCGCGGAGGGCGAAGTGCTGACGGTGGGAAATAATCCTGATCGGGCGACCCGCACCACTTCCCGAGCCGCGCGGTATTGGGCCTCGGCGGCCAGGATGTTCTGATTTGAAATGCTGACCTGCTCTTCCAATTGATTGAGCTGCGGGTCACCAAAAATCTCCCACCATTTTCCGCGCGGCGCCCCGTCGTTGGGGGTAGCGGGTTTCCACTCAGCAGCCTGCGAGAAGTAGTCCGGCGGTTTTTCCTTATAGACCTCCGGCGTCGGTGCCGGGGGCCGTTGGTACTTGGGTCCCACCAGGCAGGCAACAGAAAAAAGCAGCGTGCTCGCGAGCAAGGCTACGCACAATTTCCGACTTCGCGGCATCCAATCAAAATTTCCGATGTTCTTTTCGATTTTCCCGGGCAACATGATGTTGAATTTCATAACCTGCATCCTGATCTCACGGCTGCGAGCCCAGCGGCTCGATCGGTCCGGGGCTCTTTGAACGGATCCGGTACCACCAGTGTTGGAGGCGATCGAAATAGAGATAGACCACCGGCGTGGTATACAGCGTCAGCAGCTGGCTGACGATCAACCCGCCGATGATGGCGATTCCCAGCGGACGGCGTAACTCCGATCCCACTCCCATTCCAACGGCCAACGGAGTGGCGCCCAACATGGCGGCCATGGTGGTCATCATGATGGGGCGAAAGCGCAACAGGCAGGCTTCATAAATGGAATCGCGCGAGTTCTTGCCCTCATTGCGTTCTGAAGCCAGCGCAAAATCGATCATCAAGATGGCATTCTTCTTCACGATGCCGATCAGCAAAATGATTCCAATAACCGCGATGACGGTCAGTTCTGTGCGCGTCAGCAACAATGCCAGCAGGGCTCCAACACCCGCCGAAGGCAGGGTCGAAAGAATGGTGATCGGATGAATATAACTTTCATAAAGAATTCCCAGCACCAGGTACACAGCAACCAGGGCTGCCAAAATGAGCAAGGGTTCGCTTCCCAGGGAATCCTGATAGGCCTGAGCTGTTCCCGCGAAGCCGGTGTGGATGGTCTGAGGCAGGCCCATCTTTGTCCCTTCCGAGTTGATGGCGTTGACGGCATCGCCCAGTGCCACTCCGGGGCGAAGATTGAATGAAAGGGTCACAGCGGGAAACAGACCCTGGTGGCTTACCGCCAGAGGCGCCGTGATTGGAGTGTAATGCGTGAAGGCGCCGATCGGCACTTGTTTCCCGTTGGGGGCGCGCACATAAATTTCGCGCAAGAATTGAGGATCCTGCCAATACTCCGGCGCTGCTTCCATAATCACATGATACTGATTCAAGGTGCTGTACATGGTCGACACCTGACGCTGACCGAAAGCGTCGTAAAGCGTGGTGTCGATGAGTTGCGGTGAGATGCCGAAGCGCGCCGCCGTTTCCCGATCGTACTCCAGATACGCCTGCAAACCCCGATCCTGTTGATCGCTGTTCACATCCGCAATCACCGAAAGAGTTCTCAACTGCCGGAGCATGCGGGGGGCAAAATCCTGCAAGTCCTTCAAATTGTCACCGCGCATGGTGTACTGATATTGAGCTCCGCCAAACCGCCCTCCGACGCGGACATCCTGGTTCGCTTGAAGGTAAAGCGAAGCTCCGGGGACGCTCGAAAGTTTTGGCCGCAGCCGGGCAATGACGAGGTCTGCCGAGATCTTTCTCTGCTGCGGGGGTTTCAAGGAGATGAACATGCGGGCGGTATTTCCTGTCCCGCCGCCGGTAAATCCGTTGACCGTATCGATCGCCGGGTCCTGCATGATGATGTTGATCATCCGCACCAGAATTTTGTTCATCGCCTGGAAGGAAGTCCCTTCATCCGCTTGAACCGATCCCGAGATGCGGCCGTTGTCCTGCTGGGGGAAAAACCCCTTGGGGACGTATATATAAAGATACACATTGACGGCGATCGTGGCCAACAACACCAGCATCGTGATGGCCGGGTAGTTCAAAACGGTCTTCAACGTTCGGCCATAAGCGTTGACCACGGCGTTGAAGGCTCGTTCGCTCCAGTAATAGAGCCGGCCATGCGTCTCATGTTCCTTCAGCAGATGAGCGCACATGGTCGGTGTGGCGGTGAGCGAAACGACCATGGACACCACGATGGCGATCGTCAGCGTCACCGCAAATTCCCGGAACAACCGCCCCACGATTCCACCCATCAGCAGCAAGGGAATGAACACCGCCACCAGTGAAAGACTCATCGTCACGACGGTGGATCCGATTTCTTTCGCCCCTTTGAGCGCGGCCTGAAACGGGTGCATGCCCTTTTCCAAATAGCGCGTAATGTTTTCGATCACCACGATGGCGTCATCGACCACGAAGCCTGTAGAAATCGTCAGGGCCATCAACGACAGATTGTCCAGGCTGTAACCCAAGAGGTACATCACACCGAACGTTCCAATGAGTGAAATTGGAACGGCCACACTGGGAATGAATGTCGTTCGCGGATTCTTCAAAAAAACAAACACCACCAGGATGACGAGAAGCACGGAAATGAGGAGGGTTTCCTCCACGTTTCTGACGGAGGCCCGAATGGTCACGGTCTGATCCATGGCCACGCGCATGTTGATCGATTGCGGCATGGCCGCCTGCAGCTGCGGGAGGACGGCGCGAATGCCATCCACCGTGTCGATGATGTTGGCGTTGGGCTGGCGAAAAATGATGATCAACACCGAGGGTTTGCCGTTGGCATAGCCGGCATTGCGAATGTCTTCAGGAAGATCCTGGGCCCGCCCGATATCAGAAATTCGCACCGCGGTTCCATTGTGGTACGCCACAATGAGCGGCTCATAATCCACAGCTTTGAACAGCTGGTCGTTGGCTCCGACCTGCCAGGTTTGATGATCGTCGGATAAATGCCCTTTGGGGGTATTGGCATTGGCGCTGTTCAAAACGCTTCGAACCTGTTCGAATCCGATACCATATTTATTGAGGGCCGTGGGATTCAGTTCAATCCGGACGGCGGGCAAAGCACCCCCGCCGACGATCACCTGTCCCACGCCCGCCACCTGCGCCAGCTTTTGCGCCATGATCGAGGAGGCCGAGTCGTACATCTGGGCCTTGCTGAGCACGTCCGAGGTTAGAGCCAGCATGAAGATCGGGGCGTCGGCAGGATTGACTTTTCGATACGTGGGATTATTGGGAAGATTGGACGGCAGATTACCGCGCGCGGCATTAATGGCAGCCTGAACGTCGCGTGCCGCCGCATTGATGTCGCGATTCAAATCAAATTGCAACACGATGTTGGTGGAGCCCAGCGTGCTCGAGGAGGTCATCTCGCTCACCGAGGCAATGCGGCTGAATTGGCGCTCCAAGGGAGTTGCTACAGCGGATGCCATCGTTTCAGGACTGGCGCCCGGCAGACCCGATTGCACTGAAATTGTCGGAAAATCCACTTGAGGAAGCGGCGAGACCGGAAGCAGTCGAAAAGCCACAGCTCCGGCCAAAGCAATTGCCACCATCAAGAGCGTCGTGGCAATCGGTCTGCGTATGAAAGGTTCCGAGAAACTCATGACTCACTCAACCGGGACCGGTTCCGTGTTCTCCCCGGATTTTCGCTCCCCGAAAAATCGCCGGCCCAAACGATCAAACCACAGGTAGATGACGGGCGTCGTGTACAGTGTCAAGACCTGGCTGAGCAGCAATCCGCCGACAATGGAAATGCCCAGGGGGCGCCGCAACTCCGAACCCGTCCCGGTGCCGAGCGCCAACGGGACACCGCCGAGCAACGCCGCCATGGTGGTCATCATAATCGGGCGAAAACGCAACAGGCAGGCCTGATAAATGGCATCCATCGGCTTCAGTTTCTCCTTGCGCTCCGCGTCCAGGGCAAAATCGATCATCATGATGGCGTTCTTCTTCACAATTCCAATGAGCAGCACAATGCCGATCAATGCGATTACGCTGAAATCATTCCCACACAGAACGAGCGCCAGCAACGCGCCCACCCCGGCTGAAGGCAGGGTCGACAAAATGGTGATGGGATGAATGTAACTTTCGTACAGAATACCCAGCACAATGTACACCGTAATAATGGCGGCCAGGATGAGCAGAGGTTCATTCGCCAATGAAGACTGGAAGGCTTGCGCCGTGCCTTGAAATGCCGCCTGGATGCTCGGCGGCAAGTTGATTTCCGATTTCACCCGATTGACGGCTTTGACGGCATCACCCAGCGAAGCATTGGGCGCCAAGTTGAAGGAGAGGGTCACTACGGGAAATTGCCCTTGGTGATTCACCGTAATGGGGGCGCTGACTTCCTCCACATGACTGATCGCTGAGAGGGGTACCTGGCCGCTGTTTGGAAAAGCCGCCGACGAAGCGATGGGGCCCCCGCCAAAGGCAGTATTTGAACCTGTGGCGTTGGAAACTCCCTGCGCCGTGGCCGACAAGCTGGCGTTTGCTGCCGTGAGTGAACTCGAAGGACCGAACAACTGTGCGGCTCCCCCACCGCCTGCTACCAACCCCGTCGATCCGGCGGCCGCCCCCGTCCCCGTTCGAATGAACAGGTGATTCAAGTCCAGCGGATTTTCACGGAAGTCCGGCTTCACTTCCATGACGACATGGTACTGATTCAACTGCGTGAAGATGGTGGACACCTGCCGCTGTCCGAAAGCGTCGTAAAGCGTTTGATCAATGGCCGAGGGTGTGATGCCCAGGCGATAGGCCGTTTCGCGATCGACTACTACCCGCGCCCGCAGGCCCTGGTCTTGTTGATCGCTGGCCACGTCGCGCAATTCCGGTTCCTGCTGGAGCGCCGCCAACATGCGTGGGGCGTAAGTATTCAGCTCTCCGACGTTGGGGTCTTCCAAGGTATATTGAAACTGGGTGCGGCTGACTCGATCTTCGACCGTGATATCCTGCACCGGCTGCATGAACAGCGTGATACCCGGGATAGCGGTGAGTTGTGGCTGCAATCGGCGAATCACATCACTGGCACTGACCCGGCGTTCATCGAGCGGTTTGAGATTGATCAGGATCCGTCCGCTGTTGAGCGTGGTGTTGGTTCCATCGATTCCAATGAAGGAAGAAAGACTATCCACCGCCGGATCTTTCAGGATGACTTGAGTCAGTGCCTGCTGTTCCTGGGCCATCTGCTGGAACGAAACCGTCTCTGCCGATTCCGATACGCCTTGTATGACTCCGGTATCCTGAATCGGGAAGAAGCCTTTCGGGATGTAGTAATACATGAGTACAGTCAATACCAGCGTCGCTGCGGCCACCAGCAGCGTCCCGGTTTGATGGCGCAAGACCCACTTCAAAGTCCGGTCGTAATAATGAATCACCGATTCCCAAATCCGCTCGGTCACGCGGAAGATCCGGGTTTGTTTTTCCTCGGGCTTGTGTTTCAAGAGTTTGGAGCACATCACCGGTGTCAAGGTCAGCGAAACCACAGCCGACACCAAAATGGTTACGGCCAACGTGACGGCAAACTCGCGAAACAGGCGTCCGACGATATCGCCCATGAATAACAACGGAATCAAAACGGCTATCAGCGAGATGGTCAACGACACGATGGTGAAGCCGATCTGCTCCGAACCTTTGAGGGCGGCTTGAAATGCCGGCATCCCCTGTTCAATGTATCGGGTGATGTTTTCAATCATCACGATGGCATCGTCCACCACAAAACCGGTGGAAATGGTCAACGCCATCAACGTCAGATTGTTCAAACTGTAGCCCAGCAGGTACATCACGCCAAACGTTCCCACGATGGAGAGCGGAACAGCCACACTGGGGATGATGGTGGCGGAAATATTTCTGAGAAACAGGAAGATAACCATGACCACCAACGCCACCGTCAGCAGGAGCTCGAACTGCACGTCCTTCACCGAGGCGCGAATGGTGGTAGTTCGATCGGTGAGCGTGTGCACCTCCACGGAAGAAGGCAGCGTCGAGGTCAGTTGAGGAAGTAATTTCTTGATGCGGTCGACGACCGTGATGATGTTGGCGCCGGGCTGGCGTTGAATATTGACAATCACCGCCGGCATGGAGTTCATCCACGCGGCCTGACGAACATTCTCTGCCTCATCCACTACCGTGGCCACGTCGCTCAGTTTTACCGGCGAGCCGTTACGGAATGCCACCACCAGAGGCGAATAATCAGCGCCGGATAGCAGTTGGTCATTGGCGCCGATTTGATAGGCTTGATGCGGACCATCAAAATTACCCTTGGCTTGATTGACATTGGCCGCCACAACAGCGCTGCGCAGATCCTCCAAGTTCAGCCCATAAGATGCCAGGGTCGTGGGATTCACCTGGATGCGAACGGCGGGTTTCTGACCGCCGCTGATGGTCACCAAACCTACGCCCGGCAACTGCGAAATTTTCGGAGCCAGTCGCGTGTCCGCAAGATCCTCCACCTTCGTCAGAGGCAACTCGTTGGAGGTCAGCGCCAACGTCAAAATAGGCGCATCGGCGGGATTGGTTTTTGCGTAAATGGGCGGGCTCGGCAGATCCGGCGGCAGATAGGTGCCCGAGGCGTTGATGGACTGTTGGACTTCCTGTTCGGCGACGTCGATGTTCAGGCTGAGATTGAATTGAAGAGTAATGACCGAGAGTCCGTCGGAGCTGGTGGAGGTCATCTGCTGCAAACCCGGCACCTGTCCGAATTGCCGCTCCAAGGGGGCCGTTACGGAAGACGCCATCACGTCGGGACTGGCGCCCGGATAAAATGTGATGATCTGGATGGTGGGATAATCCACTTCCGGCAGGGCCGACACCGGCAGTTGCATGTAGGCCACCGCGCCTGCGAGGAGAATCCCGATCATCAACAAGGACGTGGCAATCGGGCGAAGAATGAAGGTCCGTGACGGGCTCATTTAGCTTCCTCTGGCGGTCTTTTCGCCGGTCATCTGCGGCTTGACCTTGCTCCCCTCCTGGAGCTTTTCCACCCCCGTCATGACCACCACATCGCCGGCCTGGAGGCCTGAAGTTACTTCCGAAACACCGGCTTCTGTGGTGCCGATGGAGATCGGCCGAACCGTCACTGAAGAATCCGGTTTCACAAGGTAGACGTATGTTGTTTGGGAATTGCGTTGCACCGCGGCGGTCGGGACCAACGTGACTCCATGTTTGACCTCGACCAACAATCGCGCATTTACAAATTGGTTGGGGAACAGCGCGTTGGTGCGGTTGTCAAAGGTCGCCCGCATTCGCACCGTGCCCGTGGATTGATCGATTTCGTTGTCCACGGTCGATAAAGTACCGGACGCAATCTTGGTGGCCATCGTGCGGTCATAGGCGTCCACCGTCAAAGGCCGGCGCGACCGCATTTTCGCGAGAACCATCGGCAGTTGATCCTCGGCAATGGTAAAGATGACACTGATGGGCTGAATCTGGGTGATCACCAGCAGACCCGTCGCATCGTTGGCATGAACAATGTTGCCGGGGTCCACCAGCCGCAAACCGATGCGCCCGGTGATGGGCGCTGCAAGGTGACAGTAAGTAATGTTGAGCTTGGCGCTGTTGATTTGGCCTTGATCGATCTTGACAGCGCCCTGAAATTGTTCCACCAAAGCCTTCTGTGTGGCCAGTTGCTGCTCCGGAACGGCATTGTGCGCCAGCAAGGCTTGATAGCGGGCCTGATCCAGGCGGGCATTGTCGAGCGCCGCCTGATCCTTCATCAACTGCCCTTCGGCCTGCGTCAATTGAACTTCAAACGGGCGGGGGTCGATTTCCACGAGAGGATCGCCGCGATGAACGAGATCGCCTTCCTTGAAGTGGACCTGCATCAACTGGCCGTCCACGCGGCTCTTCACCGCTACGGTATAAATCGGCGTCACGGCGCCCAATCCGGTGAAGTAAACCCCGATGTCGCCCTGCGTGGTTTGGGCGGCCACGACCGGGGTGATCATTCCTTCACGCCCGCCTTTTCCGCCGCCGCCTTTGGAAGAAGCTCCGGCAGCCCGGGGATCACTGTTTCTGGGCCGGAGAAAATACATGCCCCCGATGATCAGCACCACAACCAAAATCCAGACCCAAGGCTTTTTCAAATGCGTGGGAACAGCTTGGGAAGGGCGCGGCGAAGCGGGTTCAACATGTCCTTGAGATCCTGATGTCCTTGGGGTTTCCATAAACACAATTCCACCGTTTCTTGCATAGGCACAAATCAAACTTTCGGGTGCAGGCTGACACGATACGACCTGCAAGATTCTTGCCACTCCGCTGACGGGTGGTTCCCCGACCGGCGGCGGGCTCTAATTGTGTAGAGTTCGAACCGCATTATACGTCAAAAATGACGCCTGGAACTAAGGAGAGGTTACTTCGCGAAAGAAGAAGAACAAACCCGCCATCAATTGTAAAAGTTTGTCCATTTCAGAAATGAATAAATCAAGATTGCCAATGTCCGCGGCGGCCGCGAAATTTCTCCGCGACGCCGCACCCCACAGGGCAAAAAAATCGGCCCCGAAAATTCTCTTCGGGGCCGTGTCCACTCTCAAGGAAGGATGAACCGAAGTTCTACAACAAGGAAAAAGCTGCTCCAGACTCCATCAACAAAATGCCAACGAGGCGCGATAAGCTTCCCGGCGCAGATGATTCAATCGATCGCTCAACCGACGTTCCGCCAACTTCAGCAATTCGGCGGTGTCCTCGACGCTGCGCTGCAAATTCCCGGCGATCTCAGAAATTTTCATGCCCTTGTAGTGTTTGCAAATGAACGCCTGGCGTTCGTTTTCGGGCAATGTATTGAGGGCTTCGATAATTAACCGCGTGGTTTCAGTCTTCCATTCGCTCTGCGTCATGACGACCCCCGATCGACTTTCCCCTGGCTCACTATTCATTACGTGTTACAGTGACTTGAAGTTCCAACTTTTTGTTCACTCCTTTAGACGTGTCAACTTAAAAAAGGTTTGAATAAATCCGCCGAAAACTTGTAATAATTTGTCATTGGCAGGGCTTAGAGATGGAATCGAGGCATAATGCAAATCGATGAAAGGTGATGTTATGAGGCGCACACTTCGTTCCCTGCCTGTTTTCACAATTCTTTTTTTCGGGATTGCCGCAGGTCGGATATCAACGCCGGCCGAAGATCGCCCCGATGCGTCCACCCTGCTCAAGGAAGTGGTTGCGCACCAAATTAAAAATATCGATGCGCGTTACCATTACCGATACGTGGAGCAGGAGATTACTGAAGATCTTGGTCCCGACAACAATCCCCGCAGCTTTGATACCAAGGAAATGATGTGGACACACACCGATTATGATTCCTACGTCAAATATTTGGCCATAAATGGCGGACGTTACAGCCAAGAAGTAATCAACCAGCAGCAGGCCAAAATCGATCAACAGATTCGCGAAGCGGCGGCCAAACCCTCCGACCAGCGCAACGCCCTGCGCGCCGCCATGGTCAAGGAACGCGACAAGGAAAAGGATTTCATCCGAAGCCTTCCGGACGCGTTTGACTTTCAACCCGCCGGCACACAAACCATCAACGGACATAGCAGCTGGGTTTTTTCGTTCACACCGCGTCCGGGATTTCGGCCGCCGTCACGCGAAACAGTGTTTTTAAAAACCCTGACGGGAAAAATCTGGATTACCGAGGAAGAACATCAACTGATTCGCCTGTCCGGAACCTTGGGCGATGACGTCGACTTCGGCGGCGGACTGTTCGGCAAAGTCCGAAAGGGATCCACCATCACGCTCGAACAGTCGCCCGTGGCCGGGGGATTCTGGATGCCGGCTTTCACTGAAATGGAATTTCGCGCCAAGGTTTTTGTGAAGGGAGAAAATCGCATCGAAACCAGCCGCTACAGCCATTACGAAGCCGTCTCCAACCCCGCAGCAAAAATTGAAGTGGAGAAACTGCCGTAAAGCAGGTGTCAGCCATCAGCTTTCAGCTTTAAGCCCTAAGCCACAAGCTTCAAGAAATTCAGTAGACAGGTTTCAAAGATCAATCTTCATCCGAGAGCGAACAACCTTCCGGGATAATCCGATTCAGAAGAAAAGAATGTGTTTTCGTTTTTCTGTAAACGCTTCCGGCTTAAAGCTTGGGGCTTATAGCTGAAAGCTGATGGCTACTCCCTCACACCCGACACCTGATCCCTGGCACCTATCATTTCGACTCCGCCCTCAGGGACGATCGGTAAACAACTCGATGATGTAATCGTGCAACGAATCGTAAAGAAGTTTTTGAAAGGCCCAGGAGAAGCGGGGATTTTCAATCTCGCGAACCGTCAGGTGCAGGCGATAGGTGTGCGCTGAAACGGAGGGATCCTTGAGTTGCAAAAGAACGTCCACGCCGCCATCACCCGTGGAGGAATGCGCGTTCATGGATATGAGGGGATGACGATAACGGGCCAGTTCAGCTTCCACTCTTGCGAGAACATCCATTCCGTTCCTTCATTCCCACGACCTCACCGGAAACCCCGGCGGCAACACCCGGGTCGCCATTCAAGGCATTCAATAACGCGCCAGCGTGGGATCCAGGCGCGCCGCCCACGCATCGATGCCCCCGCTCAAATTGTAAACGGACTTGAAACCTTGGGCCGAAAGATGTTGGCAGGCGAGTTGACTCCGGATCCCGCGATGACAAAACACAACAATTTCGTCTTCGGGATTCAACTGTTCGCGGGCGGCGTACAGGTTTCCCAGCGGAATGGAGAGCGCTCCCTCCAAGTGAACCAAGGAGACTTCCCAAGGCTCGCGGACGTCCAAAAAAACAAAACTCTTCCCGGCTTCCTGCAAGCGCCTGACTTCCTCGGGTTCAATCTCTCGAATCTTATTCACGCGGCAAAACCCAAGAACCTCTCGGGATCCATCCCAGGATGAATCCCGAGAAGCATGTGAAACGGCATTGTCCGCGAGATCAGCATCCTTCAATCCGACGGGATAACCCGTATCTCATCGGGATGCACCGATTGCTCGCGGGTGAGCGTCGAACCGGGTGTTGACCACATTCCAGTCGATGATTTTCATAAAGCTCGCCAAATACTCCCCTTTGGTCGTTCCATAATCAATCATGTAGGCATGCTCCCAGCAATCCAACGCCAGAATCGGCTCTTGGTGCACGGGCAAACCGATATGATGTTCGAACAGGATGTAATGATGCAGTTCGCCATCGATGCGATTAAAGGTCAACAGCACCCAGCCGGGCGTGGAAGAAGCGGCCGCCTTGAGATCGGCTTCCCAGGCTTCGCGCGAGCCGAACGCTTTTTGAATGGCGTCCTGCACACCTCGCGAAGGCTCCCCGCCTTGGGGACTCAAGTTCTCAAAATACATCTCATGGAGAAAAGAGCCGTTGAAGGCCACCGCTTCGCGACGCTTCAACTCGGAGTAGTCGCTGAAGCTGTAGTTGGCCGTCGACCGGTCGATGCCCTTCAGCTTTTCCTGGATTTCATTGAGTTTCTTGACATAACCCTGATACAGACCGAAATGAGCTTTCAACTGTTTTTCGCTCAATCCCGGCAACTTGCCCAACAAGTGATCGTAATTCTTTGCCACGAGTGCCATCCTGATCTCCTTTCTGAAAAACCACTGGTCTAATCGTGCGGAGCGATTCGCAGGCTTCGCCGCCGCACTGGATATTTTTGAAGTCGCCGATATTATATCGCCATACGATGTTTATTGCATCACGACGCGGACCGGCGCAATCCGGTCGGGACTCGTCCAGCCGCTTCTCTTGTACGATGTGTTCTCATGAAGAACTCTGGAAAGGAAGGGGGAAGCTACCTTGTTGAGCAGCTTCCCCCGAGAGTCCCCTCTCCAAAAAGCCGGCCCGCAAAAAACTACACCTTACCCAAGAACGGAAAATGGTGTGCGGCCGCCATAAAAAACAACATGGGCAACGACAGCCAGGTGTTCATTCGCGAAGCCAAGAAGGCACGGCGGGCCAGCTTGGCAGCTTCGGGCGGCATGGGCGTGCCCTGAGTAGCATTGGCTTTAGTCCAGGCAATAATACGCTTCTGGTGGGGCCAGATAATTCCCCACACATTCAGCAACATGATCACACCCATTCCACCGCCAATCCCAATTGAAAGAGCCTCATTGCTGGATCCTTCGGAGCTATTGAATCTCAACACGCCCCACGACAGTAGAATCATCAAAATCGCCACCAACAAGGCGATTAGATACCCGTTGTTTAAGGCGCCGGATACGGGTCGGAGAATCAAAAAAATCAGAATCCAAGCCAGGATCACCATTCCAAACCAACGCCCAATATTTCCTCCCGCGTTGGGTTCGAGGGTCAGAATGATCATGTAATACCACAAGCCCGCCAGAACCGTGACGACGGCGCCCCAGCGGAACCAGAACAACGCCCGCGGCAACAACTCGGGAACCACCTTGCCCTTGGTCGGCGCGTCCAAGGCCTTCATGAAATTCACGTTGACGAGATTGAAGAAATACAACATCCCAATCCACGTGATGCCCGCCAAAAAGTGAATCCATCGCAGAAATATTTCCTGCCAGGACATGGCGTCCGATGGAAACACAATCCCCAACACCTGCGACAACCCCACTCCCCAGATCACATGGTCCATAGGTTCCTCCTCCGAACGTGAGTACGAACGTGTTTAAAACCCCGGCGAAAAAGCCCAACATCCGATCTGAAGAACGAATGAAAATCGATCCGGGAATCTCTCCCCGCGCTTGCATCAAAGGATATAAATAAGGATACTACGGCGCGGCCGTCCCGCCAACCCCGGCGGAAGTTTCTTCAAAATCCCGGCGCAACGCGGCCCGCTGCTCCGGTGTCAGAACGGTTCGCGCCTCAAAGCCGGGATGATCGACCACCAACGCCACGGAGGTTTTGGGATCTTTGAACCCTTCCTGTTGGCGAGCGGTAAAAGCAAAGCGCACATATTGAACGGCGCTGATGCGATCTTCGCGGCTGTGCCCGGCTTCAAACTGCGCCGGAACCCGATCTCCCTCCCCGAACTCAAAATAAACCCGATCGCCGCTGTCAATGCCTTGAAATCGATCCAGGGCCGGCTTGATTTCACCGGGCTCGGTGATTTCCAAAAGCAGGGTGGCGCTCAGTTCATGGGCATCGGGAATGAGCTGATTGTACACTCTGATTTCTTCGTCAATCTTGGCGTCATCCACCAGGCGTTCCGCGCGGATCATTTCCTGAATTTGAAATTTCAGGGTCTCGCGATTTTCAAACACCAGGCTGATGTGGCGGCCCACTCCGATCCGCCGATGCCGCTTCAACGCCATGACGGCATTTCGAAAATCAGGACGCGCTTTCTCATACTCGTAGAGATTTTGAATGTCGCTTCGCTCTAGTTTTTTCATAGGCCGTAGGCCTTGGCCAAAAGTCTCACCGGGTGGACCGCTTCCCGGCCGGTGCCCTGGGTGATGCGCAAGGCCGAGAGCGGACAGTCGGTGGCGATGGCTTCGGGCTCCGGTTCCACAATTTCTTTCAGCAACGGGCGGGCCCATTTCATGGCCAGATCGTGATATTCGGTTTTCATTCCCCAGGTTCCATCGACCGCGGAACAGCGCTCCACCACCTGCACGCGGGCGCCCGCGAGTTGAAGCAGGTCACGCGACTTGTAACCGAGATTCTGCGCCTTGAGATGGCACGACAACTGGTACGCCACCTTTCCCAATCGATTCGGAAAGTGCGTGTCGAGGGCTTTTTCCTGATGCAGTTTCATGAGATATTCCGCGCTATCGAAAGTATGTTTCGCCACCAGCCTGGCGTCATCCGATTTCAGCAACAGGGGATATTCGTTCTTGAACATATAACTGCAGGTGGGCCCGGGGATGACCACTTCGTAGCCGGCGCGGACTTTTTCAACCAGGAACTTCACGTTGTCGCGGGCCTGGTCCAAGGCCGTCTTCAAATCGCCGCCATCCAAAGCCGGCATGCCGCAACAGCGGCGATAGCCATCCATCACCTCAATCTGGTTTTTTTCCAAGACGCGGGTCAGGGCTTTGCCGGTTTCCGTATCGCTGTAATTC
>JAQUPQ010000025.1 GCA_028716525.1 Terriglobia bacterium | reverse complement strand
GGGAGACAACGTGAGTTTGGAGATCGAGTTGATCACGCCGATAGCCATGGAAAAGGGATTGCGGTTTGCGATTCGAGAAGGCGGACGGACGGTGGGCGCCGGCAGCGTCACCGAGATTTTGCAGTAAGAGGGACACGAGCTCATGCGAGAAATCATCACGTTGCAGTGCGGCGAATGCAAAAATCGAAATTACGTCTCAACGAAAAACAAGCGCAAACATACCGACCGCCTGGAGTTGAGCAAGTTTTGCCGCAAGTGCCGGAAACACACGGCACACAAAGAGGTGAAGTAAGAGTGGTCGCGAGCCGAAAGGGTATGGAAGGCCGGCCATCGACGGTCGGGCGGATGGCGATGCAGGCCTGTGGCTCAATTGGTAGAGCATCGGTCTCCAAAACCGAGGGTTGGGGGTTCGAGTCCCTCCAGGCCTGCCAGATTTCGGGAAGTGGAAGGTACGGACGCGGTGTGAAGCCGCTTTATGGCGGAGGTAAACGTGACAACTGAAGTATCCGAATATGTGGGTTCTCGATGGACGCGATTGAAGGCCTTCTATACCGATGTCCGTCTCGAGATGAAAAAGGTGTCCTGGCCCAACCGCAAGGAAATCACGGGCACGACCGTTGTGGTGCTGTTCGCCGTCTTCTTTTTCGGATTTTATCTGGGATTTCTGGATTTCGGTTTTTCGAAACTCGTGCAGAGAATCTTCCATCTTTTCCGCACGGTGCAGTAAAGGACGAGTGCCAGTCGGCGGGAACGCCGGGAGAACGATTCAGACATGCCGAAACAATGGTACATCATTCACACCTACTCGGGCTTTGAGAAGAAGGTCAAGGAGTCGATCGAAGTCCAGAAGCAGGTAAGCCCGCATCTGGCGGAGCATATCGGGCAGGTCCTCATTCCGACGGAAGACGTCGTGGAGATGAAAGCCGGAAAGCGGGTGGTGACGCCCAAGATGTTTTATCCCGGCTACGTGCTGGTGGAGCTGGACATGGACGAAAATACCTGGCACGCCATCAAAAACACGCCACGCGTCACCGGGTTTGTGGGATCCGCCACGCATCCCACGCCGCTTACCGAAGAAGAGGTGAACAAGATCGTTTACAAGGTTCAGACCTCGGTTGAGAAACCGAAACCCAAGCTGAGTTTTGAGCCCGGTGAAAACGTCAAGATCATGGAAGGACCGTTCAGCACTTTTACCGGCGTGGTGGAAGATGTGAATCCGGAACGCTCCACGCTGCGGATTATGGTCACCATTTTCGGGCGGTCGACGCCCGTGGAGCTGGATTTTTTGCAGGTGGAAAAGTTGTAAGTCGTCCCAAAATTTTGAGAGGCCAGTGGAGTCATGAAAAAAGTTATTGGACAAGTGAAACTTCAAATTCCGGCAGGGAAGGCCACGCCGGCGCCCCCGGTGGGTACGGCGTTGGGTCCGCAGGGCGTCAACATCATGGAGTTTTGCAAGGCCTTCAACGCCAAAACCTCGGCCAAGGATCAGGAGGGTTTGATCATTCCGGTCATCATCACGGTGTTTGCGGATCGATCCTTCACCTTCATCACCAAAACCCCGCCGGCATCGGTGCTGTTGAAACGCGCGGCCGGTATTGCCAAGGGTTCGGGCGAACCCAACAAGACGAAGGTCGGCCAGGTCACCGAGAAACAAATTGAAGAAATCGCCAAAATCAAGTTGCCCGATTCCAACGCCGGCGATTTGAAATCGGTCATGGCGACGGTTCGAGGAACGGCGCGAAGCATGGGCATCGAGGTTATTTCAGAGTAAGGCGATCGCTCAAAAAAGTTCACGGAAACAGGAGTTGTCATCATTATGCCGAGAAAATTTGGAAAGAAGCGCGAAGCCGCCAATAAATTGATCGAGCCGCGCCGCTATACTTTGGAAGAAGCGATTCCGCTGCTCAAGAAGACCCACACCACAAAGTTCGACGAGACCGTCGAAGTTGTGATGCACCTGGGTGTGGACCCCAAGCACGCCGACCAGATGGTTCGCGGCACGGTGGTCCTGCCGCATGGTTTGGGAAGAACCAAGCGGGTGGTGGTTATTGCGGCCGGCGAGAAAATGAAGGAAGCCGAAACCGCCGGAGCCGACACCGTGGGCGGCGAGGAATTGGTTGATAAGATTCAAAAAGGGTGGATCGATTTTGATGCCCTGATTGCGACGCCCGACATGATGCGGTCGGTGGGAAAGCTCGGGAAGGTGCTTGGTCCGCGCGGGTTGATGCCCAATCCCAAGACCGGGACGGTGACTTTTGAAATCGCCAAGGCCGTTCAAGAAACCAAGGCCGGCAAGGTGGAGTTCCGCGTCGACAAGACTTCCATCATTCACACGCCGGTGGGCAAGATCTCCTTCGAAGAGAAGAAGCTGGTCGAGAATGCCCGGCTGTTGATCGAGAGCGTATTGAAAGCCAAACCCGCGACAGCCAAAGGTAAATATGTGAGGTCGCTGACGCTGACCTCGACCATGGGACCGGGCATCCGCATAGATCTTGGAGGTATTGAAGCGCACTGATCAGCGGTGTGGTGATACGGCATTCCGCGTGAAAACGCGCGGGGTTTAAGAAGCCCGGATTTTAAGGCGCGAGGCGAACGAGAGCCCTCGCTCCTGAAAGTGGAGAATGGACCATCATGAATAAGCAGGAAAAAGCTCAACAGATTCAGCAACTCCGCGAGGTTTTTCAGAGCTCGCGCAATGTCATCCTGGCCAGTTTCCAGGGTTTGACGGTAGCGCAGGACACGGAGCTACGGCAACGCATCCGCGGGACCAAGTCCAAATACCAGGTGGTGAAGAATACCCTGGCGAAGATCGCCGCCAAAGACACACCTGCCGAACCTTTGCTGGAGAAGTTTGAGGGGACGACGGCCGTGGCATCCAATACGAGTGATCCCGTGGCTTTGGCCAAGGTGCTGACGCAGTACGCCAAGGAAGCCCCGGTGTTTACCTTTAAGTCGGGGGTGGTCGAGGGCCGCGTGATTTCGCTCGACGAACTGAAAGCCATCGCCGACCTGCCCTCGCGCGAAGAGTTGTTGAGCAAGCTCCTGTTTGTAATGAAAGCCCCGGTGCAGCAATTGGCTTCGGTGCTGCAGGCGACGGGAAGAAATCTGGCCGTGGTGTTGAATGAACTGGCCAAGAAGAAAAGCGAGAGTCCGAGCGCGTAAGCGCGACGGCCTGCCCGCTTGCAGGCCGCTGGGAAACGGGTTCTCGACGCAACAAAAACTTTTTAATGTTCTGGAGGAACAGACAATGGCAACTGAGCTCAAACGCGAAAATATTTTGAGCTGGATCGAGCAGGCCTCCTTACTGGAGATCTCCCAGCTCGTGAAGGACATCGAGACCAAGTTCGGCGTTTCGGCGGCTGCGGCAGCGCCCGTGGTCGTGGCAGGCGCAGCGGCTCCCGGAGCGGCGGCACCGGCGGAAGAGAAGACGGAGTTCAACGTGGTGCTCACCAGCGTGGGCAGCAACAAGATCAACGTCATTAAAGCGGTTCGCGAAGTCACCAGTCTCGGATTGAAAGAGGCCAAGGACCTCGTCGATGGGGCTCCCAAAACAGTCAAAGAAGGAGTGTCCAAAGATGAAGCGGAGTCCATCAAGAAGAAGTTCACCGACGCTGGAGCCGCGGTCGAAATTAAGTAAAGAACTTGAAGCAGCCCAACGAACCCGTATTTCCGGCACGCCCCGCTTAAGGCGTGATGGAATGAGCGAAATCGCTCGAAGTGTCGAGAGGACCAGTGCTCCGCCGGACGCGGCTGAGCGCCGGGCTCTCGGTGTTTTTGTGCCCCCCGGGGCGCGCCCCAGAAGGAGCTTGAAGGCATGAATAATCAACCCCGATTGACCCCGCGAGAGCGCGTCGATTTTTCAAAAATCAAGACGCACATTCAAATCCCCAACCTCATCGAGGTGCAGAAGAAATCGTACGAACGCTTTTTGCAGATGAATCTGCTGCCCTCGGAGCGTGAGGACAACGGCTTGCAGGCGGTCTTCAATTCGGTCTTTCCCATTTCGGATTTCCGCGGGCAATCGCAGCTGGAATTTGTGGACTACTCCATCGGCAATTGGGAATGCAAATGCGGCGACCTGAAAGGGCTCGATCATCTGCGCTCCACCTGCAAGAGCTGCGGCAGCGTGATCATTACCGATCCCTATTCCGGGCCCAATATTCTGTGCAAAAACTGCGGCGCCACCAACAAGAACATCGTGACGTTCTGCGACAAGTGCGGCGATCCCGTCAATCTGCAGCTCAAATACGATGTCAATGAATGCCAGGAGCGCGGCATGACGTACGCCGTGCCGCTCAAGGTCACCATCCGGCTGGTGATCTACGAGAAAGACGAGGAAACCAAAGAGCGCTCGGTGCTCGATGTCAAAGAACAGGAAGTCTACTACGGCGAAATTCCGTTGATGACCGACAACGGGACCTTCATCATCAACGGAACGGAGCGGGTTATCGTCAGCCAGTTGCACCGTTCACCGGGGGTGTTTTTCGAGGCCGCCAACCAGCGCACCTTTTTCCTGGGCAAGATCATTCCGTATCGCGGCTCCTGGGTGGAGTTTGAATACGACACCAAAAACGTTCTGTATGTGCGCATCGATCGCAAACGCAAGTTTGCGGCCAGCGTGTTTCTGCGGGCGTTGGGGCTGAGAAACGACGAGGAAATCATCCGGACGTTCTACGCCATCGACACGGTGCGTTTCAGCGAGAACAAGATTTACCAGAGAGTCTCGCCGTCACTCGTCGGGAACAAGGTTTCCCATCACATCGTGCACCCGAAATCGAAGGAAGAAATCTGCCACGCCGGGCGAAAAATCACCCCCCAGATTTACAAAGAGATCGAGAAAGCCAAGATTGACGAGGTGGAGGTCAGCGCCAACGATCTGGCGGGCTCTATCTCCGTCGCCGATATCGTCGACAAGGGCACCGGGGAAGTGCTGGTCGAGTCCAACAATGAACTGACGCCGAATGTGATCGGCAAGTTGATGGATGCGGGAGTGGAATCGCTGGCCATATTCTTCCCGGAACGCGACGATGTGGGTGTTGTGATCTCGCAGACGCTCAAAAAAGATGCCGTCAAGACCCCTCAAGAGGCCTTGATCGAGATTTACCGCAAGTTGCGGCCGGGCGATCCGCCCACCCTGGAAACCGCCACCTCCCTGTTCGAGGGCATGTTCTTCGATGCCCGCAAGTACGATTTCTCCAAAGTCGGACGCCTCAAATTCAACATCAAACTGGGGCTGGAAACGCCGCTCGAGAAGCGGACGTTGGACGCGCACGATTTCTTCGCCGTCATCAGCTATCTGCTGAAGCTGCGCAAAAGCATCGGGACGGTCGACGACATCGATCACCTCGGCAACCGCCGCGTCCGGGCGGTGGGCGAGCTGCTGGAAAACCAGTTCCGCATCGGCCTGGTGCGTATGGAACGCGCCATCAAAGAAAAGATGTCGGTGTTCCAGGACATGTCGTCGGTGATGCCTCACGATTTGATCAACGCCAAGCCGGTGATGGCGGCGATCAAGGAATTTTTCGGATCCTCGCAACTGTCGCAGTTTATGGATCAGACCAATCCGCTCTCCGAGATTACTCACAAGCGGCGCTTGTCGGCTTTGGGACCCGGCGGATTGTCGCGCGAGCGCGCCGGATTTGAAGTGCGCGACGTTCATCCCACGCATTACGGCCGCATCTGCCCGATCGAAACACCGGAAGGACCCAACATCGGCTTGATCTCATCGCTCTCGTGCTACGCCCGCATCAATGAGTATGGTTTCATCGAAAGCCCGTATCGCAAGGTGAAAAGCGGCCGCGTGGTCGATTACGTCACCGTGATCAACCAGGCCGACAGCGATTACAAGATCGGACAGGAAGTCGAGCGCAAGGAAGCGGAATCGACCAATGAGTCCTTGAAGGAGAGGCGCAAGAAGACCGTGGAGTTCGAGCCGTTTTCATTCTACTTGTCCGCCTGGGAAGAAGACACCTACACCATCGCCCAGGCCAACATTCCCCTGGATGAGGGAGGACGTCTGGTTCCGGAATTGGTGAATGCCCGCAAGGCCGGGAACTTTGTTCTGGTGCCGCGGGATGAAGTGGATTTCATCGACGTCTCCCCGAAGCAGCTGGTTTCGGTGGCGGCCTCGCTGGTTCCCTTCCTGGAAAATGACGACGCCAACCGCGCCCTCATGGGATCGAACATGCAGCGCCAGTCGGTGCCCCTGTTGCGCGCCGAAGCGCCGCTCGTGGGAACGGGCATGGAGCGCATCACCGCTCGAGATTCCGGCGCCACCGTCGTGTGCCGCCGCTCCGGCATCGTCGACAGCGTCGACAGTGAACGCATCATTGTGCGCGTGGAAGGAAGCGACACGGGTCAACTGTCGCGCGAAGTCGGCGCCGACATCTACTCGTTGACCAAGTTCAAGCGCTCCAACCAGAACACCTGCATCAATCAAAAACCCATCGTGCGCGCCGGCGACCGCGCGGTCAAAGGCCAGGTGCTGGCCGACGGACCCTGCACCGATCTGGGTGAATTGGCGTTGGGGCGAAACATCCTCGTGGCTTTCATGCCCTGGCGCGGCTACAACTTCGAAGACGCCATCCTGGTGAGTGAGCGGTTGGTGAAGGAGGATTACTACACGTCCATTCACATCGAGGAATTTGAAATTGAAGCGCGCGAAACCAAACTGGGACCGGAGGAAATTACGCGCGACATTCCCAACGTGGGCGAAGGCACGCTGCGCGATCTGGACGAAAGCGGCATCATTCGCATCGGCGCGCAGGTGAAACCGGGATCCATCCTGGTGGGCAAGGTGACGCCCAAGGGCGAAACCCAACTCACCCCCGAAGAGAAATTGCTGCGGGCCATCTTCGGCGAAAAGGCCGGCGACGTGCGCGATGCCTCGTTGTACACCCCGCCGGGCATCGAAGGAACCGTCGTCGATGTCAAAATCTTTTCGCGCAAGGGGCAGGACAAGGACCTCCGAGCCAAACAGATTGAAGCGGCGCAGGTGGAACGCCTGCGCATGAACCTCCAGGACGAAATCCGAATTCTGAGCGACGAACGGCTCAAACGGTTGGGACAGCTGTTGGAGGGACAGGAATTGGGCGCCGATCTGGTGAACGAGCGCACCCAGAAAAAAATCCTGCAGAAGAAAACGGAGTTGACGCGGGAAATCCTGTCGCAATTGAAACCCGCCGACTTGAGGCGCCTCCGATTGAAGGATCAACCGGAGGATTTGGCCGAGCGCATTCAAGAAATCGAAGACATGACGTCGCGGCAGATCGAAGTTCTCAAGAAGATCACCGACGAAAAAATTGCCAAGCTCAAAAAGGGCGATGAGCTACCCCCGGGCGTCATCAAGATGGTCAAGACCTACGTCGCCATGAAACGCAAGCTCTCGGTCGGCGACAAGATGGCCGGACGCCACGGCAACAAAGGCGTCATCGCGCGCATCCTCCCGGATGAAGACATGCCGTATATGCCGGATGGGACCCCGGTTGAAATCGTCCTCAATCCGCTGGGCGTACCTTCCCGAATGAACGTCGGGCAGATCCTGGAGACACACCTGGGATGGGCGTCGCAGGCGTTGGGTTTGTACTTTTCCTCGCCGGTATTTGACGGGGCTACCGAGAAAGAAATTAAAAGCATGTTGCGGAAATCCGGGCTGCCGGAACACGGCAAGACCGCGCTTTATGACGGCTTGACCGGAATACCCTTCGAGCAGTTGGTGACGGTCGGTTACATCTACATGTTGAAACTCTCGCACCTGGTCGACGACAAGATCCATGCGCGCTCCATCGGACCGTATTCGTTGATTACCCAGCAACCTTTGGGCGGCAAGGCGCAATTCGGCGGCCAGCGCTTCGGCGAAATGGAAGTATGGGCCTTGGAAGCCTACGGGGCAGCTTACATTCTGCAGGAGCTGCTCACCGCCAAATCGGATGATGTGTACGGACGCGCCAAGATCTACGAAGCCATCGTCAAAGGCGAGGCCGCCATGGAGCCCGGCGTGCCGGAGTCGTTCAACGTTCTGATTCGCGAGTTGCAGTCGCTGGGTTTGGATGTGGAATTGATCAAGCGCAAGATGACGGAAACGCTGGCCGTATAGCGGGCGATCGGGGCGCGGCGGCGTGATTTCGAATACAGAAGCCCGCCCGCATCGCTGCGAAGTTTGAATTGTTGTTGAGAAGTCCCGTCAGGGACTAGGAGGAAGCGACCTTGTTTAGAAGTAATCCGCACGATCGAGTCAACACGATTGCCGATTTTGATGCGATCCGTATTTCCATTGCATCGCCCGAGAAAATCCGGTCCTGGTCGCACGGCGAAGTGACCAAGCCGGAGACCATCAATTACCGCACCTTCAAGCCGGAACGCGACGGTTTATTCTGTGCGCGCATTTTCGGTCCGGTGACGGACTGGGAATGCTTGTGCGGAAAATACAAGCGCATGAAACACCGCGGCGTCATCTGCGACAAGTGCGGCGTCGAAGTCACGCTGAGCAAGGTCCGGCGGGAGCGCCTGGGCCACATTGAACTGGCCTCACCGTGCTCGCATGTGTGGTTTTTCAAAGGCGTTCCCTCGCGCATCGGACATCTCCTCGATATCTCGTTGCGGGAATTGGAACGGGTTCTGTACTTTGAATCGTACATTGTGGTGGATCCCGGCGAAGCACCCGTTAAAGAAAAGGAATTGTTGACCGAAGAAAAATATCGGCAGCTTCAAGCGGACTATCCCGGTGGATTCACCGCCATGATCGGCGCGGAAGCCATCAAAGATTTGCTGAAGCGCGTGGAAGTGGATGAGCTGGCCATCACGCTGCGTAAAGGAATGAAGAAGGAGACCTCGCAGCAGAAGAAATTGAAATACTCGAAGCGTCTGAAGGTGGTGGAGGCTTTCAAGAAGTCCGGAAACAAACCGGAGTGGATGATCATGGACGTTATTCCGGTGATTCCTCCGGAACTGCGCCCCTTGGTGCCGTTGGATGGCGGGCGATTCGCGACTTCCGATTTGAATGACCTGTATCGCCGCGTCATCAACCGCAACAACCGCTTGAAGAAGTTGATGGAATTGCACGCCCCGGATGTCATCGTGCGCAATGAAAAGCGCATGCTCCAGGAAGCGGTGGATGCATTGTTCGACAACGGCCGCCGCGGCCGCGTGCTGCGTGGCGCCAATAACCGTCCGCTCAAATCCTTGAGTGACACCTTGAAAGGCAAGCAGGGGCGATTTCGCCAGAACCTGCTGGGGAAACGCGTCGATTATTCCGGGCGGTCGGTCATCGTCGTGGGTCCGGAGCTGAAACTGCATCAGTGCGGCTTGCCGAAGAAGATGGCGCTGGAGCTCTTCAAACCTTTCATCTACAACCGCCTGGAACAATCCGGACATTGCACCACCATCAAGACCGCCAAGGAAATGGTGGAGCGCCAGGATCCCATCGTGTGGGATATTCTGGAAGAAGTCATTCGCGATCACCCGGTGCTGCTCAACCGCGCCCCCACGTTGCACCGCTTGGGCATTCAGGCTTTCGAACCGATGCTGGTGGAAGGCAAAGCCATCAAGATTCACCCGCTGGTGTGCACGGCTTTCAACGCCGACTTTGACGGCGATCAAATGGCGGTTCACATCCCGCTGTCGCCGGAAGCACAAATTGAAGCCGGTGTGTTGATGCTCTCCTCCCACAACATTCTGTCGCCGGCGAATGGACAGCCCATCACCGTGCCGACGCAAGACATCGTGTTGGGTGTCTACTACCTCACCAAGTCCAAGTCCGGGACCAAGGGTGAAGGCCGCACCTTTGCCAACACCAACGAAGTGCTGCTGGCGCTGGAAATGGGTGAGGTGGAAACCCTGTCGCCGATCAAGCTGCGTTACAGCGGGGAAGTCATTGACCTCGTGACCGCCTACGATGACCAGGACGTCATGCACACCGAGCCGGTGCGTTTGCAGAGTCAATATCTGAGCACCACGGTGGGGCGCGTCATTCTGAATGACCATCTACCCAAGGACGAGCAGGGCAAATCGCTGCTGCCGTTCATCAACGGTTTGTTGAAACGGAAGGGCCTCGGTCAGCTGGTGAATTACTGCCACCTGCGTTTGGGGCTGGACTGGACCGTTGAAATGCTCGACGAAATCAAGTCGTTGGGATTCTTGTATGCCACGCGAGCCGGAATTTCGATCGGCATCGACGACCTGGTCATTCCGTCCGAGAAAGAAAAGTTCGTGAGCACCGCGGAAAAGGAAGTCATCGCGGTGCAGAAGCAGTATCTCGAAGGCGCCATCACGAACGGCGAACGCTACAACAAGGTCATCGGCATCTGGTCCGACGTCACTGAAAAAGTAGCCGATGAAATGTTCCGGCAGATGCAGGAGTCCGACAAGAAGGGGGATTACTTCAACCCCATTTACATCATGGCCGATTCCGGCGCGCGCGGATCGAAGCAGCAGATTCGCCAGCTGGCCGGAATGCGAGGACTGATGGCCAAGCCCTCGGGCGAGATTATCGAAACGCCCATCACCTCGAACTTCCGCGAAGGCCTGAATGTGTTGCAGTACTTCATTTCGACGCACGGGGCGCGCAAGGGATTGGCCGACACGGCGTTGAAGACCGCCGACTCCGGTTATCTCACGCGCCGGCTGGTGGACGTCGCCCAGGACGTCATCATCAGCGAGTACGATTGCGGCACGGTGGATGGCATCTACGTCGAATCCATCATCGAATCGGGCGAAATCATCGAACCGCTGCGCGACCGCGTGGTGGGCCGGGTGTCGCTCGAAAAGATCAAGGATTACGAAGGCAACACGATTGTCGATATCAACCAGGAAATCACTGAAAATCTGGCCGCGGCCATTCAAAGCGCCGGCATCGAGCGCGTGAAGATTCGTTCCGTGTTGACGTGCCAGTCGCGCCGCGGCGTGTGCGTGAAGTGCTACGGTCGCAACCTCGCCACCGGACGATTGGTGGAGTTGGGCGAAGCCGTGGGGGTGGTGGCGGCCCAATCCATCGGGGAACCCGGGACGCAGTTGACCATGCGCACGTTCCATATCGGCGGCACCGCCAGCCGCGTCACCGAGCAATCCACGCAGGAAGCCAAGTCCCACGGATTTGTGCGGTATCAGAACCTGCAAACCGTCCGCAACAAGGATGGCGTTTTGGTGGCGATGAACCGCAACGGATTGATCGCCATCCTTGACGAGAAGGAGCGTGAAAAGGAACGCTACTCGGTCGTCTACGGCGCCCGCGTGAAAGTCCACGACGGCGACGAGGTTCAGCTGGGTCAAATTCTGCTGGAATGGGATCCCTACACCTACTCCATCCTGACCGAGTTCAGCGGCACGGTGCGGTACAAGGATTTGATCGAAGGCATCACCATGCAGGAAGAAGTCGACGAAGTGACCGGGTATACGCACATCGTGGTCAAGGATTCACCCGATGAAAAGCGTCAGCCCCAGCTGGTCATCCACGACGACAAACACAAGGTGAAAAAGACTTACTTCATGCCGTCGCGCGCCCACTTGATGGTCACCGATAGTGATGAAATTCATCAAGGGGACGTCCTGGCCAAGATTCCGCGCGAAACCACCAAAACCAAAGACATCACCGGAGGTTTGCCGCGCGTCGTGGAATTGTTTGAAGCGCGCCGCCCGCGCGAAACCGCGGTCATCGCAGAAATTGACGGCATGGTGAAATACGGCGAAATCACCAAGGGTCAACGCAAGATCATCATCGAGAATGAAAACGGGACACAGAAGGAATATCTGCTGCCTCGAGGGGTCCACGTCAGTGTGCAAGAGGAAGAGACGGTGCGCGCCGGCGAGCCGTTGATGGATGGACCGCGCAATCCGCACGACATCCTGGCCGTGTTAGGCGAAAAGGAATTGCAGGCCTACCTGGTCAATGAAATTCAGGAGGTCTATCGGTTGCAGGGCGTCAATATCAACGACAAACACATCGAAGTCATCGTCCGGCAGATGATGCGTTGGGTCAAGATTGAAGAAGTCGGCGACACCGATTTTCTCGTGGAAGAACAGGTCGACAAGTTCCGCTTCGACGAGGAGAACGCCCGGATCAAGGTCAAGGAGGGCAAACCGGCCGTGGGCCGACCGTTATTGCTCGGAATCACCAAGGCGTCTCTGTCGACCGAATCGTTCATTTCGGCGGCCTCGTTCCAGGAGACCACGCGGGTGCTCACCGAAGCCTCCATCAGCGGACGCGTCGATTTCCTGCGCGGACTCAAAGAGAACGTCATTATGGGCCGGCTGATCCCGGCCGGTACCGGGATGGAGTATTATCGCAACATCAAATTGTTGACCGAGGAGCCTCCGGCACCGGAGCCCAAGGCGGAAGCGGAATCTGTCGAGGGCTTGTCACTGGACCTGCTGACCAAGCCGGGAGAGCTGGAATCGATTCACTGAAGTTTTTGAATTAGCAGGGAAGGGAACATTAAAAGGCTGAGCCCCCGGGCTCAGCCTTTTTGTTTGGTGAGAAAAGGGACAGCCACCTTCTTTGCAAGGCCGAAAAGGAGAGCAGAAGAATCGGTGGCTGTCCCTATTTTTTGCGGCGCGTGAGCGCCAGGAATATGAGAAAGAATTCCGCCGTTGAGAAATCGCCGGCTTAAAGAACAGCCGGCGCCACCCCCATTGCCCAATTACTTCCGGCCCAAAAGCCGGGCCTGCCATTGCATATCCAGTCGCAACTTTTCAATTCGGCCGAACTTGAGGATGTTGTCGATGTGTGAAGGCAGGGAATCTTAGATCGCCAGGCTCGATACCTCGAGCACGGACGGTTCGCCTCCGACCAGCACGATGCCGGAATCGGTTACGAGATATTTCTTCCGATCCTCGTCATGGTTGTACCCGATTTCGGTATGCGGCGCGATGCGGACGTTCTTGTCGATGATGGCGCGGCGCAAGCGGGCGTGGCGACCGATGTTGCAGCGGTCCATGATGATGCATTCGTCCACCTCCGCCCAGCTGTGAACAAACACGTTTCGTCCCAGGATGGAGTTGCGCACCGTGCCGCCGCTAATGATGCAGCCCTCGGAAACGATGGAGTCCGCGGTCGTGCCGCGGCGGCCTTCTTCATCAAACGCGAATTTAGCGGGAGGGTCGTTGTAGTTGGCTGTGCGCAACGGCCATTTGGGATTGTAGAGATTCAACTGCGGCACAATGGTTTTCAAATCCATATTGGCTTCGTAGTAGGCATCCAGGGTTCCGACGTCCCGCCAATAGTTGGATTTCTCGGGCGGCTCACCGGCAATTCTATTTATACTGAAATCGTACGCGAAGACCGGGCAGCGTGTGCACATATCGGGAAGGATGGTCTTTCCAAAATCGTGAGTGCTGTCGCTGCGCCCCGCATCGGCATAAAGCTCCTGCAATAAAATCGGCGTATCGAATATGTAGTTGCCCATGGACGCCAAAATCTGATCCGGCTTACCGGGAATGGTGGCAGGACGCTCGGGCTTCTCCTGAAAACCCACGATGCGCGAATCCTTATTGCACTGAATGACGCCGAACAATTGCGATTCTTCCTCGGGCATGGGAAGCGCCGCCACGGTCACCGCCGCCTGCCGCTGGAGGTGAAATTCGATCATCTGCGACACATCCATACGAAATACGTGATCGGCGCCGAAGATGGCCACCACGTCGGGATTACAGTTTTCGATGAGATTGATATTTTGATAAATGGCGTCGGCCGTCCCTTGATACCACACCTCCCCGGAGCGCATCTGCGCCGGGACCGGAATGATGAACTGATCCTTCAAAAGGTTCGTGAACTGCCAGCCGTCCTTGAGATGATTGAGCAGCGATTGGGATTTGTATTGCGTCAGCACGTAGATGGAAAAAATCCCGGAGTTGATCATGTTCGAAAGTACAAAATCGATGATGCGGTACTTTCCTCCAAACGGCACAGCCGGCTTGGCGCGCTCGCGGGTGAGCGGCATGAGACGGGTTCCAATTCCGCCTGCCATGATCATGGCCAGAACTTTAACTCGCATGCATGGGATTTTATCGTAAAGCGGTCGAAGCCTCCACGACAAAGACAAACAAGGGATTGGCGGCAAGTTTCATTGGTTTGCTGCTGTAGGAAAAGCCACCGCGGAGCGGTGTAATCGAGTGGCCTGCGGTGAGGACTCCTTGTGGCCACACCGCAGGTGAAGGCCACCAATTATTTCCCCCACCTCTTCCGGCCCTGTCAGGGCGGAAGGCTAATAATAGTGTGGGTGAGGAGGGATAAATCCCCGGAGCACGTGCTCCAGCCTTGAGTCGTTCCGCGGCGATCTCAGCCGCATTAGCGAAGGGGTGGGTTCATTCGCCGCTTGTGGAAATCCTCCTCGTCTGAGATCATTTTGAGTATCTACGGAAGAAATGTCAGGTAGACTGGACCGGCTTTGAGTTGGCATTGCGCCGCAAGGTTGCAGTAAAGCTTGCGACGAGGGCGAAGACTATGGGCGAAATACATCGAATTGAAGACCAATTGAACCGTGCAGTGAGGGGTGGGGCTTGGCATGGACCCTCGCTACTACAAATCTTGAAGGGAGTGTCGGCTTCCCAAGCTGCCGCCCGGCCGGTCAACGGCTCGCACAGTATTTGGGAGATTGTTAACCACGTTACGGTATGGCAGACGCTGGTTCGAGGGGGCCTGGTGGGACAAAAGATGCCCCATCTCGCGGCCTCAAAAGACTGGCCGCTCGTAAACAAAATTGATGTGAAGGCTTGGAAAAACACGCTGAAACAACTGGAAGCATCCGCGGAAACCTTGCGCCAAGCCCTGCGAGCCACCAGCGAAGATCGGCTTTCAGCGCGCGTTCGTGGGCGTAGGTACTCTGTCTATTACATGCTTCATGGAATCATCCAGCATGACCTCTATCACGCCGGACAGATTGCCTTGTTGAAGAAGGCCCAATCGACATGTTGAGGGGGAGGATCCTGCCTGTGCAAAGCTATTTTCGTCTTTACCCCGCGCCAATGAATTTTCGATGTTCTGAGAGGTGATCATGAAGCTCTCGATCGGCATGAAATTCTTCATCGTGTTGCTATGGCTGCTCGGCGCAAATCTCTCCTTCTCACAAACGGAGAACAAGTCCAAGCAAGAGTCCCCAGACACGACACCTCCAATGACCCTGGATGCGGAAACCGCCGTGAAGAATCTGATCTATCAAGCTCAACCCGCCTATCCTTCGGCGGCTCAGAAGAATCACATCGAAGGCGATGTGGTTGTAGAAATCCTGATTTCCAGGGAAGGAACAATCGCGCGAACGCGAAGCCTGGGAGGGCATCCCTATTTGATTACCGCGGCTTTGGAAGCGGCCCGCCAATACCGCTACCGGGTTTTTCGAGTTGACGGTAAACCGGTCGACGTAATTACAAACGTGACCATTCACTTTCCACCACCCAAAGCGGCCCCCAAAGTGCGCGCCACAAGCAAGAAGTCCTGAGGAGAGCGGAGGCATGGCTTCAACACCCCGCGAAACGCTTCTGGATTTCTTCGCCGATCTGAGCCGGATCGATGGCGATTACCTCGTTTACGACAACGGCTACAGAACCTCTTCGTTTACCTATGCGGAAGTCCTGAGGGCGGCGCAGGGGTTTGCCCGAAAGCTCCGGACGATTGGAATCGCCAAGGGTGACAAGGTTCTATTTTGGAGCGAAAACCGCCCTGAATGGGTGATGGCTTTTTGGGGTTGTCTGCTCGCGGGGGCGATTGTGGTTCCCGTCGATTACCGCGCTTCGCCGGACTTTCTTCACCGCGTGAAAGAAATCGTTGCTGCCCGTCTCATTCTGCTGGGAGACGAAGTCCATTGGACGCCCGACGGTGGCGTTCCCTCCTGGAAACTATCGGAAATGGATTCGAGCCGCGGAAAAGGAGAAGCAGTACACCCGTCCGCGCCTATTCCCGGCATTCCGCTTTCCAAGGACGATGTTGCGGAAATTATCTTTACCTCCGGCGCCACTTCGGAGCCCAAGGGCGTGATCATCACGCATCGAAACATCCTGGCGAACATTGTTCCCATCGAGCACGAAGTTCCCAAATATCGAAAATACGGCCGTCCGTTTTTTCCTCTGCGTTTTTTGAATCTGCTTCCTCTCAGCCATCTGTTCGGTCAAGCCATGGCCATGTTTGTGCCACCGATGATCCCGGGCATTGTGGTGTTCATGCGCGGCTACAACCCCGTCGAGATCATCCGCCAGGTTCACTCCCGTCGTATTTCTGTCATTGTGTGTGTTCCCAAAATTCTGGATGTTCTTCGCGGACAAATCATTCGCCTCCATCCCTCCACAGCAGCTCTCCCGGCACAGAAACCTCATATTCTCAGGCGCTGGTGGAAGCACCGTGTTGTTCACCGGACCCTGGGATGGAAATTCTGGTGCTTCGTTGTCGGCGCCGCGCCTTTGGATTCGGGGCTGGAAGAATACTGGTCGCATCTCGGTTATCTGGTCATTCAAGGATACGGCCTCACGGAAACCGCGCCGATCGTCAGTCTCAACCATCCGCTGGACGCCAAAGGCGGATCGGTGGGGCGCGTGATGCCGGGCGTAGAGGTGAAAATTGCCGACGACGGCGAAATTCTGGTGCGCGGCGAGAACGTCAGCCGCGGTTACTTTCGAGCGGACCAGGAAACACAAAATGCCTATGAAGAGGGATGGCTTCACACCGGAGATGTGGGCGGATTTGATGAGCAGCATCGTCTGTACGTTCGTGGGCGCAAGAAAGAAATGATTGTGACCTCCGAGGGGTTGAATGTGTTTCCCGAGGATGTGGAGCGGGTGTTAAATTCCATCGCGGGTGTGTTGGACTCGGCGGTCGTGGGCCTGCGGGCTGGAAGCGAAGAGCGCGTTCATGCGGTGTTGGTCCTGGATCGTCACGGCCCGCAGCGGATGCCGCGGGTTCATCCCGTTGAAATTCTGCGGCAGGCGAATGCGCAGTTGGCCGATCATCAGAAGATTCGGGGAGTCACCCTCTGGCCGGACGAAGAGCTGCCTCGTACCGATGGAACACGCAAGCTGAAGCGAAGGCTGATTAAATCCATGGTGGAGAAAGAAGCGCCCCCCACGGCCACGCTGTCTGCTGAAGATCCGTTCCTGGCCATACTCGGAAGATTTGCCGGCACACATCCCCTTGAACCCGCCACCACCCTCGATGAATTGGGCCTGAGTTCTTTAGAGAGAGTGGAGCTTCTGCTGGCGCTCGAAGATGAGTTTCACACCACCATTGAGGAGAGTGAATTTGCCGCCGCGAAAGATGTGGCCGCCCTCCGTGATCTGCTGGTCATTCCGAAATTTCATGCGGGAGAAAGGATCGAGCTCAGTGAGACGCTCGGGTCTGAAATCACTCGATTTCCAACCTGGAGCCGCAACGGGTTAAGCCGTCTCTGGCGGAGAATATTTGTGCCGGGCTTGGTCTTGCCCTTGACGCGACTGTTTGCATGGATTCGAGTGGAGGGGCGGGACCGGCTGGCGTCCCTTGACGGCCCGGTTATTTTTGCAGCCAACCATCAAAGCCATTTTGATGTCCCGGCCATATTTGCGGCCCTACCGAGGCGCTGGCGATACCGCATCGCTCCAACCATGTGGAAGGAATATTTCCAAGCTTATTTCAATCCCGCCCAGTTCTCCTGGGGACAGCATTGGACCAAGGCTTTGCAATACAATCTCGCGGTGCTTTTTTTCAACGCCTTTCCGTTGCCGCAACGCCAGGCAGGTGTGCGGGAATCATTGCGGTATATGGGAGAGTTGGCCGGCGCGGGATATTCCATCCTGATTTTTCCTGAAGGCGCGCGCACAGAGCACGGTGAAATTAACCGCTTTCTGCCCGGAGTGGCGATGATCGCGACTCGGCTGGACCTTCCGGTGGTCCCGGTGCGGTTGGTGGGGTTGGATCGGGTATTGCATCATTCCTGGAACATGGCGCGGCCCGGACGCGCCAAAGTCCTTTTTGGGGAGCCGCTAAAGCTGCAAGGTGAGAATTATACCGACCTGGCGAAACAGGTTGAAAGTGCGGTGCGCGCTCTGGGATAGCTCTGGTGCGAATAAAGCCGGGAACCCGTCCGGTCGCATCCAAATCCGAGCGCCAGGATTTCTGCTGAAGGTTCAGTTAGAAGCCATACGACAAATTAAGTCCGTAACTCTTCGTCTTCGCTTCAAAGTACGGCAAGGCCACAAAATGATGGCCCTCTTCGGAATCCAGATGGTTCATGACATACTTTCCGATCAGATATCCAAACACCGAGCCCACCAAGGCGTCTGACGGAAAGTGTTGATGGCTGCCGATTCGTGCGACGGAGATGAGGCTGGCCCATCCGAAAGCGCTGTAGCGGACCCAGGGGTGGTCCTGATATTGATCGGCCACGACGGTGGCCAGCGCCCACGCCGTGATGGAGTGGCCCGAAGGGAATGAAGACCCGCCATTCCAAAATCGCCCTTCGCCATTGGCGGCGGAGGGGCGTGATCGTTCTGCCGCCAGCTTCAAACCTCCTCCGACAATCGCAGCGTCAATCATCGCTTCCGCACCTAACAAGGCGGTCTGGCACATCTTGTCGTCGTGCCGCGCCACCCCGGTCAGTGCCAGCGCTCCGGCAAAACCAAAGGTGACATATCCTGATGCCGAACGAGATACATCGTTGCCGAAGGTTTGGAACGATTGGGACTTGGCCACTTGGCGGCCGGTGTTTTCGTCCGTGGCGAAAAGTGCGGCGGACCCCGCCAGGAATGGAATCAGCCAGGGTACCTGGTTCTTGTGGATGCGCGCCGGGCTGGTCCAAATGCCGATTTGATCGTGGAACAAATCGCGCGGTACGGACTTCAGCGATCGGGGCGTGGATTCCTGATTTTCAGCGGGCACGGATCCTTCCGATTGTCCGGGTTTTTGTTCCTGCGCTGCACCGGCCGGTTGGGATTGCTTCTGCGGCAAATCTTTGGGATTACCGATTTCGGTTTTCCCGTTTTGGGTGGCCGCAGCGGTATTCGCGTTCGGCCCGGTCGATACAGTTTGGGCTGGTGTCAGGCAGGCAATGCTCATTCCAACGACAATAATCCATCCCCAGCGGTGGATTCGGTGTTCAAGGGGCAGCAAGACGTCCTCCTTCTTGACCTCGGGTTAGCCTACGTTCTTTGTTATTAAATCACAAATGTCTCATCAGGGTTCCTAAGATTTTGATCACCGTTGTGATTTACCGATTGCGAGGGCCGAGCCGTTATCTCCGAAAAAGTTGACGGTGGTGGTGGCCGCGCCCGTGGTACTGATCAAAATGAATTGTGTTTGGAATCCGCCTCCATCGGCAATCTGAGGGAAGAGGATCGGCGTCGGTGCAGATTGATTAAAATCAGCGATGGGGAATGTGGTTAGAATGGTATCACCGCGGGCATTGGTCAAAGCGCGTAAAGTCACTGCGACAAAGGGCGACGCCGAAGAAATGTCCAGAACGCCCGTGAAATTAGGCGGCAAGTTGGAGATCAGCTGGCCCACGAATCGGGCGGTGTGGCCGTTGCCGACAAGAGCGATCGGTCCCTTGCTGCTTCCAACACCCGTGCTTCCATCCAATTGAAATGCGCTTACTGCGATGTTGGCGGGCGATCCGTTGGGGGCCGCCAGCGCCAGTCCGGTATCGTTTCCGTTGGATTCGTCCACATAGATTCGCGCATGGGTCGTGGGTATGGCCGCGGGAACCCCGGATTCGGTGACTAAATTGCCCCCGGAGGTGAGACCGAAAACACCGGCGCCCACCGGGGTGGTTGTGCCTCCGCTGGGCACCACTTGAACTGAGCCGGCGCTGATTCCTGCCGATGAACCATCCGTCTTGATAATCAAAAATCCGGCTGAAGGTATATTGTAGGGAAATGAAAAACCTTGTTGGCCATTCGTCAGGTGCACATTTAACGGTGTTCCGTTGTCCAAGAACAAATTGATTGTTCCTGACTCCATCGCGTTTGAAGTATTCAACAGAATGAGCGTCGTTTGAAATCCGCTTCCATCCACCAACTGTGGAAAGTCGGACGGGTTGGAGGAAGGAGGCTTGGTCAAATCCGCCACCGGCGTTGTGGTCAGCAGCGAATCGCCGCGCTGGTTGGTGGTCAAACGCAAGGCCAGAACGACCAGAGGCTGAGAACTTGAAATCTCCAAGGTGGCGAATTGCGTGTTGGTGGAAAAGCCCGAAGGCAAAACAAAATTCGCCGCCAGGTCCGTGAGCTGGTCGATGAACTTGGCGCGATGGGCGCCCCCCGGGAGAGTCCCACTTCCAGGCGTGCCGAGTATATTTCCGTTGTTACCCTTGAGCGTGTAAGTCACGTTGGCGGTTTGGAGGCCGGGATTTACCAGGGCCACGCCGGTATCGACGCTGATCGTTCCCGCCTCCTCGTGGTTCGATTTTCCCGGGACATTGCTCCGAAAATCAATAAACAGGCGCGCCGAGGTGGTGGCGGGAGTTGTCGGGACCCCGGCTTCGCTCACAATGAAACCATTTTGAGAAAAGCTAAACACGGCTGTTCCGTAAGGGGCATTTCCGCTGTTCACGGTGACGGTGGCGTATCCGGCTTGAACCGGTGAGCTGGCAGGGTTCCCTGCGGTTGACACGGTGCTCGCACCTAAAGCCGGAACCGACAGGTTGTCTTGAATATTTGCGCCTCCGCCCGAGGTAATCTCGAAGACACTGCGACCGTATGTGCCGGCTTGAAGTACACCGCTGGGGCGGGCCGTAAAGGCGTCCACGATGACGGGTGGAAGTCCGGTATTGAACGAGGACCAAGTGCCGCCGCCTTGGGTGGAACGAAAGATCCCAATGTCTGTTCCCACATAGAGTGTGTTGGGATTGGTGGGATCGATCAATAGAGCATTGGTGGGAATGTCAGGCAAATTTCCGCTGATGTCGGTCCAGGCGCTTCCAGAATTGCTCGTTTTGAACACATGCGCGGTCGAGAACCCCGAAAAGGTCACATAGGAGGTTGACGGCGTGTTGGGATCCACCGTGATATGAGTGACAGAACGGTTGGGAAGGCCGGAGGTAATATCATTCCAAGAGAACCCTCCATCATTGCTGACCATCACGCGACCCTGAAGGGAGCCGGTGTAAATCACTTGCTTGTTGCCGGGGGCGACTGCAATGGTACTAAGGGCATCATTGCCGCCTTTGGTCAAATCGGTGGAACCTGAAGGAGTGGTCCAACTGTTCCCCAAATTGGTGCTCGTGAAGAGTCGCCAGGACCCAAAGTACAAGGTATCGTCGACGCTGTTTCCCGTGAACGCCGGGATAAAAGCCACCCGAGGGTTGGTGTTGGGTTCTCCAAATGTGGAAAGCACGCCCACCGTGGCATCGAAGAGCGTGCCGTTGTTTTTGAAACGGTTGACCGTGCGGGTCAAAGTCAGAAAGACCGTTGAGGGATCGGAATGGGCGACCACGATGGGACCACCGTCACCGGTTGCCAGCTCTTTCCACTGAGTGGATGTGTCAAGTCGGGCCTGTCCGCCGTTATCCTGGGAACCCACATAATAAATTTGGGAATTGGTGGGATGGAGTGTCATGCGGTAGACCTGCGTCAGCGCCAGGGTGGTATTGAGAGTCTGAAACGTGACGCCCGCGTTGCTGGACTTCCAAATGCCGCCGTCATTGGCAATGAAGAGGGTGCTAGATTGCCCCGGCATGAACGCTAAATCATGTTGATCGGTATGGGCGAGGGCGATTTGAGGAGTAAAGCTCCCTGCCAGCGTGAAATCGTGTGTCATGTTCGTCCACGTCAGCCCGCCGTCGATGCTTTTGTAGACATCGCGTGATCCGATGTAGATGGTGTTGGGATTTTGAGGATCGACGGCCACGTAATTGTTGTAAGCGAACTGGGCGGTGTCCAAACCTGTGGATCCCTTATTGATCCAGAGGGCGCCGCCGTCCGTGCTGACTTCAAAGCGAGCGTCAAAATTTCCCCCAATATTACCGCCGATATAAAGAAAGACGGACTGCGGGCTCGCCGGGCTGACAGCAACCTTGAGATTGAAGGTTTGATTGGCGTCGTAGGGAGAGGTAAAAACGCGCGTCCATGTTTGTCCGCTGTCCGCGGATTTGTACACCCCTGCGGGCAAACCGCCGCTCTGATCCACGCGTGCCATGCCGAGGTACAAGGTGTGGGGATCGGCCGGACTGATGGCCAGATCCGTAGGCAACCCGATAAAGGTGCGCGACCAGTTGACTCCGCCATCCGTGGAGAGGAAAAATCCGCTCGAAAAGTTGGTTCCTCCTACCTGTTCCAAAAATTGAGCCAAATAAACGTTGTTGGGGTTGGTGGGATCGACTGCGATTCGAGACGATAACCCGGGCGCCGGCAAACTGCTGTTGCTCACTCGCGTCCAGCTTAGGCCGGCATCCGTAGACTTAAGTACTCCGCTGCCGAGATAGCCGCCCACGAGGTCTCCCATGGCGGCGTAAACGATAGAAGAATTACTGGGAGAAAAAGCGATCGACCCTACCGCCAAGTCCACTTGCGAATCGGTCATGGGAGCAAACGAAGCACCGCCGTCGGCGGATCTCCACACCCCTCCCGTGGAGGCGCCAATCAATATGATCTGCGGATTGCTGGGGGAAATGGCGATGGAGTTGATGCGCCCGCTTTCAAAACCCATCGGACCAACAGCCGGAGTCGTTGGGTTCGGCCCGATAAGTGTCCATGTTGAATCGGCGCCTAATCCTGCTGCTTTGTTTATATCCATTGGGCGTGCTTGCCAGGCTTTTAATCGCGCGTTGGGAGGCAGGGCGTGGAAGGGATAAGTCCTTTGAAAGAGGAACCACTCCTTCCGCGCATTGACATCTTCTCGCATCTCGAAGTCTCGTTCATTTGGACTTTGAGCGGGCATTCTGCCGCATGTTCCCAACAGCATCACAGCAAGAGTCAATCCGGACATAATCCCACACAAGGGCGAACCCGCCGGAATTTCGCGCGGAGAAAGATTTCTCAATCTCGGCATGACCTTTCGTCCTCCAAGAATTCTTCCGGATGCATTAATGACGAATTGAAGGGGTTGGAAGTAACACCCGGTTCTTTGTCCGTCCAAGAGCCAAAAAAAACATCCCCGTGTCAAGAGGCCCGATACAGGAAGGCGTCTCTTGCTTAAGCGACGCTTGCAGCCTGTTACGATCTCTCGTAAGTTTTGACTTTCTGCTCGTTTCAGCAGATGTTTGCTGATATTACCTGAGAGGCCAAATATTTTACCACTTTATAGGGAGATGGGAGTCACAGAATTATCGACCGGGATATTTTGGAAGGGATTCAATTAAGACACAGGTTGACCTTCAAATCGATCGTGCTTGAGGATTCATTTTTGCCGACGTCACGGTGCCCCGCAGCTTTGGAAGTTCCTTGACCCTTGGTCCTCTCTTAGGGGAGGGGCAACCCCGAAAAGACATGAGCCATCTGTAGAAACAGGGTTTTTTCCGCCGGGGGTGATTTCAATAGAGTATCATTAGTCCAAGGTCAAAAGGAGGTTGCCATGCTCCGAAGGGGAGTTCGTGCAGGTCTGATTCTTATCATTTCATTGGCATTTCTATTGGGGCCTACCTATTTTGCCCAAAGCTCATCGGTTACTTCAAAACCAGCCGCAAACGAAAAAGCTCAGGCGGTCAAAACGGATTCACATCCTCGCGTCCGGCTGGGCGGGATTCAAGTGGGCGCTTTTTACACACACTCCCATTTTTCGTCTCCCTATTTCCGCTGCTCACCGTTCTTCTTTGATCCCTTGTACTGTGGGGGGTGGCCGTATTTCGCCGCTTACCCTTTTTATTATCCGATGAGTTATTACGGGGGAATGAGCTATTACAACGGGATGTTGGCGTATGGCCAGGGAGGAGAAGTGAGAGTTCAGACGCATTTGAAAGATGCCCGGGTCTATTTGAATGATGCGTACGCCGGGGATATCAAACATCTGAAGAGTTTCTGGCTGGCACCGGGAGTGTATGAAGTGGAGCTTCGTCAGGCCGACCAGCCGGTGTTTCATCAACGAATTTACGTTTTGACCGGAAAGACCGTTACTGTGAATAGCTCAACTCAGGAGGGGAAAGGAGTAGAACAATGATGCGACGACGCGTTTTCTTACTGCTGGGTACTTTGGGGTTACTCCTGGGGTCGGCAAGTCTTTGCAAGGATCGGCCTGGCATTGCGCCACGCCGGCAAGTTTCGGATTATTCCGTGACTGCAGAAGTCAACGGCACTCACATTGGCGCTATGTTGTTGACCTCCGATCAAGTGAGCAAGTTGTTCGCCAGTGACTTGAAACGAGGATACCTGGTCGTCGAAGTGGGCTTTTTTCCCAAGGCCGGAGAGCCGTTTAGTATAAGTCGCAGCCAATTTACACTTCGAGCAGACGGCGCTTATTTGCGGCCGGCCGAAGCCAAAGACATGGCCGCCAATCTTCGTAGAACCAATTCGAGTGGGCGCGATGTGGTCGTGGTTCCGAGCGTCGGAATCGGATATGAAACGGGGCCTCGTACCTACGATCCTTATTACGGCAATCGGGGAGGATTAACCACTTCCACCGGAGTGGGAGTCGGCATCGGTTCGGGCGGACCGAAACCCTCATCGCCGGAGGACCAGAAGACCATGGAACAGGAATTGAACGACAAAGGCCTCGCCGAAGGTCTCGTTTCGAATCCTGTCGCCGGTTATCTCTATTTTCCGGTTTCCTCGAAGAAAAAACTTTCCAGCTGCAAGTTGGAATGGCTCGTGAATGGAAAGTCTGCGGTTTTGAATTTGCAGTAAAGGTGGAGATCCAAGCTGAACAAAAGCCTCCTCCCGCCAGGGCACCTGATGGTTCACCGCTTCGAGAGGAGGCTCTGTATTTCCCTCCTGCCGGTTCGAATGAATCCTTTCTGAGTCGGTTCTCTTTCTCGCCGTCTTTCAGGTGACGGTAAAAACAGACAAAGCATTTCTGAATGGAGTTTCTGGAGAGGTGGATTTGCTTTCAGCAGAAACGCGGCGGTATACTTTTATTTGTGAAACATTTAACGATTAGTTTAACAAGGGCGGCAGGCGGATTTCTCCGAAAGGAGGCGCTATGATTGCACGAAAACTGATTGAGCTGATCGAGCGAAATGCCGACCGTATGGTTACCCGGCTACTGGCAACGGTGGCGGAACATCCTCGAACTCAGATATTTCATAAGAATGTGCCGCCGCAGGAACTTCGCGAGCGGGCCTATGAAATTTATAAGCACCTGTCGGTGTGGCTTCATGAAAAAACAGATGACGATATTCGGCACACGTTTTTCTCGGCAGGAACCCGCCGGGCAATACAAAAAGTTCCTTTGGCGGAAGTCCATTTTGCCCTTTTATTGATCAAGCAGAGCCTGTGGCGGGAGATCAAACTGTCCGGCTTCGGAGATACATCCATCGAGTTGTTTCAAACGCTGGAGTTGTTGGAACGCGTCGACCAATTCTTCGACAAGGCGATTTACTATTTGACGGCGGGTTTTGAGCACGCCTGTTCAACGGGCCAGGCCGACTGGAAGGCTGACACCGACAAAGAGCACGCGCAATTCAAAGAATTGCAGCACCTAGTCTTGCCTTGGTGGCCATAATCCAATTCCTGGCGGCTTCACGATACCGTGTCTTCAAGACGGAGAGAGCCAGCATGGCGCCCGTGATGACGGCGAGGCCTACGCTGGCGCCGAAGAGGGATAGCTCGTGGGAGTAAGGCTTGAATCGTCCATAAACGAATTCGATGTGGACCCAATACACCAGCAACGACGTCGTGCCTAGTTGCGCCACCCAGCTGAATCCTTTTTGACCCCACCACACGCACCACCAGTAAGAAAAACACACCATCAGCAACAGCACGCCGAACTTCACCGCAAAGAAATTCGGCGAGGTGTGCCAGTAGTCATACACCGGGTAAAGCTGTGCGGGAAGACGGTCGAAGATCATTCCGCCCGCGATGGAGACGATGCCGGCGGCTCCCAACCACAGCGTCAACGTAGATTCCTTGAATTTTTCATTCGTGGAAATAATGAGCGTGCCGATGAACAGTCCGGCAAAGGCGAATCCCACCCAGGGAAAGATGGGAAAAAACCAGGGGCGGTGGCCGCCGTGCAGGTAGTCCGTCACCAGGGAAGGCAGCCAGCGAGGATAGGAGCTGTACCACACCAGCGGCGTGAACATCACAATCGCGAGAGACGACACTCCGGTAAACCAATAATCCTGCCGGCGGGTTTTTGAGAACGAGATGACCACGCCCATCAACATCAGCGCCAGGCCGATGATGTTCAGAATATCCACGCGCAACAGATCCCTCCAGGGGGCCCACGGCAGTCCGAGAAGGTATTCCTGCAGACGAAAAGCCAGGCCCAGCAGGAAAATCTTGAAGCCGCGGCGGACCGTCGTTTCGATGCGTTGCCCCGTGGTCAGGCCCTTTTTGCGAAGCGACTGGGTCAACAAGGCCATGGATATTCCCGCCAGAAACAGAAACATCGGCGCCGGCATGCCTCCAATGCGCTGGGAGAGGGCAAAGAAGCGGCCGCTGCGGGCCGCGGGCGACAGCCAGGAATCGTACACATGGGTTTGAAACATCAGGACACACGCCAGCCCTCGCATCCAGTCAATGTACAGTCTTCTGTTTTTTATGGGCTTGGCTGGCGAGTCGCTCGCACTCATGACCTGGCCTCCAGATCGAAGGGGCTGACTTTAACATAATCGCTTTGATTCGAAAATGCGGATGTGACCTGAGGATGTTTTTTCGTCCTCAAAAGACCTTGTTTTCGTAACCGCCCGGCAGTTCATTGGCGTCTTTAGTATCGTCCCGTTAGGGAGCGCGATGCTTGCAATCTCATGGCTCCTTAAATCGACAGACGTACTCCGTATCACAGAAAAACATCAACGGCATTCTGTGGTGCGGTCATCACGCCGTATTTAATTTAATTTTCAGGAGAGGTCCATCTATGAGGTTTAAATGCAGAGCTGTGTGGGTTGTTGTAGCGCTGCTCGGGCTGCTGACGATTTCTGCCTTCGCGCAGACGCTCCCGACCGGTGTTCAAAAGCAATCTTCCCTGGGTGGAATTACAGAGTATCTCTTTCCCAATGGGCTGCGCGTTTTATTGTATCCCGACCCCAGCGCTCCCAAGATCACGGTGAACGCCACTTATCTGGTCGGATCCCGCCATGAAGGCTATGGCGAGACCGGCATGGCGCACCTGTTGGAGCATATGAATTTCATCAAGACCACGAACGGAAGAGAAATCAAAAAGGAAATTGTGAATCACGGAGCCTCTTGGAACGGCAGCACCTCCTACGACCGCACCAATTACTTTGAAACCTTCACCGCCAGCGACGAAAATCTCAAGTGGGCGCTGGGGCTAGAAGCCGACCGCATGGTCAATGTGCGCATGGAGAAAGAGCTGCTCGACACGGAGATGACCGTGGTGCGCAATGAATTTGAGCGTGGAGAAAACAGCCCGCAACGCGTGCTGGAGGAGCGGGTGGTGGCCACGGCCTACCTGTGGCATAACTACGGCAAATCCACCATCGGCTCGCGCGAGGACATCGAAAAGGTGCCCATTGATCGGCTGGCCGCCTTCTACGAAAAATATTATCAGCCCGACAACGTGGTCGTGGTGATTGCCGGACAGATCGATCCCGCCAAGACCTTGGGCTTTGTCTCTGAAACACTGGGCAAGATTCCTCGGCCCGCTCGAATGTTGGATCAAACTTATACCGTTGAGCCCGCGCAGGACGGCGAGCGCAGCGTGGAGCTCCGCCGGGTCGGAAACGGGCAGGAACTCATGTTGGCTTATCACGGACCGGCAGCCGGGCATCCCGATTCCGTTGCTTTGCAGGTACTGGCCGGTGTGATGAACGGCAGCGGCGGCGGATTTGGCGGAGATGGCGCCGGCTCGGGCCGTTTGGGAAAAGCGCTGGTCGAAACCAAAAAAGCCCTTCGCGCCAATATGGGGTTTCAAGAGCTTCATGACCCGGGCTTCGTGCTGTTTTCAGCGAGTCTGAACCAGGATCAATCGTTGGATGATGTCCGAAAGACTTTGTCGCAGACCATCGGCGGCATCGTTGCCGATCCGCCGACAGCCGCGGAAGTGAATCGCGCCAAGACCCGCCTTTTGCGGTCGCTCGAACAGCGTATGACGGATGCCCAACAGCTGGGGCTCAGTCTGAGCACGCCCATTGCGCAAGGCGATTGGAGATTGATTTTTCTCCAGCATGACCGGCTCCAGGAGGTCAAACCCGAAGACTTGGTTCGCGTCGCGAAACTCTATTTCAAAGATTCGAATCTCACGGTGGGAACGTTCGTTCCCGAGGCGCGCCCGGAGCGCACGGTGGTGCCCACCGCTCCGAGTTTTGCTACGCTCTTTGCCGATTACCACACCACTGTGGCCGTCCGGCAGGGCGAGGCCTTTGACCCCACGCCGACCAATATTGAAGGTCGGGTGGTTCGAACAAAGTTGGCGAATGGCCTGAAGGTGGTCTTGCTTCCCAAGCAAACTACTGCCGGCACCGTATCCGCGTCCATTCAGTTGCATTTTGGAAATGCCAAGGTTCTGGCAGGCAAAGGCGCCACGGCTCAGATGGCCGGGAGCCTCTTGATGTTCGGAACAAAGACCAAAACACGACAACAGATTCAGGAAGAAATGGAAAAATTGAATGCCCGGATTTTTGTCACGGGCGGCGGAGGTGGAGGCGGCGGTGGCCGGGGCGGACGCGGAGGTTTTGGTCCCGGAATCGGCGGCTCCCTTTCTGATGCCACCGCTACGATTGAAACCAAAGCCGAGAATCTTATTCCCGCCATGCAGCTGGCTGTCGAAATGCTGAGAGAACCCGCCTATCCCGAAAGCGAGTTTGAGCGCATCAAATCGCAACGCGTCAAGGCGCTTTCGGAACCCCGCACCGATCCGGGGCAGTTGGCGACACAAACCTTGCAGATCCATCTCAGCCCCTTTGCCAAAGGCGATGCGCTGTATGGCGGAACCCCCGCCGAGCAGGCGGAGGCCTTAAGTAAGGTTACACTGGATGACGTCAAGAAATTCCACGATCAATTCTACGGCAGCTCCCACGGCGAACTGGTAGTGGTGGGCCAGTTTGACCGTGCCGCTGTTGAAAAAGCAGCCACGGAGCTTCTGGGTCGTTGGAACAGTCCTGCGCCGTACCAACGCCTGGTGTCGAGCTACAAGAAAACGGAAGCGGTCAATCAAAAAATCGAGACACCCGACAAGGAAAATGCCCAGTTTGAAGCCGGACTGCGTATCCAGATGTCGGAAGACGATCCGGACTACCCCGCCATGGTGCTTGCGAATTACATGTTCGGAGGTTCCATCACCGCGCGCATGCCCAACCGCATTCGCAACAACGAAGGCTTGAGCTACAGCGTCTCTTCACGCTTCATGGCGCCGGTGGTGGGCGATGCTGCCTTGTTCTCGGCCTCGGCGATCAGCAATCCCCGCAATACGCCGAAAGTGGAGGGCAGTTTTATCGACGAGCTGAAAAAGGCGCTGCAAAACGGCTTTACTGCCGAGGAAGTGGCCACTGCCAAGAAGGCATTTCATGATCAACAAACCGTGGCCCGTTCTTCCGACGCGGCGTTGATGCGTCTTCTGGCGTCGCGCGAAGAGGCCGGCCGGACTTTGAAATGGGACGAACAATTGGAATCCAAAATTGAGTCCCTGACGCCCGACCAGATCAGCTCGGCCTTCCGTTCGCACGTCGATTCTGCAGCGATGTCCATTGTCAAAGCCGGCGATTTCCAGCGTGCCGGGGCGTATTGATGGTCATTGCCTCAATGAGAAGTGCGACGGAGTAAGTGCGTTACACCACTAATTCTTGAGTTGGAAATTTTTTGGCCCAACGCAGGTGGAACTCGAGCCTGGGTAGTGGCTCCACTTGGCGGTCATCGTGAACGGAGCCGCCGCGGAGCGGCGGACTGAGGTAGCCTAGGGTGGTGGGCTCACATTTTTTGAGCCCACCACCCTAGGAAATGATGACCCACAATGTCTTGTATTTCTGCCGCCCTGTCAGGGCGTCCGGAGAACGCGAAATGGGCATCCGGGGAATTGCTCCGATGAAGTTGGACGCGCCGCGGCTGACTTCCTCGAGTTTGAGCAGAATTCGTCAAATGGAGCCACTACTCGAACCTGCGTTGGGCACTTTTTGACGAGGATTCTCCCCCAACAGGTTGCTGAAAAATAATTTTCTGGAGTGCGGCGGCAATCCCGCAGCGCAGGAGCGACGCCGCTGTGGATGGGGAACCAAGCAGCACCCCATGAATCTATGGTTATCTTGTGGCATTTCCAATGGGGTTTCGCCTTGGGAAATCCCTTATTTCGTCTTTCGCATGGTCCAGGACAGGTAGGTTGAGAATGTTTCGGGCTTTCCGGGCGGCGCGATTTCAAATTTGCCCTCCAGTTGGCCGGCGGGACTCGGCTTGTAGGTGAGACGATACCGGGGTTCTTTGGGTAAAGGATCGCTGACGAAAACGACGCCGTTTAGAGTGTCGGTGTGAATGGCGTATCGAATCACGTGACCCTCGTTATCGTAATAATCCGCCCGCAAAGTTTTTGAAGCGTCGCAATAGATGATCATGAGATCGTTGTGAGAATAAGCCGGGCGATTCGAAGTGGCGGGATAATCGGCACTGTTCCTGCGGACGATCACACGTCCTTGAAGGTCCTTGGTAAACTCAGAAAACCCTCCGCCTTGGCCCGGTGTGCCCCCTCCAGCACCTTCCCATCTCCCTAAGAGGAAATTCAAAGGCGCCAGTGGATCGGCTTCCGCTGCTACCAAGGTGCTGGCAGTCATCGATAAAATCATAAGCATCAAAAAACAATTTCGCAGCATGGACACCTCCAGACAGTGGATGTGGCTTCTTGACGGGATCAACCAAACAAGTTCGATTCTAACTTGTTTAGGAAGATATTCCAAGAAGCGACGGAGAAAGGCTGCTATTCGAGCGGCATGAATGTTGATTCGGTGGAGCTTGCCCTCGGGTTGGGGTGAGCGTCGTCTCGTAGGATCAAGGTTCAAGGCGGATGGGACAGAAATAATCATGCGACGCAATCATTTTCGAAGATAAGATTGATTCGAAAAATGGACTGGGATTGGAATCAGGGAGGTGGCTACGATCTTCTTGTCACGTCTTGTAAAATCGCATAACATTTTCTAAGTGGAGTTTTAATTCTGTCGTGGGGGAACCATGGCCAAATACACTTTCTATCACAAATCGACTTGAACGACCTGTCGCAAAGCAAGAAGTTTCTTGCTGACCCAAAAGGTCGATATGAACGAGCGCGACTTGGGGAAACAACGTTTGTCGGTCGAAGAACTGCGGGCGTTGATCGGAGACCGGGATTATCGCCAGTTTTTGAATCCGCGCAACGAGTTGTTTCGCAAGATGAATATGAAGACCAATCCTCCTGCCAAAGAAGAGGCGCTGCGCTTGATGGCCAAGGAACCGAACCTGATCCGGCGGCCAATCGTTCAAGCCGGAGGCAAATTGCTTCTGGGTTTTGATGCCGAGGCTTGGAAGAAGGCTCTCTAGCCGTAGTCCTGAGAATGCTGGAGGACGTTCAAGTAGAACGCGGCTTGAGGGGGCGCACTTTTGTATTTTCGCGGAAAGGTCATTTTGTTACACTGGTGGTGTTGGTCTGCCCGAATTTGCAGGCGGTAGGCGCGGTTTAATTTTTGAGGAAGGAATTTCTCCCTTTTATGGTTGAAGTGGTTGTGGCTGTTTTTTCTTGTGAGCATTGTACCCACCACGTCAAAGAATCCCGCCGGGGACATTTCAAAGACGACCCCTACCTGGGCAAAGAACCGGACTTTTGCAACGCCGTTGAGATCAGTTTGGAAGAGCGCAAGAAATTCCACGTCTGCGGCGGAGCCACCCGTACGGAACAATGTCCGGCCTATTCCTACGATCCCTTCCGACCTTAAGGTCCGTGGCGGCTGCACGTGGAGTGTAGTGGGTAGCCCGCCCGTGTTTTATTTTAGGGCGGGGCTTTTCCTTGCGACATGGAAAAGTTGTGCAGGGTGGTGGAGTCTTTGTTGACCGCAGGCAAGAGCCGCAGCCTTCGCCCCGACAAATCGCGTGGCTCGGCTGCGCTACCAAAACGCCGCAGCCTTCATCCACCCAGGTGGATTCGGCTGCGCTACCTGTTTGTCCCCGTCCCGCAATTTTTTCATTGTCTCGACTTTTCTTGTGAAGAAGTTCATAATGTTCTTGCGTCCTGGGAGAGCGATTACGGAGGCACCTCAAGGAATTTGCCCCTGCTTGGAGGCTCATATGCGACGCGCCCTTTCTGTTTTTTTCCTCGCCTGCCTGGTGTTTTTCGCGGTGCAACTGCATTCTGAGATCAAGAATGAATGTTGTCCCGGCCACTTCCAAATCTTGAAAGCCTATCAGGGTGATTTCCAAGCGCTCATCAATAAAGTCAAAGCCGAAAATGTCGAGCAGTTCGAAACCCGATATCACGACAAGGAAGCGATGACGGATCTTAACTTAATGGAAGAGATCTTGAACGAGATCGATGTCCATTACCAGGAATTGGGTTCGAGCCCTGATGCAGCGCTGGTTCAGAGCAAACTGGAGAGAATTGGCAAGTGGAAAACACAGTTGAAGAACTCCCGGGGAAGCGAAGCTAAAAAGTTGGTTGAATCGATCGACGTAACGCTTTGAAAGGCATTTTTCTTGGCGGAGAGGAAAGCGTCGCGGCCTCGTGCTGCACGGCGGACCCTGCCGTAAGGATCACGCTCAAAGCGGCCGGCACCGGCGACACTTTACCTCTGCCTCATTTCTGTGGTCACACTCAACGCCATGTTGGAGGTGAACAATGAAGAGGGTCATGTGTTTGACGCTAAAACGCAGCCTGGCACTCGTCCTAATCGTAATGCTGAGTTTATTGGTTTTGTCGTGCTCCCTGAAATCGAATGAACCGAATCCCGCAACGCCCGAGGGCCGCTTCGAGCTGGCCAAGAAAGAATTCGCCGCGGGACGATTTGAAAAAGCCGCGGGCTATGCCGCAAAGATCCTGAAAGATACACCCAACCATGAGTTGGCGGCGAGCGCGGCCCTGCTGGAAATGACCGTGTACGCCGGCTTGGCGGAGGGCTATCGCGAAGTGGCCAAGACCTACATCGACGGCCGTAATTTCACACGGGATGTCCGTGTCAAGAATGAATTTCGCAACCGGGCCTTCGATGTCTACAAAAGCGAAAAGGCCTACGCGCTGACCTTCTTCGAGTCTTTCGAAGCCTTTGCCAAGAAGATGGATAAAGGGAAAGCGCTGACCTTCCAGGTCAACTATCCGCAAGCCGAAGCGGGGCCACGACTTGCCTATGAGAAAGTGGCCAAGGGAATTCTCATCTCCGATGAAGAGCACTTCAAAGATCAAGAGGAGACCCTGCGAAATGGCGTCTGGATGGCTTTGACGTCGTTTGTGGGGGCGGGTGGGGATCGGGCCAAAGCCAAAACCCTCCTGGCTGCCGGAAATGTTACCGTGACTCCCGGAGAATTTTTGCTGGCCGTCGCTCAGTTTTATCATCGTCAGGAGCCGTTGTTCGACCGCATGGCACTTAATGAAGCGCAGAATTTCAAGGCCTTCTGCGAGCATACCAACGATACGGTCGTTCAAAGTATCGAGGCATTGAAAGCCGGTGGCGACAAGAAAAGCCTGGACGAGGCCCTGCAACTGAAGAAGGAATGCGACGCCAACATGAAGAAGCTTAAGAAGGCTTGAGTCGTACCGTTATCGCCAGGCCAACTCTGGCCATCGACCTGAGTTCATGAAGCATCATGGGGCGCATACGCCGAGTCTTCGAGCTATGCGCCTCTTCATTGAATTCATTGACCCTCCAGCTTTTCCAAGAATCTCTTGACCGGATGAGCGTTATCGCTGTAAGTTGTTATTCCCGTCGGGTGGAACGCCGTTTCATGTTTCGGAGGAAGGTCTTTTGAAAATCACTTTGCAGATTATTGGAGAAGTTTGTGTGCTGCGGCTGGAAGGCAAGTTTATTGTCGGCGGCGAGTCTGTGTACGTCAAAGACAAGGTCAAAAACGTTCTTCAGATGGGCATGCGCAACATCCTGGTTGATTTCACAAAAGTTCCCTACGTGGATTCCACCGGCATCGGCTTTTTGGTCAGCAGTCACACGGCCGTGACCAACGCCGGCGGCTCCTTCAAGTTGCTGGGATTAAATCAGCGTGTGCGCGAAGTGTTGCGCATTACAAAATTGGATCGAGTTTTCGAGATTTTCGATGAAGAGGAAGCCGCCCTTCAGAGCTTTCAGTCACCCTCCAAGAAACCTCGCGGCAGGAAAACGGCTGCATCGTCGGACCCGGAACCCACCGACTAGAACTTTACAGGCGTCACTCTTGCCAAGAATGTGTTTGAATTCCCTGAAAAATTTCATACCATAAACATTCTTTTCTTCTCCCGCAAAATCAGTGGGAGTTGAAGAGATTCCATGGGGAAAGTTTTATTTCGCCCGAGGCGTGGATCGGCAGTCGCTGGAGGGTGAGGAATATGAAATTTAAAGACCGGGTGGTGTTGGTCACCGGGGCCTCAAAGGGCATCGGGCGGGCCATTGCCTTGGAGTTCGGGCGCGAAGGCGCGCACCTGGCTTTGGTGGCGCGGTCCCGAGAGCTTTTGGATCGCTTGCGAGACGAACTTCAGAACACGGGAAGGGAAGCCCTGGCCCTTCCCTGTGATGTGACGGATCGAGCGGCCTTCGAGGCGGCCATCCGCCGCACCATTGAAACCTTTGGGGGCCTCGATGTGCTCGTCAACAACGCGGGCATGGGTATGTATTCGCCCTTGGCCACCATGCCGATGAATGATTTTGACCGCCTGGTGAGTTTGAATGTTCATGCGGTTCTTTATTCCATTCAAGCGGCGCTTCCGCAATTCGAAAAACAGGGGCATGGACACATCATCAACGTGTCTTCAATTCTGGGACGGTTGGATTATCCCTGGATGGGGGCGTATTGCGCTACCAAACATGCGGTGAATTCCATTTCCAACGCTCTGCGAATGGAATTGCGGGACAAGAACATCGAAGTCATGACCGTGTGCCCGGGCCGCGTGTTAACGGATTTTCAAGACAATGCGATCAAGTACAAGGAAGTGGAGAATCCTTCCAAGCCGACTCTGCCCATGTCTCCTGAGGCTGTGGCGCGCGCCGTGGTGCGGGCTGCATGGAAACACCGCCGCGAAGTGGTTCTTCCCCGTGCTGCCTGGGTCATGATCGCGCTGCAACAATTTTGGCCGGCTCTGGCCGACCGCGTGGCTTTATCCTGGTCCTCCCGCTGACTGTCCGCGGGCCTTTCGCCGGGTAGGGTTTTTAATATATGGATTTCGACGCCATCGATCTGCATGTTCACATTACAAACTGGCGCATGCTGCGCCCGGAAATGCGCGAGACTATGCGCCGGACGCAGAAACAATTTGAAGAGGCCCTGTCGGCTTGCGACGATCCGCGCGTGTTTCTTCGCTTGATGGATGAAGCGGGTATCGAACGCGCCGGATTGATCAACTACGTCAGCCCCGATCTGCTGGGTTTTACTTTTGAAGTCAATGAATGGGTGAGCCGCTATGCGCGACAGCAACCCGACCGGTTCATTGCTTTCGGTTCCGTGCATCCGCATTTCACCACGGATCCGGCCGCGGAGATGGATCTTCTGTGCGGGCGATTAGGCATCCGGGCCATCAAAGTTCATCCGCCCCACCAGTTCGTGTTTTCCAATGAGTATGTTCGAGGAGAAGAAAATCTCCGCATCATTTACGCCAAGGCACAGGATTTCGGGGTTCCCGTCACCATTCACACCGGCACCTCCATTTTTCCCGGCGCCCGGAACAAATTCGCGAACCCCATGGACATTGACGATGTGGCCATCGATTTTCCGCGGCTTAAGATTTTGATTGCGCACGGGGGGCGGCCGCTCTACATGAACGAATCGTTCTTCCTGGTGCGGCGATTTCAGAATGTCTATCTGGAGATTTCCGGAATCCCGCCGCTGAAACTGCTGGAATACTTTCCGCGGCTTGAGGAAATAGCGGACAAAACGGTGTATGGCAGCGACTGGCCGGGGCCCGGTGTGCCGTCGTTGAAGGCAGTTTTGGACCAATTCAAGAGCCTTCCAATTTCAGATTCCGCCAAACGAAAAATTCTGCGCGAAAATGCATTAAAAATTTTTCCTTGATTCGACGTTAGCACTGCCCCTCGGAGGCAGTTCTTCATGTCGTCTGAGCATATGAACCACCTGGCCGCCTTCTGTGACTTTTGTCATGGCTTTGATTGAAATAAGCAGCAAAATGGGGGTTTGATAGGCTTCCGGTGGGAGGAAAGGCGTTGCAAAATCGCGCAGCTCAAGCTAAACTCGCGCTTCTTTTCGTTTGGAACAGACCTTGCCCCGAGGTGTACAGCGCCGGCGTGACGGGTGGTCGAACTCTCTTTCCAATTTCCACTGAGGCCTCTATGTCAATGAATTCAGCAGGCGCGTTAAGACCGGGTTGTTTGTTTGAGGCGGCTTTTCCGCGGCTCGATTGGCTGACGAAGTTCTTTCTGGTGATTTCCTGCAGCTGGTTGATGGCCCTGGCTTCGCGGCTTTCCTTGCCGCTGCCGTTGACTCCCGTTCCGGTGACGGCCCAGACGCTGGCGGTGCTGCTGTTGGCCGCGTTGCTGGGCAAGCGCACGGCCTTGGCGGTTCAGGGGGCCTACTTGGCACAAGGCTTGATCGGCCTGCCCGTTTTTTCTCCGGGCATTACTTGGGGAATCGCCCGGCTGCTGAGCCCGACAGGGGGATATCTGATCGGATTTCTGTTGACCACATGGATCGTGGGCGGACTCGCCGACCGCGGCTTCGGTAAGCACTTCTTCTCAGCCATGGCCATTATGGCGTCCGGGGAATTAGGGATGTTCGGAATCGCCCTGCCGTGGCTGAAGTTCTCCATGCACGTAGATTGGGCCAAGGCCGCTCAATTGGGCCTATGGCCGTTCTTGATGGGCGACGCCTATAAAATAGTATTGGCGGCCATGCTCCTTCCGCTGGGATGGAAGGTGCTTCGTAAGGTGAATGAGAATTCAGAGTCGGACTGACCTTTCGTAACATAATGCTTGACAAGATTGCGAACCGCTATTTAATCTTTTTGATTCGGAAGCTGAAGACGGTAGAGACAGACAAGTCGAACTTGTTCTGTAAGTCTTAAAGGAGAGTGTCAATGGCTTATATTGTCGCTGAGCCCTGCATTGGCGTAAAGGATACGGCCTGCGTGGCCGTCTGCCCGGTGGAATGTTTCTACGACGCCGGGGAGATGTTGGTGATTCATCCGGATGAATGCATCGACTGTGGCGCCTGCCAACCGGTATGCCCGCCCCAGGCGATTTTCCCGTTGGATGAACTGCCCGAGAATTTTCAGAAGTATATTGAGATCAACAAGAAATGGTGTGAGGAACATCAAGGGCAGGAGCCGGCAAAACCCAAGTCATAATTCGTACCCAGAAATCCCGCCACCAAATCAAAAAGCCTCGGAAACGATCATGATGTTTTCCGAGGCTTTCTTAACTTTACTGGCGCTGAAGCGGGACGCCTATCCCGCCCCCACACTTTCCAACTTAACGTAAATTGCTGCGGCCCACGGGTGCGGTCTCGCCGGTGTTGGCGGATGTGCTGGTGAGCTTGAAATCACGCCGCACAAAGTAGTTTTGTTGCGAAAGCTCTCGATAGAAACGGCCCGCCACCATGGCGGCGTAAGGTCCCTCGGTATTGACGGCCCAGCGGATCAATACCACCGCCACCAACTTCCGGTCGGAGTCCCCGGCGTAGGAGACAAACCAGCCGAGATGATGACCTTGATCGCTGCAGCTTCCAGTTTTTCCATACACCGGTTCCAGAGGATCGTAGGCGCGACGGCCCGACCCGTAAGTAACGCTGCCGCTCATTCCTTCCTTCAAATCGGGGAGAAGCGCAGAGATCTCGAGCTTTCGTTTGATCCTGGGTTCAAAGGCGTTAATCTCGACATCCTTCCGAGGGTACTGGAGATAATACAGTGTCCCCCCATTGGCAATGGCGGAAGCCAGCGCCGCCATTTCCAACGGCGTGGCCTCAATAAACATCCCATGACTGGAAAGCAGCCGGATGTAATTGTCGCTGATCTCGTTAGGAAAAATGCCGGTATGTTCGCCTTTAATGTTGTAACCCGCCAACTCGCCGAACCCAAATTGCTTGGCATAGGTTTTCACGCGGTCAAATCCCAGGCGCTGGCCCACATTTTGGAAATAGTCGTTGCAGGAGTAGGCGAAGGCGTCGGTGAAGTTGAGATAGCCGCGCGAGGGGCAACGAAATTCCGAGTCCTTACTGAACACACCCTCCGAAAGACCGGCCAACGTGATGGCGAGTTTAAAGGTGGAACAGGGCTGATAGCCCGATCCCAAGGCCACCTTTTGGTTGACCATGGTCAGAATTCTTCCGTTGGAGGGATCGACCACCACAATACTGCCGTCGATCTTGCCGAGCGCCTCCACCGCGGCGCTGCGGATGACGGGGTCTTCACCCAGTGGGTTGTCGCCGATCGTCGGATCCACCGGTTTCAAAGGGCGAATTCTGCGGCGTCGCGCCACAGCGGTCCGCGTGGAGCGTGTCCGAGCGGATTTGGTGCTCTTGGCAACGGTTTTGGTTTTCCTGTTTGCTGTCTTCCGTGTCCTTGAAGCCGAAGAGTGCCGAGCGGTCGATGAAGCGGTACGAGTGGCGAAGAGAAGAGAGAGTGAAACTTCAAAGAACATGCACAGCGAAATGAATCCAATCAACAACAAACGCGCGAGTTTATGAGTCATCACTCGTGGAGGTTCTCCTTTTCAAGTTTCGTTGGCATTTGCTAATGCTAACCCCGCAAAAGTACGCTGATATTATCACAACATCATCGCGATTCCAGCAGATTTTCAGAGGCCGCACGGGCTTCAGAGGGTCCGCATGCAACCGCTGGTGTATCCTCGGGCGACGGAGCGGAACATTTTGTGTTAGGCCCGGGTGGCTTTTCCCCGGCTCGCGGCCGCCGTCGTGGCCGTGGGAGCCGCGGGAGCGGGTGCAGCTTCCGATTTTTGGTCCAACCCCAGCATCTTCCGAATCTCCCGCTCAATTTTGTTGCGCAGGTCGGCATTCTGGTGGATGACCGCCCGGGCATTTTCACGGCCCTGGCCCAAGCGTTCTCCCTGGTAAGAAAACCAGGCGCCGGTTTTTTCGATCAAGTTGCGCTCGACGGCCAGGTCCAGCAGGTCACCGTCGCGTGAAATACCTTCACCGTAAAGAATATCGAACTCCGACTCGCGGAACGGGGAGGCCAATTTGTTTTTCACCACCTTGATGCGGGTGCGGTTGCCGATGATGTTGTCGCCTTCCTTGATGGCCCCGATGCGGCGGATGTCGACGCGGATGTCGGCGTAGAATTTCAGGGCCCGTCCGCCGGTGGTGGTTTCGGGATTGCCGAACATGACGCCGATCTTTTCGCGCAACTGGTTGATGAAAACCAGGCAGGTTTTGGATTTTGAGACGATGCCTTTCAACTTCCGCATGGCTTGGGACATCAAGCGGGCCTGCAAGCCCATCTGGGCATCGCCCATCTCGCCTTCCAGTTCCGCCCGCGGCACCAAGGCCGCGACGGAGTCGATCACACACACGTCGACGGCGCCACTGCGAATCAAGACCTCGGCAATTTCCAAAGCCTGTTCACCGGAGTCGGGCTGTGAAACCAGCAGGTTGTCGACGTCCACGCCCAACTTGGCCGCATACTTGGCGTCCATGGCGTGTTCCGCGTCGATGAAGGCCGCCATGCCGCCCTTCTTCTGGGCTTCCGCAATGACGTGAAGCGCCACGGTGGTCTTGCCGCTGGATTCCGGACCGAATATTTCAATGACGCGCCCGCGCGGAAAGCCGCCCACACCCAAGGCGGCGTCGAACGACAGGCACCCCGTGGAAATGGCGGGCACGGCCACCAGCGCCTCCCGGGCGCCCAGCCGCATGATGGAGCCTTTGCCGAATTGTTTCTCGATTTGAGTGAGGGCGACCTCGATCGCCCGATCCTTCATTTCTCGAACGTCGCTCCGTTCTTCTGCCATGATGACTCCTTCTCACCCGATTTGTGTGCGAATGATTGTGTCGTCTGTGTCACTTCGCCGTCCACGCATTCCAAAGGGGAGAAAAACGATGGAGGAAATTCAACGACGGCGTTGCCGCTTACGAATGTTGTCGCGAATGCTTTCTGGTGCTGGCTTTCAAAGCATCACGATACCGCGATTCCTGGGGGTTCAATTGGCACGCCCGACGCAGATACTTCTCGGCGGCGCGCACCTGGTGGCCCTTCTGATAAATCAGCCCGAGCTTGTAACAGGCTTCGTCGAACGTGGGGTCCATCTGAATGGCTTTTTTGTAAAAACGGATGGCCTCTTTGTTCCACCCGGAGTTGGCGGAAATTTCCCCGGCCGTGAAGTACATGGAAGATGTGGGCGAGAGATCCACCGCCTTGGCCAAATGGCGCTTGGCTTTTTGTTGCTGGCCCTGGGAGGCGCAAACCGCGCCCATGGTGAGATGCGCGATGTGGGAGTCGGCGCGCAGTTTGAGCGCAAACTTGAGAATGTTTTCCGCATCGGTGTATTGCCCCAGATTGGTCATCACGAACGAAAGCAACAAAATGGAATCAAAATGCTGGGGATTGAAGCGCAGCACGCGGCGCAGGTAGGGAACGGCCTCCACCAGACGATTGGAGGCATACAGATGTTCGCTCAGCAAAAACGCCAATTCATAATTCCTGGGTTCATCGCGCACCAGGCGTTTGAGCAGGCGCACGCCCTCATTGGGATTGGCGGCGTCCAAGCGGGATTCGATATCATCCAAGCGGGTCTTCAATTTTGGCCGTTGCGGCTCCGGACAGAGCGCCAACACACGCTGCTTACGGTCCACAAAACGTTCCCGCCGTTCGCTGGCCTCCCGGAAATCCAGGACCCGCTCCCGCCACAGATTTTCAAGCGTCCTGCCCGCCACCACCTTGGCTTTCTGAAGGGCCTCCGAAATGGCCTCGATCATCTTGTGGTCGTAGAAATTTCCCGAAACCAGCTTGTTGATGATTTCCACCAGCTCCGTATGGCGCTCCTCCAGTTTGTGGTGTTCGTATTCCAACCCCGAGAGGCGCTCCAGGATATGCTCTTCCATGGGAAGAGTGCCGGTCGGTTCCTGATAAAACGGGGCCGAAGTGATCATCAGGCGCGTTCCGCACTTCGTGCACACGTCGTCGCCGACCTTGTTCACCGCGGCGCATTTTTGGCACAAAATCATGTGAATAACTCGTTCACTTCAAAAAAATTTTCGTGATCAAATGATATCGGAGGCCCCCCGGGGAGGCAACAGATTTATTCTCGACCCCTGGCAATCGCTTCATGGAACGCTGGTTGTTTTCAAGTAAAAAATTTATTGGTACTCATAGAAGCCGCGGCCGCTCTTTCGGCCCAAACAGCCGGCCGCCACCATCTTTCGCAGCAGCGGGCAAGGCCGATACTTGGAGTCGGCAAAGCCCTGGTACAACACTTCCATGATATCCAGGCACACATCCAGACCGATCAGGTCGGCCAGCGTCAGCGGCCCCATGGGATGATTCATGCCCAGCTTCATCACCGTGTCGATGGATTCGGGTTTCCCCACACCCTCCATAACGCAGTAAATGGCTTCGTTGATCATCGGCATCAGGACGCGGTTGGAAACAAAACCCGGTGAGTCGTTGACCTCGCAAGGCACCTTGCCCAATTTTTCGGCGAGCGATTTTGTGGCGGCATAGGTTTCGTCGGAGGTCGCCAGGCCACGGATGATCTCGACCAGCGTCATCAGGGGAACGGGATTCATGAAATGCATGCCGATGCATTTGTCCGGCCGGCGTGTTTGAGCCGCCAGACGAGTAATGGAAATCGATGAAGTGTTGCTGCCAAAAATGACATCGGGGCGGCACAGGGAATCTAATTCCTGAAAGATTTGCTTCTTGATCTCGAAATTCTCGCTGGCTGCTTCGATGACAAAGTCACAGCCGGCTAGTGGCTGCGAGGTCGAAGTGGTTCCGATGTTTTTCATGATGGAATTCTTCCGGTCGGCCGCGAGCTTGCCCTTCTCCACAAATTTGGAAAGCGATTTGTCGATCGTTTTCAGGCCGCGGTCCAGAAATTCGTCCTGGATATCTTTCATGAGGACATGGAAACCGGCTGTTGCGCAAACCTGCGCAATACCGTTCCCCATGGTGCCGGAACCAATAACGCCGATCGTTTCAATAGGTCGGGACATAAAAGGCCTCCTTGAGAAACAATGATGAATACCCTCATTCGACTTTAGCATACCTGCCAGGTACTCTCCGTTCAAGCGGGAACGATAAGGCAGTGACAAGTGGCAAGTGGGGAGTGACAAAAATGGGTTATGCTCTTTACCACAGTTGGTCATCCCACTTCGCGGGACCCGAGGCATGAAAATGCGTTGGTCTGGTAGCCGGGATGCTCCGATCTTTGGAGCATCCCGGAATCGTCGCTGAATGCGTAGATTCTCCATTGAGTCCAGGGTAAGGCGCAGAGTGCCGTATCCTGGCCACCGATGCTACTCATCATCCGGGATATCACAAAAGAATGCGATATCCCGGCTACCAAAACCGACAATCATTTCAGTTTTGCATTGAGAAATGCAACCATGCGTTGCCACGCGTCTTTGGCCGCTGCTTGGCGGTATCCGGATTGATTGTTGGGATTCTCAAAAGCATGGCCTGCTCCGTCGTAAATCTTCACATCAATCGCCTTCTTTCGCGACTGCATGGCTTTCTCGAAGGAGTGGACGGCGGCAGGAGGGATGCCGCGGTCTTCCGCCCCAAAGTTTCCCAGTACCGGGGCTTGAATCTTGTTGATGGACGCCGGGTCTGTCGGCAGGGCGCCATAATTAATGATACAAGCTTTCAATCGGGGAGCGTGGATGGCAAGTTGAATGGAGTAGCCGCCGCCCATGCACCAACCTACTGACCCGATGGAGTTCTTTTTCACATCAGGGCGCGATTGGAGATACGCCAGGGCGGCTTCGAGATCGCTGATTCCCCGATCCTGCGGCAACCCGCGGCTGAGCTCGTGGGCTTCATCCGGGTCGCCGGCGACTTTGCCGCGGTACAAATCCACAGCCAGCGCCACATAACCTTGCTCCGCAAAATTCCGGGCTTGCTCTTTGATCCAATCGTTGAGTCCCCACCACTCGTGAATCAAGAGCAAACCGGGATGCGGTCCGGGGCCCGAGGGAAGCGCCAGGTAACCGCTCAAGGTTTCAGAGCCGTTCGGGTATGAAACGGTTTGGGACTTCACCTCCGCCGCGAGGAAGAGGGACGGAGCCAGCCACAGGGCAAAGCAAACTCCGCACAGGATAAGACACAGAGAACCTTTCAACTGGAATTTCATTCGAGTCTCCTTCGAGATTTCAATTCGGGGAAATTGGAATTCATCAACCTGTTTTTCAGCGCTCAATGGCGAGTGCAAATCCATTGCCGCCGCCCATACAGAGGGTCGCCACACCGCGGCGCAGATCGCGTCGGATCATTTCGTAGAGCAGCGTCACCAAAATGCGTGCGCCGCTGGCGCCGATGGGGTGTCCTAAAGCTACAGCCCCGCCGTTCACATTCACTCGAGCCGGATCAAGTTCCAACTTTCGAATCACAACAACGGATTGCACCGCAAATGCTTCGTTCAATTCCCAAAGATCGACCTCTTCTTTCTTCCAGCCGATTTTTGGCAGAAGCTTCCGGACGGCCGGCACGGGAGTCATCATGACCCATTGGGGCTCAAGTCCTGCCGTCGCCTGTCCGACCACACGAGCCAGGATCGGGAGGTGCAGTTGCCGGGCCTTGTCTTCACTGGTGAGAACGAGAGCCGCAGCTCCGTCATTGGTGCCGGGGGCGTTGCCGGCGGTAATGGTTCCGTCCTTTTTAAAAACCGGTTTGAGGGCGCGGAGTGACTCCAACGAACAATCTTCGCGCGGGGATTCATCGGTGGTTACCGCCGTGACGCCCTGGCGCGATTTAATCTCCACCGGAGTAATTTGTGATTGGAAATGGCATTCTCGAATGGCTGCGCTGGCCCGGCGATGTGATTCCACCGCGTAGGCATCCATCTCGTCGCGTGTGACCTTGTACTTTCCCGCAACCAACTCTCCGGTCATGCCCATATGGAAATCTTCGTAGGCGTCCCAGAGTCCATCGTGAATCATGGCATCCAGCACTTCACCGTGACCCAGTCGATACCCGTCGCGAAGCTTGGGAATGAGGAAGGGGGCGTTGGACATGGATTCCATCCCGCCGGCGACGACAATTTCTTGATCCTGGCATTGGATCGCTTGAACCGCCAACCCCACGGCTTTCAATCCGGAGCCACACACTTTGTTGACGGTAAAGGCTCCCACCGCGGGTAAGAGTCCTCCATGAAGGGCCGCCTGGCGCGCCGGGTTCTGCCCGAGACCCGCCTGCACCACATTTCCCAGGATGCACTCGTCGATTTGTTCAGGCTTCAAACCGGCGCGTTGGACGACCTCTTTGACAACGATCGCGCCGAGCCGTGGGGCCGATACTTTCCTTAAGGATCCGAGAAATTTTCCGATAGGTGTACGCACCGCTGCCGTGATGACAACGCTGGGGCGGGATGAAGTCATGAATAGGCTCCTGCTCGCTGCAATTGCGTCGAGCCAAAAAAGTATGATTTCCTTTTCAAAAAGGCATTATAGGGTGGGGTGTAAAGAGGAGTCAAACGAGGACAGGGTTCGAATTGTATCTATTGGAAATGTTCCGTTTCAAACGCGCACAAGAAAGCCGTGTGGAGCCCTCTTCGATCAAATGCGCATAACTGGAGACACCAATATCTTCTCAAGGAGAAGATGTTTTTTCTCGATATTCTGATGCCGAAAAATTCGGATTTCTTATGATTTGGGCTTATCTTCGAGTTGTTTGGGAGCTTCTGTGGTCTTGTCCTCTTCCGTGTGAAGCCCTCCATTCAGGGCATCTCTGAACCCTCGGATGCCTTGTCCGAGGCCCTTACCCAATTCCGGCAACTTCTTTGGTCCAAACACAAACAGCGCGATGGCTAAAATCAGCAACAAGTGCATCGGCTGTAGCAATCCTTCGCCCATGATTCCTCCGTCTCAACGGTGTAAAGCGGTTTATCCTTGGTACCAGGGGTATTGACACCTTTTGAGCGCCTGTGGTTGTATCATTTTTGATTTTTATTTGCAAGGAGGGTAGCGATGGCGCTTCTGGTGCATGAAGCGGATGTGGAGAAGGTACTCGACATGCCGTCGGCGCTTCGCGCCATCGAACGCGCTTTTGTGGAGCTCGGGCACGGACGCGCCACGAACCAGCCTCGGATCCGAATTCACCAGAAGCACGGAGCTTTGAATGTGATGTCGGCGGCGCTGCCCGCCATGGGTGTGGTGGGTTTTAAGGCGTACACGTGGTACACCACCGGATCAAAGTTTATCGTGCACCTTTACCGGTCTGAAACCGGCGAATTGTTGGCTATCATTGAAGCCGATCGCATGGGGCAAATACGCACCGGTGCGGCCAGCGGCGTGGCCACAAAATTCATGGCGCGAGACGATTCCAAGGTCGCGGGCGTTATTGGAACCGGATATCAAGCCGAATCACAACTCCTGGCGATGTGCCACGTTCGAAAAATCGATCGGGTCATGGCTTATTCCCGCGGGTCAGAAAAATGCAAGGCCTTCTGCCGGAAAATGGAAGGGCAATTAAAGATCGAAGTCCGGCCCATGAATTCCGGCACGGCAGTCGTGGAAGCCTCGGACATCGTGATCACGGCAACCAGCGCCGGTGAACCGCTTTTTGACGGCGATGCTGTCGAGCCCGGCGCGCATCTGAATATCATTGGCGGAAATGCGTTGATCCGTTCGGAAATCGACTCGACCACGGTGCAACGGGCCCAGCGGATTGCCGCCGACTCCGTCGCTCAAGCGCATCTCGAGGCCGGTGAATTTCTTGAACCCATCGAACGGGGATTGCTCGCCTGGGAAAAGATTGTGGAGTTGGGCTCCGTGGTGGCCGGTCTTGTGAAAGGCCGTGAATCGGCGGAAGACATTACGCTTTTCAAGTCCATGGGGATTGCCCTGGAAGATATTGCCGTGGGTGCCGTAGTCTATGAACGGGCCCTCCAAGAACACTTGGGCGAAAAGATTCAGATTTGAATTCCGGGTTGGAACCGCTGCGCAGCTGAGAAAGACTTCATGAAGACCGCCGATCAAAAATACCGCGCCTTTCTGGAACTGACGGCGGCGATCGCCTCCAAACAGGATTCCGACAGCGTTTTTCACGCGGCCGTCCAGGTCCTGCGGTCACTCATGGAGTTCAATTATGTGGCTGCGGTGACGCCGGATCGGGACAAAGATACGTTTCAAATCCGCGTGATGGAACTGGATCGGCCCAATGCCGTTCTGGCGCAATACATGGAGGTTCCGCACGAGGGCAGTTTGGCCGGTTGGGTTTATGATCACCGCCGCTTGAAATGGATCGCAGATGTTGAAACTTCCAGCGAGTTTCCCTCGAGCCTTCCGGTGTTGAATCGGGCCGGATTGAAATGCATTTGCGCCGCTCCCATGATTGTGCGCGATGAAGTCATCGGCATCCTGTCTATCGCCTGTACCCGACGGGTGGCGTATGAGCCCGACGATTTGGCGTTCTTTGAGGAAGTGGCCCATTTTGTAGCCGTGGCTTACGACAACGCCCTGAGCTACGAAAAAATGAAGCGCTTGTCGCTTCAACTGAAACAAGACAACGAGAATTTGCAGGAAAAAATCCGCCTGGAGCAACAGCACCAGGTCGTATTGCGTCTGAGCACGGCCATCATGTCCCACCTGAACAAAGCGGATTTGTTCCGTTCCCTTTTTCGGGCGCTTTACGATTACGTTTCATTTGATGTGGCTTCGGTGGGATTGGTGGATGAGGCCCGGCATACGACCCGATTGTATCTGGTAGTGTCGTCCGATTCGCCGCGCAGCATTGATCTGGGCAAGGTTCACCATCCTCCTGCCGGCGAGGATGATTTTAGTGTCTTCGAACCTCAACTCGAATTTCCGATCGAGCGCGATTCGCTGGCCCAACATCTCATTCAGCGTAAGGATATTCTGTGTGTGGGCGACATTCGATCGGCGAAACCCTGGAAACCGGTGACCGAGATCTTCCTGAAAGAAGGTTTGCTTTCGTTTATCACGATTCCCGTCGTGATCCACGGCAAGGTGCTGGGCGGATTTACGTTGTCGAGCCGTCAGACGCATCATTTTGACGATGTGGACCGGGCCTTTCTGAAACAAGTGGCCAACCAGGTCGCCATTGCCTTGCGGAATGCGGCAGCCTTCGAGGAAATTGAGGAACTGAAAGATCAACTCAAGAATGAGAATATTTATCTGCAGGAAGAAATCCGAACGGAGCAGAACTTTGATGAGGTGGTCGGTGATAGCCGTGCGTTGCGCCGGGTGCTGACAAGTGTCGAGCGGGTGGCGCGAACCGATTCGACGGTGTTGATCACGGGTGAAACCGGCACGGGTAAAGAGTTGATCGCCCGGGCCATCCACACGCGCAGTCCCCGAAAAGACCGCGCCTTTGTGAAGGTGAGTTGCGCCGCCATCCCGCTGGGTTTGATTGAGAGCGAATTGTTCGGGCACGAGAAGGGGGCGTTCACCGGGGCCATTGCAAGAACCAGCGGGCGCTTCGAGCTGGCAGACGGCGGTTCCGTCTTTCTCGATGAGATCGGCGAAATTCCCAAGGAGGTGCAGGTGAAACTGCTACGGGTCCTCCAGGAAAGGGAATTTGAGAGGGTGGGCGGCGACCGCAGCCTTAAGGTCGATGTGCGCGTCATTGCGGCCACGAATCGCGACTTGGAGGCCATGGTGCGCAGCGGTGATTTTCGGCAGGACCTTTTCTTCCGGCTCAATATCTTTCCGCTCCACCTTCCGCCGCTTCGCGAACGTCGCGAGGACATCCCGCCCTTGGTGCATTATTTCCTTCATAAACATTCTTTGCGCATGAACAAGGAACTGCGAAAGATTTCAACCCGGACCATGGAGGCCTTCCGCAATTACGATTGGCCCGGAAACATCCGGGAGCTTGAAAATGTCATCGAACGGGGCGTCATCCTGTGTGAGGGTGATACCTTGGAACTGAAATACGTGGCTGCGGCTCTGGAGCCTGATGAGTTGGTCGCCGTCCGGGGGCGAACCCTGGAGGAGTTTGAAAGGGAACATATTCTGCAGACCCTGAAGGAAACCCATGGCGTGATCGGCGGCGCGCACGGGGCCGCCGCGCGCCTGGGAATGAATCGCACCACCCTGAACTCCCGCCTTCAAAAGCTCGGCATCCGAAGAGTCTCGCGCTCTTCAGAGTTCAAGTACCCAATGCAGTAATCGGAGGAAGGTCTTCTCTTCAGCGATACGCAGGAGGTCAAATCGGTCCAAGGGGAAAATTGATTCCTGGCCGGCCCGAACATTTTCTGACTTGAGACGTTAGGTGAAACGTCGGAGTGAGTTTTCAACCATGATTCTCTATGCCCTCACGATCTTCCTAGGCGCATTTCTGCTTTTTCAGGTTCAACCTGTTATCGCAAAAATGATTCTGCCGTGGTTCGGCGGTTCCGCATCCGTGTGGACCACTTGCATGCTGTTTTTTCAATTGGTTCTGGTGCTGGGATATGCCTATTCGCACATGCTGGCGGGAACGCGCAATCGACGGAGGCAGAATTTCATCCATCTGGGGATTTTGGTTTTAAGTCTGGCCACCTTGCCCATCATCCCCGGGGCCCGCTGGCAGCCCAGCGGTCAAGAGAATCCTATTCTGAGAATCCTGCTCTTGCTCGGGACGACGGTGGGACTGCCTTATTTTGTACTGTCGACGACAGGGCCGTTGATTCAAGCCTGGTATGTGCGGGCGCGGCACAGCGCCTTTCCGTACCGGTTTTTTGCGCTGTCAAATCTGGCGTCGATGCTGGCGCTGTTGACCTATCCGGTGCTGGTGGAGCCTCAGCTGACCACCCGCCATCAAGGCCAAATCTGGTCGGCCGCCTACGTGATTTTCGTCGGGTTGTGCGCCGCCACAGCATTTGCCAGTTCCCGTGAAAAGACCGAGGTGGTGCCGGCAAATTTACAGAATGGAAATTCAAGTATTGAAGCCCTCACGGCTCCCGCCGGCGTGGGAGCGGGCGGACCGGTTCAAGAGATTGCGTCTGAAGCGACGCTTCCGGGCGGCGCCACCCATGCGCTGTGGATTGCTTTGGCCATGTGCGCATCCATATTGTTTCTGGCGGTCACCAATTTTCTTTCTCAGGATATCGCCTCGATTCCTTTCCTTTGGATCCTTCCGCTGAGCGTCTATCTGCTGACGTTCATCGTGTGCTTCAGCGGCGACCGGTGGTATGGCCGTCGGTGGATTCTGCGGTTAGCGGCGCTGGGCCTGGCAGGTATGGCTTATGTTCTGCTTCGCGAAAAGACGGTGCGCGATCTCATCGTTCTTCTTCCGGTTTTTCTGGGAGGGCTTTTCTTGGCCTGTTTGGCCTGCCACGGTGAACTTGCCCGATTGAAGCCCGCGCCAAAGTTTTTGACGCGGTTTTATTTGTGTGTGGCTTTGGGTGGGGCATTGGGCGGCATCTTTGTGGGGGTGGTGGCGCCCCTGGTCTTCAATTCTTTTTATGAATTGCCGGTCGGAATCATCCTGTCGGCGCTGACGGTCTTTTTGGTATTGATCCGGGAGCCGATGGATGCCCGGCAACGGTGGTGGCTGGAACCTCATTGGATTCTCTTTCTGATCTTGAGCAGCGCTCTTCTGTGCTCTTTCATCATTCGATGGAGCCGCCTGCGTGAAGATTCCGCCTTGATGGTACGCAATTTTTACGGGGCACTTCGGATTACGAATCCCGACGATCCCAACGATCCTTATGCCGTGAAATCGTTGATCAACGGACGCATCACACATGGTGAACAGTATCTTGATCCGAATAAGCGCGACGAACCCAACACCTACTACTCCAAGCTGTCCGGAGTCGGAGTGGCATTACTGAGTCGCAAGAATTTCGGGCGGCGCATTGGGGTAATCGGATTGGGAACCGGAACCGTGGCCGCCTATGGACGGCGCGGTGATTTGATCGAGTACTACGAAATCAATCCTCTGGTTGTCCGCCTGGCCAACACACAATTCAGTTTTTTGCGCGACACGCCGGCCGAAGTGAGGATCGTTCTGGGTGATGCCCGCCTTTCACTGGAACGCCAACCGCCCCAGCGCTTCGACGTGCTGGTGGTCGATGCTTTTACGGGAGATTCCATTCCAGTCCATCTCCTCACACTGGAAGCTTTCAAGCTTTACTTTCGACACTTGAAGGCCGACGGGACGCTGGCGGTTCACATCTCGAACAAATACCTGGACCTGCAACCCGTCGTTGAACGGGCGGCCAACGCCTTGGGCAAGAAAACCATCTTCGTCGATAATGAAGAAAACACCGATCAGGAGATTTTCTCGTCTTCGTGGATTTTGGTGGAAAGCAGCGAGGGCTCTTTGGAAGAAAAAACCAAAGAGCTGAGTCCCGACGACGTTTCCACCAGTCCCTCGGAGCGGCATATCCGGCTGTGGACCGACGATTACAGCAACTTGTTCCAGGTCTTAAAACATAATTGATTGTCTGCACGAGGTTGTCACCATGACTCATTCCGATCGAATTCCCATCACAACGAAGGGCTTTAGCGACACGATTGATTTGACTCGTCACGTGGAGGACGTGTCCAAAGCATCCGGAATTTCAAACGGTGTGGTAACCGTGTTCTGCCCGGGTTCTACCGGATCGATTACGACGATTGAATATGAATCAGGAGTTTTGGACGATTTGAAAAAGGCCATCGAGCGGGTGGCGCCTGCGAATATTCCCTATGATCATGACAAACGTTGGGGAGACGGCAACGGTTTTTCGCATGTACGGGCAGCCCTGATGAAGCCTTCCTTGACGATTCCGCTCGTGGAGGGCCGGTTGGCGCTGGGCACCTGGCAGCAAGTGGTGTTCATCGATTTCGACAACCGCAGCCGCCGCCGTGAGATCATCGTGCAGGTAACCGGGGATTAGTTATTCGCTCGTTGCGAGATCATTGTGCGGCTGAAGTGAGATTAGTTATTCCCTGAAATGATCGGCGGAACATTTGAATTGCGCTGGTCCAAGAAGAGTCTCGTAGGGACGTCATTGAGCCGCGGAGCGGTCCACCGGCCTTGTGGCGGATAGTCTGGGGCGTGAGCCTCAGGTAGAAGTGATGAAACGGTAAAGCCCCGAAGGGGCGACATAGAACAATGAAATTTCGATGCCGCAGACTACCCGCTCCACAGCGAGACGGCACTAGCCCCTCACCGTCCGGGTCCCCCGAGCACTCGGGCCGGAAACAAGAAGATGGCTTTGATGAGTTCGAATACCCCTGTGACCGCGATTCCCAGCAAGCGGAAAGGCAGCAGTAATAACCAGATGAGGGGATAGAGAAGAAGCGCCAGCAGGGCCAGCGGCCAACACAGCACCAGCAAAATGCACCACAGCAGAAATTTGATCATATAGACCTTCCTCGACGTGGCCTGCATTCTAATACGAAAATGATCCGCAAAAGTTCGCCGTCGCGCATTTTCTTGGGGCGTAGCAGTGTGGCGAAGACATGCCTTGCCGGAAGATGTCTGCCGGTGAGGTCGAATATAAAAGACAGTATAAATGAGACATCATATTTCCGAGAATCCGGACGCCGGTGCCAGCGGCGCATGTGTGTCACCAGCTTAGAGGAGAGTCTTTCGCAGCTTGCAAGATCAGGGACTATCAATTAATATTTAAACCAGATCATCATCCTCCGAAATGCGGTTTCTGACTCGTATGGATGGCTCATCCGTCAACATGGAAAATCAAACTCCGACCAGAAAGTCCCCCTCGAATAAATGGCTGGTCTTCGGGAGTACAATCTGTGCCCTGCTGGTTGTGGAAATTGCACTGCGGCTTGGGGGTTATTCCTATCCCATATTTTATACCACCGATCCCGACTGCGGCTATGTGCTCCGGCCGGGCGTTGAGGGCTGGTACCACCGCGAGGGAAACACCTATGTTCGCATCAACAAAGAAGGCTTGCGAGACCGGGAACATTCCCTCGTCAAACCCCCGGATACTGTACGTATTGCCGTGCTCGGCGATTCCTATGCCGAAGCGATGCAGGTTCCACTCGAAGACACTTTCTGGGCCGTGATGGAAAAGGAACTCCAGCAGTGTGGAACGTTTGCCGGAAAACAGGTGGAGGTTATCAACTTTGGCGTCGGGGGTTACGGGACCGCCCAGGAATTGATAACCCTGCGACACAGAGCATGGGACTACTCGCCGGACATCATCCTGCTTGCAGTAACCACAAGTAACGACGTTTCCGACAACTCGAGAGACTTCAAAAGAAATCCACCGACTCCTTACTTCGTATATCGCGATGGCCGAATGACACTGGATGCGTCGTTCCGAGAAACCCCGGCATTCCGGATCGGTAATTCGGCACTGAATCGATGGGGGCGAGCGATCAGGGATCATTTGCGCATCCTGCAAGCGATCCATGAAGCACACTACGTCATCAAGGGGATGCTGTCCTCCCGGCGGAACAAAGGAGGCGTAGCTCAGGCTGTGCCGCTTGCCGCTCCCGATCCATCATCTCCGGCAGGGCAGAAGGCATCCTCCGGGTCCGGAGTGCTCGGTTTGGAAGAGATGGCATATCAGGAACCCGATTCTCCCGTCTGGAAGGAGGCCTGGAGAGTTACAGAAGGACTGATTGTGCTGATGCGGGATGAGGTCAAACAGCACGGAGCGAAGTTCGCGGTAGTGACCTTGAGCAATCCGATCCAGGTCTATCCCGACGCCGGCTTGCGCCGGAGTTTTGCCAGGCGCCTGGGGGTTAATGATCTCTTGTATCCGGATCTTCGGATTAAAGACTTATGCGAGCGCCAAGGAATTCCCGTCTATAATCTGGCGCCGGATTTGCGGCGTATTGCAGAGCACGGCAAGGTCTTTTTGCATGGAACAGCAGGGATGCGAGGTTTGGACGGGCATTGGAACAAGGCAGGCCACCATGCGGCGGGTGAACTTATCGCTCAAAAACTGTGTGGCGGACTCTTGAAATAGCATCCCCGCATCGGCCGATCTCAAATGAACATCCTAGGTATATCCGCCTTCTATCACGATTCTGCTGCCTGCCTCGTCGAGGATGGTCGCATTACTGCGGCGGCGCAAGAAGAGCGCTTCACTCGGAAAAAGCACGACCACAACTTTCCTGCTCACGCGATCCGCTCCTGCCTTCTTCAGGCCAACCTGACGGCCGATCAACTCGATTATGTCGGGTTCTACGATAAGCCGCTCACCAAATTCGAACGGTTGCTGGAAACGTATCTGGCGTTTGCCCCAGCCGGCTTTCCATCCTTTCTGCGGGCCATGCCCCTGTGGTTGAAAGAGAAGTTATGGATTCCGGAAGTGGTGAAAAAGGAACTCAAGTATTCGGGGCCCGTGCTCTTTGCCGAGCATCACGAATCCCATGCCGCCAGCGCCTTCTATCCGTCTCCCTTTGAGGACGCAGCCATTTTGACGATGGATGGAGTGGGGGAGTGGGCGACTTCCACTTTTGGAGTCGGCCACGGCAATGATTTTGAGCTGCTGGGTGAGCTGCGGTTTCCGCATTCCCTGGGGCTTCTTTATTCGGCATTTACGTATTACACCGGTTTTCGGGTCAACTCGGGCGAGTATAAGGTGATGGGATTGGCTCCCTATGGCGAACCGAGGTATGTGGATAAGATTTTGACAGAATTGATTGACTTGAAGGCGGACGGTTCCTTGGCGCTGAATCTCAAGTATTTCAACTTCTGTCAGGGCCTCACCATGACCAATGGGCAATTTGATAAATTGTTTGGCGGCCCGCCTCGCGCGCCCGAAACCCCGCTGACGCAGCGCGACATGGACCTGGCGCGTTCGATCCAGGAGGTCACCGAAGAGGCGATGTTGCGCATGGGACGTCACGTGCACCGAATGACCGGTCAAAGGAATCTGTGCATGGCAGGAGGCGTGGCGCTGAATTGCGTCGGCAACGGGCGCTTATTGCGCGAAGGACCGTTTGAAAATGTTTGGATCCAGCCCGCCGCTGGAGACGCCGGAGGGGCTGTGGGGGTCGCGCTTTCGATTTGGCACCGGTATCTCGGAAAGCCGCGTTCGTTCGACGGTGATGGCCCTCGTACCGACGGGATGCAAGCATCACTTCTCGGGCCGGTGTATAACGAGAAAGAGATTGAAGAATTTCTGGAAGCGAAAAGGATTCCTTATCAGCGTCTTTCCCGGCAAGACATGGTCGTGGAGGTGGCTCAACTGCTTTCGGCGGAAAACGTCGTCGGCTGGTTTCAGGGCCGCATGGAGTTTGGTCCGCGGGCGCTGGGCGCGCGCTCCATTCTCGGCGATCCGCGATCACCCAAGATGCAGTCGGTCATGAATCTCAAAATCAAATTCCGGGAGTCCTTCCGGCCCTTCGCACCGGCGGTGTTGCGGGAGCATGCCAGCGACTATTTCGATCTTTCTTGCGATTCGCCTTACATGTTGCTGGTGGCTGCCGTTCAGTCGGAGAAGCGCCTACGGCTCACTTCCGAAGAAGAGAAGCTTTTTGGGATGGAGCGCCTGAGTATCCCGCGATCGAATATCCCCGCCGTCACGCACGTGGATTATTCCGCTCGCGTGCAGACCGTCCGGCGAGAAGAAAATCAGGGGTTTTACGATTTGATCAAAGCGTTTCAAGGTTTGACCGGTTGCCCGCTCCTCATCAACACGTCTTTTAATGTTCGCGGAGAGCCCATCGTTTGTACCCCCGCCGACGCCTATCGCTGTTTCATGAGGACGGAGATGGATTACTTGGTCATGGAAACGTTTCTGTTGAACAAACGCGAACAATCGAAGCTGGAGGGAGACAGCAATTGGAGAACCGAGTTCCAACTCGATTGAAAACATCGCCGGGACAACTCCGAAACTCCGGTGAAACGGTAGTTTCTTTGCGGAAGTTCGGAATCGGGATGACAGTGGTCCTCTCGGTGTTCGGGGCGATTGGCATTTGGCGAGGACGGCTTGTTGCGCCTCGGGTTTTTTTCTTGGCGGCGGTCCTGGCAGTGCTGACCACCCTCGGATATCCGCGGGGCCTGGCTCCAGTGTACCGGATTTGGATGACCCTGGCCCGAGCCCTGGCTTGGATCAACACACGTATCATTCTGTTCCTGCTCTTCTACGGGGTGGTGACGCCGGTTGGGGTGGTTATGCGCCTGCTGGGGAGAGATCCACTTAAACGTAAATTAGACCGTTCATGTTCCAGTTATTGGATTACACTCAAACCAAGTCCGCCCGCGAAAGACCGGTATGAGCACCTTTTCTGAAAATCGTGCACCACTTGAAATTCTCACTCCTGCCGCACACGGGGTGGCGGCTGGCGTGGCGTGTTGCAAGTTGGCTTGCGGATCTCACTGCGAAGCCTCGGGCAGGCTCATGGCTAAACCAAGGCTTCGGCAGTTCCTGAAGGGAGGTTGTGGATGAGCGGTACCTGGTCCCTCATGCGCGAAATCTGGATGTTTCTGCGGGTCCGGAAGAAATTCTGGTTGCTCCCGATCATGATTGTTTTTGTGGTCTTCGGACTGCTGATGATTCTGGCGCAAACCTCAGCCTTGTCACCATTCATTTATGCCTTGTTCTGAGGAAACTGCACACATGTCACAGAAACATGTGTGCCCGCCCATGTGACGAAGATTCCCTGCAAACGGAAAGGCAGCAGGAATTTCACCATCATGACCTTCCTTTGATTTCAACTTAATGTAATATGCAAAGTGGCAGAAAAAGTTCATGGTTTGACGGTTTGGAGCGAAGAGCCCCACCGGTCGTCCGCAACCCTAGTGCACTGCGATCACAATCAGTGTGGCATCGTCTTGAAATGCTCCGTCGGTGAACTCGATCACCGACGAAAAGATTTTCTTTTGTAATGCCTCGGCTGAGAGCGTACCTGCCTGCGCCAGGACTGTCAAAAGCCGGCTCTCTCCATATTCTTCGCCATTGGGTTTGCAGGCTTCCGTGATCCCATCGGTGAAGAGCACGATGCGGTCGCCGGATTGGAGTTGAATGATACCCTGGCCATAACTCCAATCCTGAAATGCACCCAATGCCGCTCCTCCTTCACTCAATCGAAAAGGCGACAGCTCGGCTCGAATGACGATCGGAGCGTTGTGGCCGGCATTGGCGTACCTTAACCGGCGAGTGCCGGCGTCCAGATGGCCGTAGAAGAAAGTAATGAACTTTCCTGAACCGAGATTGGGTCCCAGGATGCGGTTGAGGTGGTTGCAGGTTTCCTTGGGCGATACTTCCTCCGAAGCAAATGATCGGACTGCCGCTTGTAAATTTGACATCAACAAGGCAGCGGGCATTCCTTTGCCCACAACATCGGCGATGCAGAAGGCCAATTGCGTTTCGTTGAACTTGAAGATATCGAAGGAGTCTCCGCCCACGGCTTGAGCGGGTTGCCAGACGCATGAAATCTCAAAACCGGGAATCTGGGGAATCTCTTGAGGAATTAATCCCCGCTGAATTTCGCGAGCTTCCAAAAAAGCGTTCTCTTGTTCCTCTTCCCGAAGGAGCTTCTTGCGTTTCTCCCGACCCAACTGAACCTGCTTTTCCAGGACGGTGAGCAGATGTTGGTTGTTCCAGGGCTTCAATACGAAATCGCCGACGCCGCGATGTATGGCTTCCACAGCCAGCTCCACACTGCCCCAGGCCGTCATGGCGACCACCGGTAAGTTTTCATCGAAAAGGCGAATTTGCGTCAGCAGATCCATGCCTTCATCGCCGGAGGTGGTGTCGCGTGTGTAATTGAGATCCATCAAGACCACATCGAAGCTGCCGGAATGCAGAGACTCGAGAAGACCCGCCGGAGAATTGACCGCATGGATTTCATAGCCGCGGTCCTTCAGCAGCAGGGTCAACGCCTGCAGAACATCCGGTTGATCGTCTGCGATAAGGGTTCGAACAATTTCAGATTGATTCGGGACTGCGACTTCCATCTATCCCATCCAGCCTTGGAATTTCCAAAGTCGAAACGAGCGAGGTTAAGAACTGACCAAACAAGAGCTTCTCAAGTGATCACCGCTGATGACCCGCACATTCAAAAGGCAACTCAAAGGCCATTCGCAACGAGCCTGAGGCTGTTGATTCCTAAGGCTGTTGGCGCCATCGAAGCGCCTGTGGGGTTGTGATTTGTCCGATTACGAACTGTCGCTGTGCGGATTTGGGAGAGTGTTACGCTCTTTCAGGTGGAGCTGATTTTCGGGGCAACAAGTCATGGCCAAAGGCAGAATAGGGTTTCATAAGGACGCCTTAGTCTTTCATAAATCAAGTCCGTTAGGACGAAAGATCTTTAGCCCGGCACATGAGTGCCGGGACAAAGTTCAAAAAGTAAAAGAGTCCCGCTCGGCGGGACGACAGGATTGATCGGAAGACACTCTGCAAGAGAGCGGGCTAATCATGAGTGGAAGGGCTGGCCATCTCCTGGTTACTTCTATCGCCCCTCTGGGGTTTGATGGTTGTTGTTGGACACTCTCCGGGGGCTGACACCCCCGGCTACTGAAAGTCGTCCCTTCGGGACTGGAATGGGGTTGGATTGGAAACTATTTTTCGATATTCAATGTCATTTGTCGGCAGGCGATGCCTGATAAGATTTTGGTGAGCCGCGAAGGAATCGAACCTTCAACCTACTGATTAAGAGTCAGTTGCTCTGCCAATTGAGCTAGCGGCCCACGAGCGGGCTAAAAATTTAGACTGGAACGCAAAATTTGTAAACAAAAAA
>JAQUPQ010000024.1 GCA_028716525.1 Terriglobia bacterium | reverse complement strand
AATGCCACTTGTGGTAGTTGTACTGACCGGTCAAGGTATTGTTGGCGTTGATAATCCAATCGACCTTACCCAAAAAGATCAGGTTGTTTCCCTGACGCGGAAAGGTGCCGACCAGGGTGTTCAGAAAAGCGATGGTGGAAGCACATCCCGGAACTGAGCACAGTTGATTGGCAATCGGAACATTGGGAAGCGTGGTGATGGGGAAGTTGCGACGTTGCTGATCGTAATTCGCAAAGAAAAAAACCTTGTCCTTGATGATAGGACCACCCACCGCGCCGCCGAACTGCTGTCGACGTTCATCCGGCTTTGGTTTTCCTTGAGCTTTGATAAACGGATCCATGGCAATGAATGCCTTGGTGCGGAGGAAATAAAAACCTTCGCCATGGAACTGATTGGTTCCGGATTTGGTCACAGCATTCACCGTTCCACCGGCGGCCCGGCCAAATTCGGCGGAGTAGTTGCTTAAGCCGACCTGAAATTCCTTAATGGTGGCCTGGCTGATGGCATACGGCGTTCGGGTACGACCGTTGGCTTCCGAGAAGAAAGCCTGGTTGTCGTCAGCACCATCGATGCTGTTGTTATTGTACAAGCCTGAAATACCTCGATAGCTCACGAGTCCAAACGTGCCATCCGGTATGGTGCCGGGCGTCAGCAGAACGAAGTTCGACCAGCGCCGGCCATTGACCGGGAGATCCTCGATGGCCCGTTCTCCTACGGAGCCGCCCACCGCAATTTTCTCGGGATCAGTGAGCGGGGCCTCAGCGGTCACCTCAACCTGCTGCTGCGTCCCGGCCACACCCAGGCGCAGATCGCCGTTGGTCACAGTGCCGACAAAAACGTTGGCGCGCTCGATCTTGGTGGTTGCAAAGCCGGCGTGGGTCGCCGTGATGGAGTAATCACCGGGTTGCAAAATATCGGCGCGATAATGCCCCGTGGCATCCGTTGTGAGCTCACGGGTGGCATTGGTGCCTAAATTAAGAACCACAACCCTGGCCCCCGGAATCACAGCTCCGGACTGGTCGGTTACGGTTCCTTCAATGGTTCCATTGCCTTGCCCTTGGGCCCACATCGTTGCCACAAGCAACACTCCCAAACAGAGGCAGAGGAAACACCACAAAGCCTTGTTTTTCATATTTAAACTCTCCTTCAATTGGAATTTCTTGGTCAAAGGTTGGTACCTAGTATGATTCCGCAATCCTCGGAAGTGGTGGGATCACGGCGAATGGAATTGACTAATCGTCTAGCGGAATGCCCTGCATTTGAAGAGAAAACAAAAACCCCCCGAAGATTTCGCCAAAAGAGGTGCAATTTTCAGGCCAAAAAAACTAAATTAAAAGTGCGCTTATCTCGTTGAATTCCCATGCAGTATCAGGAGAATTTTTATCCTTCCAATGACACTACAGTCCGGGAAATTCCAAATTTAGAATAAATCTATGGATATTGAAATTCCGGGCTGAATCTAGAGGTAAGCCCTTCAATGATCTACTCAAAAGCCCCACAAAATACAGCGCACAACGCTCTTACTTTTTACGGTTTAACGCTTATGAACATAAAAGTCAAGTGCAAATGCACTATCACTTGGGTCCAACAAGCAATCAGGCACCAGAAATAGCTGTTTACCTTGCGGTGTTTTTAATCGAATGGGACGTGAATTCACCTTCCAGGCCCGTCCATCACGGGCCGTCACATTCGAAACTGTATCAAAAGAATGGAAAACTCCAATCTCACTATGGTGTGACTGGCGCGGGTCCCAAGACCAAGTATTTTGTGGCCTCGTATTGCCAAGCTAGCACAAGTGGTGTACATTGCCGTCACCAGGGGCGCTGCCATATTTCCAACCTGTCGAGGACATTGAGCATGCCGCAAGCGGGTTTTTTCCAAAATAATCTGGAGCCGTTGCTGACGCGTGATCAAGTTCAAGCGCGCGTGCAGGAGCTGGGCGCCGAAATCAGCCGGGATTATGCCGGCAAGTCGCCGCATCTGATTTCCATCCTGAAGGGAGCCTGCATTTTTCTGTCGGACCTTGTTCGGGCCATCGAATTGCCGCTGTCGTTGGATTTTATGGCGGTGTCCAGTTACGGGGCCAGCACCAAGAGCTCCGGTGTCGTGCGCATCACAAAAGACCTCGATGCGCCCATCGAGGGGCGCGATGTCATCCTGGTGGAGGACATTTTGGATACCGGTTTGACGCTCAGTTATCTGCACGAAAGTCTTTTGAACCGCAATCCGGCCTCCCTGAAAATATGCGCTCTCTTGAACAAACCTTCGCGCCGGATCAAGGAAGTTCACGCGGACTACATCGGCTTCGAAATCCCCGACAAATTCGTGGTCGGCTACGGACTGGATGTGGGTGAGAAGTATCGCAACGTTCCCGATATTTGCGTGGTCATTGATCCTTCAGCGAATTGGCATTAAACTTCCTCTCCATGGAACCCTTCCGAGTTTTGACGCGACAAGATGTGGTGGCCATCGAACGTGGAGGCCGAATCGAAGTGGCTTCCCGGGCTTTGATCACCGATGAGGCGCGCGAAGAAGCGGCTAAACGCAGCGTGTCTATTGTCATCTTGCCGCGAGACGGGGTGGCCTCTGCACCCTCGCCTCAGAAGACGCTCGCCTTGGGTGCCGATCACGGCGGCTATCCTATGAAGGAACGCCTGAAGAAATTCATTTCCGATGAAATGCATTTTGCCGTGAAGGATTTCGGAACGCACGATAGCGAGGCTGTGGATTATCCGGATTACGCGCATTTGGTGGCGCATGCCGTGGCAAAAGGGGAATGTCGCTGGGGTATTATGATCGATGCGGCCGGAATCGGATCCGCGATGGCCGCCAATAAGGTTCCCGGGATTCGTGCCGCCTTGTGCTACGATAAGGCCACGGCCCGAAACTCGCGGGAGCACAACGATGCTAATGTGCTGACGCTGGGAGGGAAGCTGCAGTCGTTCGAGCAGTTGTGCGATATTGTTTCAACGTGGCTTCATACGGATTTTGCAGGAGGCCGTCACCAACGCCGGGTCGACAAGATCATGGACATTGAAAAACGATCCGGGGGCAGGGAAGAACGATGAACCCATCGGAGCTGGAGCAACTGATCGAATCGATTACGGCCGAGCTGTGGAGCCGTATTCAAGCTGCCGGAGGAGTGACATCGCCCGGTGGAATCTGGATCGATGACCGCATCAGCAGCAGCTGCAACGGCGATTGCCATGGAAATTGTTCGGTGGAGGCACACAAGATCATCCGGTGCGGGGCCGACCGCATTTCGACCTGCTCCGGGAAGTCCTGCATCGACGCGGGCATTGCCCACCTTATCGATCATACTCTGTTGAAACCTGAGGCCACGGAGGAGCAAATCCGCAAGCTGTGTGAAGAGGCCCGCACGTATCAATTCGCGAGCGTTTGTGTGAACCCCTGCTGGACCAAGCTGTGCGCTCAGTTATTAAAGGACAGCTGCGTTAAAATCGCCACCGTAGTGGGATTTCCGTTGGGGGCGACACTTCCAGCCGTCAAAGCATTCGAAGCCAAGCAAGCGGTATGCATGGGCGCCGATGAGATCGACATGGTCATGAATGTGGGCGCCCTCAAATCGCGGAACTATAGCCTTGTCGAAGAGGATGTGGCCGGCGTGGTGGATGTGTGCCATCGCTACGGCGCCATTACAAAAGTCATCCTGGAAACATTTCTGCTGAGCGATGAGGAGAAGATTAAGGCCTGCACGCTGGCCAAAGCGGGCCGCGCCGATTTTGTGAAGACTTCGACGGGTTTTGTGGGAGGCGGCGCCACCGCTAAAGATGTGGAGCTGATGCGGCAGGTCGTGGGACCCGACGTCGGAGTGAAGGCCTCGGGTGGGGTCCGCACCTTTGAAGATGCCCGTCAAATGGTTGAGGCGGGAGCAACGCGGATTGGAGCCAGCGCCAGCATCAAGATCGTGGAGGGCTCCAAGGCTGCCTGAACGGCACAATCGAATGCGCACCGAAGCTTAAGAAGAGCGCGAGGCAGGAGTGTCCTGCCTCTTTTTTTTGAGAGCATCCTGTGAACACCAAAGAACCGGTTGAGACGATTTACAAAATTCGCACCACGTCGCCTGCCATTAAGCGCGAGCTGGAGGAGCGTTCGCGCATCTTGACAACCATGGTGGAGATCGGGCGTGAGATCAACGCCATTCTCGACTTGGATGCCTTGCTTCCCAAAATCGCTCAACTGGTCCGGCAGATTGTCAATTACCAGATCTTTGCCATCCTACTTCTGAATGACGACGCTGAAGAATTTCGTTTCCGTTTCTCGATTGGGCATGATGAGAAGGTCATTCGCTCCATGCGCCTGCGAATGGGCGAAGGACTGATCGGGACGGCGGCGGCGGAAAAACGCGTCATTCTGGTCGGCGAGGTTTCACAAGATGCGCGCTATTTGAAGGCCTACGACAGTGTCCGATCGGAGATGGTGGTTCCCTTGATTTCCAAGAACCGGGTGATTGGACTTCTTGATATCGAGAGCCCGGAGCCCCATTTCTTCACCGCTTACCACCAACACGTTTTCGAATTGCTGGGGAGCCAGATCGCCATCGCCATTGAAAACGCCAGTCTATACGAGCGAACGCGAAATCAGGCCGAAATGTTGAGCACCCTGTTTGCCTTGAGCGAACAGATGACCGGGATTTTGAATCTCGAAGAACTGTTGCGCAAGCTGGCGGAGATGCTGAAACCCGTCATCGACTACGACTTTTTCGCCGTCATGCTGATCGACGAACGGGAAAATGTGTTGAAGACCCGTTTTTCCTTCAAATTCGATCAGCGGACGCAGGAAAAACTGCGTATTCCTGTGGGAGATGGCTTGGTGGGCGAAGCCGCGGCCACCCGCAAGGCGGTTCGCGTGAACGACGTCGAGAAAGACCCCCGGTACATTTGCGTGAATAAGGAGACCCGGTCGGAATTGGTCATCCCGCTGATTCATCAAGAACGGTCCATTGGGGTTCTGGATCTTGAAAGCCGTCGCGGCAATTATTTCACCAAAGAACACGAACAAATCCTGACGATGCTGGCCAGCCAGATTGCCACGGCCATTGAAAATGCGCGCTTGTACGAACACGTCTCCCGGCAGGAGGCGCGCATGGAGCGGGAGATGCAGTTTGCCCGCGAAATCCAATATCAACTCGTCAGTGATGAAATCCCGCATGTTCCCGGCCTGGAAATCGCGGCAGAATTTCGCCCGGCCCGCATCATTGGAGGCGACCTTTATGATTTCATTCCCTATGAGGGATCCAAGCTGGCGATTGCCGTGGGCGACGGAGTGGGCAAGGGCGCACCCGCGGCGCTCTACAGCGCCATGACCAGCGGGATCATACGTACGCGTGCCACCCGTCAATACTCACCCGCTGAAATGCTGGCTCGAGTTAATTGGTCGTTGTGCCAGCGGCGGGTTGAAGGCCGCTACATGACCTTGTGCTACGCTGTCTGGGACAGCGAAACACGCCATCTTGTGATAGCCAATGCGGGCTTGCCTAAACCGGTTTATTGCAAAAAGAATTCCGTAGAATTGCTGGAGGTTTCAGGCGTGCCGCTGGGCCTGTTTGATGATGTTGTCTACGAGGAGCTCAGCGTGCATCTTGAGCCCGGCGAGATGGTGGTGTTCTACTCCGACGGAATTTCGGAAGCGATGACGCGCGAGGACGTGGAATTCGGAACAGAGCGGTTGCTGCAGGCCATCGGGAATCACTGCGACCTGGATCCGGCCGCCTTGAAAGATGTCCTCTTCAGTGCGGTTCTTGACTTCGCTCACGGTGCGCCTCAACATGATGATCAGACCGTGGTCGTGTTGAGAGGACAGTGAAATCGCGAAGGCAAGAGGTAAGAAGTCTCAAATTTTGATGAAGATTCTTCGCCGATACAGCATCCATAGGATTCCCATCCACAAAATCACATAAGAAAGGCCCCATAACATTGAGGCGTTAAATGGATTTGCCCATGGAGCATAGAATTTTGAGAAGAGGAAACCTTTGTAAGTCCAGAAACGTCCTCCTTGAGAGATTCTCCAGGTAACGGAAGCCGTTCCCATCAAACTCGACAGCACATAGGCGGCGATAGCATTCGTTCCATAGATGCGGAGCGGGATTGACCACGATTTGAAACCCCGAACATCGATTACCCAATAGCAAATCGCGAATAACAACAGGGCGGCTCCGGCAGTGAAAACGGCATAAGAGCTGGTCCATAGATTCTTGTTGATCGGAAACCAGACATTCATTATCTGGCCCAAGATTATTCCGATGGTCCCTGAAAGGATAAGACCCCACAGGCGTGAAGCGATGCTCTTCGTGTGGCGCATCCATTGGCCCGCAAATATTCCAAAGAGTGTGGTGGTGACAGCCGGAAGGGTACTGAGCATTCCTTCCGGGTCCCAGGTAGGCCTGTAGATGTGCCCATGCAGGTACTTATTGTCGAGATACGCCGCAAGATTGCCCTCGGGAGTTAGTATTCCATGACCGAACCCGGGAACATTGACGGTCTTCATCAATATCCAATAGCCGATCAGAAAGGCCAGGGTGACCAAAATCTGCCCCCTCAACTTGCAAGTCAGATAGATGACTGCGGCAATGAAGTAACACACTGCAATGCGTTGAAGCACGCCGGGAATTCTGAGAGTGGAAAAATGGTAATAGGGAAAACCGTTTAAAACCAGCCCCAGCACAAAGATAATCACCGTACGCTTAACAACCTGAAGAAATAATGAGCCTCGCCCATCACCTCGCTCTTGACGACGCGCGAAGGACATCGTCATGGATACTCCGACAATGAAAAGGAAGAATGGGAAGACCAGATCGGTGAGGGTCCAACCGTTCCACGGGGCATGCTCCAGCGGCCTGTAAACCGCATTCCAAGTTCCCGGGTTATTTACCAGGATCATGAAAGCGATGGTTAAACCGCGAAAGGCATCCAGAGAGACCAATCGATCAGGAGCCTGAGGATTCGATGGTGAATCGTGTGTGGCGTTCGCCGGCTGCACGACAGCGTTTAGAGTCTCCATCGGACCAGACATTCAGGACTCCCTGCGATTCCCTTTGATTTCATCCAAAATGGCTTCATCATCCCGCCAATGCACCCGCACCTTGACAAAAAGCTCCAGGTAAATCTTGGTGTTCAAGAGCCTTTCAATGTCGCGCCGGGCCTCAGATCCAATCCGTTTTAACATGCTGCCTTTTTGACCAATCACAATTCCTTTTTGAGATTCTCGTTCTACCAGGATGGAAGCGTAAATGCGAACCAGCGCCGGGGTTTCTTCATATCGATCAATGATCACCGCGACGGAATGGGGGATTTCCTGCCGAGTGTTCAGCATGATTTTCTCCCGAATGAACTCCACAACCAAATCACGCTCCGGCTGGTCTGTATATTGATCAGGTGGAAAAAACGGGGGCCCCTCTTTCAGCACGGCAAAAATGGAATGGATCAACAGATCAACCCCGTCCCCGGTTTGAGCACTGACCGGTATGATCTCTTTCCAATCCGCCCGGCCGGCATAAGTTTGAATGAGGGGCAATAATCGTTCCTTCCGGATCAGATCGATCTTATTCAAGAGCAGGAAGCTGGGAATTCCTTTCTTTCGAACCAGATCAAAGGCAAAAAACTCTTCTTCGTTCCGGGAAGAGGCGGCATCGGTCATAAACAACACGAGATCCAATCCGTCGAATGCGGCATGCACCTGCTTCATCATGCGTTCATTGAGCCGGTGTTTGGGCTGATGAATTCCCGGTGTATCGACGAAAATAACCTGGCCCTCCGATCGATTGAGGATGCCGCGAATTTGATTTCGGGTGGTTTGCGGAACGGGGGAGACGATGGCCACCTTTTCGCCGATCAGGCGATTTAGAAGCGTTGACTTCCCGACGTTGGGTCGACCCACGATTGCGACAAATCCTGATTTGGGCATGGTTTATTCAGCGGAGGCCGCCGCTTTCTTCCTGGCTATGCGAAGTCGGCGGATTTGTTGTGAGGTGGATTCAAGAATTTCGATGTTCAAGTTTGCCAATTCGATCTTCTCCCCGGGAGAGGGGACCCTTCCCAAATTGGAGATGACGAAACCGGCGATGGTGGAATAATCCTCGTCACTGATCTCGCACTTCAACAACTCTTCCACGCGTCCAATGGGCAAGCGGCCCGAAAAGATATATTCATCGTGATCCACTCGAATGACCGAAGTCTCAGGTGTTTCATCTTCGTCGTGGATCTCACCCACAATCTCTTCCACAAGATCCTCGATGGTGATCAGGCCGGCCACGCCCCCGAATTCATCGATCACAATCCCCATTGGAGCCACTTCAAGCTGAAGCTCTTTCAACAGGTCCGAGACGGGCTTGGTCTCGGGGACAAACAAGGTGGGTCGAACGATGGTGCGAACCGATTGCTTGGCATGGCCTTTCTCTATTTCCACCAGCATGTCCCGAATGAAGACGATACCCGTTATGTTGTCGATGTCTTCATGAAAAACCGGAATCCGAGAATGCTTCCTCTGGGCAATCAGGTTTTGAAGTTCCTCCAAGGTGGCGGTGTCGTGGATGGCCACGATCTCGGTGCGTGGTGTCATCGAGTCTTTGGCCATTTTGGTCCCGAATTGCACCACGGATTGAATCAAGGCGCCATCGGAGGCCGCGATGATGCCCTCCTCCTTGCCGACATCCAGGAGCGCTTGAATTTCCTGAGGTTCGGCCGTTGCTTCGACGTTCCTCGAGGTATTCTCCGAGTCCTCGACGAGCGCCAGAGTCGACAAAATGATTCGAGCGAATGGAAGCGTCACGCCGAAAAAACCATGCACCAGCGGATAGATCCTGAGAAGAACTTCCTCGGGATGGCGTGTAGCAATCAACCGGGGCAGAAAGTGGTGGAAAATTAAGATCAGAAAAACCAGTGTCCCGAAGGTGGCCAGGAATGCCAAATGGAAAGATAGCTGGCGGGAGAAGAAAAAGGACGCCAACAAGTAGACCATCAGAACGAGACAGGTCTGTGAGCCCATGGATATTGCAATTCGGCGAGGCTCAGGCCGCTCCACTAAACGAACGAGAAAATCATTTCTGGAATTCCTGGCCTCTTCGGCCCGCATACGAGCGCTGATCTTTCCGAAGGAAGCCAGAGCGACTTCCATGATCGCAATCAGCGACCACAGCAAAAGAAGCAACAGAATCAGGAAAAGTTGAAGCACGCTCATAACAATTTGTCCCGCAAGGCCAGTTCTTTTCGTGTCATTTGACCGTGATCGACTTCGTGGTCGTAGCCCATCAGATGGAGCATTCCGTGGATGATCAGCATCTCGAGCTCTTTGAAAAGCGAGTGTCCCTCACGGCGGGCTTGCCGTTGTGCCGTGGAAACAGAAATCACAATTTCGCCCCGCCGGAGTATTTCATGTCTTTCCATGGCGTTCCAGGGTGCCAAGCTATTCCCGGTGGCAAATGAAAGGACGTCGGTCGCGCGATTTCTCCCCAAAAAGCGGCGATTCAAGGCTTGAATAGTACGGTCATTGACGAGCACCACGGAAAAATCATCAGGGGCCTGACGGGTCGCTCGAGCCGCCCGCTTTGCAAAGAGCGTGAGGGCGCGCTGATTGACGCGAATCGATGTCTGCAGATTATGAATATTCATCCCCAAGTCGCCATGGGCGTCAAAGAATAAGGAGCACCATTATCTCATAGAAATGAGCTGCGGCTATGGAGGCAAGAGGGCTCACGCGCCGGAGGAGGAAACTGTGGCCGTGGTCTGATTAAAATCAAAATTGGGGTAGGCAATGCGCTCGTGGTAGATGCTCGAAAGAGCCTTCGTAAAAGCGTTTTGAACCAGGCTTAGCTCGTGAAGAGTTAGAGGGGCCTCGTCGAGCTGGTGGTCATTCAGGAACCGCTCCATAATCCGTTCCACCACCTTTTGCAATTTCCGAGGCGTTGGATTCTGAACGGTTCGGGAGGCCGCCTCAATCGAATCCGCCATCATGATGAGGGCGGCTTCCTGGGATTGGGGGCGCGGGCCCGGATAACGATATTGCTCCTCGGAAATACCGACCTCTTCCGAATCGGGTCCGCTCTTGGCTTTGTGATAAAAATAAGTGACCAGGCTGGTTCCATGATGTTGCGGGATCATGTCGGAAACACGCCGTGGAAGATGAATCTCGCGGGCCAGTCGCAAGCCCTCCCGAACATGGTCCATGATGACGCTGCTGGACATGCTCGGCGCCAACTGATCATGTCGTTGAATGGCCTCCTTGGAGTTCTCGATGTAGTAGGTGGGTTTGATCACTTTGCCGATGTCGTGATAGAGACAGGCCACTCGAGCCAGCAGTCCGTTCGCTCCAATGGCTTCGGCGGCCGTCTCCGCCAGGATGCCCACCAGAATGCTGTGATGATATGTCCCGGGGGCCTCTGCGGCCAAGCGGCGAAGAATCGGAAGGTTGAGATTGGATAGTTCCAGCAGACGGATATCGGTGCAGATATCAAAGGCGTACTCAAACAGGGGAAGAAGGATGGATACGCTCGCGGCTACAAAAAATCCCCCCACGATTGTATTGCCCAAATCGAATAAGAACAGTTGCCGGTCGTGTGCCCGTTCGCCCATCAACACCAACCCCGCCACCAAAAGAAAATTGCAGACTCCGACGATCAAGCCGGCTTTGATCAGGGCATTTCGATTCTGGTATTGGCGGGCGGCATAAATCGCGGCCCAACTGGAAATCAAAGCATAAAAAGCCAGCGTTGACGATTGGCTGAGATATCCCGTAAACAAAGCAAACAGTATGGCAAAAACCATGCCGAGTTGGGCATCCAGTAGCAGAGTTACGAGCATGGCTCCCGCTGCAAAAGGAATTGCAAATTTCGAAGAGAGCGGATCGTTCAACGGCGGCGTTGAAAAATTTTCACGAATAACCTCAAAGGTGAAAAACAGGAGACGCATCAGTGCCAGTGAGCCTGCCAGGGTGGCCATCATCAAGACGAACTGTTTCCTCAGGCTGACAGCAGTAATGTTCCTTTGCAGCAAAAAGCGCCATATGAAAAATGCCAGGATACTCACCGCCAGAAGGAGCCCAATAAAATAGGCGGGGCGTTTGCGACGGCTTTCCTGCGCCTGGAGGGTCCCCAGAGCGGCCACCGTCCCGGGTGTCACCGGCTGTCCAATTCGGAGAAGTGAGGTTCCCGGCGGAATCAGTGTGGTGACGGGTTGAATCTGCGCGAGTAGCGCTTTCCGGCGTTCCTGGGTTTCCCGAGCGTTGTAGAGACAATTGACAGCTGCCAAACTGCTGACCGCCGACCCAAATTCTTCCTTGGCTTGAGGTGCCAAATCTCTTAATGCCAAAATGCCGTGTTGAATCTTGTCTCGCGCCACAGTGACCGTCGGAATGGAGGTGTTGGGAGGAAGCGGTTGCTCGGCGTTCGTATCGATATTCCGGAGCACCATCCGCGGGGGATTGGCCGTTGTCTCCAAACCTTCCATACCGTTGATGATGCCGACGCGTTGGGCCTGACTCAGCAAGGAGGCGGCATTCGATTGCAAACTGTCGCGTATATTCCGGTGCGTCAAAGCCTCGATTAAACTTCTAGAGGCGGGGCGATGAAATGTATTGGTGAAAGCGGCGGTGATGATTTTTTGAGACGCCGGGGTGTCAGAATCAATGTTGGATTCATTGAGACGTCCGAAGAATCCATTCAGGACGGCCACCGAGGCTTGGTCGATACTGGGATCATAATCAAGCACGGCGGGTGACTCGGCCATCACCTTTTGCTGTTGCAAACGCGTCAGATCCTGGTCGACAACGACGAGGGTGTCCGACGTCACCCAGTCTTCTTTGGCGATGTCGCCCACTTTGTACTGTGGAAGGGGTGTGAGTGAAATGCGGGCGGATAGAATGGCAACAAGTGCCACCAAAAGAAATCCGATATAAAGGTCTCTGGAGCGGAGACCGCGTGCGAGATCATTGACCAATCGCTGCGTAAAGGACCTCGAACCCTGCGCTCTCTTTTGGAGCGACACGATGTCAGCAGGGGAAGGGAAGCCCGAAGGTTTCTCGCTTCCGTGAGTTTCGGGGTCAGGGTTAGGTGGGCGGTCACTCATCTGAAGGTCTCGTGGAGTGGCTCGGACGGACGGGAGCCTGTTCGTTCAGCTCCGGACCGGTCGGCTGCTTTCCATTGTGTCCCCGGGCTTGATTGTAAGCGTCGTACGCTTTGATGATTTCCTGAACCAAGGCATGACGCACCACATCTTTTTCATTGAACCACACAAAAGCAATTCCTGAGATGTTCGATACTACGTCAATGGCTTCAATCAGACCGGAACGCTTCCCCTGGGGTAGATCAATCTGAGTAATGTCTCCGGTGATGACGGCCTTGGAATTGAATCCGATGCGTGTGAGGAACATCTTCATTTGCTCTGGCGTAGTGTTTTGGGCCTCGTCCAGGATGGCAAAACATTCGTTCAAGGTGCGGCCCCGCATAAAAGCAATGGGCGCGATTTCGATGATGTTTTTTTCCAACCAGCGATCGATCTTATCGCGATCACAGAGATCATACAAAGCGTCATAAAGCGGCTGTAAATAAGGATCGACTTTTTCCTGAAGTGTCCCGGGGAGGAACCCCAAACGTTCTCCCGCTTCCACTGCCGGGCGAGCCAGGATGATCTTGCTCACGGAGTGATTTTGGAGAGCGGTCAAGGCCAGCGCCACCGCCAAATAGGTCTTACCGGTACCGGCCGGGCCCACGCCGAAGACGATATCATGGGTCTCCATGGCTTCCACATAGAGCCTTTGGTTCAGGCTTTTGGGAGTCACTTGCTTCTTGCCCAGCGGCCGTGAACGAAGCGACGTGGCAATTTCTCGAACCGAGCGGGAGGGATCGTCAACGGCAATCTTGAGAAGCGATTCCACTTCTCCGTTATCCAGCCGCATTCCCTCGTCGACCAGGGTGGCATAGTCACGCAGGATGTTTTCTGCCACGGTAACACCACCGTTGTTGCCGACAATCTCCAGAGTTCCGTTATGGGTTTGGAATTGGACGCTGAGGGACTTTTCCAGGAAACGAATGTTACGGTCGTAGGTGCCAAACAGCGATTGAAGCCCTTGGGTGATAGATATACTCTTCTTCATTGATTCAGAAGTCGCCGCACCTCATTTGCAATCGAAAGTAGGGATGAAGGAAAATCCGTTGAAACAGCGGGTTTCACCATAACCTCTTTGGAGGCTACACCACGCTAAAATGGGTGTCAACGAAAATGTTGTGCGTTGACTTTAAAGCCAATGTACGATAGTTTATGGCGCTTTGAAGGGGGCTGAATCGGCTCTCATCACAATACCGCGGTAGATTGCGAAAGGATTTTTCAAGGTAAATGGCCACACATAAATCAGCATGGAAGCGGGTGCGACAGACGGCGCGCCGCACGGCGGTGAACCGCCGGAATATGGGCCGGCTTCGAACCCAAATTAAGTCTCTGAGAAAAATCATTGCTTCCGGCAACGGCAGCGACGCCCAAACCGTTTTGACTCAAACCCTCTCCGTCATCGATCGTTCCGTCACCAAAGGCGTGATCCATAGAAACACCGCCGATCGCTATAAATCCCGGTTAACCAAGAGAGTATCTGCCTTGGGGAAGAAACCGTAATACGGTCGTGAGGCGGTCACCTGGCAGCGAATAGCCTCCCTGAAATGACCCGGCGACAATGACAATGAAGGAGTGGGACCCTGACGGGGCGACTCCTTTTCGTTTGGCAAAAATGCGCCAATGAATCAGGCGTTTTTGGCGGGTCTGTTTCCAATAAGCTCCAGAATCAGGAATTCGAACTGCACCTGGCTGTTGAACGAGTACGTTCTGAGGCCGCGATCGAAGGCGGCGAATTTATGAAATCCAGCCAGGAGTTCCTCACGAGTGAAATGCTTTTCCTGTTGGACCAGCCGTTCGGCATAATCACGCGGGACACGCAGGAGGCGTACGGCCCCCCAACCGTCCAGTTTGCGCGGCTGATCCTTCAGGGTCACGAGTTGACGATACAAGCGGTCCAGCCAGTACATCAGAATGCCCACCTCAGAATCATTCTCGAAGAGATTGCGCACAATCCGGATGGCCGCCGCGCGGTTGCGCTGATTAATGGCATCGACCAATTCAAACACAGTATTGACGCGGGCACGAAACATCAACACATCGACGTCGTCGGCCTGGATCCTTCGACGGTCCCCCACAAAACTCACCAGCTTTTTGATTTCCTGCTGTAGAAGCGTCAAGGAATTTCCTGCGGCCTCGACGAGCTCGCGGGCGGCATAGGCATCAATTGAAACCCCCTCCGCCGAAACTTGTTGTCCGATCCACTGAACGACGGCCTCGTTGGGGAGGGAACAGCAGTCGATGACCCAGGAGTGTTTCTGCAACTGTTGCGTCAGCCGGCGGCGACCATCCAACTTTTCGGCTTGCACCACCAGAATCGTCTGAGGATTCGGTCGTTCCAAATATCGGGCCACTGCTTCTTCGTCGCGCTCTCGAATCTGGTTCTCGCGTACCTGCTCCAAGCCGCGAATGATGACGAGCTTCTGGGGCGCAAGCAGCGAGTTGGTAGACGCGGCCTCAATGGCGTCTTCCAGATGAGACTCCGACATCAAGAAAGTAAATGTCGAAAAATCCGCGCGCGGATCATTCCAAAGCAAAGTCTTTAACGCCGAAATCAACTGTTCATGGAAGAATGTTTCTTCACCCAGCAGGAGAAGGCTCGAAGGAAATTTCTTTTGGTTGAACTGGGCGAGGCATTCTGTGGGGGTGAATTTGTGAACTGTCGCCATACGATGTGAGGTGTCGATCAAAAGAAAAAGCGGACCGACCCTTGAAAGGATTTCGAGACTGGAGTTTAGGGGTGCGGGTACATTCTGTCAAATGCGAGACTGGACTGAGGCGCTTGTGAACAGACTGCTTCCAGCGGCTCCTCTTGATCCGATGGCCTTACCAGCCGGGAAAATTGAAAAACAGGAGTTTGTGATCGTTTTCGCATAAATCTGGCACTGAAAACATCTTGTGAAGATTTCAGAGTAAATAGGGATATATTCTGAGGAGGTCGTGGGGACCGGTTTCAAGCTTCGGGGTGGGGGCACCAGTTGTGACAACCAAAAACAAAATGTATAAGCGCTATGAGAAGATCTTTGTGGCCGCATACGGGGTTACTATTGGTCTGATCCTCATCCTCACGCACTTTCCTGGATCCATAGAGCTGAACACCCTGGGGCTATACAAACTGGCCGCAGCCGCCGTTCTCTTCAATGTCGTATTCTATTTCATGCTCCCCGAGCGCTTTATTGGACGTATCAAGACAATTGTCGGCGTACTGTTTGCGGTTTTCTTCATCACCATGGTCTTACTCTATTCGCAATTTGATCGAAGCCCCTTCTTCTTCCTTTACTTCCTGGTCATTCTGACGGCGGCCATTTATCTGGGGCCGCGTGAAACAATTGTCGTTGCCGTCCTCATCATTTCTTGTTACTTGATGGTGGCACGCCTGGCGGGTCGCGAGCCCTTTTCCTTGACACCCTCGGGAATCCTTCATCTTATCAATACAGCCAGTCTCGTGATGGTGGCTTTCTTCGCCAGTGTGCTTTCGCGTTCTCTCAAACAACGTGAACGCCAGGCGCGATCTCGTGCCCAGAGATTGGCGGCTCTGACCGTCCTCACCCAGTCCGTCGTGTCCAGCCTGGAAGACCAGAAGGTTTTTCAACAAGTGGTCGAATCTATTTCTAAGCTCCTGAACGTGCCCATCTGTTTTCTCTGGACCCTGGATGCGGATGAAAATGCCCTCACCGCCTGTGCCGGCCACACCACTCAACCGCTGCCGCCCTCAGCCAATCATCTGACCGTGGGAGAAGGTTTGGTGGGTTGGGTGGCGGCGAACCGACAAACCATCGCGCTCACGGACGTTTTGCAGGATTCGCGGACACAATTCCGGGAGGTGGCCAAGGGCCTGGGGTTTGTCGGATACCTGGCGGTTCCCCTGATTTTTAGCGAGCGTTTGTTTGGTGTCCTTGAAATCGGTACTCCGGAACAACGCCGCTTCACACAAGAGGAGATTGATATCGTCCAATCCTTTGCCGCTCAAAGCGCCATTGCTTTGAACAACAGCCGTCTCTTCCGCCTGGAAAATGAACGCAGCCAACGATTAGTCGCGCTCAAGAAATTCCGCGATGTGATTCAAATGGCCATCGAGCCGGACGAAGTGTCGCAGGCGCTGACACAAACGTTGAAGCGGGAATTTGATTTGGAGCAAATTGTGATTATGAAGCAAAACCCTTCAGCTAACCGCTTGGAGGTCAAAGAGACTCAAGTGCCGTTGGCACCGGATTTCAGATTTTCGGTGTTGAATGAGCCCATGAATTGTCTGGCGCTGCGCTCCAGCCGGCGATTCGTGATGAACAACCAGCAGGAAGATTATTCCTGCCCGCAGAATTGTCATGAGGGTTGCCGCGGAAGTTATCTTTGCTTGCCGTTGATCGTCGGCGGCAGTGTGACAGGCGTGGCGCATTTACAGGCCAAAACGGAGGATTACTGGAATTCGGACCGCATGAGTCACGCCGAATCCTTTGTGGATCAGACCGCTCCGATCCTCGCCAGCCTGAATCTCTTGCAGCAGGCGCAACAGCGCGCCATAAGCGACCCCTTAACGGGACTCTATAATCGACGTTTCTTATTTGAATTTATGCAACAGCAGATCACACAGTCAAAACGATACAACCAGCCTTTGTCGGTGCTGATGCTGGACTTGGATCACTTCAAAGAGGTGAACGACACCTACGGACACGAGTCGGGCGATTTGGTTCTCAAGTTATTCGCTTTGCGGCTTCGTGAGAATCTCCGTGAAAGCGATATGGCAGCGCGTTATGGGGGAGAAGAGTTTGTTATCGTTCTTCCCAATACGGGTTTCGGAGGCGCCATGAGTTGGGCCGAAAAGATACGGCAATTGGCGCTGGGCACCAGCATTTCCCAAATTCTTCCTGATCTGCCTCATATTGCAGTGAGTATTGGTGTGGCGACTTATCCGCTTCACGGAGAATCCGTGGAACAGTTACAGCGGGCGTCCGATGCAGCACTGTACAAGGCCAAACAATCGGGACGGAACCGGGTTGTTGCGGCGGAGCCGTTACACTCAACGGACATCACGGAGAGACCCAGGGTCCAAGGTATCGCATGAGCGATTTTGTCGATACCCTTTGTGGCCTCCTGGTGGGCTTGCAGATCGCATCCATGCGTGTGGATTCGTTTGGATCTCACACCCGGAAAAAGTTTTCCTAAAGGGAAGGTTGTGATGTGCCGATAAAGAATAGGGAGTTGGACTCAATATTTTTAGGCGAGGAATTTTGCCGTGGAACTTCGAACTTTGAATCACTCTAGCGATTTAAAAACCCGGGAGAGCATGTTTCACCCTACTATGCGGCCTAAAGCCGCGGAGCCGGCCCCTCCAAGAAAGATCCTGGTGGTCGATGATGAAGAGGCCATCCGCGCCCTTTTGGGGGAGTGCCTGGAGGCTCAGGGCTATGAACCCCGACTCGTCGAGAGCGGTCAGGAAGCGCTCAAGGCTCTGGCGGCACATCCCTTTGATCTGGTTCTTTCCGACGTCAGAATGCCGGGGATGACCGGAATCGAACTGCTGGAGACTATCGTCAAAACCCACGAAGACGTAGGAGTGCTGTTGCTGACCGCATGTGAAGATGTTTCCCTGGCGGTTCAAGCGATGAAGATAGGCGCCTTGGATTACGTGTTGAAGCCATTCCAAGTCGAGCAGATCTCAAATGTTGTTCGGAAGGCGCTAGCCCGACATCAGGAAAAGCGTCAGGAAAAGCATTATATTTTGCAGTTGGAACAGCAGGTCAAAACTCAAACCTTGGAGCTGAAACACACCTTTGCCAACCTGCAGGATGCACCCGATACCACATTGGAAGCGTTGATTACGGCCCTCGACGCACGGGAGCACGAAACCCAAAGACATTCCAAGCGCGTTGCCGAATACACGGTACGATTATCCCGAGCTATGGGAGTTCCGGTGTCGTTGTTACAAGACATCGGACGTGGGGCCATGCTCCACGATATCGGTAAAATCGGCATTTCGGATACCATTTTGTTGAAGCCCGCCAAATTAACCGAAGAGGAATGGGTTGAAATGCGGAAACATCCCCAAATCGGAGCGTGGATTTTGGAAGGCATCGAACCGCTAAGGCCGGCCTCCGAGATCGTCCTGGCGCACCAGGAGCGCTTTGATGGAACGGGCTATCCAAGAAAGCTGAAAGGCTCCGATATTCCCCTGGGAGCCCGAATTTTCTCGGTCATCGATTGCTATGACGCCATGACATCGGATCGGCCCTACCGCAAGGCCACAACTTACGAAGCCGCTCGCGATGAAATTATTCGCTGCTCCGGTGCACAGTTTGACCCCGACGTGGTGAAGTATTTTCTTTCCGTCCCGAAATCCGAGTGGCTGGACTTGCGCAACGCAGTGGAGTCCAGCCCACGCCACAAGATCATAACGGGGTAAAAAGTTCCCCATTTCGCCTTCGATTATTCCCACCTCTTTACACGCATCAACCCGCATTGCGAAGGTTGATAATTTTCGTTAAGATGCCTTCATGGTTTCACCTGAAGGTCCCTCATCCTTGCTCAATGATTTGAATTCTCCTCAGCGGGAAGCGGTGTTGCATGGAGCAGGTCCCTTGTTGATTTTGGCGGGTGCGGGAAGCGGGAAGACACGCGTCATCACTTACCGAATTGCCTATTTGATCGAATCGGGAATAGTCCGGCCGGAGAACATTTTGGCCGTTACGTTTACCAATAAGGCCGCCGACCAGATGAAGGACCGCGTTCTGAGCTTGCTTCAAGGCCGCCATGCCTCCTGGCCTTTGATTTGCACCTTTCATTCTTTGTGTGTCCGCATCTTGCGCCGCGAAATTGAGCGTTTGGGATACTCGCGAGATTTTGCAATTTACGATGAGACCGACCAGGAATCCCTCATGAAGGCCTGTTTGAAGGAGGTCGATCTCGACAGCAAATCCCTTACACCGCGCTCCGTTTTGTCTCAAATCAGCTATGCCAAGAATCATGGCCAGTCCGCACGACAGTTTTACGCGGCCGCCTCCGATCCCCGCCGACAGCAAGTCGCCGTTCTTTTTGATCTGTATGAGCGGCGGCTCAAAAGTCACAACGGTTTGGATTTTGATGATTTGCTCCTGCGGACGGTCGAGGTATTAGGCCAGTTTCCGGACGTCCGGGAACGATACAATCAACGGTTCCAACATGTCCTTGTGGACGAGTATCAGGACACGAATCAAATTCAATACCGCTTGATTCGACAGTTGACTGAGCTGCAACAAAATCTCTGTGTGGTTGGAGATGAAGACCAGTCCATCTATCGCTGGAGAGGCGCCGACATTCGCAACATACTCGATTTCTCGCACGATTATCCGCAAGCGCGCCTTATTAAATTGGAACAGAATTACCGCTCCACTCAAGTCATCTTGAATGCTGCCAGCGCCGTCGTCAGCAACAATTCCGAGCGCCATGAAAAGGTGTTATGGACGGAACGTCACGGTGGAGAGTTGGTTTCTTTATCCCGATGTGTGGATGCCGAGAGTGAGGCGATGTTTGTCGCTGAACAGGCGCAGCAGTTACGCGCCTCTCATCCGGATTTCCATTCCGTGGTTTTGTACCGCACCAATGCCCAGTCGCGCGTTTTCGAGGAGGTCTTCCGCCGCTATGCCATCCCATATCGGATGGTGGGGGGATTCAGTTTTTACGATCGGGCCGAAATCAAAGACATCCTGAGTTATTTGAAATTGGCTGTTAATCCACACGATGCGGTTTCTTTGTATCGGGTCGTGAATACTCCGCCCCGCGGTGTCGGTAAGTCCACTGTGGAGATTTTGGAAAGACTGCTTCGCGAGCATCAATTTGACGTTCAACAAGCGCTGGATCATGCTCTGGCTGAGCGAGCGCTTTCACCGCGAGCTCAAAGGGCATTGGCGGATTTTTCCGCTTTGATGCAGTCCATCCGCCAGAAGCGTGAAGAACTCTCTCTTCCCGAACTCATTCGGCATGTTGTGGAGTGCACGGGTTATCGAAAAATGCTGGAAGAGGACGGGACGGAAGAGGCCGTCGGCCGGCTGGAAAACCTTAATGAACTTGCCAATGCAGCGGCTGAGGCGTTCGAACGGGAAGAATCCCTCCGCACCTTCCTGGATCATGCCGCCTTGGTTTCAGATCAGGATGCGTATGATGAAAATGCGGCCATCAGTCTCATGACCATGCACAGCGCCAAAGGACTGGAGTTCTCGGTGGTCTTCATCGTGGGACTGGAAGAGGGCCTGTTCCCGCACAGCCGATCGCTGATTGCTCAAGAAGAACTGGAGGAAGAGCGGCGGCTGTTTTATGTCGCCATGACCCGCGCCAAAGATCGGCTCTTTTTGACGCAGGCACAAACGCGGCGGTTTTACGGTGCCGAGGCATCGGACAGAACTGAACCGTCGAGATTTCTTGATGAAATCCCTCGTGAGTTTATTAACGATTTGACGCGAGGACGCGGTCCCCGCCGCCGAGCGGCCTTCGAAGGTGTGACCTACGACACGCCGGAGGATATTCAGGATTATTTGAACCGAATTAAAGAAGGCAACCCCGCATCGAAGAGAACACCCTCGCCCTTCACCAACCCTTTCAAAGGGAGCGGGATAAAGAAATGGAAATCAAAATTCGCCTTGGGAAGCCAAGTGCGACACCCGAAGTACGGGGTCGGGACCGTATTGCGAAGCGAAGGCCAGGGAGAAGAAATTAAACTCAGCATCAACTTTCCTCATCATGGGCTCAAGAAGCTGATGGAGAAATTTGCCGACCTGGAAGAGGTTTAACTTTTCTTGTGACCTGAATTTCGGGTAAGCTTTCGGCGCGCGTGTGCAATATTCTCCTTCGGACGGGATGCGACAATCTCGGCACAGCTTTCCCGGGGCCGATTGTTCGGTGAAAGGAGCATTGTGTCTTCACCGCTATTTAAGCGAAAGACCCTGGACGACATTCTTGGAGAAGCCAGGAAACCCGAGCACCAGTTGAAGCGGGTCCTCGGGCCCGTCAGCCTGACGGCGCTAGGGATCGGCGCCATCATCGGTGCGGGAATTTTTGCCACCACCGGCACGGCCGCGGCTGGCGACAGCTTGCGTCCCGGCGCGGGACCGGCCCTGATCCTTTCGTATTTTTTGACGGCTGTGGCGTGTGGATTCTGCGCCTTATGCTATGCGGAACTCGCCTCCATGATCCCCATTTCCGGGAGCGCCTATACCTACGCCTACGCCACGCTGGGGGAACTCATTGCCTGGGTTATCGGCTGGGACCTGATTTTGGAATATGCCGTGGGAAATGTGGCCGTGGCGGTGAGCTGGTCCGGCTATTTTCAGGACCTGCTCCATGGATTTGGAGTTGAGCTGCCGCGGTGGCTGACCACCAATTACAACACCGCCATGAGCTCGCCCGATATTTTGGCGGCGGCGCCACACCTGTTCGGAATGCCTATTTTCATCAATCTTCCTGCCGTGTTTATTGTCGCCGCTATTACGGTTCTTCTCGTTGTTGGAATCAAGGAATCAGCCAATTTTAATTCGGTCATTGTGGCCATCAAACTGGCGGTGGTGATCGGGTTCGTTGTGGTCGGGGTCAAATACGTGAGGCCCGAGCATTGGCATCCTTTCATGCCCAACGGCATGCACGGTGTTTTGACGGGCGCTTCGTTGGTGTTTTTCGCCTACATCGGATTTGACGCCGTTTCTACAACCGCCGAGGAAGCCCGCAATCCGCAGCGCGATATGCCCATCGGGATGATTACGTCTTTGATCATCTGCACGGTTCTCTATGTTGCCGTGACCGCCGTGCTCACGGGGATTGTGCCTTATAAACAGCTTGGGACCGCTGAGCCCTTGACCACCGCCTTGCGGCTGATCAATTTGAATTGGGCCTCGGGAATAGTGGCTTTCGGGGCGGTCATCGCCATGACCGCGGTGCTTCTGGTTTTTCAAATGGGCCAACCCCGAATCTTCTTTTCGATGTCGCGGGACGGTTTGTTGCCCAAGAAATTTGCGCACGTGCACCCCCGCTTTCGCACGCCGCATGTGACGACCATCATCACGGGCGTAGGAGTGGCTTCCTTCGCGGCGTTTGTGGACATCAACTCGGCGGTGGAATTTACCAACATCGGTACGTTGTTTGCGTTTATCCTGGTATCGGCCGGTGTGATCGTTCTTCGGCGCATTGACCCCGAGCGGCCGCGCCCGTTTCGCTGTCCCTGGGTGCCGGTTGTCCCCATCCTCAGCATCATCTGTTGCCTGATTCTAATGTGCTATCTACCCTGGATCACGTGGCTGCGATTCATCGGTTGGTTCTTGATCGGAATCGTAATCTATTTCCTTTACGGGCGGATTAATAGTAAACTCCGTTCCAATAACGTTACCGTTTCGGCCGAGGGAGACTGAAAGTTCCATTCCCTGGGCGGGACATAAGTCAACGGACGCTCGATTCTCAAGTACATCAATGACTTTGATTTGAATGCTGTTTGGACCGGAGATGCCTCTCACAAGAGTCGTAAAAGTCGCCATCTTAATCCTTGCAATTTCAGTGACGGCATCGGATTCTCCACTGTGGGGATGGGGACCCAAGGCCCACCGCATTGTTGTGGATAAAGCCGTTGACAGCCTGCCGCCGGAATTGCGCCCTTTCTACTCCAGCCAACGCGGCTATCTTTTGGACCACGTGAACGACTCCGAAAAGACGGCGCTGACCAATCGAGCCGAGGCCGTGAGGCATTTCATTTATCTGGACCGTTACGGGAAATACCCCTTCCCGCTTTTGTCTCACAATTACAACCAGGCTCGACAGCAATACGGCGCTTATAAGCTGAACCGCAATGGAATCCTGCCGTGGTATATCGGGGAATATCACCTGCGATTGACCCAGGCCTTTCGGGCCAAGAACTGGGACCAAGTCCGGGAAACTTCGGCGTGGTTGGCGCATTATGTGGCCGATGCAACGGATCCATTTCGGCTCACTGAGAATTACAATGGACAGCTCTCCGGGCAGAATGGCATCGGCGAGCGCATTGAGGTCAGTTTGTTCGACCGCTTCTCCAATTTCCTGCTTTTACGCCCTTCCCGACCAGAGTATTTGAAAGATCCCACTGAACACGCCTTCGAAATGGCGCTCGATAATTTTGTGTGGCTGGATAACTTCCTGCTGGCCGACCGTCGGGCACTGGAGGGTGCCGGGGGGTATACGGATGTATACTTTGATCATCTCTACAACGAAATCGGCCCGATGCTTTCGCAGGAAATTTCAGATGCCGTTGGCTCAGTGGGGTCTTATTGGTACACCGCCTGGGTCAATGCCGGTAAACCCCCTTTACCTTCCCAATAGTGCTACGGCCTTATGAGTGCTTCCATCCCTGAGCTCTCCATCGTTATTCCGGCATTTAACGAGGGTGATCGTATTGTATCGACGATTCAGCAGGTATCGAGATTTCTCCAAAAGGAAAAATGGACTTACGAAGTGCTGATCGTCAATGACGGTTCCACCGATTCCACGGCCGCCATTGTGCGCCAATCCAGTCTATCCGACTCCCACATCCGCTTGGTCCAAAACGATGGCAACCGTGGAAAGGGATATAGTGTCGGACACGGAGTTCAAGAGTCGCGTGCCGAGTGTGTCCTTTTCACGGACGCTGACTTATCAGCACCCATCGAGGAAGCACAGAAATTGGTAGATCCCATTCTTTCGGGCCTGGCGGATGTGACCTTGGGCTCGCGAGGGCTGGACCGGGCGCTTATCGGCATTCATCAACCCTGGATGCGGGAACAATCGGGAAAAGTATTTAACCGTTTGGTCCGCTGGCTCTTGGGATTAAAATTCACCGATACCCAATGCGGATTTAAGGCTTTTCGGCGAAGTGCGGTCTTACCCTTGTTTGAGCGGCAGAGAATCTTCCGGTTTGGATTCGATCCCGAGATTCTGTTTCTCGCCAAAATCCGCGGCCTGCGCATTTTGGAAGTACCGGTTCGTTGGGACCATGCCGAGGGATCCAAGGTGCGGCTCTTCTCAGATGCCCGGGAGATGTTTCTTGATTTGATCCGCATTCGTTGGAATTATTTTCGAGGACGATATCGTTGGGAGGCAAGCCATGACTCGCCTGGGCGTTAACGTTGACCATATCGGCACGTTGCGGGAAGCACGCCGGACTAATGAGCCCGATCCCGCGACTGCGGCCATGATTGCGGAAAATGCCGGCGCCAACCAGATTACTGTTCATCTTCGTGCCGACCGCCGACACATCCAGGACCGGGATGTCGAACTGCTCCGTGAAATAGTGAAGACTCGATTGAATTTGGAGATGGCCGCATCGCCGGAGATGATTAATGTGGCGCTCGAAATCAAACCCGACATCGCCACCCTGGTTCCGGAACAACCCAACGAGGTGACCACTCAGGGGGGACTGAATTGCACGGCTCAATTCGAGCTTTTAAAGAACGCCGCCCGGAAACTGCGCGATAGCGGCATGGCGGTCAGCCTTTTCATCGACCCGGAAAAAGAGGCTATTGAAGCCGCCGCCGATATGGGCGTCCGGATGATCGAGTTGAACACCGCACGATATTCCGATGCCTCTCTTTACATTACACCCGCCAATCAACCTCAAATCGATGCCGAACTCAGTAAGGTGAAGTATGCGGCCGAATTGGGCGCGAAACGAGGTCTGGAAATTCTTGCGGGGCATGGACTCACGTATCGAAATGTTCGGCCCATCGCCGCCCTGTCCGAGATACAGGAATTGAATATCGGGCACAACATCATCGCGCGCGCCACCCTCGTGGGCCTGGATCAAGCCGTGCGCGAGATGATCGCCATTCTCAAATGAACCCGTTTGGCGCTGCGCTCCAGCGGCAACCTCCAGAATGAGTTGGTAGCCCGCCCGCGCCCGCCGCGGCGGGGGCGCGGCACTCTCCTGCGGGATGGAAAAATTCCGCGGTTAGCTAGATTCCTTGCGACTGCGCCGACGATCCGCAGCCTTCGGCTGCGCTACCCTGGCGTACACCAGCCGCAGCCTTCGGCTGCGCCACCCCGGCACACACAAATCCATAGTCTGTGTCCCGCTTAGGGGGTACCCAGCGTTCTACGCGTTCCATGGTATTCATGGCTGGCCCCTCCACCACCCCTTGGATTTTTCCTTGACTTGCGGTTTTGTCATTTTGTATTGTGGCCTTACACAGGAAAGGGGGTGGTCCATGTTGTTAGAAGACTTATGTAGTATCAACAATGACCAATGTGAGGTGACTGCGGTTTAGACGAAGACCTGAAACTGCAGCGATCTCAATTGAGATCAATGCAACGGACACCTCCCGTCCTCCAAGACTTTGAGCGACTTGGTCGACAGGGGTCCACGTGTTTTGGGTTGATTCGTCTACCATCAGCAGCTTAGTTCAGTCACAGGCTCATGAACGGACGGCTTGATCGCAACATCAAGGCGCCGGAAATGAGAGTGCTGCCTTGGCGAGGAATGAAATGAGATGAAATAGAGCATCTCGCAAATTCCTTGAACCAATCCAAACAGCTTACCAAACCCTCAGAGAGCGGTCTCCACGCGGTGGAGCGGCGGCGCTCTTTGAGGGTTTTATTTTGCGAGTGCTTTTTCCGAGAGGAGGGCTCGGGCAGGACTCTGAGAGTTTCAGCCGAGATGAAATCCCCCGGCCTTCTCAAATGCGTAAGATAACTGCAGAAGTGTGGCTTCATCGAAGGGTTTGGCCAACATTTGCAAGCCGACAGGAAGATGGCGCGCATCTTGGCCGCAGGGAAGTGATATTCCGGGAATCCCTGCCAAATTGGCCGTGATCGTAAAAACGTCACTGAGATACATGGCCAATGGATTATCGGTTTTTTCGCCCAACTTAAAGGCCACCGTAGGTGAGGTCGGACAGATGATGACGTCGAGACGCTCAAAGGCTTTCTTAAAATCCTCAATAATCAGGGATCGCACCTTCTGCGCTTTCGCGTAATAGGCGTCATAATATCCGGAGCTGAGGGCGTAAGTTCCCAACATGATACGGCGCTTCACTTCAGGACCAAAGCCGGTTTCCCGCGTCTGTGTGTACATCTCGGTCAGAGAAGCAGCCTGGGCCTTTCGGAAGCCGTAGCGCACGCCATCAAAACGCGCCAGATTGGCGCTGGCCTCCGCCGGCGCGATAATGTAGTAGACATCAATGGCGTATTGGGAGTGCGGAAGTTTTACGTCCTCAATCAAACATCCCAAAGATTTCAACAACTCAATGCCGCGTGTAACATTCGTCTTGACCGCAGGTTCCAAGCCCTCGCCAAATAAATCCCAGGGAACTCCGATTTTTTTTCCTTTGACGCTGTCTTCCAAAAGCTTTGTGTACGACGGCACAGGTAGTGCCGCCGATGTGGAATCATGCGGATCGTGGCCGGCAATCGCTCCCAGAATTTCCGCAACATCGCGCACCGAGCGGCCGAACGGTCCTATCTGGTCGAGGGAGGAAGCAAAAGCCACGAGTCCAAACCTGGAGACGCGCCCGTAAGTGGGTTTCAATCCCACTGTGCCCGTCATGGCTGCCGGTTGCCGAATGGACCCGCCGGTATCGCTACCCAAGGCTCCAACCACCATCCCGGATGCCACCGCGACAGCGGAACCTCCACTGGACCCGCCCGGAACGCGTTGCGTGTCGTGGGGATTGAGGGTCGGGAAGAAGGCGGAATTTTCAGTCGAGCTTCCCATGGCAAATTCATCCAGATTCGTTTTGCCGATGAGGAGGGCGCCGGCCGCTTCCAGCCGCTCAGTGACCGTGGCATCGTAATGGGCCACATAGTTTTCGAGAATTTTTGACCCGCAGGTGGTCGGCCTTCCCGCCAGCACCATGTTGTCTTTCAACGCCACTGGAATTCCGGCGAGAGGAGGGCGTTCGGCGAGAGAAGTCTTGTCGATGCGTTCGGCCTGTTGCTCGGCACGTTCGCGATTGAGACTGAGGAAGGCGTGAAATTTGGAATCGGTTTGTTCGATGTAATCAAAGGTGGCTTGGCAAATCTCACGCGCGGAAATCTGGCCCCGGGTCATTAGTGACCGCAGCTCTTCGATTGAAAATGTGGAAATATCCATTCTGGGATTTCGCAAGAATATCTGTAATTTAGCGTTCGGCGATTACTTTCGGAACCCTGAAATAGGGGTCACAAGGATCCGGGGCATTGCTGATGGCCAGACGTGTCCCAAAGGACACTTGGACGGCGTCATCGCGCAGCGGCGTTGTCAGAGCGCCGCCCACGGCCGGATCGAGAACCTGCATAATGGGCTCAACATCGTCGGTAGCGACGTCCTTCATGGCTTCCATGTGTTGCAAGATGTCACTCAGTTGCAATGCGAATTCCTGAACCTCAGCCGCCGACAAGTCCAGGTGAGCCAACCGCGCAACATAACGAACCTCCTCTACTGAAATGCTCATAGGGTCACCACTCGGAGAATTTGGCGAACGCAGAAAACTACCATTAGCATTTCTGAAATGCAATAGCGATAACAGGACCGAAGGAAGGATGCGATGAGGGTTCTGAAAAACGGGGCGGCCGGAGCGGTGAGGAAGGGTGGAGGAATTCAGAGTGGGTCCGACGTGCGTTTCGCGCCGCCATCATTCGAAAGATAATCCACCCGGACGAATTCCAAATCAGTCAAAGTCTTTCGGCCACAGATTCGATTGAAAGTCAAAATAAGGTCGGGTTTAAGGCGCTCAAGTTCCTTCATCCACACCGGACTGTCTACAGCCACCACCAGTCTTCGGAATTCGCACCTCAATACCTTGGAATGCCGAGCTGTGGAGTCGCCCACGTTCGACATCCATAGATTTTGCCAGACGTTGATTGCCAGGGTCGGGGACTGCTTCCAGCGGCGCAGAAGTTGAGGCATGGAATGGCTGATATGTTTCATATCCAAGTCCAATTCTTTAAAGTTGAAACGCGATTTTACCGCCGAGGAGAGAAATTGCAAGACCGCTCTTTCTTACGCCCATTTCCAGTTTTTTCAAGTGAAAAGTGAGGGGGGCATCCGCGCTGACCAGAAGCCCGCCCTCGATGGTGGAAATCGAATTGACCTTTCGATACAATGCTCCGCGATCAACATCCCGATGAAGAATTTCAAGTTTCCCCGGTACATTCGCAAAATCTCCTGGCCATACGGCCTGGTCCTGGCCTCGGGTTCGCCCCGTCGGAAGCAAATTCTGCGCACGGCAGAAGTGCGATTTCGGTGTGTAGCCAGCCGAGTGCCCGAAAAACAACCTCGAAAAAGAGAACGACGTACGGCCTATGCCGCGCGTTTGGCCGCCGTTAAAGCGCAGGCCGTGGAGCGCAGCATTCAAACAAGTGAGGTGATCGTCGCTGCCGATACCGTGGTATGCCTCGACGGGAAGGTGTTTGGAAAGCCGACTTCACCAGCTTCGGCTCGAGCCATGTTGCACCAATTGGCAGGGAAGTGGCATCGCGTTATCACGGGCGTCGCTCTGATCGACCCCCTTCTGAAAATCCGCAAGAAGTGGAGTGTGACGACGTTTGTCAAGTTCCGTCGACTTCTGAATAAAGAAATTGACCATTATGTTTCGACCTCGGCACCATTCGATAAAGCTGGAGCCTACGCCATCCAGGGTGCAGCAGGAGACTTCGTCGAAGCGATCAAGGGTTCATTCTTTAACGTGATGGGACTGCCGATTGAAAGTCTTCGAAAGGAATTAGAGCAACTGGCGGGTCTGAGAAAATCTTATCTGTCACGCCGAGGTAACCGCGGAAAAGCCAGAGTACGCCGGACTTCTTAAACGTCCTCTTGAATTTTCGCGACTAAAACGGAGATGTTATCGTAACCGCCGCGGGAGTTGGCGAGATCAACCAACGCGGTGCAGGCCTCATCAGGCGATCCGTGGGACAGAACGGAAGCGATCTCCTCATCTTCGACCAAACCGTGCAGACCATCTGTACACAGCAGGTAGAGATCGCCCGCCTGAATTTGATCCGACTGCAAATCCATGGTGATGTTGGGATGGATGCCCACGGACCGAAGCAGGATATTTCTTTGAGGATGGCGGCGCGCTTCTTTTTCGCTCAAGATGCCGTCGCGAACCATTTGAGCCACCATGGAATGATCGCTGGTCAATCGTTGCAGGTTCGCGGACCGCAAGCGGTAAAGGCGGGTATCTCCCACGTGTCCGGAAACGTATCGTCCGTCCACAAAGATAACCGCGGTTACGGTTGTTCCCATACCGTTGAGGTTGGTTTCCGATTGGGCCCGTTCGAAGATTCGGGAATTGGCCTGTTCGATCGCCGACTTGAGGCTTTCGAGGGGTTCGTGATTCTCCTGAAAGTAAATCTCGGAGATGGCCGTCACGGCCAATTGACTGGCCATACGGCCCCCGGCTGCTCCACCCATCCCATCCGCCACAACCAGCAAGCACCCGCGGGAATCCAGCACGGGTTTCTCCTGGGGGCTGACAAATGCCAGTGAATCCTGATTCTCGCTGCGGTGCATGCCGATGTGAGAGAGTTGGGCGACTTGAATCTTCATGATGTTCTTGATGAGCGGCATTCGGAGTTCAAATTAGCTCGGCCCGAACAAAGATCCTTCATGGAGTGGCCGATTTCAACAGGGCCCGCATTTGGATCACAATTTCCATGGGCGAAACAGGTCGGTTATTGGGCCCAAGGCGCACAAAATTGAAATTTTCGCCATTGGCCAACTTAATATGAAAACTCTGACCTGACCAAAATCCGCCGTTCTTCTTGACTTCCTTAACCTGGCCGGCCGGAACATCAAACGTGTCGCTCCCTTTTTCCGGGAAATAACTGACCCTCGATTTGCTGGCGACCAATGTTCCAATACAATCAGCTCCAGCACTCATCCCACCGTGGTTATGTTGGACCCGCCAGCGATACGTTGTCTCTGCGGCGGCTGAAGGCACCGATGGCGGCGAGGTTACGGGAGCCGCGGGAATTTTGCCCTGTTGTCTTGCGGCTTGTTGAGCCAACCGCTGGCGTTCCAGTTCAATCTGCTGCTGCACCATGGCCTGGGTGGCAGCCTCAACAGGGGCACGGCTGCCTTTCCTGGCATTCTTGACCGAGGTATCCTGCCCTTTTTTCGAATCTTTGGTGCCCTTCTTTTCATTCTGCTCAGTCACGGAAGCGGTAGTCAGCTCGGGCGCGGCCGTCCCTTGGGATGTTTGCGATGCCGGCGCCGGTAAGCCGGGTGTGGGCTGCTCCACTGGTGTCTGGCTGGCCATTACATTGAGCGCTTGCCGTGCTTTCGCTACCTGTCGGTAGACCAAAAAAATTCCCAAAAAAGCCAAAAGAACGATGGCGGATACAACCCAGGCCACGGGTCCCAAACTGGACTTCTTAACCGCCGGACTCGGCGCCCAATCAGGAGGCGGTTGTCCGGTGGGAATGGGGGTGGGCGTCTGAAAACCCGAAATGGGAGTGTTTATCGGAATAGCTGCCCCCGAAGGTGGTGTGGCCTGCAGAGGAAGAGGCGTCGCGACAGTGGGAGCCATACCTGACGCGGGAGTCATTCCAGGAGTAATCGCAGTGGGGCCCGACCCGGTCGAACTTCCTGAAGCGGGGTTCACAACGCCCAGAGGCGGTGTTTGATAGGATACGGTCGGCTGAAATTGCATCGACACATCCAGCGCGTTTGAAAATGCCTCCACCGTTTGAAATCGCTTGCCGGGATCCTTTTCGAGGGCTTGCAGAATAGCCGCCTCGATGCCCTGATTCAAATAGGGGAAAAAGCCCCGTGGAGGCGGAGGGATTTGCTGAATGTGCAATTGCATCAGGTCGTAATCACTGTTGCTGTCGAAGGGAACCCGAGCAGTCAACATTTCATAAAGGGTGATTCCGAGTGAGTATATGTCGGTCCGAATGTCCAACGGTTGATTCTTAATTTGTTCGGGAGCCATGTAATAAAGTGTCCCGAGCCGCACTCCGGTCGCCGTCAAGCCACGACCGCCGAGGACTTTGGCGATTCCGAAGTCCATCACCTTGACGATGTTTTGGCGGTTGACCATCAAGTTGGAAGGTTTGATGTCGCGATGGATGATGCCGACATGATGCGCATGCGCCAGGCCCGCCAACGCTTGTTTGAATAAAACCACGGCCTGTTCTTGAGGGATGGGCCCGTCTTTCCGGATCTTCTGGGCAACCGTTTCGCCCTCCACAAACTCCATGACCATGAAATAATTATTTTCAAATTGGAATAGTCGATACAGGGTGGCTAAATTGGGGTGATTCAATTGGGCCTGGGTTCTGGCCTCGGACAGGAAACGTTCGGTAAGCTGGGGGTCCTTGGTCAACTCACTGTGCAAGGCTTTCAGAGCAACGACGCGGCCGAGTGTGGTATCGACGGCCCGATACACCACTCCCATGCCCCCTTCGCCCAGTTTTTCGGTAACTTGGAATCCCTCAATGACACGTCCGATCACAGTGGAGTCCCCTCAGATAAAACGGCATCCTCGAATTGCACACATCCTCGCCGATCCGTAAAGCCCTTCGCTTTTCAAGTTAACTTGGGCATTCTAGGTAGACTCCGTGGGGCTGTCAATGAGGAATTGCCGCGTTTGTCGGAATGGGAGAGTGGTCTTCTGGTAGTTGAATGTCTCACAACGAACGTTTATAATGCCGTTTGATTAAAGCGGGGAATTGCGATTTCAGTGGGTGTGGGATTTCCGAAGTCGCTGCAGCACTCCTTAAATTCATTTCAAGTGTTTTCCTTTGAAGTCTCCAACGAATAGAACCACTCAAATTCATTTATCCCTCCTTGAAGGATTGCCATGAGTTTTTTATTTCGATTTGCCAGTCGATTTGTTGCCGGGGAACAAGTAGAGCAGGCCATGACGGCCGTCCAAAAACTCAATAGCCAGGGGCTGACGGCCTCGCTGGATATCCTGGGTGAAAACGTGCACGACAAGGTGACCGCCGGACGGGCCGTGGAAGGCTATCTGAACCTCCTTCAACAGATCCATCGAGCGGAGATCGATTCGAATATCTCGGTCAAACTGACCATGACGGGCCTCGACATTGGCGATGATCTTTGTTTTGAGAACATGTGCCGAATCTGCGAGAGCGCCCGAAGCCTAAACAATTATGTGCGAATCGATATGGAGGGGTCGGCCTATACGGAGCGGACCTTGAAGGTATTCTTCCGGCTGCATGCAAAGTATCCCGGCGTGGTGGGCGCCGTCATTCAAGCCTACCTGCATCGCAGCTCTGACGATATTGATGCCCTCAATGCCGTAGGGGCGCGCGTCCGTTTGTGTAAGGGAGCTTACAAGGAACCGCCGAGCGCGGCGATTCAAAAAATGCGCGATATCCGAACGAACTACAAAAGGCTCGCCGAGAAATTATTCCTGAAAGGCGTTTACCCCGGGATCGCCACCCATGATGACCAGCTCATTCACTGGACTCGGGATTTCGTCGCTGCCCATGGCATAAGAAACGATCAATTCGAATTTCAAATGCTTTATGGAATTCGGCCGGGGACGCAGAAGGCCTTGGTTCGAGGCGGACACCGCATGCGCGTTTATGTTCCCTTCGGCACACATTGGGCACCCTATTTCTATCGTCGCCTGCGCGAGCGCAAGGAAAACGTGTGGTTCATCGTCAGTAACATGTTCAAAGGTTGATGATGGAGGCAATCCTGAAGAGGTCGTAAATGGGGTGCGCAATCCGGACCGGGGAATCGGTCGGTTATCGCTTCGAAAGCGTGTAGGTGGTCTTAAAAATATTTTCGCCCGCCTTGCTGAGGATGCCTCGTTCGGGATTGGCTGCCAGGTGATGAAGCACTTTAAACACGGTTTCAATCTCTCCCTCAGCGCCAATACCTCGGGCGATAGAATCCACATCAAAATACGCTCCCGGCTGCTTTCCCAGGAAAGACATGATCTGATTTTGAATAACGATCACCGCCTGCGCCGCTTTCTTCCCGGCCTCAACACCCGGTTGATGATAGGCATTAATGTGAATCAGACTCGCGTACAGACCCACCGCCCGTTCGAACAAAGCAATTAATTTTCCGATGGATTCCGGGCTCACATCGCGGATTGTGATGGTTAACGACTCGCGGCCGTTGTCATGCAGGGCCCGGCGTGTCCCTTGGAGAAATCCATTGAGATAATCGCCGGAGGTTATGCCCGGTTCGACCTCGATTGATTTTCCTTCACGATCCTTCAACACTTCGATGAACACAATGAAGTAATTGTTTAGACCATCTCGAAGTTGCTGTACATAGGCGTGCTGATCTGTCGACCCCTTATTTCCATACACCGACAGGCCCTGATGGACCTCGTGCCCGTCGAGGTCACGATCCTTGCCCAGTGATTCCATGACCAACTGCTGAAGGTACCGGCTGAAAAGTTCCAGGCGATCCTTGTAGGGAAGAATGACCAGGTCTTTTGCGCCGCGACCTTCCCCCGCGTAATGCCACATAAGGGCCAAGAGGGAGGCGGGATTTGCAAGCGTTTGATTCTGCCGGGTGACCTCATCCATAGCCCGGGCGCCGGCCAGTAAGGCGTCAATCGGAATACCCTGCAGCGCTGCCGGAAGCAAACCCACTGCGGACATCTCGGAGGTTCGTCCTCCCACCCAATCCCACATCGGGAATCGCTCCAGCCAATGGTGGGCGACTGCGTATCGATCCAATTCACTGTCGACCCCGGTCACAGCCACGGCGTGCTTTTCAAAAAGCAAACCGCGGTGTTCAAAGGCCGTTTGAACTTCCAGCATTCCGTTGCGAGTTTCCTTGGTTCCTCCGGATTTTGAGATCACCACGGTCAGGGTTTGGCCAAGATGGTCCCCGATGTGGGAAAGCACCCGGTCCATTCCGTCGGGATCGGTGTTGTCGAAGAAGAAGACTTTCAATTTGTCCTGAGAAGTAGAAAGGGCGCGAGACACAAACTGGGGTCCCAGGGCCGATCCGCCGATTCCAATGACCAACAGATGTGAATAGGGTTCGCCCGTCTCATTGATCAGTTGTCCAGAGTGCACCTTGTTCGCAAAATCCTTGATGCGATGAATGGTGGTTTCAATGGCTTGGCGAATTTCGATCCGGGGCGCCAAACCTGGATTGCGAAGCCAGTAGTGCCCCACCATGCGGTGCTCATCGAGATTGGCAATGCCGCCGGCTTCAAGCTCATCCATTTTTCGAAAAGCCTCCTGCACGGAGTTTTCCATTCCGGAAAAGAAATCATCCGAGAAATTCATGCGGCTGATGTCCAGCCACACATCGACGGCCGGATTGACGTTCAAATACTTCTTGTAGCGCTCCCAAAGTGTCGATGGATTCATCCGCTACCTCCCCTAATTCTGTTTCAGTGCCACGGAATAAGTGTCGGGGCTCTAATCGTAACGGCTTGCAAAATAACACAGCGTTTGAGGATTGTGAATGAACTTATTGGGGAAGCGAATCAGTCTGAGCGAATTGATAAATTGGTATCGAAAGAATAGAATGCCTCGAAGTGGCGGTCGTCCTCCACCAGCCCGAGGTGGCTGCATAGAGAGAGGACTACTCGACGACAAAAAGCCTGAACCTATCGATTCAATAAGGTGCGTAGAGGTCTCTCCGTCATCGTCAGTTATTGAAGTTACGCAAAATCCGAAATGACTCAAAACGAATCCGAGCTTGCCAATCGGACCCGATGGGACGGCTCACGCCGGGGCCATTATGAGGTATATTTCTTTAAGCTCAACCATTTGGAGAGTGGTCACGCCCTGTGGATTCGATTCACTCTCTTGGCCTCCAACAACCCCGAAGTGAAGTCCACGGCCGAAGTGTGGGGCGTCTTCTTTCATGCCGCCGATCCGGAGCAGCACTTGGCCTTGCGAATGGCCATACCCCTCACGGAAGCGGAGATCTCACATGATCAATTCCATTTTCGAATAGGCAACTGTTGGTTGAGCCATCAGGAAAGTCGCGGTCGCATTGATGGCGAAAGGGGATCGTTGGAATGGGATCTGCGCTTCTTCAGCGAGTCGCCGTGCTTCAGATACTTTCCGTATTCCTGGATGTATGAACGCAAATGGCCCCGAACCAAGATATTGGCGCCGCACCCTCACGCGGCTTTCACCGGGGAATTTCAAATCAACCAGAACACCTATCGTTGCCAAAACTCTCCCGGGAGCCAGGAACACGTGTGGGGAAGCGAGCACGCCCGGCGGTGGGTGTGGGCCAATTGTTTGAGCTTTAAAGACAATCCCGGCTGTGAGCTGCATGCTTTTTCTTCGGAAGTACGCTGGGCCGGAATTGATTTGCCGCGCGCCACGATTGTCCGATTCAATTATCGCGGCCATGTCGTGTTACTGAACAAGGTGTCGGATTGGTTTTCGATTCATTCCCGCTTCGAACCCTTCTTTTGGTATTTCATGGGTCGTCAGGGGAAACGCGGCTATGTGGGGGAGGTGTCCGTGGGAGCCTCCAACATGATTGGCGTTCAGTACAAGGATCCGGACGGGCAGCGGGTGTTTTGCTACAACACCGAAATCGCGAACCTCAAAGTGAAGGTGTTCGAGCGGCGAGGCGGTTCCTGGGGCAAGGTGGACGAGTTGGTTTCCGAGCATACAACCGCGTTTGAGTATGCCCAACGGCTGCCTGTGTCCCGCATTCCCATTCATCTCATTGCCGGGAAGCTGCCCGGCGACAAGTAGCGCGGGCCCCCGAAAGACGATTCCTTCTAGAACAGTCCGCGCACACGTTTCTTCTCTTCAGCTCCCGACATCTTGTGAATCCATTCGCGCGCCATCCCGAAATCTTTGAATCGTTTTTCATCTTCTGAGAACGGGCGTGTGTGAACGATGCGACGGCCATTGCGAATTGTCACCGGATGTTTCATGTGGAGCATCTCATGATAGACCAGATACTCCACGACGAAGTGAGGTGTGTCGGGGTCGTCGAAACGGCGGTTGATGACAATGAGCCGGTGAAGGGACAGGTATTCGCCCAGCTTGACTTGAGCCTTCTTGCGACTCCAGCAGAGTTTGGGCCTGACGAGTCGAGGATGGAAGTAAGTGCGGTTCAGACGGTCAAATATTTTCTCGAGGTTGTAGTGTGCTCCATGCGGCTCATGAGGGCGTGAGGGTCCATAAGACTCACGCAGGCGTTGCTCGAAGACCGATCGATTGTTTTCGATGAACAGGTGATAGCGATGAAGGGCCTCGCAGGGCGTCTCATGGCGGTATAAACGAGAAAACAGGATGTGCGCTACGGCTTCAATGACGGCCGGGGGTGCCGCCGAAAAAAGATGGCTCAGTCGAACCTTATACACGCCCCGCCGCAGGCGGACGGAATGAGAGATGGCGGAATAGGGATAAAAGGAAATCTCAATTATGGGAGGGGGAGCGGAAGGATTCCAGTGACGGAAAACTCTAGTGAAGATTCTCGTTTCTCTTTTGTCCGCCTCCATTCTTATCTTTCTCCTTGGGTTTATTAAATTGACCCTCTTGTTGACCGAGGGCCTTGCGCGCGCCATCCACGGCATTTCCGGTTTCCTCCAGGGCATCATCCAGGCGATCGGGCGCCGCCTCCGACACTTTGGCGGCGACTTCTTTGAGACGCTGCAAGTGTTCCGGCGATTCCTTAATTATCGCTTTAAGAGCTTTGCGCGAATCCTCTCCTTGATCCAGGTTTTGCTCCAAGTGCCGCAACATTTCCTCGTAAATGTCGGCGTATTCGTTCACATAATCGGCCAGCGACTTCTTGGGTTCATCTCCCGCTACCGGGGCCGACACATCCTGGTCTTTCTCTTTCCTGGGGTGTTTGGATTCCTTCTCCTCCTTTACAGGAAGACCCAGGAGCTTTCGAGCGCCATCCAATCGCGCGCCGGCAAAGCTTAAATAAAGAGGGACGCGATCGTTGATATCCTGGGCCTCACGGATCTGATCGACTTCGCTGGCGGAAAGGAAATCGGGCCGATTGAACTGTCCGAAGCACACTGTTGTTCCGGCAAGAGAAGACGAAACAAGGATGAGCATCGACACAAGCAGCGTTGACTTCATGCCGTGGAATGAATCTTTGATTGACCGGATCACAAAAATGCTCATGCGAGAGAATTTGGTTTCTTCTTCGAGGGGCCGAGTAATTCCCTGAAAAGCTGCTTGCGCAGCGTTTCGGCGGAATCGGTGGCAGAGTCCAGGTCTGTACGGAGCGGGATGGGTAATTCCGGCCGAATGTCGGCCAAGCGTCGAATCTGCTTCCGCAGCCTGATTTCAGCGTCCTTCAAAATTCCCGGCGTTTTCACCCGTCCTACAAAGTATTCGGTTGCTTTTGGGATTGCCGCGTCCAACAACTCCTTGTACTCCTTCAAGCCTTGCTGCACAGCTTCAAATTGATTAGTTCTTACATTTCCCTCGATGATAATGAGCGTCCTATCGGCGTCCTTCACAGCCAGGTCGATGGCCTTAGGAAGATTGGCCTTGGCGTCCGCGGTGAATGAAAGACAAGGCAGCGCAATGATCAACAGGCCTAATGCGCCCTTAAGGACGCCGGAGGTGACTGTTGAACGGGCCCGATTGCCAAAAATGAGGAGACGGGAATTCACCGCTTTTTTCGCTTCTCAAGAATTTTCATGCGCTGCCGGGCTTGGAATTCCTGGGTATCATTCTTGCCCTGATCCAGGGCTAAAAATTTCTGATAATTCGCATAAGCCGGGTCAACTTGATTCATTTTATCGTAGCTGACGGCCAAGTAAAAATACTCACCCGCAGTAGCGTTGCCCGAGGCGATGATTTTCTCCAAAAGTCCGGCGGCCGTAGAGAAGTTCTCCTCCAACAGAAAGGTGGAGGCCAGGTTTCGCGCGCATTCCAGGTCGGTGGGCCGGAGACTGAGGGCCGCCCGAAATTCCCGCTCGGCCACACTGAAATTCCGCTTCGCCAGATAGAGCTTTCCCAGATTGGAATGATACTCCGCATTATCAGGATGTGCTCGAATCAAATCGGCATACAAGGCCATGGCCTTCTCGTCCTGGCTGATCTGGGCGTAAGCGTGGGCTAACTTTTCAGAAATCGACTCTCGATCCGGAGCAGAGGCGTGGATCTTCTCCAATTCCTGCGCCGCCTGCTCATATTTCTTCTGATTCAATAAGAGGGTGGCAATCTGTTCTCGAACTGCAAAATTGTCGGGATGTGCTGCAGCAATCTTTTCGAGTTGTGCGACTGCCGTCTCCAAATCATTACGATCAATGGCCAGATTTGCCAAACCCAAATGAGCCGGTTCGTTCTGAGGATCAATAACCAAGGTTTTCTCGAGTTCCGCCTCGGCCGCCTGGGCCTGACCGGATTTCAAATAAGCTTGTGCCAGCTGAATGTGGACATCCGGATCTTTCGGCCGTAATCCTGCTGCCGCCGCCAAATCGACCACGGCCTCCGCATATTTTCCCCCCTCCAACTCACACACTCCTTGGGCAAACCGCAGGCTGAAATTGTTGCGCTCCCGCTTGATGGCCTTTGCCAGGGGTTCCATAGCTTCTTCACACCGGTTTTCGCGAGCCAAGAGCAGGCCCATATTGGCCGTCGCCTCGTAAAGTTCCGGCTCGACGGCCACGGCTTTTTTGAAACTAGCCAGGGCTTCAGCGGTGTTATGTGTCATGGCATAACAGTTGCCCAGATTAAACCAGGCTACTGCTTCCTGAGGCGAATGCTCCAAAAGAGCTCGCAGCAGAGGAATGGCGGAAACACAGTCTTTCTTCTCCATGGCTTTATTGATTTGGAGTCTCAGTGCTTCATCGGGATCAGAGGGTCTGGTGCTTTTCGTTTTGGGCGGAGCCTTTTGAACTGACCATGCGAAACAGGCCGGTGAAAACGCCAACAACAGCCCCAGACCTAAGGCAGTACTTGTGATGTAGCTATTGATTCGCATCCAGCCAAACATCCTTCAAAAAATCAAAGTCGCCCGAAGGCGTCAAATGAATGTCTTTGACCCGCCGGTTGGCGATGCACACGTTATTAACATACCACAAGCTGATGTAAGGGAGATCGTCGGCCAGAATCTTCTGAATTTCAGAGTAATACTGCTTCCGCACCTCTTGATTCATCTCGCTCCGGGACTTTTCGATAAGCTCGTCCAATCGGGGGTTTGAATAGTGGCCTCGATTCTTCCCGCCCGGAGGGATGTTTTTGGAATAAAACACCGATTCGAAGATTTGAGGATTCAAATTGTCGCCGATCCAGCGGAGGGAGAAGAGCTGAAAACGGCCTTGGATAATATCGGAATAGAACGTGGCAAATTCGAACGACCTTATTTCAACTTGAATGCCGGCTTCGCGCAGTTGCTGTTGAATGACAATCGCCTCCAATCGCGATAGCTCCTCGGTGGAAGTCTTGTAGGTTAAGGTAAATCGTGGAGCCGAAGGAGACTTCGGCGGGACGGGATAGCCGGCTTCATCCAACAGTCGCCGCGCGAGAGGGAGGTTGTGAGGATACAGTTCAACATGCGGTTCGTACGCCCAAACACTGGGCGGCAAGATGCCGCTTGCGGGGATTCCCTGATCTCGCCAGAGATATTTGATGATGGCGGGAATATCGATGGCGTAGGCAATGGCTTTTCGAACTTTCACATTTTGGAGAATCCGGTCCTGCAAATTAAACGCCAGGTATTTGTATGTGGTTCCGGGCTCTTCAATAACCTGCAACTGGCGATCCGATTGTAAGGTGCGAACCATGTCGGGTGTTAATTCATTGAGAGCCATATCGGCCGAGCCTTTCCGCATTTCGAGGGCTCTGACGATAGCTTCCGGAACAATCTTGAATTCCAGGCGTTCGAGCCGCGGCGGGCCGCCGAAATAGAACGGGTTCCTCTTGAGTATCACATCCTGGTCCGTATGCATGGTCTCAAATTCAAACGGACCGGTTCCTATGGGATGATCCGCGAAACGGGTATCCGAGTTTTCGGGGACGATGCCAATCTGCCCCAAGGATACGTTCCAAAGAAAATTCACATCGGCTGAACGAAGCGTGATGACGACGGTAAAAGGATCGGGAGTATCTATGTTGAGGATGTCGACAAACTGGTCTCGTTTGGCAGTCTTTACTTCGCCATCGAGGATACTGTGAAAGGTGTAACGGATATCTCTGGATGTCAACAAGCGCCCGTCGTGAAATCGTACATCTTTGCGCAGGTGAAAAACATAGGTCAGCGGATCCGGCATTTGCCAACTCTCCGCCAAGTCCGGGACCAAGTTGGCATGGGAATCGCGGCGCACCAGAGAGTTGAAGAGCAGTTCATAGAGCCGCTCTGAAAACGCATCGGTTCCGATCCGGGGATCCAAGCTAACGGGGCTGGACTCCAGGAGAAAGACCAGCGTCTTGGGGTCTCTCGGGTGCGAACCACACCCGATAAAACCCAACTGCGCCATGACCAGAATTGATCCGAGAAGTAGGAACGTCCTTGGGGCGAATTTTGAAATTTTGCGTGTCCTAATCATGCGGGAGTGATTTTTCCGAGAATCACCTCATGGTGAGCCCCAGTAACCGACGGCACATTTGACGTGCGGCCATGCCAGGTTTCGTTGGCGAGGATGGCGAACGCAATGGCTTCCTTTGCATCCAGGTCAATGCCCACCGCATTTGAGGTCATTGCTTGTGATGCCGGCAGGAGTGCTCGAAGGCGCGTGAGGAGAAATTTATTTCGGGCGCCACCACCCGAGACAATCAGCTCATTGGGATTGCCGCGCATCCCGCCGAAACGTTGAATGCCCAGAACAATCGTTCGAGCCGTAAGTTCCGTGGCGGTAGCGATCAGATCGTTATGCGGAAAGCGACGCATATCCCTCGCGATCTCCCGGGTGTACTCAACACCAAACTGTTCACGACCGGCTGCCTTCGGTGGTCTCAGTCGATAAAACGGATGCGACATCCACCGTTTCAGCACCCGCTCATTTACCCGACCACTTGCAGCCAGGCGACCGTCCCGATCAAACCTCATGCGTCGCCGCGTCACCAATGCTGTGGCCGCATCGATAATCATATTTCCCGGCCCGGTGTCAAAAGCGATCAGCTTGTGAGGTTGGACCCGGCGGGGCAAACAAGTGACATTGGCAATGCCACCGATGTTGAGGGCGACGCGATTTTTGTGTTCATCGCGAAGCAGGAGAAAATCCACATAAGGAACCAACGGAGCCCCCGTTCCTCCCGCGGCCACGTCCCGGACACGAAAATCTGAAATCGTCGTGACGCCTGTCCGTTCCGCAATGACCGCAGCTTCACCCAGCTGGAGCGTCGAGGCCACAGGGCGGCCCTCAAACAAGGAAGGGATCGACTGATGATAAATCGTTTGTCCGTGAGAGCCGATGAGATCAACACTTCCTACGTCGATGTGATGCTTGCGGCACACTTTCAAGACGGCTTCGGCAAACAAGGATCCCAACCAGAAATTCAGCTGGCTAATGGCCTGCAATTCAAATTTCTGAGGGGTGAGGAAGGAGAGAATGCGACGTCGGTCCGACGGGCGGTAGGAAACATTTTCAAAAGCCCGCAAGCAAAAGCGTGTGGCCGGGCCGTTTCCGGAGACATCAACCACCGCCACGTCGATTCCATCCACCGAAGTGCCGGACATCAAACCAATGATTCGTTTCATGCGAGGCGCCGTGATTCTGTCGCTCCGGAAATTCGAGGCTAAGAATTAGCTTTCTTAACCAAATCGTTCAAAAGGTTCAGCGCATCCACGGGTGTGAGACTCTCCACCTGGAGGGTTCGAAGCTCTTCTACAAGCGCTTGCGAGGGCGGCTCAAACAACGATATTTGGTAATGACGTCCACTGCCGTTCCCGCCCGCGGGGTGCGATAAATCGTCGCCGACTTCCTGTTCACGTTTTTCGTGCCGGCTCAATATCTCCCGGGCTCGTTCCACAACAGGCATCGGAAGCCCGGCCAATCGGGCCACTTCAATCCCGTAACTCTTGTCGGCCGGGCCCGCTTCCACTTTGCGCAGAAATACAATTTGATGTCCCGACTCACGAACGGAGACATGATAATTCTTGACGCCGGCCAGAAGGGTCGCGAGTTCCGTGAGTTCATGGTAGTGAGTCGCAAAGAGCGTTTTGGCCCGTAGATTGTTTTGGATGTGCTCAACGGTGGCCCATGCAATGGACAGCCCGTCAAAGGTGGCCGTACCGCGGCCCACTTCATCCAGGATGATCAGGCTTTGCGGCGTGGCGGAGTTTAAGATGGCTGCGGTTTCCGTCATCTCCACCATGAAGGTGGAGCGACCGCGGGCCAGATTATCGGAGGCTCCGATACGGGTAAAAATCCGGTCAACAATCGGTACCAAAGCCTTTTCGGCGGGAACAAAGGAGCCCATCTGCGCCATCACCACCAACAACGCCGCTTGCCGAAGGTAGGTCGACTTCCCGCCCATATTAGGTCCGGTGAGAATAAGAATCTGATCACTTTGGGAATTCATGTACAAATCATTCGGAATAAAGCCGCCTTCGCCCTGCTTTTCACACATCCGTTCAATGACCGGATGCCGTCCTGCAATTACCATGAACTCGGAAGAGGAGCTGAAGGTAGGACGAACATAGTTGTATCGTGTGGCCGCCGTGGCCAGAGAAGACAAAACATCGAGTTGGGCTACAGCCTGAGCCGTCTGGCGGATGCGTGGCGACTGGGCCGCAATCTGGGCGCGTATGGCTTCATACAAACTCTTTTCCAGCTCGCAGATCCGCTCCTCGGCGCTTAAAACTTTGACTTCATATTCTTTCAATTCCGGAGTGGTAAAGCGTTCGGCATTCACAAGCGTTTGTTTGCGTTCGTAATCCTGCGGTACATGATCGAGGTTGCTCTTTGAAACCTCAATATAATAACCGAACACCTGATTGTATTTGACCTTGAGCGAATTGATTCCGGTTCGGGATCGCTCGCGGGCTTCGAGCTGGGCGATGTAGGTCTTGCCGTTGAGGCTGATATCGCGCAAGGAGTCCAATTCCTTGTCGACACCGCCTTGAATCACGCCGCCTTCCGAAATGCTGATCGGTGGATCCGGCTTAATTTGAGCCTCAATCAGTAGGCGGACATCCTCAAGTACATCGATGTCGCGATGAATCTCGGCCAACAGAGCCGAATGATAGTGGGCGATAAAATCCCGAATGTCGGGAAGCCGCGCCAAGGACTGTTTTAAGGCAATCAACTCCCTGGGAGTGGCCGTTCCCAGAACAACTTTGCTGAGGACGCGCTCCAGGTCGCACAGGGTCTTCAGGGTGTTTCGAATTTCCTCTCGGCTGATGGTGGAGTGTTGAAGCTCTTCGACGACGTTCAGTCGTTTCTCGATCTCTTCGCGGAGCAATAACGGCCACACAATCCAGTGACGCAAGAGGCGGGCGCCCATTCCGGTGGTCGTAAAATCAATGGTCTTGAGGAGGGTGGCATCCTTGTTTTCGGCAAATTGAGGCTCGATGAGCTCCAGGTTCTTTTGGGTGATTTGATCGAGAAGCAGAAAGTGGCTCGGCGAATAGGTGGAGAGTTGAGTCAAATGTGTCAGGGTGGATCGCTGCGTCTCCTTGAGATAATGAATGACGGCGCCGGCGGCGCGAATGGCCAGCGGAAAGTCCTCGCAACCCAATCCCGCCAGGGTAAGAACACCGAAATGCTGTTTCAAGATGCGCTCGGCGTATTCGAACGCAAAGGTCCAGTCTTCCATGGCCGTATCCACAGGCCGGGCTCGATCCGACCGCCACATGCGCTCAGTGATGAATTCCGCAGTTTCGGACGGATGCAAAATCTCCCGGGGGCGCAGACTCTCCAACTCCTCGGAAAGCGGCTGGAGATAATCCTTTCCTGCAAATTGGGCCACCTTAAATTCGCCCGTGGAAAGATCCGCACAGGCCAACCCGGCGGCATTGTCGTCACAACAAATTGCGCACAAATAATTGTTCTCGGAGGGATCTAAAAGATTGGAAGCGACCACCGTGCCGGGAGTGACAATGCGTGTGATTTCGCGGCGAACCAGCTTCTTCGCAAATTTCGGATCTTCGGTCTGATCGCAGATGGCCACGCGAAACCCTTTGCGAATCAGCTTGTCGATGTAACCGTCCGCGGCGTGATACGGGACGCCGCACATCGGGACTTGGATGCCTTTCTCTCGATTACGCGAGGTCAAAACAATCTGGAGTTCGCGGGAGGCAATTAATGCGTCTTCAAAAAATAATTCGTAGAAATCACCGAGCCGGAAGAAGAGCAGGGCATTGGGATGCGCCTGTTTGATCTGCGAATACTGACGCATCATGGGTGTGAGGTTTTCGATCACCGAGCCGGCAGCCTTTCTTCAGACGACAATATCTCCCTCGTGAACCGAACTCACGTTTTGGTAAAATGTCGACAAAGGAAATGTGCGGGATTGATCCTTGCGTTTCTAAATATCGGTGCAGCGTCCGACGGCAGGAAGTATATTCTCCGACTGAAAGGCTGTCAATTCAGTTGGAACGGAGTGAATAGCGATGTTGATTTTGAGTGCGGATACTTCCGGACCGCCGGGCAGTGTGGCTTTCGCTCGTGATGGAACGCTGCTGGACCAGACCGAAACTTGCTCGAATGAAAGCCATTCTCAACGACTCTTTGGCTCACTCCAGGAGCTTCTGGAACGCCACCAGCTGCGGCTTTCGGATTTTGATGCTTTCGCCGTAACCCGGGGTCCCGGGTCCTTTGCAGGACTTCGTATCGGCGTCGCCGCGCTCAAAGCGTTCGGAGAAGTGTTTCAAAAACCTGTAGTGGCGGTTTCAACGTTGGAAGCCATTGCAGCCACGGTGGAGCCCGCCTCTTCCGGCGTCACAATTATTCCTTTGATGGACGCTCGTCGTGGGGAAATGTACTGTGGAGCCTATGCCCGAAATGGCGGACAGCTTCTCAGAGTTCACGCCGACGCGGTGGTCAACACAGAAGATTTGTTCAAGTCGCAGCGGGGCCAAACCGCGCTCTTTGCCGGTCCCGAGATTGAAAAATTTGAAAGCGTTATTTTCTCCCATCAAGAGAGAAACTGGACATTTCAGAAAACCACACCCTATCTGGCGACAGCGGTTGCGCAGGTGGCCTTTCAAAAGTTAAACTCAGGCTCGAACGAATGGATGGAGGATGTCCCGATCCAGTACATTCGAAGATCCGATGCGGAAATATTTTTCAAGGGTTGAGCGGGGCCGGGGCCGATCATTGGGGATCGTTGATCGTTGCACAGCAGTCACCTCCGGCTGAAAAGAGAAGACCAGCATGAGCCAACCGGACAGTCGTATGGCGCTTCTAGACTCAACGCCCGAGGTCCATTTGCGCCCCATTCGACCCGAGGATGTCGAGCATGTCAAGGCGATTGAGCTATCCTGGCCTTTGCTGTCGCACTGGGATGTTGAAGTGTACCGCCGCATCGCCCACGGCAAGGACAGCGCCAAGGCCTTGATCGCCGAACAATCGACCGGGGGAGCCGAGGCGGTGACCCTCGGATTTTTGATTTATCGCTCTGCGGTGGGAGAAACAGAAATTCTGAACGTGGCCGTGGATTCCAAAGCAGTCCGAAAAGGCATCGGCACAAGAATGCTGCATGGATTACTGCAATTGCTGGGTTCCAGCCGCCAGAACATCTTTCTCGAAGTTCGCCCTTCGAATGCCTCTGCCCGAGAGTTTTATTTCAAAGAAGGATTTGTCGAGGTGGGCAGAAGGAAAGAGTATTATTCAAACCCTGTGGAAGACGCCATCCTCATGAGGCTTTCAATCGACTAAGAAGAGTGGCGCGGCTTTCATTTGCCGCTGCGCCGATGAAGTGAAGGCATTTCTACGCAATTCTTCCCAGGAGATGGCCCAACTTTTCTTTTTTTGTGGTCAGATATTTCTGGGTCATCTTCGAAACCGGCATTTCCAGGGGGACGCGTTTCACCACACGGATGTGGCGCTGCACCAAGGCCAAAAATTTTTCGGGATTATTGCTAAGCAAACTGACGCTGCGCACAGCCAGCAGATGCAGGATGTCAGCACAGATATCGTAATTCCGCTGGTCCGCCTCGAAACCCAGTTTCTCATTGGCTTCCACGGTGTCACTGCCGTGATCCTGTAGTTCGTAGGCTTGCAGCTTGTTGAGAAGTCCGATCCCGCGGCCTTCCTGGAGATGGTAAATGAGAATGCCGCATTTTTGTCGGGCAATGCGTTTCAAGGCGGTTTGAAGCTGCCAGCCGCAATCGCAGCGAGACGAAGAGAACACATCGCCGGTCAAGCATTGGGAATGAATTCTAAGCAGGGGCGCCCGGGCCCGCGCTGGACGGCCCATCACCAGAGCAACAGCCGATTCCGCTCCATCACCGCTTTGAAAGCCCAAGACCCGAAATCGTCCCCAGCGCGTGGGAAGTTGAGCGTTTGCGATCAGGCATGTGCGGACCGACTTTGGGTTTCTGGTTTGTTTCTTCAATGGCGCCATCAAAGTGTGTAACTCCCGGAGAAGATCAAAGCCCTCAAAGGGGAGGCATTATAGCAAGGTTTGGTGGCGTCGTAAATTCAGGGGACGTCAGGCCCGAGGTCGCTGTGATGGCTCCTCTACCACAAAGGAAGCGCATTCTGCACATTGAATAATTCACGACAAGGAAGTAGAATTCACGTTTAGCTCACCCATCCTGATTTCAATTGACGGCGAAGACGTATGCATGGAAGTTCAGCTTTTCCACAACCCGAGTTTATTCTTCTGACCTTGCTCCTCAAGATGGGGGTCATTGCGGCTTTGGCGAGTGTCATGGCGCGTTCCAAGACCTTCGAAAATTTGCTGTTTGTGGAACGGAAGGACTTCAAGGAAAAAATGATTCTGGTGTTCCTTCTGGGAATTCCTCTGGGAGTGGGTGAGGGAGCGCGTCTGTTGCTGAATTATGCGGCGGCCGACGTCAGCTTGGAAGGCAGCTTTCTCATCGGGCTCTTGGGCGGATATGTGACGGGGGGAGTGACGGGAGGCGTTCTCGGGCTGCTTCCCCTGTTCCGCAAGGAATGGCTGTCGCCGCTGATGCTGGCTATTGCCGGACTTCTGGGAGGCCTGCTGCGGGCCTTGTGCAAGAACAAAGAAGATCTCTGGCATTTCTCGCCGTTTTTCGACTTGAATATTTACCGCTCTCTACGGAATGCGTTGACGTTTCGAAACGTCGACTGGCAATTAATTCTCCTGGCTTCGACCGTGGGGATTGAAGCCTTGAGATTGTTTTTGGTGCGTCTGCATCGCTCTTCCATCTGGCTGTATTCTCAGAACAGCAGCACTCCCTGGATCGTGTTTTGCATTCTGATCTCCACTCCCATGGCCATCGGGATTGCCCTCAAGGTGTGGAACAGCCGCCGTGTGGAGGTTAAGTTGGAGGAACAGGAGCGGTTGGTGATGCAGGCGCGATTGGACGCCCTGAAGAATCAGATCAACCCGCACTTCCTCTTTAATACTCTCAATTCCATTGCCTCGCTGATCCGGACTCATCCGGAAGATGCCCGCGGGATGGTTTACAAACTCTCCAACCTGCTTCGCAAACTTCTGAAAACCCGCAACAACTTTGTCACCCTGAAAGAGGAACTGGATTCCATCGATGATTATCTCGATATCGAGGTGACTCGCTTCGGTCCGGAGAAACTTCGCGTAGTGAAGTCCATTGATCCGGCCACACTCGACCAGACAGTCCCCAGCATGATTCTGCAACCCATCATCGAGAATTCCATCAAGCACGGAATCTCCCCAAAGATCGATGGAGGCACCGTGCAGATCAGGGCCTATAGGAACGACGGACATCTCATTATTCAAGTGTCGGATGATGGCGTGGGCATGGCGTTGAATCACCCTCAATCCGAACGCTTCGGCGGAATTGGAATCGCCAATGTCAATGAACGCTTGCGCGTTGTGTATGGCGACGACTTTCAACTGCAACTTCAGAGCGAGCCCGGGAAGGGAACCGTGACCCAGATCCGTATTCCTGAACTGGAGGCCGTGCCGTCGCGCAAATAATGGAGTGCGAATTCGCCCGGGGGATGTAGAGGTTAGCCTGAACAGAGTTCAAGGAGAGAATCTCAGAAATGCAGATTGAATCGATCATTGTGGATGACGAACCGCTGGCGCGAGAGGAACTGGCCTTTTTGTTGGGGGCCAATCCTGAAGTGAAGTTGGTGGGCCAGGCCAAAAACGGGTTGGAGGCGGTTGAACTGGTGAAGAAAAGCAAGCCGCAACTGATGTTCCTGGATATTCAGATGCCCGGGCTGGACGGTCTGCAGACGATTGAGCGGCTGATCAGCAAAAAGATTGAGCTGCCTAAAATCATTTTCGTGACGGCCCACGACGACTATGCCTTGAATGCCTTTGATCTCAACGCCGTGGATTATGTCCTCAAACCCATTGACAAGAGCCGCCTCGATAAGGCCATCAATAAGGCCAAGCAGCAAATCAACAACTCCGCATTCATGGAGCAACAGTTGAAGAATCTTGTCCAATTGATGCAGCAGGGACAACCCGAGCAGCGCTTCAAACTCTTGATCAAATCCGGAAATCGTATGTTGCTGATCGATTCAGGAGACATCATTTTTGCCAATGTGGAGGACGGGGTCATTTCTGTGGTGACCAACGATCTGGTCGGGACCTCGAATTACAGAACCCTGGAAGATCTGCAAGCGAACCTGGATCCCAAGGTATTCTGGCGGGTTCACCGCGCCTACATCGTCAATATCAATAAAATCAAAGAAGTGATCCCCTGGTTCAACCGCTCGCTGCAGCTCAAGATGAGCGACAAGCATGACACGGAAATTCCGGTCAGCCGGATGCAGAGCAAAAAGTTGCGCGAGTTCCTGAAACTCTAAAGCCGTGTTCCAGGCGTACGATCCACTTCTTTCCGTCCAACCTGTCTGATTCCCACTCTAATCTTGTGTTGCGCGGAAAAAGAAGTAGCGCCCGGTCTTGATTCGCTTAGAATAGATGCGAGATGCGAAGTGGCTTGCACACACTGATTGCTATCCCACTGACGAGCTTCTTTGCCGCGACAGCGATTTGGGGCGCTCAAATCGGCGGTGTGGTCCTGGACAAGAAGAGCGGGCAGGGGATTGCCGGTGTGGTTGTGCGCGCCACTCCCCAAACCCCCAAAGGCCGCAACTACGAGACGCGGACTGACCGTCAAGGGGCATTCATCCTTAAGGTGGAACGCGGACAGTATCAGCTTCGCGCCATTCCCGCAGGAACAAACTATCTTCCCGGTTTTTTCAGACGCTCGGAAGCCGATACGAGCCCCAGTACAATCAGTTTGGTGGCTGAAGACGTTTTCAGTTTTGCCGATATTTCGTTGGAGTTGGGCGGATCCATCGAGGGACAGATTAGTCGCGCCGCTGATGGAGAAGCGCTCAATAATGTCCGGGTGAGTGCCTTGGGGGGTTCTCATCGTGCCAGTGCAGTGACCGACAGCCGAGGCCACTATGTTCTGCGCGCCCTTCCACGCGATGCTTACGTCGTGGTGGCGGGGGTGTTGGATTCCGATTACATCCCGGTTTATTACCCCAAAGTCTACAACGCAGGTGAAGCCGAGCCTCTGGAGATTCATCCTGGAGACCGCGTTTCAGGCATCAATATGAAGTTGAATTTCGGAGCCCGTATTCAAGGGCGCGTCTTTTCGGCCACGACCAATAAGCCTCTCAGCGGCGTGATGGCCATTGCGGTCCCCTTGGAAGGAACTAATCCCGAACGGTTTGCTTATTCCGATCCCGAAGGTTTCTATTCCATTAACGGATTGATCCCCGGCAATTACCGGATTGAGGCCGGCGACGAAGAAAACGACACAAAAGAGGGTACCAAGGTTCACCAATTCATTACGCAGTATTTTGATTTGGAAACCGATCGTGAATTGGCCAAAACCGTGCCCGTCAGCGTGGCGGAAACCATCACGGGGGTTGATTTCAAGCTGTACAGGGGGAACCGCATCGAGGGACGCATTCGCTCCGTTTTTTACAACCGGCCCCTGGCGGGCGTGCTGGTTCGGCCCGTTTTGATAAAACCCAGCAAGGTTCCGATTCCTACAGCTACGAGCGGCCCGGATGGCCGATATGTGGTTGAAGATTTGCCGCCGGGAACTTATGCCGTTACGGCGACCCCCCCGGAGGCCTCCGAACATTACTTCCCTTTGTGGTATCGCGATTCCGTGTCCCGTTCCAAGGCGACCACCTTGACGTTGCTCGACGGGGACGTGTACCCCAACGTGGATTTCGATTTTCACTTGGGAGGCGATGTTTCGGGGCGCGTCGCAACCAATGACCCCGATTATCCGCTTGATCCCGAGCAATGCCGCGTCATTCTGTCGGGAGTGGGAAATGAGATTGATGGTTTTGTCCCCGAACGTTTTGAGCTGGATTCCGACGGGAGATATTCCATCGTGGGCGCGCCGCCCGGACGGTACCATTTGCACGTGGAATCCGACGATCCCAATCTGATCATCACCGCCATGGATACCAAGACCATCGTCGTCAACGAAGGGCGGGAGCAACGGAATGTGGATTTTCTCTTGCGTGTGGGGGGATCCATCACCGGCTTGGTAACCCTGAAGCATTCACATCTGACCATCGAAGAATATCGTATCCTTTTGCTGCGCGTCAACGAATCGTTCCATGCTTTTTATAAGATCGATAAGGATCATTACACCATCGCCGGGATTGCCCCCGGGAAATATATTGTGGCGCTGGTTGAGGCGCAGGAGCCTCTCACTCTCGAAAAACTGTTCTCAGGCCCGCGTCATTACCAGTCCCTGATCGTCGACGTTAAAAAGGGCTTGACCGCCAAAGGGGTGGATTTCGTCATCGACGAGTCGCATCCACCTGCAATCGCGCCGTTCTGACACTCAACAACACTGTGAAGAAAATCATCATCCTCGCATTGCTGGCACTCGTCGGGTACATGACCTACGTCTATTTCACCTTGCCCAGTGTGGATTTCCTTCAGGATACCATTCCGAAGGAAACCGCTTTGATGAAGCAGCGGGATGAGGAGTATGCCGAAAAACACAATGGCAAGCTTCCCCGGCACATGCAGATTGTGGCTTCTTACAGCGCCATTTCGGACTATTTGAAAAGCGCGGTTTTGATTGGAGAGGATGACGCTTTTTTTCAACATGAGGGTTTTGATTATGCTCGAATGCGGCAAGCCCTCACCGAAGACTGGGAGAAGAAACGCTTTGCGCGCGGCGCCTCGACCATTACTCAGCAATTGGCCAAGAATGTGTTCTTATCCACCTCCAAGAATCCCATTCGCAAATTCCGGGAGGCCATCCTGGCACACCGCTTGGAACAAACCCTTGAAAAGCGGCGGATCTTTGAGATTTACCTGAATGTGATCGAATGGGGCGACAATGTATACGGGGCCGAGGCCGCGGCTCAATACTATTTCGGAAAATCGGCTTCCCAACTAAACTTGCAAGAAGCCGTCGTTCTGGCGGCCATCATTCCCAATCCTCGCCGGATGAATCCTTTGGCAAACCCCCATTACAGCGAATACCGCCGCGGTGTCATTCTCGATCATCTCTATCGATATCACCGCATCAGCGAGACCGATTATCAGATTGCTTTGAATGCGCCTTTGCTTCTTCGGGGACAGACTCCAAATCCTCCGCAGCTGCCTTCGCCATCGCTCCCACTGCCTGCGCTGCCTCCGCCAGGGTTGCCCAACCCGGATGCGCCCCCTCCAATCAAGAAATAAGCAGGGGTTCGACAGGGGGGTGAGGTATTTCTTTCTTTTTGGGTTTCGAAGACTAGGGTAAGAGGTAAGGTACGAGCGGTGTTCCAAACAATGCCAACAACAATGCCGCACAACCCAAAAAAGTGCCGAAGGGGAGCTCGTATTTAAGATCTCGCTGATGGAATAAGATCTCCCCGAGTCCCACCAGGGTTCCAAGGATGGAACCCACCAGGATTGTGAGGAAGGTCAGCTTTAAGCCCACAAACGCACCCACCAGGCCCATCATCTTGACATCCCCCAAGCCCATCCCCTCCACCCCACGCAAACGAAAATAAATCTCTCCAACAACAAATAGAATTCCCGCCCCAAAAATCAGGCCGGCCAGTGAATTCACCGGAGAAAGCGATGACCAACGCAGAAGACCTTCGGCTCTCGGGCTTACAGCCGTCAACAGCACAACAAAGGAATCAAGTGTCCGATCGGAGACGGGAACAAAGAAACTGAACAGTATTCCCAGCGCCATTCCCGGCACGGTGATTTCATTAGGCAGTAGCCTGAATTTCAAGTCCGTGAATATGAGAACAATCAGACCGCTTCCGAGCAGAGCGTACTTAAGCGCTTCCGGGGATAGTCCGTATAGATTCACGCAGAAAAGAAACAACAAACCCGTAAACAATTCGACCAAGGGATACATCGGCGAGATGGGAGCTCTACAGCTGCGGCATCGTCCACGTAGGATGAGGAAACTTAACACCGGGATATTGTCGTAGGCGCGAATGAGAGTCCCGCAATGCGGGCAGTGCGAGCGAGGCCGGACGACCGACTGGTCCTGCGGCAATCGAACAATGCAGACATTCAAAAAGCTGCCGACCACCAAGCCCAGCACGAATATGAAGAAGTAGACAATGCCCATGGTTGCTTCCGTCAGTTTGTCTCAAGCAGCGATTGATAAACTTTCAATGTTTCCCCGGCCATCCACGCGCAACTGAAATTCTTGAGGACGTGCTCTTGTGCCGGTGCAATAACGCTACTAAGAGTTGCCCGGTCGTCATGGAGTCGCACCAAGGCTTCGCTCAACGCAGAGCCATCTCCACAGGAAAACAAGAAACCGGTATTTTGGTCCCGGATAATTTCAGACACACCCCCGGTATTACTGGCCAAAACAGGCACACCGCAACGCAGGGCGACCAAATTAATCGATCCCAGACCTTCTTGTAAGGACGGCAGAACAAAAAGATCCAAGCGCGCCATGAATTCAGGCAAGGACTCCGGAAAATGCTCCACGCTGACAACCCCCGGTAAAGACAATTGCTCCACCCTGTGCTTCAGATCTTCCCGTAGTTGTCCTTCTCCTGCAAGTATGCAGCGAAGGCCGGGAATTCGCTCTTTTGCGCGGGCCACTGCTTGAATCAAGAGCCCCTGTCCTTTTTCAGGTTCGAATGCTCCCACACACCCTATAACGAATTCTGAAGAGTTCTTTCGATTTTTCATCGTCAGCGAAGGCTCCAAAGCCGGATCGACACAGTCGTATACCACATCGATTCTTCCTTCGGGAATCCCACTTTCGATTAAAGTTTGCTTAACTGCTTGGGAAACGGCGATGAAGCGCTGCTTTGATCGCGCGTATTTCCATCCTGAGAACCAATTGCGCCGGATCGGGAAATCAATTCGCCGCGCAATCACCGCCGGAATGCCCGACTTTTGATTGGCCCATTGTCCCAACCCATGGGCTCGTCCGTCGTGCAGATGGAGGATATCCGGACGAAACTCGGCCAAACAGTTCCTCAGTAGGCCGATGGCGCCAAAGAGCGCCAAGCCTTCAAGATTCAATCGTTCAACGGGAAAACCCTTCGGGGCAGCCTGATCCGCCAGAGCGGAGACTTGAGGGACAATCAATTTCTGCTCGACGTTTTGTTTCCGGAATTCCTCCATAAGAAACAAGAGTTGCTGCTGGCCGCCGCGCAGGGAATGACTGGTATCGACGTGGATAACTTTCATACCTGTTCCCCGGCATCGGGAGCGGCGCGATTCAATTCCCGAAGCTTAACTTCGCGCACAAAGATATACCAGGCGGCCAAGGAGGCGATGCTCAATCCGCGCCATCCGTCCAGAAAACCCAGGCGGAAAACGTACGATTTCAGAAAAGACAGCAACGGGCTTGTCGTGCACACCCACATGGAGAATTTCTTTCCTTTGGCCGCGGCCTGCCGGGCCGCCAGGGTGGTGTAGCGGTTCAAACGTTCGATATGCTCCTCGACGGTGGCGGCCGTGTAGTGAAGAAGATCTCCATCCAGTTTGCCAATAGGCCCGTCCACCGCCAGAGACTCGTGCACATATTCGCCCACCCAGCGGGCGCGGTCCCGATGGTAGAGCCGCACCTTGTAGTCCGGGTACCAGCCGGAATGGTGAATCCATCCGCCCAGGTAATTGGCCAGGCGGGAGCATCTAAAGGCCGCAAGGGGCGGCTCCGGAACAGACTTCTGGTCAAGAATCGAGCGGCGCAATCGATCGCTCAAACACTCATCCGCATCCAGACTCAGAATCCAGGGATAAGTCGACTTGGACGCGGCAAAATTCTTTTGTTTGGAGTAATCGATAAAGGGTTGAACATAGACATGAGGCGTAAATTGCCGTGCGATTTCAACGGTGCGATCCCGGCTCTCAGAATCCACCACAATGACTTCGTCTGCGACGCCCTGAAGCGATTCGCAAGCTCGTCTCAAATTCGATTCTTCATTCCAGGTGATGATCGTTGCAGAAATCCGCATGATGGCAGGTGCTGCAAGGATAAAAGGTTTTCCCGGAAAGATAAAGGAGAATAAAAAAGGGCCGCAGAAAAGCGGCCCCGCTTTCAAAATAAACCGTCGTTACCGCGGAGATCAGTGTGCAGCGCCGGAAGCCAAACTCGCCCCGGTCAGGGTAGCGCGGGGATTCTTGCCGGCGGGTTCATTTCCTGCCAGCACATCATCAATCTGAACGCTGTAGGCATTCAACAAGCGGCCCGTGGCGGTCTCGAGCGAGATCTTGGACTTGATCCAGTTCACGACGGCTCGCACTTCAGCGCTCTGGTCAATGGCGAGATTGGTTTGCTCCTGCAGCACAAACCGGATGGTCGAAGCGCCTAATTGATATTTCTTGTTTTCGGCGTCCAGTGTCTTCTCTTGAAGCTCCCGAGTACGCGTTGCGGCTTCGGTCAGTTGCTTGCTCATCTGGAGGACCGTAATGGCATTTCGAACCTGCAAAGCAACTTGCTGTTCCGTCAATCGAACATTGCTGGCGGATTGGCGTTGCTCATAAGAAGCCCGCCCGAAATCGGCTTCGGCTGATCGATTCTTCAGAGGAAGAGTAATGTTTACTCCGAAAGCATATTCAGGAAACTGGAAGCTGAACAGTTGATGCGTGGCGTTACGAAATCCGGACTCAATGACTTCTCGTGTTCCGTCGGGATTGAAGACCGGATTGCCGTTGGCATCCACGACCACGGAATTTCCTGCCAAACCGGTCCATGAATAAGACCCCGTCAAATCGACCTCCGGAAGCAGCTGGTTTTTGGTAAAGGCCACCCGCAGATCCCGATTCTTCAGGTCAAGATGAGCTTGCGCGACCTCCGGTCGATTATTAAGGGCGATTCTAATGGAGTCGGGGACCTCGGCGATGGACTGGTCGGCCGGAGGCTTGGCCTGATCGACCGGGTCCAACTTGGCAATGATGGCGCCGGGATCCAATTTCCCGGATAGAAATCGTTTCAGGTTATCCTGAGTTTGTTGAAGCGTATATTGCGACGTAATAAGGTCTTGGCGGCGGCTGGCCACAGCAGTTTCCGATTGCACCACGTCAATCGGGGCCAAGGTGCCGATTTCCACTTGTCGCTTGTTATCTTCATTGGTCTTTGTCGCCAGGTCCAAGGAAGCCTGCTTCACTCGCACATCTTCACGATCGAACACCAATTCCCAGTAAAGATTCAGGGCCTGATTGACAATGCTGATCACCTGCTGCCGAAAAGCTTCTTTGGTCATGCCCAAAGTGTTCTTGGCAACCTTGATGGGTTCGCTGTTGACCCCAATACCTCGATTCTTCAACAGGGGTTGCAAAAACGAGAACTTCATTTGGGTCGTAAAGCTGGGATTCAAGCTGGCCAGGCGGCTTCCCACGAACGATTTAGAATTGAAATAATCGATTTCGGTGGCCGTCCCCGTCAGAAAGTTCTGCAGATAGGATGCATTATAAGTCTGACTCATGCGGGGTACGGAGGTGACGGCACCAAAGATGCCGGTCTGCAGGAAGCTCGAGGAGGGCTGATTGGCGCGGTCGAAACCCGCACTGGCTTTGAGGATGGGATCGAATGGCGCCATGGATTTCAGAACGTCATATTGCGCGGCCGGATAAAACTGACGTTGGACTTCAATATCGAGATTGTTCTGCAAAGCCACTGCGACCACGTCCTGATCCGAGATCGCCACTTTACCGTCTTGAGTCAGGCGTTCGATCAGATTGGAGACGTGATCTTTCTGGGGCGGCACAAAATTTCGCCCAAAAATGTTATTCCGAAAATAATCCGGCATGGGAAAGGTTTGCTTCAATCCGGGATCCTTGCCGGCCTGCCCCCATCCCAACCCGGCACTCAGGAGGATGATCATCAGACCCAGACCCACATGAATGGCGGTACGCGAAGCCGGGCCCAGTCTTCGATTTTGCTTTTGCATCGTTCGCTCTCCCTTGAAAATTAATACTAAAAATCGCCTTCGATGAGGCGCAACATTACGAGACTTTAATCTTTATACGACATTGATTTACCACAAGTTTCATCATTCTTGACAATTGCCAGGCATGTCTTTAAGCTTCGGCCTGCCGTCCGAGGCCATGACCGAAGCAGAGATTATCACGTTGTTCCGCGAGTCCCAAGCGCTTTTGGAAGGGCATTTCCAACTCTCCTCGGGGCGACACAGCGATCAATACTTCCAGTGCGCGCTGGTGTTGCAGGACCCGGAAGCGGCCTCAAGGCTGGGGACGGCGCTGGCCCGTTGTTTCAAGACTCCGCGGGAGATCTCTGCGGTTGTGGCTCCGGCTTTGGGAGGCATCCTGGTCGCGCATGAGGTGGCACGGGCGCTTCATGTTCGGTCCCTGTTCACCGAACGAGTCAATGGCCAAATGACGCTGCGCCGTGGCTTTTCGTTACGCAGCGGAAGTCGCGCCGTGGTGGTGGAGGATGTCATCACCACGGGTCTTTCGACCTTGGAGACCGTGCGTGCCGTGGAGGCTACGGGGGCGTCTGTAGTTGCGCTGGGGGCCTTGGTCGACCGGAGCGGGGGATCGGTTTCATCTCAGTTCACCATTCCGTTGCACTCTCTCCTGACTATGGAGGCCAAAAGTTATTTGCCTGCTGAGTGCCCGCTGTGCGCCAAACGTATTCCCATCGTGAAGCCGGGTAGCCGGTCTTAGTCCGTCCTGATCTCATCCTTGAAGGTGGTCTTCCCATGCAATCGCACTCCGCCTCAATCCTCAATGAACCACAACCCTTGGATGAAGTGGTGGTAGCGCAGGAGCGCCGCAATATCAGACTGGTGCTCGCCTATGATGGGACCGATTTTCACGGCTGGCAAATTCAACCCAAACAAGTGACGATACAAGGAACCTTGGAAGAAACGCTCAAGAAATTGTGCGCGGAAGAAGTCGCTGTGTATGGTTCCGGGCGGACCGACGCGGGCGTGCATGCGCGCGGACAAGTGGCCCATTTCAAAACCCTCTCCAAAATACCCGCCTCCAACCTCCAACACGCCCTAAATGAACTGCTGCCTCCGTCAATTCGTGTCTACGATTGCCAGGAGGTTGAGCAGACTTTTCACGCCCGCTATTCCGCCAAATCGAAACTGTATTCCTACGCCATTTTGAATCATCCCATGTGTTCGCCGTTTCGTCGCCACTTTGTGTATCACATTCCTTATGCTCTGAACGTCGATTTGATGTCGGCCGCCGCCCTGGCTTTCTTGGGGGAGCATGATTTCACCTCGTTCTGCGATGCACAGGAAACTTCGGCTTCCAAATTGCGAACCATATTGCAGTCCGAGCTTATCAAGGAAAAAGACGGTCGGATGCTGGTTTACCGCATTGAGGCGACCGGATTTTTGCATCGCATGGTGCGGGCCATCGTGGGAACCTTGATTGAAGTCGGCAAAAAACATGTTGTTGTCGACTCCATTCCTCAATTGCTGCTGGCCAGGGACCGCTCTGCCGCTCCGTGGACCGCTCCCGCCCACGGACTCTGTCTGGAATGGGTGAAATAC
>JAQUPQ010000023.1 GCA_028716525.1 Terriglobia bacterium | reverse complement strand
AACGCGACATGCGCAAGTTTATGCGCAGCCCCACATTGATTCTGGTGTCGATGTTTTTTCCACTGGTGCAGTTGGTGGTCCTCGGTTACGCCTTCGGAGGAAAGATCAAGCATCTGGAGGTCGGCATTGTCGATCAAGACCGCCGAATCGAAACCGTGAAGCTCCGTGAAATGTTCGGAGCCATCGCCGCCAATGCGGCCACCTTCGACACCGTTTGGTACAACGACATGGGCTCAGCCCTGGCGGATCTTCGGAACGGCCGCGTTGAGGGCGTTCTCAATATTCCCCCGCAATTCTCGCGTAACGTGTTGGCGCAGGCGGCGCCGCAAGTGGCGCTCATCGAAGACAACACGGACAACTTTGCCGCCACCGCGCTCCAAGGGGTCTTATCGGAGTTGATCGGCGCCTTCAATCAGCGCAACGTCTCGACGCGGGTTCCGCCGCAAGTGACGTTGTCGGTGGTGGAGTTGTATCCCTACGTTCCTTACATTCAATATCTGCTTCCGGGATCCATCGTACTGGCGATTTTCATTTCCGCGATGATCGGCGGCGGCATCATTTTTATCGACGATAAAGCCAGGGGATTGCATGAAGGATACCTCGTCACTCCCATCACCAAGTTTGAGCTGATCCTGGGCTTTAATCTCTCCGGCGCCATCAAAGCATTTATGGCGGGCGTGGTTTTGTGCACCTTAGGCTCTCTGATCGCGGGAATTCCAAACCCCTTGGATCCCCTGCGCCTGATCAGACTGCTGATCGTTATCGCCATCACGTCCATGGCGCTGATCAGCATGATGTTTTTATTGATGGTGCGAGTGAGCGATCCTCTTGTTCCGCGCGCCACCTTCGGCGTTTTGAACACCCTGCTGTTTTTCCCCAGCGGTGCGGTTTATCCCATCAATGGTTTTCCAATTTGGATGAAAGCGATTGCCAGGGTGGATCCCTTCACTTACGCGGTCGCCTCTTTCAAAGACCTGATGCTGAAGAATACCGGCTTACAGGCGATCGCAGGAAATCTGGCTTATTTGGCGCTGTTCGCGATCCTGATGATGGTGCTGGCCACGGCGCTGTTCCGACGAACACTGTGAATCCCTGAAACGTTTTGGTAGCGCCGGCTATTTTTGAGCCGGCGGTTATACGCCGCGGGGGTAGCGCTCGCCCCGATGCATCGGGGCAGGACCGTTTTTGAGCTGGCGGTTATGTGCAGATTGGGCAGCGCCGCCCGCTCTGTAGGGCGGCGATGGTTTTGGTCACTAATGACCACCGGTTTGACCAACAACTCTGCCCTGGTGGATTGGGGCGAGCGCTACCCATACGACCTACAACCGCCGGTTTGAAGAACAACCGTCGCTACCAACGCGGCGTACAGTCGCCGGCTAGAAGAACGGCCGACGCTACCCGTGTTGCGGGACTCTGCGCTCCTGCCGGATCGATCTTTCCACACCGGTTACAATGTACTGCGCTGAGAGCGGACAAGCTCGAACGAATCCAAAGAACGGCCCAAAATCCCGGCTGGCAATCAAGCCCGTAAAATAAAGGCCCGGAATGGTGGATTGAAAGTTTTCATCCAAGCTCGGATATCCATCCACAGAACGGAGCAAGGGGAGAATGGTTTCTTTTGAAAGGAAAGAAAGTTGGCGAACATCAACCTTGAAGCCCGTGGCCAGAATAACCTGATCGACCTTTATCGCTTCTCCGTCGCTGAGTCGAGCCGTGAGGTGATCCTGCGATAAACTCCAACTGAGCAGTGAGGTTTGAGGATGAAGTTTTACATTTTCAAAAGCGATGCGTGGCCCCAACCACGGCTCAAGTTTTATTCGCCCTTCCACCCAGAAACGACGGCGTATGTCTTCTTGTTGTTCCCTCGGCAAATGGGAAAACCACCCCGGCGTCCGTCCAGCCTCGTCTAGAAGCGGATCGATCCAGGTCCAATCCGAAACGGCAAACTGGGGCGTGGCATGCCGGTACACGAGATCAATGCTTCGAGCGCCATTTTCGCGAAGCAGCGCTGCGGTTTCAAAAGCACTTTGGCGACCACCAAGTATCAAACAGGCTTTATCACTGAGGGCTCGAAGATCGTTGAAATCTGATGTGTGAGAGTAGCGGTGTTCGATAAGTCCCCGGGTTAATTCCTCCGGTTCATTCTTAAAATATCGGAATCCTGGGGCCACGACAACGCGTTTTGCCAAGACCGTTTCCCCATTCTCTAAAGTCATTTCAAACAGCTCCCCGCGCCGATTTATTTCGCTCACCAGAATGTTTTCTGCAACCACTCCGGACTGTTGTTGAAACCAATCGCCATAGGCTTGAAAGATTTCAACTGGAATGGGCTCGACCTCATCTCGCCTCAAATTCTTCTCATGAAGAAATTGTTCCAAGGTGTGGAGCTGTAGCGGATCCATGTGCCACTGGATTCCCGACCGCAGAAACATTCCCCGGGGCATGTGGGATTTCCAAAAGTCCATGGGTTTTCCATAGAGGCGGTAAGAGATGTCACGATGTTTAGCCAAGGAAGCCACGGCCAAGCCGTACGGTCCGGCGCCAATGATGAGGAGATCAACAGCCACATGCGCTCCACTAATCGTCAGAGCAACGCGATGTTTTGGAAAACACCCAAGTCTAATGAGGGGTGCACGCGTTGTAAAGATCAAGATCGAGGAACCGGGAGATTTTGTAGGCAGTGCTCGGTTGGATAGATTGGGCCAGAGCGCTTTCTCAAAGACACGAGCGAGCGCTACCCATACGACATACAACCGCCGGCTCAAAAACGGCCGGCGCTACCTGCCGCAGCCGATGATTCGTTTCTCCGCAAGTATCGATTGTTGTAGAATAGGCGGGCTCTTTCGGGGTCGAGCATGTTTTCCTGCTCTGTTGGATGTGAGGTTTTTCCCCGGCACGACCTTTCCTGACGATCGCGCTACTCATTTCGCGCACTAAAAATGGGGACAGATACCTTCCGCTCATAAATCGTACACGATTTCCTGACCACGGTGTCTGTCCCCACTCTTACCAACGAGGACGTGGACCATGCATTCATCGGCGCGCACCTACACGCAACTGTTGAAGCACCGCGGATTCACTTCGCTCCTGATGGCGCAACTGTTGGGAGTCTTCAACGACGCAGCCTTCAAAACCACCCTCTCGATCTTTATCATCTCCAAAGCCGTATCGGCGACTGAAGTCAATCTGAAGTTAACCGCCTGCGGCATTCTGTTTGTTCTTCCCTATGTGCTCTTTTCCTCTTACGCGGGTCAAGTGGCCGACCGCTACAGCAAACGAAAAATCATCATTTGGACCAAGGTGGCGGAAGGATTGGTGATGGCGTTCGGATTTCTGGCCATGATGTTCACGCATATCCCGTTGATGTTTGCCATGCTGTTCATGATGGGTTTGGTGAGCGTATTTGCAACACCGGCGCGGGAAGGGATTTTGCCGGAGATGTTGCCCGATGAAGATTTGTCGCGAGCCAACGGGCTGCTGCAACTGGGAATTTACGGAACACTGTTTGCCGGGCCGCTGAGCGCCGGCTTGTTGCTCCCCCTGTTCCCCGAACGGCCGTTTATCACTTCCCTGATGTTGATGGCCTTGGCGCTGGCGGGTTATGCCTTCAGCCTCAACATTACGCGAGTAGCGCCCTCCGGTTATCTCGAGAAATTTCATTGGAACTGGGCCACCGAATGGTGGCGCGATTTTGGGGAAATCCGCAACAACCGGCCGTTGCTGTTCACGGTGCTGGGTCTTTCGTATTTTTGGCTGCTGGGCGCAGCCTATACCCTGGGTGTGCTGATCTACGGACGCGGACAGCTGCATTTGGGGAATCACTCTCTCAGCGTGTTGAACGGCTGCGTGTGCATAGGTATTGGCGTGGGCGCTGTGGTGGCCGGAAAATTGTCGGCGGATAAAGTGGAACAGGGCCTGGTTCCCATCGGGTCCATCGGCATGGCGGTGTTCGGACTTTACGTCTTCATCGCGGGGCATTCTTATTGGAACACGTTGGTCGGAGTCAGCCTGCTGGGATTTTTCGGGGGCGTGTATCTGGTTCCCTTGAAGGCTTTCTTGCAGCAGCGAGCCAGCACTACCTCCAAGGGCCGGGCGATTGCGGTCGCCTATGCCATGGCTTACACCGCCGTCTTCATCGGATGGGCGGTGTTGTGGTTCTTGTCGGGTCCCTTGAAGCTCCGACCCAATCAAATCATGTTGCTGATGGCGGCGGTGTCGGTGGCCGTCACGGTGTACGTATTGACCCTGCTCCCGGATTTCATGATCCGATTGGTATTGTGGCTGTTGACCAACACCTTGTATCGAATTCAGGTCCGGGGAATAGAAAATCTTCCCAAGCGCGGCCCGGCGGTGTTGGTATGCAATCACATTTCATTTGTAGATCCGTATCTAATTGCCGCCTGCACGCAACGTTTCATCAGTTTCATGATGTACCGCCGGTTCTACAACATTCCCGGAATTCACTGGTTCGCGCGTTTGATGCGAGCTATTCCGGTTTCTGAAAAAGATCCGCCGCGATTAATGGTGAAATCCCTTCAAACGGCGCAGCAGCATCTCAACGAAGGCCGCTTGGTGTGCCTGTTTGCCGAGGGAGCCACCACCCGCACGGGAAATCTGCTGCGGTTTCGCCGGGGATTCGAACATATCATGCGCGGGCAATCGGTCCCCATCATTCCCATCCACATCGATCGCGTGTGGGGCAGTGCCTTTCACTACGAACGCGGGCGCATTTTCTTCCGTTGGCCCAAGCATTTTCCTTATCCGGTGACGGTAAGCTTTGGGCGGCCGCTTTCACCGCAATCCAAAGTCTTTGAAGTGCGCCAGGCCGTCATGCGTCTGGGGGCCGAAGCCTTTGCCGAACGCAGCGCCACCCAGCGGCCGCTGCAGGAATTGCTCATTGACTCGACGCGGAGAAGCTGGCGCCGGTTTGCCATGGCCGACTCCAACGGCCGCGAAATTAATTTCGGACGCGTCCTGGTGGGGGCCATGGTCTTCCGGAAGATCATTCAGAAGATGTGCCCGGAAGAACGGATGATTGGCGTCCTGTTGCCGCCCACGGTGCCGACGGCTTTGTTGAATTTGGGAATCAGCCTGGCGGGACACATTCCCGTGAATTTGAACTACACCGCTTCTCAAGAATCCATCGCCTTTGCCATCCAGCGGTGTCATATCAAAACGATTTTCACCTCGCCGAAGTTGCTCGAACGATTCTCCATGACCAAGCTGCCGGGGATGGTGATGCTGGAGGACGTGGCGGCGGGGATCAAGTCTTCGACCAAACTGCTGAATCTGTTGGCGGCGCGTTTGCTCCCACGGTTTGTGCTGCATCGCTGGCTGATGCCGCGGGGCGTGACCGTCGATTCGTTGGCGACGGTGATTTTCTCCAGCGGGAGCACGGGCGAACCCAAAGGAGTGATGTTGAACCATCGTAACATCGTTTCGAACCTGGAGGGTATTCAGCAGGCCATCAACGTGGATTCTCATGATCGATTGCTGGGCATCCTGCCGTTCTTCCACGTGTTTGGATTTACCGTTGCCTTGTGGCTGCCGGCGCTGTCCGGATTTGGAGTCATCTACCATTCCAATCCCCTGGAGGCGAAAACCATCGGAGATTTGTGCCGCAAGTATGGAGTCACCATCATGATTTGCACGCCGACATTCTGTTGGGAGTATGTGCGGCGCTGCCACGATGACGATTTTAAAGCCATGCGCCTGGCGATTGTGGGCGCCGAAAAGATGAAGCCCGAGCTGGCGCAAGCGTTCAAGAAGAAGTTTGGATTGGACCTTTACGAAGGATATGGTTGTACGGAGTTGTCGCCCGTGGTGGCGGTCGGGACACAAGGATACATCTCGCCCCAGGAACAACAGATCGGCTACAAACCCGGAACCATCGGGCATCCCATCCCCGGCGTGGCCGTGCGCATCGTCGATTTGGAGAAGTTTGAAGATCTCCCGCCGGGCAAAGAGGGAATGTTGCTGGTGAAAAGCCCCGGCGTGATGATGGGCTATCTCGATGAACCCGAGTTGACCCGTCAAACGGTGTTGAAGGATGGTTGGTATGTCACGGGTGATATCGCCCGCATGGATAACGATGGTTTTGTGACCATCACCGATCGTCTGTCCCGCTTTTCGAAGATCGGTGGCGAAATGGTTCCTCATATTTACGTGGAAGATGCTTTACACAGAATGTTGGGAGCCGTGGAGCCGCAATTGGCTGTGACTTCGACAGCCGATGGGCTGAAGGGCGAGAAGCTGGTCGTCCTGTACACCGATGCGTCTTTGAACGTCGAGGATCTGTTGCGGCGCCTGAGAGAAAATCAAATGCCGCGTTTGTGGCTGCCGCGAAAAGAGAACTTTCACCACGTCAACGCGTTGCCGACCCTCGGGAGTGGAAAGCTCGATTTGAAACGGCTTAAAGATATGGCACGAGAATTGACCTCACCGGTTGCGGTGGGATAAGAATCCAGCAGTCCGGCCGAACCCTACCGCCTCTAAAAGGGCCAAAATAGCCACGAGGAGCCGCTGATTGGCTTGTCAGAAATTGAAACGCGGTCGTCCCACTTTCGAACACCGCTTTCTCAACCTCTTCAGCTTGTTTCATTTATTGGGCTATAATAATCAGTTGTTTATGGGAAGTCTGCAACCTGGCTCATAACTTGCTTAATACATTTTGAGAGGTCTTATGGATATCGTACGTGAGGGTGCCCGTCGACGCCGTATCACACGATGGGTTGTTATAAGCATTATCGTTGTCATTTTCGTTTCCGGTACTACGGTTGTTTTGTCGAGGTTGAGGCCGGCTCTTCAACCGGTTGATCGGTCCATTGTGGTGATCGACACCGTGAAGCGGGGACCTTTGATTCGCGAGGTTCACGGAACTGGAACTCTGGTTCCGGAAGACATTCGATGGATCCCAGCCTCGACGGACGCCCGGGTGGAAAACATTGTCCTTCGGCCCGGGGCCGTTGTAAAAGCGGACAGCATTATTGTTGAGTTGACCAATCCCATCGTGGAGCAAGCCGCTCAGGATGCCGAGATGCAGCTCAAAGCGGGTGAAGCCGATCTCGAGAAGCTTCGGGCGCAGGTTCAGAGCGATTATTTAAATGAGCAGGCCAACGCGGCGCAGATTCAATCCTTATATCGCCAAGCGCGGTTGCAAGCTGACGCCAACAACCAGTTGGCCAAAGAGGGATTGATTGCCGATTTGACGGTCAAGCTTTCCAACCTGTCGGCAAGCGAGCTCGAAAACCGCAGCAAACTGGAAGACCAGCGGCTGCAGCAACTCAAAACCTCGAATGCCGCCACGTTGGCGGCGCAGCAGGCCAAGGTGGAGCAGTTTCGAACTTTTTACAATCTGAAACGGCAGCAAGTGGAAATGCTTCATGTTCGGGCCGGCATCAACGGGGTCTTGCAATTGGTGCCGGTGGAGGTGGGGCAGCAAGTGGCGCCCGGTGCGAACCTTGCCCGCGTAGCCGACCCCACACGTCTCAAGGCCGAAGTGAAAATCGCCGAGACCCAAGCCAAAGATGTTCAAATCGGCCAGGTCGCCAGTGTGGACACCCGCAACGGGGTCGTCCCAGGACGCGTGTCGCGCATTGATCCTTCCGTGGTGGCGGGAACGGTGACCGTGGATGTCACGTTCACAGGCTCATTGCCGCCGGGGACAGCGCGTCCGGATTTGAGCGTTGATGGGACCATTGAGCTGGAACACATGAGCAATGTGTTGTACGTCGGCCGACCGGCTCTAATGCAGGAGAATGGCCCGGTCGGTTTATTCAAGTTGGTGGACGACGGGCGGGAGGCAGTGCGGACGACGGTCAAGTTGGGTCGCGCATCCGTCACCGCCGTGGAAATCGTGGATGGCCTCAAGGAAGGCGATCAGGTCATCCTTTCGGACATGTCTCAATACGACAGCCACGATCGCATTCGTCTCAATTAGTATTGGTAAATTATATCGGAGGAAAAACGCATGAGCTCAGAGGCTCAATCGCTCATCTCGCTGGATGGGGTGACCAAGGTGTTTTACACGGACGAAATAGAAACGCATGCCCTTTCAGGGATTCATTTACAGATTGCTCCCGGGGAGTACGTTTCCATCGCCGGCCCGTCGGGTTGCGGCAAGTCGACCCTGCTTTCGATTTTGGGTTTGCTGGACTCGCCCTCGGACGGAAAATACACCATCAACGGCCGCTCGGTGGAGTCCTTGAAAATGTCGGAGCGGGCCCGCATCCGGAATCGGGAGGTCGGTTTTATCTTCCAGAGTTTTAATCTGATCGGTGATCTCACGGTGTTTGAGAATGTGGAGTTGCCTCTGACGTATCGCGGCATGAAAGCCTCGGAGAGGAAGCAGCGCGTCAACGAGTCTCTCGAGAAAGTCGGGATGGGGCACCGTGCCAAACATCTTCCCAGTCAACTCTCAGGCGGTCAGCAGCAGCGCGTGGCCGTGGCCCGGGCCCTGGTGGGAAAACCTTCCATCCTTCTGGCGGACGAGCCCACGGGAAACCTGGATTCCAAGAACGGCGACGCCGTGATGGAATTGTTGCGCGACCTCCACCGTGAAGGCGCCACCATCTGTATGGTGACGCACGATCCGCGATTTGCCCGCCATGCCGATCGCACGGTCCATCTATTTGACGGGCGGATCGTGGAGGAGAATGTGGAGGTGGCGTGAGCGCACCTCCTTGAGACGATCGTTCCACGGATAGAGGAATTCGGGGACCGGGTTGTTGGTCCCCGGGAATCCGTTATTCGCCAACAATCCGCCGGCAACACGTCGTCGTTCCTGCCATCCCCGAATTTTCGATTTGCATGTCACCCTCGAACAGAAACCACTGGAGCAGGGGTTCGGTTTTTGGCCTGCTCCTGATGGATTCCGGCAGCTTGACGGGGTGGCCGTTTTCAAGGAAAGATAAGGCCAGACTATGAAATCCACAGAGCCTGAATCACGCATTCTGATTGCCGACGATCAGCCGGATGTTCTGGAATCACTCCGCCTGCTGTTGAAGGGTGAAGGCTACGAGATTGAAGCGGCGATGACTCCCTCGGCCGCTTTGTCGGCCGCCGGCAAGAAAGACTTCGACATCTGTCTGATTGATTTGAATTATTCACGCGACACCACCTCGGGCGCAGAAGGCTTGGAGTTGCTGCGGCAGTTGCTCCTGATGGACGGTCATACGCCGGTGGTGGTGATGACGGCGTGGGGAAGCGTGGAAGTGGCGGTTGAAGCGATGCGCCGCGGTGCGAAAGATTTCATTCAGAAGCCGTGGGAGAATGCCCGTCTGCTGACGATTTTGCGAACTCAAGTGGAGCTGAGTCAGGCCTTGCGCAAAGGGCAGCGCCTGGAGGCCGAAAATGAGCTGCTGCGCGGCGCCTCGCAGCACAAATTCATTGCCGAATCGGCGGCGATGCAGCCGGTTCTGCAAATGATTTCACGCGTGGGGCCCTCGGATGCCAACGTATTGATCACCGGTGAACACGGCACCGGAAAAGAAGTTGTGGCCATGGCGCTGCACGCCCGGTCTTTGAGGGCTTCGAAATCCATGGTGACCGTCAATACCGGAGGCCTTTCGGAAGGAGTATTTGAGAGCGAATTGTTCGGCCACATGAAGGGCGCTTTTACCGACGCCAAGAGCGACCGCGAAGGCCGTTTCGAATTGGCCGATGGGGGAACGCTCTTTTTGGATGAAATTGCCAATGTTCCGTTGACGCAGCAGGCCAAGCTGCTGCGGGTTCTCGAGACCGGAGAATTTGAGCGGGTCGGGTCTTCCAAGACCCGCCGCGTCGACGTTCGCATTTTGTCCGCAACCAACGCCGATTTGGAGGCCGAGGTGGCGGCCCAGCGATTTCGGCAGGATCTGCTGTTTCGATTGAACACTATTGAAATTCATTTGCCACCACTCCGGGATCGGCGGGAAGATATTGGACTGCTGGCCAATCATTTTTTGCGGCAACACACCCAGCGGTACCGGAAGTCCATCACCGCATTCGACTCCGCGGCCTTGCAAATGATGATGGAGCACGCCTGGCCGGGGAATATTCGAGAGTTGGACCATGCCGTCGAGCGCGCCGTGTTGATGGCGCAGCATGAGGTGATCCATTCGGTGGATCTGGGTTTGCGAACGGGGCGGGAAGCTCCGGCCCGCGTCGAGGAAATGAGTTTGGAAGATATGGAACGATTCCTGATCCAGAAAGCCTTGGCCCGCTACGACGGTAACGTCAGCCGCGCCGCCGAGATTCTGGGATTAAGTCGCAGCGCCCTCTATCGCCGTCTTCAACGATACGGTCTATGAGCGATGGGAAGAAACCGGCTCGCCGACGTTTAAGCCACGAAGCCCGTAGCGTTTTTGTGGCTCTGATTGCGGGTCTTCCCGCGTTGCTGGTCGCCCTCTATTTTCTTTGGTTCCAAGGTTTCACCCCCAAAGTTGAGTGGACCTTTTCGATTTTGATCGTGCTGGTGTGGTGGGCCTGTTCCTACAGCCTGCGCGACCGCATTGCCTCGCCTTTGCAAACGATCTCAAACCTTCTGGCGGCCTTGCGCGAGGGCGATTACTCCATCCGGGCGCGGGGCGCCACCTACGACAACGCCTTGGGCGCCGTCATGATGGAGGTCAACTCGCTCGGTACCACACTCCGGGAACAACGATTGGGCGCCCTGGAAGCGACCGCACTGCTCCGCACTGTTATGACGGAAATCGACGTCGCGGTTTTTGCGTTTGATCAGGAAGAACGATTGCGCCTGGTCAATCGCTCCGGAGAACGGCTGTTGGACCAGCCCGTTGAACGGCTCCTCGGGAAAGACGCCCTGGAATTGGGTTTGGGCGAGTGTCTTGATGGGGAACCTGTTCGCACACTGGAAATGACATTCCTGGGTCGCAGCGGCCGGTGGGAAGTGCATCGCAGCGCCTTTCGCGAGGAGGGACGACCCCATCAACTGGTCGTGCTGTCGGATTTGAGCCGCGCCTTGCGCGAAGAGGAACGCCAGACGTGGCAGCGCTTGATCCGGGTCATCGGCCATGAACTCAATAACTCGCTCACGCCCATCAAGTCCATTGCCGGAAGCTTGAATAATCTGGTGAAGCGGGATCCGCTTCCAGGCGATTGGCGCAAAGATGCCCAGCGAGGGCTGTCGGTGATTGAAACAAGAGCGGAAGCGTTGAATCGTTTTATGGAAGCTTATGCCCGGTTGGCGCGGCTCCCGAAACCGACGCTGAAACCTTTGGAAGTCTGTCCGATTATTCGTCGCCTGGTGGGGCTCGAAACCCGTTTGAATATCCGTCTGACCGAGGGGCCGAATCTGACGGTTCAAGCGGATGGAGATCAGCTCGAACAACTTCTCATCAATTTACTCCGCAATGCCGTGGACGCCGCCATGGAAACCCGTGGAGGTGTGTTTGTGAGTTGGAAGAAGCGAGGTCGCCAGTTAGAGGTTTCCATTGAAGATGAGGGACCCGGCCTTTCCAACACGGCCAATTTGTTTGTTCCCTTCTTTACCACCAAGCCGGGCGGCTCAGGCATTGGTTTGGTGCTCAGCCGCCAGATCGCCGAAGGCCATGGTGGCAGCCTCAGTCTTCAGAATCGTAAACCCGGTCCCGGCTGCATCGCGCGCCTGATCCTGCCCCTCAACGGACAAGCCAGTTGACAAGTTTGGTAGCGCCGGGACGTTTTTAGACCGGGGATTATTGGGAACGAAAACGAACTGAATTCACCCTCCAGGAACGGACCACCTCGATCCTTGACATTACTTCGCCGGACTCTCTTCCGCCCGCCAAGGCGGGCTTCCATCATGGGGCCAGGTTTCCCCACGCTCACGCGTGGGGCTACGACTATCTCGCCCCGACATATCGGGGCTTGAGCGTAAAAATCCCCCTTGGGGGATGAAATATTCGTAGCCTGAGGCGTAAGCCTCAGGTCGCTGACCCCTGCAGGATGAGGCAGCTCCCAACGGGAGCGGCATAGTTTCGGGTCGCAGCATTAATGTGAAGAGGATAGGTAGCGCTCGCCCCGATCCATCGGAGCAGGGCTGTTCTTTAAGCCGGCGGATTGGGATCCTCCTCGCGCTCGACACTCCACAGACTCGGCTGAAACACAAACAAATCGCTGACGAAAAAATTCAGCAGCGAGCACAGCGCGATGGAGATCAGGTTGGCGACGATGTAGGCGAGATGAAACTGTCCCACAAACAACCGCATGAAAATCAGATTTCCCAAAATGGAGATGGCGCCGTTCGTCAGATTAAATCGAACCAGCCGTTCCAAAATCACTCTCCGATGCAGGCTGGAGCGATCCGCCCAAGTCCAGCGTTCATGCCACCAAAAATTGTGAAGGACGGCCGTTTCAACAGCGAGTCCGGTGGCCATCAAATAGTTCAATTTCAATCCGCTTTTGAACAAGGCCAGCGCCGCCAACTGAACGCCGATGCCGATGGCGCCCACGGTATTGAATTTCAGCCAGTGGTGAAGTCCGCCGCCGATGATCCTCTTTTTATTAGCCGGCTCAGTCACTGAATGGGCTCCGCGCGATAGAGTGTCCGCGTGTTGCGAAACACGGCCGCCAACATCATGACGCCGATGCCGCAGATGCCGAAAAAGCCGCCGACATCGAAGAGTTGGAAACGATGGCCGAACACCACGGCCATAGGATGATAGATCAGAAAGACATTTCCGATGCACATGAGAACGCGCAGTTCCGTTGGACCCAGTTTGAAATGTGAAAGATGGAAGGTGCCGAGGGTGTAGGCGGCCAGATACACTTCGATGGAAATTCCGTAGAAGGCAATAAGCAGGCCCATGGCGATTTTCCAGTGCATGTAGCCGGAAAGCGCCAAGCCGGAGAGAAGAAAGAAGGCCCCGAAGGTATCAACCACGTGGTCGACGTAGAATCCGTATCGAGGTCGCAGCTTGTTGCGGACACGGGCGAGGGTGCCGTCAAGGCTGTCGCCAAACCAATTCACGGCCAAACAAACAATCGCCCACAACAGCCCGGCCTTGTTCCAACGCGCCCACCAATAGGCCAGGCCCGTCAGGAACATTCCTAAAAAGCCCAGGACAGTGAGGTGGTCGGAGTTCACCCACGCCGGCATGCGATGGGCCAGCCATATCAAGGTTTTCTTTTCGAGCGGCGCCAGGATGCTGTGTTGGGCGCGAGCGGCATCGGCAAATTTGGGTTTCTCCATGGGGTGAGGATCCCTTCTGCGGTAAAAGCCCCGGATTTGGGCGCAGCTTACGGGAGAATGGAATGGAAATCAAGAAGGAGAAGTTCATTCCGGGCGCTTTTAAAAATGCCGCCGGCCTGCCGTGCGGCCATGATGGCGTGTTGACGGTTTGCAAAGATTGTCGTTAGAATCAGCAGGATTCAAAAACTTCAAATCGGTTGACGATCGGCTTAGGGACACGGCGGAAAAACGTCAGATGGCAGTGCAAAGGCGCCCTCATGACCCATACGAATTACTTTAAGAGCGGGCGAGTGTTGTTCTTGTTGTTGATCGCATGCATAGCACTGATATGTCGCGGCGTCGATGTGTTTGTGTTTGTGACCGATCAGCGTGTTGAACTGCGGCGCGCCGGCTGGAGTTGGGACGGCCGGATTCAGGGGCTCACAGTAATCGCCGTTCCAGAAACCCTATCCGGTGGGGAACCCGGCCCGGCTTTTCAGGCGGGACTTCGAAAAGGAGATGTCGTTACGGCCATTTACAACGACCGCGGCGAAGGGCGGCGCATTCGCGGACTCTCGGACTACTACGAAATTGAAAAGTTGGTTCCTTACGGGAAACCGTGGGAGATGGTGGTTCGGCGTGAGGGAACGGGTCAGGAGGTGCGGTTGAAAATGCCTCCGTTGACACGCCCGGCCTCCGGTCTGGCCCAACTGAAAGTGCGCGGCCTATCTATTCTCATTTTTCCGCTTCTCACCCTCATCACGGCATTTTTGATCGGCTTTATGAAGCCCCAGGATGACAATGCCTTCACGGCCAGCCTGTTGTTCGTTTCGTTCTCAACGATTTTCGGGACAGCTGCGCCGCTGTACCCCCACGAGCTTCAGATGTTTGGATTGATCTTCCAGGGTCTCGCCAATTCCTTCCTGGCCTTCCTGTTCGCACGGTTCTTCCTGCTGTTCCCCTCGCCGTCGTGGATCGCACGGAAGATTCCCTGGCTCAGTGGCTTATTTCTTGTGATCACGGTTCTTTGCATTCCCGTGGTGCTGTTCGAATTGGTTGCACAGTTCACTTCGTTTGCGCTTCTCATTCCCCTCAAGAAGTTTGATGTTGTTTTCGGACCTTTCTTTGCCGTGACTCTGGCAGTGATTTTCACGGTGGGATTGGCCTCCCTGGTCATGAATACCGTGAAGGCAGGAAGCAAAGATGAACGTCGGCGCATGACGATCATGCTTTCAGGAACGATGGCGAGCGTGCTTCCGGCCGTGGGGATCGGTATTTACTCTTTGAAGACCGGCTTGACCCCGCCGTTGTGGGTGCTGTTTCTTGCCCTCGCGATGGTGGCGCTATTTCCTGCGACTTTTGCGTATGTTGTGATCAAGCACCGGGTGATGGGGATTCGCTTCATCATTCGGCGCGGGCTTCAATACACGGTGGTTTCTCGAGGATATCGCGTTGGCGCGGTCTTGGTCACGGCCGTTGTTCTTTTCTTTTTCTCGGCGTTTTTCTTTCAGAAATTCATGCCGAATCCCAGCCCCTGGACCGTTTTGGCATACACCGTGCTTTTGGCCACGGCCGTGACGGGATTCATGGCGCGCATCAATCGCCCCGTCGTTCAGGCCATCGATCGTAAATTCTTTCGGAATGCCTACAATGCACAACAAGTGCTGACGGAGTTGAGCCGCGCCGTTCGCCAATTGTCGGCCCAGCCGGAAAAGCTGCTGGAACTGGTCTCAAGCAAGATCAGCGAATCGCTTTTCCCGGATCAAGTCGCCATCTTTGTGCGTGACGCCGAAGCTCGATTGATCCGTGATCGCGAGGAGGCGAAGGGCCCTCGAACACGCCTGCCGGAGACAGAGGGCGGAGACTTGGTTTGTGTTCGCCGTTCCTTTCGAGCGGCTTCGGGGCGGGATACCGTGGTTATACCGGCCCCCAGCGAATCGTTGCGCCTCCCGGCTCACTCTTTCATCGCGCGATATTTGGAAGGAGTACCGATGCGGGAGCATTCTCCCGCCGACGTTTATCTCGATGACCCCAGCTCCTGGACGGGTGTCCTGGCTCGGGTGGATTCGAAAAGCGACCCGCGATACCAGGAACGTCTCCTTTTGGAAGAATTGAATACCCGGTTGATCGTTCCGCTGATCAGCAATGACCGCGTATTGGGCTTTTTGAGTTTGGGGGAAAAACTTTCGGAGGAGCCCTACTCGACGGAGGACAAGGAACTCCTGGCCACGGTGGCGGAGCAGGCCGCAATCGCCATGGATTATGCCAAATTGATCAACCAAGTTGCCGAGCAGGAGAAGTTGAGTCGGGAAATTGAGATTGCCAAAGAAGTTCAGGAGCACTTATTTCCTCAGATTTTGCCTGAAATGAAAACACTCGATTACACCGGTGTTTGCAAGGCGGCCCGAGGTGTGGGCGGAGATTACTACGATTTTTTATTGTTGAGTTCCGGGCAGTTGGGAATTGCGTTAGCCGATGTGGCGGGCAAGGGCATTTCGGCCTCGTTGTTGATGGCCAGTTTGCAGGCGTCGCTGCGAAGCCAGGCGCCGGCTCGGCTTGATCGCCTCAGTGAACTGATCAGCGAGGTCAATCGCCTGTTGTGCGACTCCACGGCCAGCAATCGCTATGCGACTTTTTTCTATGGCTTATACAACGATACCGGACGGCGGTTGACTTATGTCAACGCAGGCCACAATCCTCCGCTGGTTTTTCGAAAAAAGCGATCAGCGGGCGAGATAAAATCATGGGCGGCAGAGGAAATCCCGGGGAGTACGGCGTTGGCGATTCAAAGGGAGCAAGACCCGGCAGTCGTTCGTTTGGAAACCGGCGGAACGGTCGTCGGCCTGTTTACCGACTCGGTTTATGAGCAGGCCACACTGCAGCTTGAATCCGGAGACATTATGGTGCTGTTTTCGGACGGGGTGTCTGAAGCGATGAATGAAGCGGAGGAAGAGTTTGGCGAGGAACGGTTAAAGGCGGTGATCACTTCACATTTGGGGCGATCGGCCGCCGAGTTGCAGGATGAAATCCTGAACGCCGTGGACCGTTTCGTCGGTTCGGCGCCTCAGCACGACGATATCACCCTGGTGGTCGCGCGAGTCGTCTGATTTTTCCCGGGGCCGATTCGGCTCCAGCCCCCCCTGGTCTTCAATTTCCCCTATTCCACTTGCTGAAGATTTAAATTGATCCGAACACCGTTTACCATGACGATACTCTGATTGATGAGATCCTGATTGGTGATATCGGCATTCACGAACTGGCGCAGGGCTTGATTGGGAGAAACGAATTCCACTGCTTCTGAAGAATTCTGGGCCTGGCGGTGCAGGGTGTTCAGCACCGAGACATCCAGTCCGGCAATGTTCATTTGGGTGCTGATGCGATCGAGGATCGGCTTCAATAAGGGAGCCAGAAACAGATCAAAAGTCTGCGCCGAACGGCGGTAAATGGATGTCGCATCCCCATCGAATGGGGCGGGATTTCGAAGCGTCACTTGGAGATAGATTTGGTTTTTGAAGATCACAAAAGAAGGCGGGGCGTATTCGACGAAATGCATCTTGGCGGCGCCTTCCTTTCCCAAGGCTTCCAGCTGGGCTTGGTATTGGGTCTGCAACTGGTCCGCGTCGGCTTGCGTGGCCAAGGAGGAAGGCTCCGGAATTCTTCCGGCCGATTCCTTCGCGCTTCCAGCGAGCGCCGCGGCCGGAGCCGTTGCGGGGGTGGAAGCCTGATCGTCCCCGCGAAAAGTTTTCGAAGCGCTGAAAGTGTTCGATGAAGGGTGCAACAGGGCGGGTGACACCGGGGGATCGTTCTCGGCCGTTTCCATGTCCGCCGCATCCAGGGGCTCGCCTTTTCCCAGCGCCAACCCGAAAGCCTTGCCGTTCAAAAAAATCTCCGAACGGTTCAGAAGAGCTTGCTGATCGCCGGCGTTCGTGGCGGCCGCGTACGCGAAAGCATCCGGTTTATCCATGACCACGACCAGAATTTCCTTCCCTTCGTAATCATAATTTTTTGATTTTCTACGCGTGTGGAACGCAATTTCCAGCCCCACCCGTTCGAACTGATCGTCGGACGAGAAGAACTTGGGAAGGGTTTGAAGAATGGGAACAGCCACTTGATTGAACGCCTGGTCGGCGCGTTGGTTGGGTGTCAGAAGATCGGCATTGAAAGCGGCGTTGTAGTTTCCGGTGACTTTCAGAACCACATGGTCGTGAAAATTGACGAACTCCAATCCCCGCGTATCGGCTCCCAATTGCTGCCCCGGCTCCAAACCGACGTAACGGTCCAATGAAAAGCCGTAAGGGAATTTGAGCTTTTCGATGGCGCGTTGGGCGGCAATCAGTTGTTTCAAGTAGGTTCGTTCGATACCCCGGAGGTGCCCGTTGCGAATCTCGGCAGGGCTCACCTGTGCCCTCAAGCGCAAGCTTCCCGAAACAACGAGAAGAATTCCCAAGGTTAAGATCCAAAGGGAGGGTCGTGACAGTTTCATAAGCGTTTACCTCGTCGAATATTGCGGCCCCGGTCGAGCCGGCGGTTGATACGGGGGTTGAGCAATCGCCCGCATAAAGGCAATCACCGCCTGAATCTCGTCCTGTGTCAGAGTTTTCCCATAAGGCGGCATCATGGCGGACTTGCTGACAGCACTCCCGCCCAGAGTGATGATGTTTCTTAGGTAGTCATCACTCAAGGAGTTCAGGGCGCTTCCATCATTGGCCAAGGCCGGCATGGGATTCAAGTTGGAACGGTTTGAAGGGCCGGCCGGTGTGGAATCGGCATGGCACCACACACACTTGTCATAAAAGATGCGCTTCCCTTGGGCTTGCTGGTAGTTGAGATAAAACAGGTGATCGGGATTACTCCAGTCCGGCTCGACGTCGTAGGCATGAAGAAGCGGATCCGGCTGGGCCGTCGATTTCTTGGTTCCGCATCCAGAGAGGGCGAGCGCCAGGACGGCCAGAAGAAGGCAAAGTCTTCGAGGTTTCATCAGCGCGAACCTCCCGCCGCGGAACCCGCCTTGGCTGACGTGGGTGTTTGTTTGAGCGTCATCAAGAAGGCGCTCAAAGCTTGGATCTCCTGATCGGTAAACTCGCGGCGAGGTTCAATGGTTCCGGGCACCAGCGCCTGCGGATTTTTCAACCACGCTGCGATCCAAGCGGGCCTCATCCAACTGCCCAAGTTGCTGAGATTGGGTCCGACATACCCGCCGGTCGCGCCAATGGTGTGACACGACTGACATTGATACTTCACTTCATAAAGTTGCTTTCCCAAGGCCACCAGTTCCGGAGATGTTTTTGAAGAGTTGTCGGGATTGGGATTGACCTGCGGTGACTGCATCACCATCTCCAGGTAATCGGTAATAGTGGAGGCCTCCGCATCGGTGAAATTGAATTGGGGCATACGGAACGTCGATGCGGGGCGCAGCGTTTGAGGATTTTTGAGAAATGAAACCACCCAGGCTTTTTGTGCGCGGCTGCCTTCGAATGAGAGATCCGGTGCCAAGGTCCCCCCGTAGCCATTGAATTGGTGACACAGGTAGCACTTGTAGCGATCGTAAAGTTCTCCGAACTGACCCGCCGGTTGAAACTTCGATGGGGTCGCGCGTACGACCAACTTGGCAAACGCGGGTGCATCGGGTCGGCGAGTCATGCTGAGCAAGGCCGTGATCAACGCCGACACGTCCTCCTTCTTCAGATGATACTGGGGCATCGCGGCCGTGGTATTGACCGAAGTTGGGTTTTCAATCTTGGAACGGAGGTAATCGACCAGGGTATGAGGAATCTTGGCATCACCGAACATCAGCTCGGAAACCGTTTTGCTCCCGACAGCCGAAAGATCGGGTCCAAATTCTTTGGGGGCTTTAATGCCCTGAATGCCGTGACAGTTGGCACAGCCTTTCCCGACAAAGAGTTGTTTCCCCGCTTGGATTTCCGCGGGTGTGGGAGGATCCATTTTGGGCACATCACTTAACAAATCGCTGTCCGTTAATCGCGTCATGATGTAACGCGAAACCTTGTAGAGATCCTCATCCGACCACTGATAGCGCGGCATCTGAGCGTACCCAAAGTAGCTTTGGGGGTTGCGCAGCCAGGCAATCAACCAGTCTTCATTTACTTTGCTGCCGATTTTGGTCAATTCCGGACCGATGTTTCCGCCGATGAGTTGAGTCTGTCCGGCCCGAGTTACGGCGACGGCATGGCAGGTCGTACAGAACATCTGGCGGAATCGGGTTTCGCCCTGGTCCGCCACGTCGGGTTTCTTCTGCCAAGCGGCCACGATCCGCGGGTCAATCTGGTGAGACCCGAGTGGCTCATTCTGCCTTGTGCTCAAAAAAGCGGAGAGATCCCGGAGTTCCGCGTCATTCAACCTGAATTGCGGCATGCGCGGCTCGTTGGCGTAACCGTTGGTCACCACATTTCCGTCGCTGTCGAGGATCGTGCGCGGCTCTTTCAACCATTTGTAGATCCATTCGCGACTCGCTTTGTGCCCAATGTTGGATAAGTCCGGGGGAGGAACGTAAATTCGTTCCGAGACGTTCATTCGATGACAACGAAAACAGTTGAGATCGACCAACAGTTGCCGGCCACGATTCAATTGCGGCGTTTCCGGAATATCGCTCTGATGACACACGCCGCAAGAAGCTTGAATGAAATGGGTGGGAAGCAGCGGCTGTTCCCACCCCAGAGTTGTTTCGTGCGCTTCGCGGACTTCAGTGGCTAAACCTTGGCCGCGGTGGCAGACCACACATCCCCAGTCGAGCGCATGATGCGGAATGGAGGGATGCGCCCGGAAAGGTTGTGGCACCGAAGCGTCCATCAAACTGGGTTGCGTGATGCCTTGATGACAGGTGGTGCATCGATCCACCACCTTCAGTTCGGGAATCCAAATCTGATCAATCCCGCTGTGATAATCGGCCAGGAGGCGCTTGGTATCGGGACGGGTGTTGGCAAAACGCGCATAGGCACGTTTGTACTGGCGCCAGGGCGCGAAGTAATCCTTGAGCGGAGAGATGGCCAGCACCGCCACGAACACCACGCTTGAAATTGCAAAAGCCAAGCGGAGCTTGCGTGAAGCTTTTCCCATTTCTTCGGCGGGCATGCTATCTCCAGGGCCACACCCACGACCAGCCGGGGCCGCGGAAATGTGTGCCGATTTCGGTAAGAATGATTGCAACAATTATGAACCACGTCATGATCCACCAGGACAACGGGCGGGCACGAAGGTATGTCCCGAACCTTCCACCCTGGCCCGGCAAAAAATAGGTGGTACCCGCCACTCCAGCCATCACAAGTGTAGGAATAAAGATGGTCCAAGCCTGGTATATCCCGAAAAAGATCAACAGGACCACCACCACCACAGAAAACATTCCCAAGCGACGCAGGCTGGAGTTCGCCCACAGCGGCGCGCCTTCGACGTTGACATGGAAGTAGGGGATCACAATCAAGGCCACAATCACAAGGCCCGGAATCAGGACCCCGGCGACGATAGGCGGAAAATAATGCAGCAGTTCCTGCAAACCCAGAAAGTACCAGGGCGCCTTGGCAGGATTGGGCGTCAACAGGGGATTGGCCAGCTGCTCCAGCGGCGCGTCCCAGAACAACGCCACCACTACCATCAGAATGGTCAAAATCTCCAAGACGATGGCTTCCCGCAGGATCAACTTGGGATAGGACATGGCTTGGCGCCCGACATCGCCTTTGACTTTGGCCGAAGTCTTCTTGGTGATGAAGACAATGCGCCTCGGATCTTTGAGCGCGTCAGACCCAAACCCGGTCTCAGTCTTTTTCTTTTCGTCCATGTTCTTCTCTCAAAGTGATTCCGCCGTCCTTTTGGACGCGCCAGAAATGAACCGCAATCAGGATGATGGCAAACAGCGGCAGAATGACGATGTGCAGCACATAAAAACGCAGTAACGCGTTCTCGCCAATGCCATGTCCACCCAAAAGGAGAAACCGCATGGGTTGGCCCAGGATCGGGACATAAGAAATGATATTGGTCCCCACCGTGATGGCCCAGAATGCCAGCTGATCCCACGGCAGCAGATATCCCGTGTAGCTGAGAAAGAGAGTGAGCAGCAACAATCCCACGCCCACGACCCAGTTAAACTGACGGGGCGGTTTGTAGCCGCCGCGGTAGAACACATGAAACATGTGCCAAAACACAAACACCACCATGGCCTGAGCGGCCAGACGGTGCAGATTTCTCAGAAACACTCCGCTCGAGACGACAAAACGCAGGTCCTTCATGTCCTGATAGGCTTCCGGAACCGCGGGGTGGTAATACAGCATCAGCAGAACGCCCGTCACGGTCAAAATCACAAAAAGGAAAAAAGTAATCGAACCCAGGTAGTAGGTGGCCCGGACGCGCAAGGAGGCGTCGCGGACCTTGACGGGCAAGAGGTGGAGGAAGATGTTGCCGAACACGGCCACGCTGCGAGTGCGGTTGGTTCGAGCCGGTCCGCGCCGAAAAAGCGATTGCCACACCGGCGTGCGGCGCAAACGTTCGATCGTGTTCTCCCAAGAGGTCATGGGGTGCTCAGACTTTCAGAATCTGTGTAGGCTTCACCAACTCCAGCAAGTCCACCATCAATTCGCCATCCGGCATCATTCGAACGGCAAAATGTTGCAGCGGCCGCGGCGCCGGACCGTGTTCCACACTTCCGTCTTTTCTGAATTTGCTTCCGTGACACGGGCAGGCAATCATTTCCAATTCGGGTTTCCATTGCGTGATGCAACCCAAATGCGTGCAAATGGCGGACTGGGCGAAAAGGCCATCGCTGGTGCGTACAATGTAGACCTCCTGATTGGCCAGATAGGTCACGGAATTCACCTGGTAATCACTGGGCGGTCCGATTCGAAAATTCGTGGGGGGTTCAAAGAGCACGTTGGGTGAAAGGTATCGGACCGACACCACGAAGGCTCCCAAGCCGGCCACGCCCAACGCCCCGGCGGCAATTTCGTTGAAAAAATCCCGCCGCGAAAGGCCTTCTTTATCCTCGGGTTTCTCGAGAGATGAAGACACGGTGGGATTCTTGGGTTCACTCATAACGACGGCACCTCGATCTTGACGAGTTCGGGATCCCGGTCGAAAGCCTGGAACGATTCCATCGTGATCGTATGGGCGGGACATCGTTCCGCACACAGGCCGCACCGGATACAAATGGTTTCGTCTTTGATCATGACAGAACCCTCGGTAGCCGGCAAGTCGCCGGCCTCCAAATGCTGAAGCTGGTTTTCGTGGAATTCCGCGTGATCGTTCAACTGCTTTTTGGTTTCATCACTGAAGTGGAGCTGGCTCAGCGGAACCAGTTGCAGGCAGTTTTCGGGGCAGACGTCCACGCAACCACCACACAGGATGCATTCCGTGCCGTCCGTTTCATTGCCGTCGAAAATGGTGTTGATCCAGCACTGCAGGCACCGGGAGGCTTCGCGCTGAGCATCTTCTTCGGTAAAACCGGTTTCGACCTCGACCACTCCGGTGCGACGGTCGACCGGCAGGACCGGAACGGCCAAACGCGAGAACTCGTCATATTCGCCCGCCATTTGATGATGATCCAGGACCGTGATCTGAACGAAACGCTCCCGCGGCTTCCAGGCATCGCCGCGCAAATATCGATCGATGTTTTCAGCGGCTTTCTTTCCGTCGGCCACCGCATTGATGATGAGACGCGGCCCAAAAGCGATATCCCCGGCCGCAAACACGCCGTCGGCCGTCGACATTAGAGTGTCGGAATTAATCTTGATGGTTCCTTGCCGCGTGGCTTCAATTCCATCTTCAGGTTTTAAGAACGAAAGATCGGCGGCCTGTCCGATGGCAAGAATGGCGGTGTCACACGGGATGATGCTCTCGCTGCCGGGTTCGAACGTGGGATTGAAGCGATGTTGGGCGTCGAACACCGAGGTGCAGCGGACTGTTTGCAGGCCGGTTACCGATCCCTGGCGTCCCAAAAACACCGACGGACCCCGCGAAGGATGCAGATGCAGGCCCTCACGCTGCCCTTCTTCGATTTCATCTTCAAATGCCGGCATCTCCTCGCGCGATTCCAGGCACACCAGATGCACTTCGTGCGCTCCCATCCGCAAGGCGGCACGCGAAACGTCCATCAATTCGTTCATGACGGTTTGTTGTTCGCTTGGAGAGAGCCGTTCAATCGTCTCGGGAGTGAGAAAATTCTCGAGCGCTTGCTTTTGTTGCGTCCGCAAGGCCGAGCGGGCCACATCGATGGCCACGTTGCCGCCTCCAATCACGACCACCTTCTTGCCGATCGAGAGGCGATAACCCAAATTAACGTTCAGAAGAAAATCGACACCCTTGACCACGCCGTCGAGGTCGTGGCCCGGAATGTTCAAATCCCGGCTGCGATGCAGGCCGATCGCCAGCAAGAAAGCTTTGTATCCCCGGGCCCGGAGATGTTCCAGGGTGAAATCGCGGCCGAGTCGGGAGTTGAGGCGGAGCTTGATTCCCAGGTCGAGAATTTCGCGAATTTGGGCCCGCAAGACATCCCGGGGAAGCCGGTATTCCGGGATTCCCAATTGCAGCATGCCGCCGGGAAGTGGAGCCGATTCAAACAAGGTGACGGGATATCCGAGCAGCGCCAGATCATGCGCCGCCGCCAAGCCGGCCGGTCCGGATCCGATGACGGCTACTTTCTCGGTATGCTTAATTGTCGGCCGATCCGGATAGACCTCGACCGGATGCCGCGATTCCGGCCCGTGGCGTTCGGTCAGAAACCTCTTCAGGGCCCGAATGGAAATGGGGGCATCAAATTGCCCGCGCCGGCAAGCCGTTTCACAGGGATGACCGCATACCCGCCCGCAAATCGAGGCCAGAGGATTCGGTTGCCGGGCGTACCGATAGGCTTCTTCGTAACGGCCCTGAGCAATCAAGGCCACATAGCGGCCCGCCTCGGTGTGTACCGGACAGGCTTGCATGCACGGGAAGTTTGATTCCAGCCAGTCCAAATCGACCAGCTTGGTTCGTGTTTTGGGTTTTTCGTCAGCCATTTCAGGTCTCGTGATTGTTCCGGACCCGGCCTGCCGAACCGTTGGCGCCGGGCCCGGAATTCGATCCTATCGGTGCACCGTGAGATTCAACTTTGTGTTTCCAGCGGCGACGTCAACCGCTTGAGAAACGGGTTTGCCTTCTTCACTCCAGGTCTTCACGGTGTAATGTCCAGCCGGGACATCCTTGATCACAAATTCGCCTTCTTTATTCGTCACCGCAAAATAGGGTGTGGGAACCACCACAATGTAGCCCGACATTTCCGGGTGAACATTGCAGAGCAGCGGGGCAGCGCCCTCATCGTTGAACGTGAAGGACTTCTTCGCTCCTTGCGGCCACGTCCCCATATTGTGCGCCAGTTTCCGGTTTCCGCCGACGTTGGGCCAATAGACGTTGTGACCCACCGGGTCGCTGTTCAGAAACTCCACCGTAGCTCCCTTTTGGACGACCATGACGTGGGGGATGAAAGTCATTTTCTTTTGATCCATGACTTCGGCTTTGGCCGGGGCCGTGAATGTCTTTCCCGGAACGGCTTCGACATACACAGCGATATTGGCGGCTGACTTCAGACCCTGAGCCGTCACCCTCCCTTCAATGTTACCGGCCAGCGCCGGAGTGCTGAGGGCAACCAGGACGCCCAATGCCAGCGTCCCGCACATTAATTTTTTGAAACGATTTTCAGATGATGATTTCATGAGGTACCTTCTTTCTGATCAAGAGATAAACTCCTGGGATTGCTTAGATGCGCAATCCCAAGAGCGGTGTTGTTAGAACGAATAGCCGATGCCTCCGGTGAACGAATTGGGTCGGAAAGACTGCCCCGGAAGACCGAACGGAATTTGCCAACGATGTTCATACTCAAACACGGCTTTTAAATTGGCGCGAATCAGGAACTGCAAACCCGGTGAAAAACGATTTCGCGTGTTGTGCAATGATACGCCATTCAAGAAGTCGGTTGGAGAATTGACTGCGTCATAACGCATGATGGCGATCATCCACGGATAGATCCAATAGTTTGCCTGGACAAATCCCCCCGTGAAAGTTACCGGCGCCGCATGGAGCAGCGTCAAGGCGTTGGGGTCGGCAAACAAGTTGGTGTCATGGCCGAACATGCCGAGTCCGTAGAGTTCGAATTTGTTGTACTTGAACCGAAAATCCCCGCCCGCGCGATAAAAAGGTTCGCGCAATATCCCGAATCCCGGCAGCAAGGTGCCGTCTAGGTTGAGGGCGTTACGTCCGTAGTAATAAAACGCCCCGACCCGGATGGAGGTGTGATCTCGGGGGCCGGTCGCGCCGGCGGCTTGGATCTCTTTTCGACTATTGCGATCGCGGTCCAGATTGAATTTCTGGGAGACCCGGAAATAAACATCCTTGCTGTTGCGCATGGCCGGTTGATCGTTGGAGCCATTCACAAAGCTGACGGACCAGGCGAAATTACCGTCATTGGGATAGCCCCCAAACTCGATCCCACGCTGCGGGGCGGCAAACACGAAGGGGTTGTTGGTGGTGCCTTGCTGCATGGCCACGCTGGCCTGATCGTAAATGTCGTAGTCGGTGGGATTGATCGTGCGCGCCTGTGAAAAGGGAAGGTCCAATTCAAATTGCCCGAACCGGACATTCAGCGCATCTTTGGGCAGGCGGAGGAAATGGCCCAGGTCGTTGTACTTGATATAGCCGTCGCCCAGCCCTCCATCCGCTCCCGAACCGCCTGTGGAAATATCGTCGTCAATCCAGAAGGAGAGATTGGAGCCCATGCTGCCGGCCGCCAGGATCGTGAAGGTATTGGGGGTGAAGAGGTCCGTCCGCGGCAAAAATCCCAAAGCGACGGGTTGTCGGCTGTTGATGGTTGCGAATCCGGAGTAGCGGAAGCCGATCGGAATGGTGCCGGGGATTTCGCCCGGATAAATGGTGTTCGGAAAGGCCTGCTTTTGAGCTGCCGCTCCCAACAAGACCGGAGGCTCCTTGACGAAGGTCTCGTCATCTTTTGGAAACTTGAAGCCGTTCTTTTTGAAAGCTTCCCCGAAGTCGTTGAGCTCCGGATAATTGTTATGGCACGTAGCGCACGAGGTTTGATATTTGCGGGCAAAAGCCGGTATGGCATAGGAATCCCGACGGGATTCAAACAGCGCCAAGCCGATGATCCCGACGGACAGCAACAGGCCCACCATGACGTGTAGCTTGAAGCTCTTGTTCAAAAGCATAGTGCAACACCTCCTGTGTTGATTTAGGTCTACAAGAAACGGATCGGTTTCGAATAATGATCGAATCCACATCCGATAGGGCCGAAGAAGTCCGGATTTTTGCCTGGCTCAAGCCCGGGTTTATGAATTAAAGAAATAAGGAACGGGGGGTGCCCGCTGAACGCCGCAAATGAAATTATTACTGGAAGAAGATTCCGCCTTAAAGAGAACGGCTCCGCAGCAAGAACAGAGCGAGGGTATAAATACTTTTACAGCACTTTCGGTAAATTCCTCGAATCCGTCCCAGGAACGGGGCTGATGATCGGTTCTGCCATAGGATTGCAAATTGGCTTGCGAAGGGGACTGTTGTGAGGCGAGGGAAACAGTCCTGTAATGGGAAAAGAACGACTTTCCGACGAGACGTACGTCCGAAGGGGTCGAAAAGACTGGAATCACCAGAAACATGAATATCGCGTGCACCACGGAACGCTTGAACGACCGGTGGGAGTTGGTTGATCTCACTGATTTTTCTCCATCGTCGGATGCACTGTTGGGCCGATAGATTCAAGATGCATGTTCGGATTCATGAGCGCTAAGAAACTTTAGCAGAGCCTTCCTTGTCCTGCAATTCCAGAATCGTGTTTTTGAGCCACTGCCCCAAGGCCGCTTCGAGATGATCTTTGTCGCCACGGGCTTCCAACGAGGCGAGCGTCTCTCCCGTGTCATTGAGACGGATGTGATGACACGGGAGTTCCCGATGGGCATATTCTTGCGGAACAAATTCCATAAGAAAGCAGCGATCACAAGGTTCGCGATCCTCGTGGCGGCCGAAATTCAAACAGGTCACCGAATCTCTGAGATAAACCGGTTCCGCACGCGGTGTCCTGACGGAGCGGCCATAACCGCCATCCTTCAAAATGTTGAGCTCTAACTTCAATTTCTCGACGACCTCGATTCGTTCCGTCTCGTTCATTTGTGTCTCCTCCAAGCCTCCTCGGCTTGATGAGTCCAAAGTTACGATGATTGTCCATACTGAGATTCAGCAATTGGAGTTCCAATAGGCTATGGATATCACTGGTGAGGCGTGGTCCTCAAAGTGTTTGGATTCCTACCCGCCTAGGCCTTTCATTTTCAACATCATTGAAGATCGCTTATTGGAGATTAAAGATTCACACGGAATTTTCAGCAAATCGACCGCAACATTTAATGTATAATTGTGAAGTATTTTTCAAGGGACAATTCAATTCCTTGGTTCGTGAAACGAACCTTTTGAAACGGAAGCGTTGCGGTGCAACATGGGTGAAAATAGGGTATGAGGGAGACATTGATGCTCATCGGGATTGACCTTGTATTGGGCCTGTTGGCGGTGGCGGTCTTGGCCTGGGATATTCTGAGCGGCCAAATTGGTTCGATGGACGGAAATTTTCTGCTGCTGGTTTGTGTCGTGTTCGCCGGGATGTTTCTAGGCGGGGCCATTGGAAGCATCCGAAAGGGTGAGTTTAAGAAAGCCCCAATAACTCCTCCGGAAAAAAAGATTTCAGGAGGAGAATCTACGAAGGCGGGGAGCGAATCAGTGTGATATTGTTCCCGCTGACTCGTGTGCGGATGGGACCACGCCGGTCGATTCTTGCGACCCGCCAAAGCAAACCTTCCCTGTAGTCTCATTGAGGACTGAAGATGGATGTGCGATTGACTCGAATCCTGAAAATCGGAGTGGGCTTGTGTGTTCTGATGGCGATCATTGTCGCCACCTTGGCGGGGCTTGCGGCGAGGCGAACGTGGGAACGCAGCAAAGCGCCCGACATGCCGGTTTATGGAAACCTTCCCAATTTTTCGTTGATGGAGCGCAGTGGGCGGACCGTGCAGCTTTCCGATTTAAGTCATCATGTCGTGGTCTTTGATTTCATTTACACCTCCTGCCCCGGTCCTTGTCCGATGATGAGCAGCCGTATGCGGCGTTTACAGGGGGAGTTGAAAGAAGATTCCCCTGTGCGGTTTGTTTCCGTGACCGTGGATCCAGAAACGGATACTCGGGAAGTCCTTCAAAAGTACGCCGACACGTTCGGCGCTGACCCCACCCGCTGGTTGTTTCTGACGGGGTCGCGCGACCAAATTAAATCTTTGGCCACGGATGGAATGCATCTGGCCCTGGAAGTGGATGCCGGCGCAAAGACTCCCAGCGGTCAAGGGCCCATCGTCCACAGCACGCGCTTTGTGTTGGTCGATGGCCAGGGCCGCCTGCGAGGCTACTACGACAGCGATGACGACGATTCCATGAAGCAGTTTGTCGTCGACATTCGGCGCGTGGAAAGAGAAGACCCCGATTGATAACCATCGCTGATCTGCCGGTCGTCAACGCCTCTCTGAACGGAACGAGCGCCCTTCTCCTGACGTGTGGTTTTGTGTTCATTCGGCGGCGTTTGATCCGGTGGCACCGAGCCTGCATGATTGCCGCGCTGACGACCTCGACTTTATTTCTGGTTTCATATCTCACCTATCATTTTCATGTCGGAAACGTTCACTTCCGGCATTTCGGTTGGATTCGTCCCTTGTATTTCAGCATTTTGATTTCTCACACGATTTTGGCTGTGGCGATTGTTCCCCTCGCTCTGATCACACTGTCGCGGGCTCTGCGGGAAAAGTTCGACAAACATAAACAGATCGCCCACTGGACATTGCCCATTTGGCTCTACGTGTCCGTCACAGGCGTAACGATTTACTGGATGCTGTATCGGATGTAGTCGGATCATCTGAAGGGAAAGGTGAGCTGACGGTCACACTCAGCCACTTTTTCAATCTGAGGGGATTGAAGAATTCCGAACGACGCAATCGCAATCATCGGGCCGGGGCCTGAAGGCATCCGAAGGGTTAAAAGTATTCGTTATGTCGGTTCCTCAATTAACGGCTCGTGTTGAGCAGATTCATGATTTGACGCATGACGTGAGAGAGCTTCAATTGCGTTTGCTCGATCCGCCGCAGATCGATTTCAAAGCGGGTCAGTTTGTTTCTTTCCAGATCAACCGCAAGGACCTTCCGGCGCCGACCTCGCGGCCGTATTCCATTGCCTCTCCTGCGGGTGAGAAGGGAATCATTACGCTGGTGTTCAATCGGGTTCAAGGCGGTCCCGGCTCGGAATTTCTGTTCGGCTTGAAGGAAAGGGATGAAGTCCGTTTCACCGGACCGGCGGGTCATTTCTATCTGCGTGAGGATGCCGACCGTGATTTTCTTTTTGTGGTGACCGGAACGGGGATTGCACCCGTTCGGTCGATGCTTTACGATCTGTTCAACCGTCAGCCACAGAAGGTCGTGAAGCTGTTCTGGGGTTTGCGGAGTGAGCGGGATCTTTATTATCAAGACGAGCTGAATGCGTTATCCCGGGATCACAACAGTTTTTCTTTTGTGACGACGTTATCCCGCCCGTCGGAGCTGTGGACCGGAGAGCGGGGACGGGTCACTCGACTGGTGGAGCGTATCGATACGGTGGAGCGTCTCGCGGTTTACCTGTGCGGCGGAAGCGGGATGATCAAAGAGGTAACGGACTTGATTCGAGGGAAGGGTCTCTGTCCGATTTACCGCGAAAAGTTTTATTGAGGCCATGAGGGTCACCTGAAATTTCCATGTCGGACTTGATCGAAGATAAATCTTCTGCTGATGGATCGTCCCCAACCGCCGATCCCATCAAGAAGAAACCGCGTCTCTCGATGATCATCATTCTGATCATCGCCTGGGTGGTTACGTTGATGCCGTTTCTTTTTTGGCGGGCCACCTGGTTCGGCGGAAAGCTCAACAATCAGCAAACCGCCCGGTATCTTTCCGACAATCAACATCCGCGCAATGCCCAACATGCTTTGGCCCAGATTTCCGACCGGCTGTCGCGCGGCGATCGCTCCGTCGAACAGTTTTATCCCCAAGTCTTGAAGTTGGCTGACAGCCCGGTCATGGAATTGCGAATGACCACGGCCTGGGTGATGGGACAGGACAACAGCTACGCGCCATTCCATACGTCCTTGTTGAAGGGTTTGGCGGATCCCCAAGCCCTGGTACGTTGGAACGCGGCTTTGGCGCTGGTCCGCTTTGGCGACGCCGCGGGGCGGCCGGTGTTGATCGAAATGCTTCGGCCATTCAAGGTCACCGCGCCTACGGCAGGGATTTTTAAAGAGCGCCTCAAAGTGGGCGATCGCGTCAATCGGGGAACTTTGCTGGCGCGGATCGAAACACCTTCAAACCAAACAGAAGAATTTCGCTCACCGGTGCCGGGGCAAATTCAAACCATCCTTCCGCAAAACGGGAGCACCCTCACCAAGGATCAGGCCGTGTTCTCGTTGCTTCCCGATGAGAAAAATGTTTGGGAAGCGCTGCGCGGACTTTACCTGGTGGGCTTGCCCGAAGACCTTTCCGCGATCGAACCCTATACAAGGTCCACCCCGGGCCTCTCTTCGCGTATCAGTGAACAAGCCCGCCAGACGATTGAATCCATACAGCGCCGTGCCGGGAAATGAGGTAATTGCAGTATTACCCATTTTCTGCGGAGTTCTTCATGTGCCGCCATCGGGTCCAGGGGCATGAAAATGTTCCGGATTTTCGACAAGCACTCACCGCCGAGACGCCGAGAACGCAGAGATCGCGCAGAGGAACCGTCGCCGATTTGCCTAACGGACCATCATCAGCTCCTTTCAGCCCCTTAGAGCTCCATCAGACCAAATTCACAGTTGACAATTTCCAAGACAACGAACTACGATGTCTTTGTCTTCAACTCCTTGAGGATTGAAGTCGACGGTGGTGGAGTTCACCGCTAACCACTGCAATCCGCAGTCAATGACTCCTACTTTGACTCAGAACCTGTGAGAAAGAGTAGGGGTTTTCTTTTTGCCCACCTTCTTACACAGCCAATGAAAGTCTGACGGTTTGCCCCAGGGGTGACACAGCAGGCCGTTGATGAGGAGTGGACGCATGAATCGATGGATTGCAATTGCGGTTGGAGGTGCATTGGGCACGCTGGCGCGGTATGCGCTCGGGTCATTGATCGGTTCCCGACTGACAAGCCGATTTCCCTTAGGCACCCTCATTATTAATATTTCCGGCTCGTTTGTGCTGGGTTTCTTCTTGACGTTGGCGGGGGAGAAGATTCACCTCCCCATGCATTGGAGATTGGCCGTGTCGGTGGGCTTTGTGGGCGCTTACACCACATTTTCCACCTTCGAGTATGAAACTTTCAAGCTCCTCGAAAAAGGCAACGGCTTTGGCGGTCTGCTGAATATCGCCGTCAGTCTAATGTTGGGATTTCTAGCCGTGTGGGGCGGGATCGCTTCGGCTCGTAGCATCGAAGCGAGATTTAAGACAGACGTTTCAGCCGCGACTGAATCGAGTCACGTCGAGATCGTTGGGGCTCCTCAGGCATCCTCGCGCCGAGGCGCCGCGAATACTTCTCTCGAATCACGGCATGCGAATAAGGGTATGAGGGCTCATGAATCGAGTGCGGTTTCCGAATGATCGGAGAGGGCGGATGCAGATGGTCTCAGGTTTTAAGACCGTTAATTTTAAGAAGTGAACTTGATGCCGAGACTTTGTTCCACTTCCTCGGTGGGAAGCATGTCGATGGCGTCCCAGGGACAGCCATCCAGGAAGCAACCGTCGGGGCCTTTGCTGGTGCACTTCTTGCACCCGATGCACAGCTGAGGATCGACTTCAATGCGGCCGAAGGGCGGATGGTCTTCATCGGAAACCCAGTACATGCAATCTTCGACTGGACAATAATCCACACAGGCCGGCGAACCGGCACATCCGGTGCAAAACTCCGTAATGACCGCAAGTTCTTTGGGGATTTTCTTACGAGGAGTGTCCAATCCCTTGGATTTGGGCTCGCTTTTCACGACCGCAGTCGCATCCATATCTTTTCCCTGTGAAAGAATTGCTGACTTCAATCCCATACTAGATGACGCAGAATCTTTAGTCAAGCGGCGCAATATTCAGAGAGCTTGTCCCTCTTCTGCCTTTGAACAACTGCCGACAAGCAACTCAGGATTTCTTTTGGAGTTGCTCTTTGACGGCATTCTGAACATCTTCGGGCGTCGGCATATTGCCCCCATCCCAGCGCACCAGAATAGTCTCACCGCGACGCAGCTCAATCACGGGCACCGATTTGGTCATGAGCCACAAAAAACTAAACGGAATGGGTTTGTAGGAGGCCGTGAGATGGCCTTCCACGACAAATTGCGTGATCTGAGAGTTGTTGTCGGCCGCCAGGTAAATTTGAATCGGGGGAAGACCCGGAGTATGCGCGATTTGGCTGATGCGTTCAGCGTTGGCCATGCAGTGGGGACAGACCGAGCTGAGATAGACCACGATATTCAACTGACCCACGGCGCTTTGATCGATCCCTGCGACGGTGGAACGAGCGCTCATCTCGGAATACGTGGCCGTCGCCAGTGAGAGCAGTGTGACGAGAACCGCCGCCATTCGGCGTCCACCCAGATTCAAAACCCGGTCGCGGAATCGGAACGTTACAATCAACAGTACCAGCAGAATCGAGTCCTGCCAAAGAACGGCTGCGGGTCCTCCGCGATCAAACGATCCGAAGCATCCGCAGTCATGCCCGGCCAGTTCTTTCCATCGGAATCCGGTCGCCAGAATGAAGACTGCCAGCAGTGCAGCGCCCGCCACCAGAGCCCAGCGGCGCTGGAATCCCATGATGAGGCTGATCCCCACAAAAGCTTCCACGGCCACCATCACAAACGCCGCGGGAAGCTCCAGCACGTCCGGCAACAAGTTGTAGTAACTGATTTGAACTGCAAACTGCCGGATATCCCAAGCCTTCAAGAATGCTGCTGCCAAAAACACCAGGCCCAGGATCCATGCGATGGGTGTAACCCAACGACTAACACTTTTTGAAGGACTGCTCATATCAACTCCGGCGTTGAATAAAAGAGACGGAATCCTAGCGCGGGGGTTGCGACGACGTCAAGAGGACATCGAGGCCCGACCGTTTGAACGGGAATGGACCCCCAAGGGTTCGCTGTGATGAACGGCGTCTGCATCTTCGATCCACATCCCCGGCTTAAACCGTGGCCACAGCGGCCCGATGTTTGTGCTGAAACACAATATAATTTGTAAGCAGGCAGATGAAAGCAAATCCTGACAGATACCAAAATCCTTGTGTGTAGGTTCCGGTGGCGTCTTTTACGGCTCCCAAAACCAGTGGAGGAAAGAAGCCTCCCAGGCCGCCCCAGGCTCCGACCAGGCCGGTCACGGTCCCCGTCTCCTGAGGAAAATATTGAGGAACCAACTTGAATACAGCTCCATTTCCGATCCCCAAGAGCACGGCGGTTCCCAGCGCTCCGACCCTGAAGTAACGCAAATCGGAGCTGGTCATGCCCAGCGAGAACATCAGGATTCCCAAGAAAACAAAAGTGAGGATCTTGGATCCTCCCAGATGATCGCTGAGGCTTCCTCCGATGGGTCGCATGGCGGTGGCCAAAAGAACAAAACCCGCGGTCCGAATACCCGCATCTTGAAGTGAAAGGTGAAAAGTATCTTTGAGCAGCGTGGGAAGATAGATGCCCAAGGCCACAAATCCGCCAAAAGTCAAAAAGTAAAACATGCTCAGCACCCACGAAAGAGGTTTCCTGAAAAGTACCTGGAAACTGTCTTTGAGGGTCTTGGCCTCGAGGGACCTGGGGGCATCCCGTGCAAGCAGCACAAATCCGAGGGCCATCAATAAGGCGCACCCGCCAAAAATCCAGTACACCGACTGCCAGCCCCAATGTGCCGCCAACAGGGGACCGCCAAATACGGCGACGGATTGCCCAATATTTCCTGCTCCGTAAACTCCCAGGGCGAATCCTTGTCGCTCCGGAGGAAACCATTTGGATGTGAAGGCCACTCCGATCGAAAAAGACGTGCCTGCCAATCCCAAAAGAAATGCCCACAGAACCAATGCGGTAAACGAATGGGTAAAGCCGATAGCCACCGCCGGGAGCACGCTGAAGAACAAGAGAATGGAAAATACGGATCTTCCGCCGAAGCGGTCGGCCAACATGCCCATGGGCAGGCGCATGGTCGATCCCAGTAAGACCGGAATGGCAATCAGGAAGCTGATTTGACGGGCGTTCAGGGCGTACATTTGTTTGAACAGAGGCGCCAGGGCGGAGATGGATCCCCACACGGCAAAGCAAACCGCAAAGGCGAGAGTCGCCAACATCAAAGCGCGTTGTTGATCGTGAGCGTTTGTACTGGAAGACATCAATATTCTCCTGTCCCGCGGTTCGATCGACTTTCTAAGACCCGCCGAAATTACGGCCTCCAACCCCATTGGTCCAATGACTTAATTCACATTTCCTGGAATGGCTTTCGACCATTAGGAATTGACCGTTCCGGCACAAGCCGTTATGATATCGTGATTCTTAGGCCAGGAGGAAGTGCTTGTGGGAAAAACACATCTGACTCGAAGGGAATTGATCAAACAGGATGAATTCCTGGAGGGCATGGTCGGCAGTTGGGATTATATCCAAGCGCATTTGCGTGAGATTCTAATTGGTGTGGGTTCGGTGGCCGTCGTAGCGGCCATTGGTTTGGGCACCTGGTGGTATGTTCGCCATCGGGGGGTGGTCACCAATGAAGAGTTGACCAATGCCATACAATTATTTAATTCCCCGTTGATTACGGATCAAACCAAGACCCCGCTTTTACCGAACCAGCGCGTCTTTGCCACGTCTCAGGAAAAATACTCCACGGCAGAAAAGGAATTTGCCCGGTTGGGTCATAAGTTTGGCGGCGTGATCGGCGATACCGCGCTTTACTACGACGCCATGTGCAAATTCCAGTTGGGAGATTCGGCCGGGGCGATTTCCCAGTTGGAATCGATTGGGAAGAAATCCAATGCCGGGGATGTGGGGGCGTTGGCGAAATTTTCATTGGCTCAAATTTACGGGGCTCAATACAATACCCCAAAGGTGGCGACACTATTGCAACAGCTGGCGGATCATCCCACCGACACGGTTCCGCGGGTGACGGCTCTGATGTTTTTGGCGGAATACTACCAGCGCGCGGGCAATAAGGAAGCCGCCATTCAGTTGTTCAAGAAGATTCAAACCGAATACCCCAGCTATCAAGTTCAAGCCGATGTTTCGACTCATCTTTCGGAATTAGGGGTATCCGCGGGTGGGCCGAGCTAGGTTCAGGAAAGACAGGTTGGGCTTTCAATGCCGAAAATCCAGGCCAAGTGCCTGGATTTTTTTTCTCATCCGGGGCCTTTGGGAAGGCCGTTTGAGATTCGCCGTTCTGCTCCAAAAATAGCTCTGGAAGCACCGGCAGTTCTTTATGCCGGCGATTATCTGCCGCCCGGGCAGCGCACGTCCCGATGCATCGGGGCAGGGCTGTTCTTCAAGTTTCTGTCGCCCCTGCCGGTGAGAATCTATTGCTCACAAAACATCCGGAAGGTTCTCTGCGCCGTCTCGGCGACCTCAGCGTCTCGGCGGTGAACGGTCGTCCAAAGACCGAATCATTTGTTTTCATGCCGCTGGATCCGGCAGGGGCGGATGAGCAACTGAGGTGAAATCTTCTTGCCCGGTGCTGTTTCTTTTGCCTTGACAGGAGAGTAAGAATCCCCTGATTGGCCTCTGGAGGCCGGCTTGACATCAGGGGAAGCGTTGTTATAATGCCTTGTTTCTGTGTGACGGTGGAAGCGCACTGGAGTACGGCGGCTCATTGAGAACTGCCTTGGAGCACCTTCCAACCGAGGCTTGGAAAACTCCCGATGTTAATCGCCTTAAAAGACTTGGCGGTCCAGCCGGTAGTCATTTCCGAGGTTTTGAGAGCTGGCGCAATTGATCTTCGCTCCCCGGATTTTCGACAGGTCGGGGTTTTGATTGTCGAGGCCGTAGCCTCTCTGGTCAGTGATGAAATCCGGGTTCAGGGAGAGTTGCAAGTTCGGATAGAGATGGAGTGCTCGCGCTGTCTTGAACGGATGGAAGTTCCGGTCCAGAAGACGTTTGATTTGTTTTATCGGCCCAGCCGGACACTTCAACCCACTTCGCGGGGTGAGGAAATTGAGCTCAGGCGTCCGGAGTTGGATGTGGGTTTTTTTGTCGGCGACAAATTGGAATTTAACGATGCGCTTCGAGAACTGATCCTGATAGAAATGCCGATGAAGGCCATGTGTCGACCGGATTGTCTGGGTCTGTGCCTGCAATGCGGAACGAATTTGAACACCGGAACTTGTGCCTGTTCAGGCGGGGCGACGGATCCGCGCTGGGCTCAATTGAAAGCTTCAAGTAAATGAGGTTGGAAATGTGGGCCGTCTCGCCGGGTTGAGACGTTGCTTCCCTGTTCCAGAGATTTTAGAAAGGACGATTCATGCCAAATCCAAAACGAAGGCATTCCAAAGGCCGGACATCGCGCCGACGCGCCCATGATGGGTTGACCGGGCCCTCTTTTTCGGAATGCCCGAATTGCCACGAAATGAAATTGCCGCATCGCGCCTGTCCGAAGTGTGGTTACTACAACGGGACGGAAGTAATCGAAGTCAAATCGGAGGAGTAATCGGCGGGGCTTTCTCGGCGGTCATTCTCCTGCGCCATTTCCAATCCAACAGGTCGCATTGAATTGCGGAATCCCGCCGGCCGGGAGGCGTTGCCGAAGGGAATCCGGGGACAAGTTGGACATCCTATGATCAAGATTGCCGTTGATGCGATGGGAGGCGACCACGCGCCCCGCAGTGAAGTCGAAGGGGCTTTGGCGGCCGTCCGGGAATACCCGGTGTCGGTCATTCTGGTAGGCCAGGAAGACCGCATTCGGGCCGAACTGAAACATCAGAATTTCAAAAACAACCTTCCCGTCGAAATCCACAATGCCTCACAAGTGATCACCATGGAAGACATGGCCGCCGCCAGCTTCCGCCGGAAGCGGGATTCATCGGTGCGCGTGGCGGCCCGTCTGGTCCGGGAAGGTAAAGCCGACGGCGTGGTGAGTGCGGGGAATACCGGTGCCGTCATGGCCACTTCGAAGATCGTCATGGGAGTGCTTCCTTCCGTCGACCGTCCGGTCCTGGCGGCTGTTTTTCCGACGTCCAAGGGAAAACCGTCCATCCTGCTGGATGTGGGCGCCAATGTCGATTGCAAGCCGATCCATCTCAAACAGTTCGCCATCATGGGGGAAATCTATTCCCGCGTCATTTTCAATGTGGCCCATCCGCGCGTGGGACTCTTGTCGATCGGTGAAGAGTCTTCCAAAGGCAACGATTTGACGAAAGAGGTTTATGGCCTGCTTAAAAAATCATCATTGAATTTTGTGGGCAATGTGGAAGGGCGTGACTTGTATAACGGTTCCTGCGATGTGATTGTGTGCGACGGATTCATCGGCAACGTGGCGCTCAAAGTCAGCGAAGGACTGGTCGAGGCCATCCGGGAGCTGTTGCGCGAGGAGCTGTCGGCCACTTTGAGATCGAAGATGGGATATGTGTTGTCGCAGCGAGCGTTTGCAAATTTCAAGCGACGGCTGGATTATTCCGAATACGGCGGAGCGCCGCTGTTGGGATTGAAAGGGGTCGGAATCATTTGTCACGGCCGATCCAGCGGACATGCCATTAAGAACGCCATCCGCGTGGCATACGATTTTTGCCACAACAAACTCAGCGAAAAAATTGAGCTCGAGATTTCCCGTATCGCACCCTCCTTGAACTTGGAAGAGACTTCTTCAACCCCCCTGGACGAAGAGACCCAGATGCCCCGGAGAGCCCATTGAAGAAAATCGCCTTCATATTTCCAGGACAGGCCTCTCAATATGTCGGGATGGGAAGAGATCTCTTCGAGAAGTTTCCCGTTGCCCGGAAAACCTTCGAAGAAGCGGACTCCGCTTTGGGGTTTTCAATCAGTCGCTTGTGCTTTGAAGGTCCCGATGAGGAGTTGCGATTAACGGCTCATACTCAACCCGCCATACTGACCGTGTCAACGGCGGCCTTTCGCGTCCTGGAAGAAAGAAGTCTTCAACCCTCTGTTGTGGCGGGTCACAGTTTAGGAGAGTATTCCGCTTTGGTGGCGGCGCAGGCGCTGAAGTTGGCGGAGGCCGTAAACATTGTGCATCAACGCGGACGCTACATGCAGGAAGCGGTTCCCGTGGGTGAAGGCGCCATGGCGGCGATTCAGGGACTGTCGATGGAGGATGTTCAGAAGGTTTGTGCGGAGGTCCGGAGCGCGGGTGTATGCTCTGCGGCCAACATCAACTCCCCGGCTCAGATCGTGATTGCCGGAGCCATAGCGGCCGTCGAACAAGCCGTCAAACGAGCTACTGAAGCGGGCGCCAAGCGCGCCCTCCTGCTCCCGGTGAGCGCTCCTTTCCATTGCAGCCTGATGAAGCCGGCTCAAGACCGGCTGGAGTCGGATTTGATGGGTTTGGAATTCAAAGATCTGCGAACTCCGGTGGTCACCAATGTCGATGCTCAATATGTGACCTCCGGCCGTGCTGCGCGCGCAGCGTTAATCCGCCAAGTTTCGGCGCCGGTGCTTTGGGAGCAATCCGTGCGAGTCATGATGGACGCGGGGGTGGACACGTTTGTAGAAGTGGGTCCCGGACGTGTGCTGTCGGGATTGGTTAAACAGATCGATCGCACCGTAAAGATCCTGAATGTGGAAGACGAAAAGAGTTTGGCGGCAACGATTGAATCATTAGCCGGCGCCGTCCAAACTGCGGGTTGAACGCGCCATTTCTGTTTTTACCGGGCCGGTGAACCCTCGGCGGAGTTGAGTCCACAATCACCGGGCTCTTGCAGGTGAGGATTTCGAGGCGTTTATGCTTCTTGAAAATAAGATAGCCGTGGTTACGGGTGCGTCCCAGGGTATCGGCCGAGCCACTGCCTTGGTGTTGGCTGAAGCCGGAGCGACCGTGGCGGTATTGGCGCGGCAAGTGGACAAATTGAACAGTTTGCGGGCCGAAATTGAAGCCCTGGGGCGTCGAGCGGTTGTGATACAATGCGACGTCTCTTTGGGGGACGACATCAAGCGTGCCTTCGAGCAAGTGGTGAAGGAGTTGACGCGCGTCGATATCCTCGTCAACAATGCCGGCATCACGCGCGATGGGTTGTTGATGCGCATGAAGACGGAGGATTGGGACGCGGTCCTGGCCACCAACCTCACCAGCGTGTTCCGGACGACTCAGGAAGCTTTGAAATTGATGGTGCGGCAACGCTATGGCCGCATCATCAACATCACCTCGATCGTGGCTCAATCCGGCAACGCCGGGCAAGCCAATTACGTGGCCGCCAAAGCCGGAGTCATCGGGTTTACCAAAGCCATTGCTCAGGAGGTGGCTTCGCGCCAAATTACCGTCAATGCCGTCGCCCCGGGATTTGTCGATACCGCCATGACAGCGGGGTTGCCGGAGGCGGTTAAGCAAAAATTATTGGAAATGATTCCCTTGAAACGGATGGGTACAGACCGGGAAATCGCGTGCGCCGTGAAATTCTTGGCTTCGGATGAAGCCGCCTATATCACCGGACAGGTTTTGGGTGTCAACGGCGGAATGTACATGTGAATGGCCACTGCCAGGCACGAGGAAACTCCGCTGGAGAATCGAACCGGGTCGGTTAATCAAGGTCTGCATTAATCAGTGGTGAGACTGAAGGAGGAATGCTGAACATGGCAGCTAATGTGGAAGAGAAGGTCAAGCAAATCATCGTGGAACAGCTGGGCGTGGACGAAGCCGAGGTGACTCCCACCGCTTCGTTTGTGGACGACCTGGGGGCCGACTCCTTGGACACGGTGGAGCTGGTCATGGCGTTTGAGGAGGGATTCAACATTGAAATCCCCGACGAGGAAGCGGAAAAAATCGCCACCGTCAAGGACGCCATCGACTACATCCAAAGCCACGCCAAGTAAAATTTACGAAAGGACAGTCGCCTCTTTCCGACTGCATCTCTTATGGTTGGAGTCAACAACAGGCGCGTCGTCGTGACCGGTGTGGGAATGGTGTCGGCCATCGGCATCGGCACTCAGGAAACGTGGGACGCGCTGTTGGCAGGCCGTAGCGGCGCCGCCCGGATCACGTTGTTCGATCCCACCTTGTTTTCCACCCAGTTCGCTTGTGAAGTCAAAGGATTCGATCCCTTCAATTATGTGGAAAAAAAAGAAGTCAAGAAGATGGGACGTTTCATCCACTTCGCCATGGCGGCGTCGGGTTTCGCCATGCAGCAATCCGGACTGCAGGTGGATTCTTCGATTTCCGAGCGCGTGGGTGTGTACATCGGGTCGGGCATCGGAGGTTTCGATGTCATCGAGCGTGAGCACGCAGAACTTATTCGAAACGGCCCCCGCAAAATATCGCCTTTTTTTATCCCTGCTGCCATTGTCAATCTAGCCTCCGGCCAGGTTTCCATTCGTTATCATGCCAAGGGACCCAATTCCGCCACCTGCACCGCCTGCTCTTCCAGCGCCCATGCGGTGGGGGATTCCTTTCGACTCATCCAACGCGGGGAGGCCGATGTCATGATCTGCGGCGGATCGGAAGCCGCCATCACGCCCATGGGCGTGGGCGGATTCGCCGCCATGCGGGCGCTCTCAACGCGCAATGACGATCCGCCTCACGCCAGCCGTCCGTTTGACAAGAATCGCGACGGTTTTGTGATCGGGGAAGGGTCCGGCATTTTGGTGTTGGAGGAATTGGAATTTGCCCGCCGGCGCGGAGCTTCCATTCTCTGCGAAGTGGTGGGCTACGGCATGTCGGGAGACGCGTTCCACATTACCCAGCCCTCCGAGGACGGCGACGGAGCCGTGCGCGTAATTCAAAATACACTGCGCGACGCCGGAGTTTCTCCTTCCGTGGTCGATTACATTAACGCCCATGGAACCTCTACACCATTCAACGACAAGACGGAGACCTTGGCCATCAAGCGAGTCTTCGGGGAACATGCGCGAAAGCTGGCCATCAGTTCGACGAAGTCCATGACGGGACATTTGCTGGGGGGCGCCGGCGGCCTGGAAGCCGCCATCTCCACCTTGGCGATCCACTGCCAGCGTGTTCCTCCGACCATCAACCTGGAAACGCCCGACCCCGATTGCGATCTCGATTACGTTCCGCATCAGGCTCGCAAGCTGGAAGTGAATTATGCCTTGTCCAACTCCTTTGGATTCGGCGGCACGAACGCCTCGTTGCTGTTCAAGAGATATTCCGACAAGTGAAGAGGCCTCGGTTCGAGAGGCCGGCGAGAGCGGAAATACCGTGAAGAGATAAGACCTGAACGAAAGTTTCAGGCCTGGACCGTCCTCCGAAGATCCGTCCCGCAGTGCAGGCGCAAATCGGTTTGGCCAGGGTATTCATTGGTGGGGCCGCCGGTTTCCCCGTCGGGAACTTTTCTGAATGAGCGCTCATTCATTTGCCAATCATCATCCGCGTTTGAAATCGCAGGCCGTTATTTTTCAGATGGAGAGATTGAGGAAGCCCTTATGAAGATTATTGTTTGCATGAAGCAAGTGCCGAGCCGCGAAGCCTCGTTACGCATTAACCCCGAAGAGACTTGGATCAAGGAAGAAGACATTGCGCTGGAAACCAACGAGAGCGACGTCTATGCCCTGGAAGCGGCGCTGCAATTGAAGGAAAAGCTGGGCGGTGAAGTGGTGGTCTGTACTTTGGGACCGGCCTCGGCGCAAACCCTGTTGCGTGAGGCGCTCGCGAAAGGGGCTGAGCGGGCTCTGCACTTGAACGATCCGGCATTTCGTCGCCTCGATGCCTTCGGCACGGCCCGGGTTCTGGCGGAAGTTCTGAAGAAAGAGGCTTTTGATCTGGTGTTGACGGGCCTGCAGTCCGACGATCAGGGCTTCGCGCAAACCGGCGTCATTCTGGCCGAACTGCTGAATCTTCCTCATACCACGTTGGTGATGGGTCTGGAACCCCTGGAGGGCGGCTCGCAAATGAAAATCAAGCGGGAGCTCGAGAGCGGGTGGTTTCAATGGCTGGAAGTGCCTCTGCCGGCCGTTCTTTCAATTCAGTCGGGCATCAATCAGCCTCGCTACGCCAGCTTGAAAGGCATCATGGGAGTGAAGAAGAAAGAAATGAAGGTCATCGATCTGGCCGCAACCGGGCTCTCGACTGATGATTTGAAACCCAAACAGCGCATTCAAAAAATTTACGCTCCGCAGAAAACCAAACAGACGGAATTTTTACAGGGTTCCGCCAAGGAAGTGGCGGAAAAGTTGGTGGCCAAGTTGAAGAACGACGCCCGCGTCATTTAGAAGCGGGCTGATTTTCATAAGGAAACCAGGAAAGCAAGGGGGACCGGGAAACGTCATTCGCAGGATCATGGAACTTTACGCGCTTAATGAAAAGCAAACCCCTGGCTTTATGGCTTCCTCATAAATCATCATGAAGTTCTTTCCTGAGGTGAGACATTATGCCCAATGGAATTTTAGTTTTCATCGAACAACGTGACGGCAAGCTCAACCGCAGTTCCTGGGAAGCCTTGGCGGCGGGACAACGCATCGGCAAAGAGTTGAACCAACCCGTATTGGCGGTGATCCTGGGGAAAGGAATCCAGTCCATTGCGGAAACGGTGGCCGCAAAGAAAGTGCAGCAGGTGTATTGCGCCGACCACGACCTGCTCGGCGCCTACACGCCGGACGGTTACTGTCACGCCTTCCGTCAGATCCTGACGGCTGTGGATCCGCTTTACTTGTTGATGAGTCACACTTATGAGGCCCGTGATTTTGCGCCGAAACTGGCGGCGAGTCTGGGCCGCACCTTGGTGGGCGATGTGATTTCCTACCATGATGGCGGCGGAAAATTGGTTTTTGTACGCCAGGTTTTCCAGGGCAAGATCAGCGCCGACGTGTTGATCGAACACGAGCCGCCCTACTTTGTTTCATTTCAAGCCGGCGCTTTTCCGGGCGATTCGGTGGAAGCGGCGGGCAGTCCTGCACCCGTGCAATCGCTCCCATTGAACCTGTCAGCGGATCAGATTCGAACAAAATCGTTGGAAGTGTTCCGCGAGGCCAAGCAGGCGGTGGATTTGACGCAGGCCGAAAAGATCGTGGCCGTTGGGCGGGGAATCAAGAAAGAAGAAAACATCGCATTGGCCAAAGCCCTGGCCGAAGCGCTGGGTGCGGAGTTGGCGGCTTCACGGCCCATTTGCGACAGCGGTTGGCTGCCTATGGATCGCCAGGTGGGAAGCTCGGGCCAGACGGTTTCACCGAAACTGTATCTGGCGGTCGGCATCTCCGGCGCCACCCAGCATTTGGTCGGAATGAAAACCGCGCGGACCATTGTGGCCATCAACAAAGATCCGGAGGCGCCCATTTTTGAAGTTGCGGACTACGGCGTGGTGGGCGACTTGTTTGAAATCCTGCCGGCTTTAACCGAAGCCATCAAAGCCGTGCGCGGCTGAAAAAATTCGTTGCCTCCCGGAACGGGAATCGCTATGCTGGGGAGGCTTCTTTTTATTCACGCCGGTCCAAACCATCAGGAGGCTTACCGTGAACGATGATCGCGAGTTTTCGTTGGCGGCGGGCGACGCAGCGCAATCCTATCCTTCCAAATCTTCTTCTCAATCCAAGGTGAACAGCAGTTCGGCAACGGCGACTTTGCCCGACGCAGAGGTGCTGTGCGATATCTGCGGCGGTCCCATGGTCGAGCGTAATTGCAAGGTCATTTGCCTGAACTGCGGCTTCCGCCGCGATTGCACCGATCCCTAGAACACACCACAATGTTTTGAATTCGCCCGATACATGCCGGCGTGAATTGCCCAATAATCCGCGGCCCCTGAAGCCGTCCCCTTCAAGGACCGGCCGGACGATATATTCCACTGGCCCGAAAAAAGGAGGCTCTCTGTCGCCCCTGACGGGGCTTGGCGATCTTATGCTCCCCAAGACCCAGGGTAGTCCGCCAAAAAGCCGGCGGACAACCCTGGGCTATTGAAGGGGTCCCTTGCAGGGACCAGAAAGACTGTCGCTTCAAGTGCGTGGATTCATTTTCATGCTCCTGGGTGTCCCGAGCATCGGGGCATGAGCAACTGCTCCGAGAAAAGGTGTCGGGCGTCAGGTGCCGGGGAGAGTCTTTTGCTCAGAAGACATCCGGAAGGTTCTCTGCGCAGTCTCGGCGACCTCAGCGTCTCCGCGGTGAACGGTCGTCCAAAGACCGAATCATTTGTTTTCTTGCTCCTGGGTGCCCCAAAAATTTTTTGAGCCGGCAAGGATTGTGCCGGAACCCGACCTGTCGTTATACTGAAAGGGCTGGGAGCATCCTCGAATATTCGATTTAGGAAAACTGTTTCTCCCATGTAACCCCCGATGAGGGAGTCTTGATGTCGGTTTCGGTCCAACTGCGCCCGGTCACACCTGAAGATGAGCGATTTCTTTACGAACTGTACCGCAACACGCGGGAGGAAGAAATGGCTTCGTGGGGGTGGACAGCAGCTCAGCGCGAGGCGTTCTTGAAGATGCAATATACGGCCCAATCTCAATCGTACGGCGCCATGTTTCCAGAAGCGGATCATCACATCATCATGGTTGAAAATCGCCCGGTGGGGCGAATTTGGGTGGATCGAAGAGGTCCCCGCTTCGTCTTGATCGATATCGCGCTCCTGTCGTCAGTGCGTCGGCAGGGAATCGGAGGACAACTTCTTCAAGCGCTGCAAGCGGAGGCTTCGCGTGAGGGGAAGCCGGTTCGACTACAGGTTTTCCCCAACAACCCGGCAAGGCGTTTATATGAAAGACTGGGTTTCCATTGCGTAGGTAGTGATGGGGTTCGTTTGGATATGGAATTTCGTGACGCAGAAACTTCGCCATCCTAAGGTGTTTTGGAGCGCCCCATGGCGTGCGAATATCTGTGCCTGGATGGGATCAGGATCGAGGGCATCCGCGCACTGATTTTGAGAAATCGAGGGACTCTGCGGGGTGGAGGAAGAGAATGGCTTTGGAAAAACTGAGACTGACGGATTTCAACGAGCAGCGGCGGACGAAATTCCAGGTTGTTCTCAGCGAAGCGTCGAAAGTGGAGTTGCAGCTCATACAGGTAACAGATCACACCAGAGTGCCCGAATGGGAACAATTCTCGTTGATCTTTCAGGGTCCCCCGGAACCTTTTTTGGAGCAAAAGATTTATTCCATGGGTCATTCCGTCCTGGGTTCCTTTGATGTTTTTCTCGTGCCGGTGGGAAAACAACCTGCCGGATTTCTATATGAGGCGGTCTTTAATCGGAGAGCGCAGTAAGAAAATCTATTCAGTGGGTTCGGCCCGTCCCCCCATCGAGTCGGAGGTCAAAAGATGACGAGTCGCTACGATTTGCGGCCAGTCCGACCGACCGACAGGGATTTTCTTTTCGGTGTGTATTGCAGTTCTCGAGAGGAAGAGATGAGGCTTGTGAACTGGGAAGAATCGCAAAAGCAAGTCTTCCTCACGACGCAATTTGAGGCGCAACAGGCCGAGTATTCGAGACGTTTTCCCGAAGCCAATCACCAGATCATTCTCTCCGATGGAGAACCCGTCGGCCACTTGCACATAGATCGGACGCCCCGCGAGATTCATATCATCGATGTGGCAATTCTCTCCAAACATCGAGGTCGAGGAATCGGCACGGCCATCCTGAACACCATTCTGTCAGAAGGGAAAGAGCAGAGGAAGGCCGTACGAATTTATGTGGAGGTCTTCAATCGCTCGCAGCCATTGTTGGCGCGCTTGGGATTTTCCCCAATTGAAGATGCCGGCGTATATTCCCTTTGGGAATGGAATCCCGAAGCGTCTTCAGCCCATTGATATCCAAGTGAGGATCGGGTTACGAGACAAGGTCCTTTCGGCGGGTTGAGAGAGGCACATCACACCTGACGAAGCGTGCTCTTCAAAACAAATTGAACTGGAAAAAGGCTCTCAGGGTTGAGGAGACGAAACCGGCAGCTCCCGGTTGAAGATCGCCTGGTACAAACAAACCGAGGCATCTTCCCCCATGGGAACAATCAACAGGGCAAAACTTCCCAATCTCGAATTACTGATCTTGTAGGTGTTTTGTTTCAGGAGTTGATTTCGGGGACCTGAGAACAAGAGCGAGAAGGTGTCCTCTGAATTATGAGCAAGAATGGTTTGAGGAACCGAATGGTCGGCTGAGCCCGGCAGCACCAGATCGGATACTTGAGTCAGCGTCAAGGTCACTCGGCCCATCTCCGGAGAGAAAAACAGAAAGGGTTCACCCACACGGCTGGAGAAATCCGATCGCTTCAAGAAGGCCACGGCGTCGAAATCGCGCGGCGTCAGATTCATCGAGGCAGGAGGCAGTGGCGGTTGGGGCGCATGGCCCAGTAACAATCCCTCCTGGGCATAAAAAAACTTTCCCCGCAGCAATGCGATTCCTGAAAGTCCGGACAGTAATCCGGTCTTCAAAAGTTTTCGACGACTGAGGTCCACACGATCCTCCCTCGAGTTAAACTCTTCTTCGGTGGCGCGGAGCATATACGGGCGTCCATCTTTTTTCAAGAATTTTCTGAATTATATTGTGCAAAGATTCACGCGGTGTTTTTGAGAAACTTTCTTGACGGGCTCCGAATGAACGATTTAGAATGGCGCCGCTTCATAAAAATTGTGCCCTTTAATTGTGGTGTTTCCGCATTCATAGTTCATTGTTCGCTCCTTTATAACGAGCTTTCCAAGAAACACATCCTGGACATCAGCGGGGCTCACGGCGAGTGGGCCGATTCATGTTGGCTTTGGAAGCAGAGCGAGGCTGGCCGGTTGGTGTCTGGGAAATAACCACTTTTGCTGATGGCATAAACATCGAATCACGGGCGGTCGGGTAGCCGCCCCGAATGCGCACACAACAAGTGGAGGAGTGTCATGGCACAACCCTATGTCGGTGAAATCCGAATGTTCGCGGGAAACTTTGCCCCGTCCGGATGGATGTTTTGCGAAGGTCAATTGCTGCCGATTTCCGAGTTCGAAACGCTGTTCAATTTGATCGGCACAACGTACGGCGGCGATGGGCAGTCAACCTTCGCATTGCCCGACCTCCGGGGTCGAGTGCCTGTTCACTTCGGCAACGGTTTCACGCTGGCCGAGACCGGTGGAACGGAATCCGTAACACTCACTTCGAGTCAGATACCTTCCCACTCCCACACGCCCTTGGCGAACTCATCGGGTGGAAGTGACTCTGCCTCGGGAAATGTGTGGGCGAATTCCACCGCCAAGGCCTATTCGGCCTCCGCGACCAACACCACCATGAACGCAGCAGCGGTATCCTCGTCTGGTGGGAGCCAGCCTCACTCGAACTTTATGCAATATCTGGTGGTCGATTTCATTATTTCTATGTTTGGAATCTTCCCGAGCCAGACGTAAGGGGCTGCGCGTATGGGTGGTCGTGAGGAAGTGATGCTTCAAATCTCCGACAAGTTGGAATTCAAGAACCAAGAATCCGTGGCAAGACCTTTGACTTCATCTTTGACGATTTGTTGAGGAGCCTCTATGGCAGAACCCTTTTTAAGTGAAATCCGATTGTTCTCTTTCGGTTTTGCCCCCAAGGGCTGGGCCTTGTGTGACGGCCAACTCCTGCCCATCAACCAAAATGAGGCGCTTTTTTCACTGTTGGGAACGACCTACGGCGGGGATGGACAAGTCAATTTTGGACTACCCGATCTTCAAGGGCGCGTGCCTTTGCACATGGGAAACAACCACACCCTGGGTGAAAAAGGCGGGGAGCAAACGCACACTCTGAATGTGAATGAGTTGCCTGGCCATACCCATACCGTCATGGCCAGTTCCAATAGCCCCACCGTGAATACCCCGGCCAATAATCTCTGGGCAAGCCAAACTGGGTTCAGCCCCTATGCCACTTCATCAAATGAATCCATGAATCCGGCCGCGATTTCGTCGGTAGGCGGCAGCCAAGCGCATCTCAATCTGCAGCCTTTCCTGGTCATTAACTTTTGCATTGCGCTTCAGGGAATTTTCCCTTCCCAGACTTAAGGAAGCGAGGAGTTCAATATGGACCCGTTTGTAGCCGAGATCAGGATTTTTCCTTTCAATTTTGCGCCCAAGGGCTGGGCATTTTGTGATGGGCAGATCCTGCCCATCAGCCAAAATACCGCACTTTTTTCCTTGTTGGGCACAACTTACGGGGGCGACGGAAAATCCAATTTTGCTCTACCCAATTTTCAAGGGTCTGTCCCCATGCATCCGGGGCAAGGCCCCGGCCTGTCCTTGCATGACCTGGGTGAAACGGGCGGGTCAGATACGGTGACGTTACTTACCACTGAAATTCCATCTCATACCCATACGGTCAATGCTCAGACGGCGGGAGGCTTAGACGATCCTTCGAATCATGTTTGGGGAGCCGCATCCAACCAGAGACCGGCGCCGAATTTTTATGCGCCTACATCGGGGAATAATGTGCAAATGAATGCTCTTGCTCTTGCAGAGACGGGAGGTTCACAGCCCCACAATAATATGCAGCCCTACTTGACATTAAGTTTTTGCATTGCTTTGCAGGGTGTTTTCCCACCACGGACCTGAGATGGCGAGCAGTTTCTGGTGGCGGGATGAACTACGAACGGGGTGGCCCGTTAAATTCCAAGACTTCTGAGCATCTCAGGATTACGTTGGATTTAAGGGTAAAAGAGTAATGAAGTAGGCTTCGGGAGGCTTGAAAACCGTCGCCGCTTCGTTAAAATCAACTCAAATTAAAACTTCAAGAACGGAATCAGTGGGGGAGCCCCTCAGATGACAAGTCGCGTGCCGAACCTTTTGGAGCACTGGGCCAACTTTTACCCAACCCATGAGCGCATCTCTTTGAAAACACAGAAATCTTCTTCACGGATGGCCCTGGCTGCCCTGGTCTTTGTGTTGAGCTCTTTCCTGTTGCCGGCGCTTTCTTTGCAGGCTGCCGGCATTTGCAAACAACGTCCCAGTTGTGACGGGGATCATCCCCCGGTTTATGCGACCGCCAACAAAGCTGTTCATTTTGCTGTGGGGCCTTTCACAGTTGATACGACCAACGACACCCATGATTCCAACACCGCAGACGGCCTCTGCAACGACGGCACCGGACACTGCAGCCTGCGTGCGGCTATTGAACAAGCGGACGCTTCAGGCGGCACAACCACAATCAATATTCCCGCGGGCACCTACAACCTATCTTTGGGCGAAATACAATTCGGGAACAATGTTCAAAATATCACCCTCAATGGAACCGGCACGTCGTCGAATACCATTATCAATATGACAAACACCGGCACGGATCGGATTTTTCTTATTGACCCGCCGGGGACAAACGCAAACGTCGTGACAACGATTCAGCACTTGAAGTTCACCGGGGGAAGTTTAAGCTCGGATTCATTTGGTGGTGGGGCCATTCTTGGCGGTGGACCCAGCAATTCTCTGACCATTACAGATTGTGTGTTTGACAGCAACCAAGTACCGGCCGGGAATGGAACCGGCGGCGCTATCAATTTTTCCGGGGGTGGCACTCTCAGCATCTCCAGCAGCACTTTTACGAATAATTCCGATGTGGATACGACCAACACCGGAGGCGGCGCCGTCTTTTATTTTCTGCAGGCTTTCGTCAATCTTACCGGCAGCTTGAGCATTACCGACTCCACTTTTAACAACAACTCCACCACCGCTCCCAGCAGCGGACCCGGAGGTGGAGGCGCGCTCGGCATCCAAATTCAAGGAGCCAACACCGGCGAAACATGGTCCGCTACAGTTCACAACAATACCTTTACGAATAATGCTGCCAGTGCGGGATTTGGCGGCGCCATCTATGTGGAAGATGCCTTCGGATCCTCCCATACCGATGCCATCAACTTAAATCGTTTTAATGGAAACACGGCTTCCGCGGGTGGAGCCGGCCTCGATTATCAGAGTGATGCCAGCAGTGTGGATGCCACCAAGAATTGGTGGAGTTGCAATGTGGATCCCAGCACGGCTCCCACCGGCTGCGATGCTGCGAAAACCTCCGGATCCGGAGGTGTCGGATCCCTCACGGTCAGTCCCTGGATCGTGCTCAAAACGACTTCAAGCCCAAGCGCTGTGAACTATGGTGCGTCCACGACCCTGACGGCAAGTTTTCTCCAGGACTCGAACGGCGGATCGTTGACGACCGCCAACATCAGCACACTGATCGGCCTGCCTGTGACCTGGGCCAACGCGGCTCATGGCACACTTTCCAGTCAGCAGACGACCATTCAATCCAACGGCAAGGCCACGGCGACATTTACAGCCGGAAGCACCAGCGCCGATTGCAGTCCCGCCGTTACAGGGAAGGCTGAAGCCAAAGTCGACGGCATTCCCAATGGCGACTCTATCGCCACGGGAACCGTCACCATCAATTGCCCGGATCTCACGGCGACCAAAACCAACAACGTCAGCGGCGCCACCCAACTTGCCAATGGGGGCAGCTGCGGCCCGCAATGCTGGACTTGGACCCTTACCGGGGCCAATGGCGGCGCGGGATTCGCTACTTATGCGAACGGGCAGACGATTATTTCCGACAACTTGCCCAACAGCAATATCAGTTATGGTTCCGTCGCTGAGAACAACGTCAGCGGAGTTACCGGGACGATCAGTTGCGGCATTGACGGTAGCTCCAACCTCACGTGTACCGCCAATGGAACTGTGGTGATCAATTCCGGAGGATCCTTTACCGCGAGTTTTGTCGCCACGCCGACCGCCGTGGCAACGTATTCCAACCCCAGAAGCGCCGGAAGTTGCGCCATCGATCCTAACAACGACATTCCAGAGACCAGTGACAGCAACAACAGCTGCAGCAACAGCGTGAACGTCACGGCGCCCGACCTGACCATCACCAAATCGAACAATGTGAGCGGGGCGACCACGCTGGGAAATAATTGGACGTGGAAACTTCACGTGGCCAATAGCTCAGCTTCCGCCACGGCAACTTTCCTGAACGGGCAGACCATTGTGACTGATGACCTGGATAACAGCGGCAATCTTTCATATGGAACTCCCTCGGCAGGGAATGGAACCAATATCACGAATATCGCCAACATCAGTTGCAGCGTTACCAGCAATACCTTGACGTGCAGCGCCACCGGCACTGTGGTGGTTGGAACCTCCGGCTCCTTCGACGTGACCTTCACGTCCACGCCGAGTGCCATCGGCACCTTTACGAATCCGCGCAGTGGCGGCGGGTGCGCCGTGGATCCGAGTAATGTGGTCCCCGAAACCAATGAGGCAAACAATAACTGCAATTCGGACTCGGTGACAGTCACGGCCCCCGACCTGACGATCAGCAAGGCCAACAACGTGAGCGGGTCAGTCACCGTGGGACAGGGATGGAATTGGACACTGACCTCTTCCAACACGGGAAACTCCGGAGCAATTTTCACTCCTGGAACCACCATCCTTCAGGATGATCTCGACAATAGCGGCGGAGTTTCTTACGGTACGCCCACCGTGGCGAATGTCACCAGTGTGACCAACAGCGGCAGCATCCAATGCGCCATCAACGGTGGTCAAACACTGACCTGCACAGCCAATGGCAGCACGGTGACCGTTGGGACCACAACCGGAAAGTTCGACGTGGTTGTGCCGGTCACCTCGATTTCTGTGGGTTCCTACACGAATCCACGCGCCGCGGGAATCTGCCGTGTCGACCCGAACAATTCGGTGGTCGAAAGCAACGAAAGCAACAACGACTGCGCCTCCAATTCAGTCACAGTGCGTCCCTTGCCGCCGACTATCTCAAAATCTTTTGGCGCGTCGACAGTTCCGCTCAACGGAACAACGAGCTTGGGTTTTACGATTTCGAACCCGAATGCGAGTACGGGGCTGACCGGGGTGGCGTTCTCAGACACTTTGCCCGCTGGATTGACGGTGGCAGATTCAAGTGCCAGTCAATGCAATGGGACGCTCACGACAACTCACTCCACGGGGGTGATCTCCCTTTCGGGCGGCTCGGTTGCCTTGACCGGCCATTGCTCGTTCAGCGTGACGATCACGGGAACAACTGCGGGAGTCAAGGACAACACCACCGGCAATGTGAGCTCGACCGAGAGTGGGGCCGGTACAACCAGCAACACGGCCACGATCACGGTGGTCGCTCCCCCGACCATTGCGAAAGCGTTTTCACCGACCTCTATACCCTCAGGCGGGACGTCCACCATCACTTTCACGCTCACCAACCCCAACTCGGGAGTGGCGTTGAGTGGGGTTGGATTTACTGATACGTTCCCGACTGGGATGCAGGTGGTGTCGCCGCCCAATGCGGTGACCAACTGCGGTGGGACATTTGCGCCCAGCGCCGGGGATACAAGCTTGACCTTCAGCGGGGGGAGTTTGGCGGCGTCACCGAAGCGGGCAACGTCGAACACGGCCCTCACGAGCTGCACGATCACGGTGGATGTAACGAGCTCGACAGCGGGCAGCAGCAACAACACGACGGGAGCAATCAGCTCGACCGAAGGCGGGACGGGCACGACTTCGAATACGGCCACACTGACGGTTGAGGCGCCACCCTTCATTCAAAAATCGTTTGCAGCATGCGTCGTACCACCATCGGGTATGGTGAATTGGTGGCCGGGGGACGGCAATGCAAATGACATTCAGGGCGCCAACAATGGCACGCTGCAGGCTGGCGCGACGTTTGCGGCAGGCGAAGTCGGTCAGGCCTTCAGCTTCAATGGTTCAGATCAGTATGTGGATGTCGATAGTGTGGCGCTGGCATCGACCTTCACGATTGATGCTTGGATCAAGCCGACGAGTCTGGCCAATCAGATGATCTTCTCGAAGGCGGGAAGCACCTTGGCTGTGACCGACTATTATCTTTTCGTTGACAATACCGGCGTCTTGCAGGGCTTTGTTCAGAGTGGGACGAACATCTTCACGGTTTATTTTACCAACAGCCCTGCTGTCGTAGCCGGCTCTTTGCAGCACATCGCGATGACGTATGATGGAAGCGCGGGTGCGGATCAGAAGATTCATTTCTATGTCAACGGCGTCAACGCTCCGGCGGCACACAATTCAACATTCGATGCCGGGGGAACACCTCAAAATACGGGCGGGGGGAGCACGAAGATCGGTTCCTCCGGCACTGCCGGCAGGTCCTTCCCATTCACGGGTCTGATCGACGAAGTCGAAGTCTTCAACCGCGCTCTCAGTCAGCCTGAGATTCAGTCGATTTACAACGCCGGCAGTGCGGGCAAGTGCAAAGTGACCCCGGCGATTGCGCTGAACGGGACGGTGCCGTTGACCTTCACGCTCATCAATCCGGCAGCCAACACGGTGGCGGAGACGGACGTAGCGTTTACGGACACTTTGCCTTCGGGCTTGCAGGTCGGGGCGACACCGGGTGTGGTGAACAACTGCGGCGGGACGTTTACGCCCAGTGCGGGAGATACCACGCTCAGCTTCACGGGGGGAACGATCAATGCGGCGGCGAAGCGCGCGCGTTCTGCGGTCCAAAGCAACACATGCACGATTACGTTGAATGTGAAGGGGACAACATCCGGTGTGAAGAATAACACCACCGGAGCCATCAGCTCGACCAATGGCGGGACCGGCGCGACCAGTAACACCGCGACCTTGACGGTGGCCTCACCGCCGACCTTGAGCAAGAGCTTCAATCCCACCCAGATTCCATTGAACGGCACGTCGACACTGACCTTTACGATTACGAATCCGAACAGCTCGCTCGCGCTCAGTGGGATTGCGTTCAGTGACAGCTTGCCTTCGGGCTTACAGGTCGGTAGCCCGACCGGCATCAGCGCAACGTGCACTGGAACCTGGAATGCGACGGCGGGCGATACCACGCTCAACTTTAGCGGCGGGAGCTTGGCGGCGAGTTCGAGTTGTACGCTTCAGGTAAACATCCAAGGGACGACCGCCGGGGTGAAGAACAACACGACGGGTGCAATCAGCTCGAATGAGAGCGGCACGGGAGCCACCTCGAATACGGCCACAATCACGGTGGTCGCTCCCCCGACAATTGCCAAGGCGTTTTCACCGACCTCCATACCCGCAGGCGGGACGTCCACCATCACTTTCACGCTCACCAACCCCAACTCGGGAGTGGCGTTGAGTGGGGTTGGATTTACTGATACGTTCCCGACTGGGATGCAGGTGGCGGCGACGCCCAATGCTGTGACCAACTGCAGCGGGACATTTACGCCCGCGGGCGGGGATACCAGCTTGACCTTCAGCGGGGGTACGATCAGCGCTGCTCCCAAGCGGGCGACTTCAAGCATCGTGAGCGGCACGTGCACAATCACGGTGGATGTGAAGGGGACGACGGCCGGATCGAAGAGCAACACGACGGGAGCAATTACGTCAACCGAAGGCGGGACGGGAACGACGTCGAATACGGCGATACTGACGGTCGTGGCGCCACCTTCCATTGCCAAGGCTTTCTCACCGACCACGATTGCCGTCAATGGCACCTCGACGCTGACCTTCACACTCACCAATCCCTCGGCGAATACGGTTCAGGAGACGGGGGTGGCATTTAGCGACAGTTTACCGAGCGGGGTGCAAGTGGCGGCGACGCCCAGTGCCTCGAGCGGCTGCGGCGGGACGTTTGCGCCGAGTGCGGGAGATACGACGCTCAACTTCTCGGGAGGAACCATCAATACGGCCACGAAGCGGGCTGGCCCTCGAACAGCAGCCAACATTTGCACGATTTCAGTGAGCGTGACAGGAACAACATCCGGTGTGAAGAATAACACCACCGGAGCCATCAGCTCGACCAATGGCGGGACCGGCGCGACCAGTAACACCGCGACCTTGACGGTGGCCTCACCGCCGGCTTTGAGTAAGAGCTTCAATCCCACCCAGATTCCACTGAACGGCACGTCGACACTGACCTTTACGATCACGAATCCGAACAGCTCGCTCGCGCTCACCGGGATTGCGTTCAGTGACAGCTTGCCTTCAGGCTTACAGGTGGCGTCGACACCCGGCGCAAGTAACACCTGCAATGGGACGTTTGCGCCCGCAGCCAGCGATACCACGCTCAACTTTAGCGGCGGGACGTTGGCGGCGAGTTCGAGTTGTACGCTTCAGGTGAACATCCAAGGGACGACCGCCGGAGTGAAGAACAACACCACCGGCAATGTAAGTTCAACTGAAAGCGGGGCTGGTACAACCAGCAACACGGCGACAATCACAGTGGTCGCTCCACCGACGATCGCCAAGGCGTTTTCACCGACCTCTATACCTTTGAATGGAACCTCCACGATCACCTTCACACTCACCAACCCGAACTCCGGAGTAGCGTTGAGTGGTGTGGGATTCACGGACTCGTTTCCCTCAGGAATGCAGGTGGCGGCGACGCCCAATGCGGTGACCAACTGCAGCGGGACATTTACGCCCGCGGCCGGGGATACCAGCTTGACCTTCAGCGGGGGTGCGATCAGCGCTGCTCCCAAGCGGGCGACTTCAAACATTGTGAGCGGCACGTGCACAATCACAGTGGATGTGACGGGGACGACGGCCGGGTCGAAGAGCAACACCACGGGTGCGATCAGCTCGACCGAAGGCGGGACGGGAACGACTTCCAATACCGCAACTTTGACGGTCGTGGCGCCGCCATTCATTCAGAAGTCATTTGCAAGTTGCGTCACACCCCCCTCGGGGATGGTGAGTTGGTGGCCGGGGGATGGGAATACGAATGATATTGTCGGCAGCAATAACGGCACCCTGCAAGGCGGCGCGACGTTCGCCGCGGGCGAGGTTGGACAGGCGTTCAGTCTGAACGGCACGACGGCCGACGTTTTCGTTCCCTCCTCATCGAGCCTGAATGTGGGTACGGGAAACGGTTTGACCATCGACGCTTTGATCGCACCAACGGACCTGACGGCCAATCACCCGATCGTGGAGTACAGCGCCACCAGTGGGTCGCCTCAGATTGGGGTGCATTTATGGGTGAATGGGCCGCAAGTTCTGTTTGCCAACTTGAGAGATACGAGCGGCACTTCACACATTATTTCTTCCGGCTCGGTAATCACGCTGAGTGCTTTTCAGCATGTGGCGGTAACCTACGACAAGTCGGACGGGGTCCACGGCTACGCCACACTGTATCGCAACGGGGTGGTGATTGCCGGCCCCACAGATCTGGGGCTGTTTACTCCGAAGACGGATGTAGACCTCTATCTGGGGGCGCGTGTGTCCAATGATTTCCACAACGGTAATGGAGCTCGCTTTCAGGGACTTCTGGACGAAGTGGAAGTGTTCAACCGGGCCCTCTCGCAGCCCGAAATTCAGATGATTTATAACGCCGGTAGCGCGGGCAAGTGCAAGGCGTCGCCAACCATCGCGGTGAATGGGACGGCGCCGTTGAGCTTTACGATCACCAACCCGGCGGCCAATACCACGGCCGAGAACGGGGTGGCATTCTCCGACACCTTGCCGACGGGACTGACGGTAGCCAACAGTACCTCATCGGTCTGTGGCGGGACGCTGACGACCACCAACCCTACTGGGATTTCACTCACGGGCGCGACGATCAATACCAGCAGCCAGTGCCAGTTCTCGGTGACCGTAACAGGAGCGGCTTCGGGTCAGTACACCAACGTCACCGGGGCGGTGAGTTCGACCAATGGCGGAACCGGGAACACAGCGAGTGCGAACTTGACGGTGGCTTCTCCGCCAACTATTGCGAAGGCTTTCGGGGCGGCGGCGATTCCGCTGAACGGAACGTCGACTTTAACCTTTACGATTCAGAATCCGAATAGCGGTATCGCGCTCACGGGGATTTCGTTCAGCGACAGCTTGCCCTCGGGTTTACAGGTGGCGGCAACACCCGGCGCAAGCGACACCTGCGGCGGGACGTTTGCGCCCGCAGCCAGCGATACCACGCTCAACTTTAGCGGCGGGAGTTTGGCCGCAAGCTCGAGTTGCATGCTCGAGGTGAGCATCCAGGGGACGACCGCCGGGGTTAAGAACAATACCAGCGGAGCCATCAGCGCGAATGAAAGTGGAGCGGGAACGACAAGTAACACGGCCACACTGACTGTCGTTGCGCCGCCGACGATTGCAAAAGCATTCAACCCTTCGTCGAGCATTCCGTTGAACGGAACCGCCACACTAACTTTCACGATTACCAACCCCAATACCACGGCGGCGGGAGATCTGACAGGAGTGGCCTTCAGTGACACTTTGCCGTCGACGACGGGAAAGCTCGTGGTAGCGCCGACACCGAACGTCACGAACACCTGTAATGGAACGGTCACGGCCACAGCCGGGACGGGTGTCATCAGCCTCTCGGGTGGAAGTGTGGCCCACAACAGCTCGTGCACGCTGAGCGTGGATGTGAAGGGGACGGCAGCCGGGAATGCCGCGAACACGACCGGAGCGATCACATCAACCGAAGGCGGAACCGGAACAACCAGTAACACCGCAACGATCACGGTCGTGGCGCCGCCCACAATCTCCAAGGCCTTTAATCCCACCCTGGTGGCTGTGAATGCAACCTCGACGTTGACCTTTACGCTCGCGAACCCCTCGGCCAACACGGTGGCCGAGAGCGGAGTGGCTTTTACCGATAACTTCCCGGCAGGCTTGCAAGTGGCCAGCCCCAACGGACTCGTGAACGGCTGCGGAGGCACAGCCACAGCCGTGGCAGCGAGTTCGACGGTGACGCTCACGGGTGGAACGATTGCGACTTCGAGCAACTGCACGATCACGGTGAACGTAACGCCGGTCACGGCCGGGGACAAGACCAATACCACCGGGCCGGTCTCCTCAACCAACGGCGGGACCGGGGCAGCGAGTAACACGGCCGTGCTGGCTGTCGAGCAGGCCGACTTGCAGATAACCAAAGCGGGGTCGGCGCCCACGCCGCTGGTCGGTTCAACCTTGATCTATACGGTGACGGTGACGAATCTGGGGCCGACAACGGCCACGGGAGCCAGCTGGACGGACACCTTGCCTTCAGCGATGACGTTCGGGTCAATCAACAACCCTGCCGGATGGGCTTGTAGTGTCACCTCGGGTGTCGTGACTTGCACGAAGGCAACGGCCATGGCGATCCACGAAGTGGATTCGTTTACGGTGGTGGTGACGGTCAATTGCGGACAAGCCGATGGAACCGTGGTCAATAACACGGCCCGCGTTACTTTCCCGGGGACCGATCCCAACCCGGCCAACAACTCGGCGACCGCTCCAGTAACAGTATCCAATCCGGCGGCAACGCTCTCGCCTTCAAGCGTTCTGTTCCGCTCACGCGGAGGCATGGGAAGCGTACAGGTGGGAGCGACGAGCAGCTGTCCGTGGACGGCGGTGAGTAACGATGCCTTCATTACGGTGACATCGGCCGCGAGCGGGACGGGGCTCGGTCCGGTGACCTACACCGTGGGTGAAAACCTGGGGAGTACGACGCGTAGCGGGTCGATGACGATCGCCGGTCAGAAGTTTATGGTGACTCAGACGGCGGTGAGCACGGATAACTCCCAGGCCGGATGCGGGGTGCAAGGAGATGGCGACTGCAGCTTCTCGACACCGGGCACAGGAGGAAACGTCGAAGCCGGCTATGCCACGGTGCAATCGTCGAGCGGCAAGAGCGGCTCGAGTGACGCCGTGCTCAACCAGTTGTATGGAACCGCGGTGTTCAGTCTGACGCAGGATAACGCCGTGGTAAGTGAAGCCGGGGTGCCGGTGGTCACGCCCACGACCTCGGCCGAGATTTTCATCGACTATCGCACCAACGTCCAGTTCAAAGGGAGCGGCCTTGACGCCGGAGTGATCTCGATCAACACCGGTGTGGCGATGGTGAATGTCGGAACCCTGGCGGCGCATTTAACCTTCACGCTCCAGGATGCGACGGGAGCCGTGACCTTGGCCACGGGACACGCCGTGATTCCGGCCGGCAATCACCGGGCTCTGTTCATTGATCAATTGAGCCAGATGGCGCCGGACTTTGTGTTTCCGTCGAACTTCGGGACGGCGACGAAGTTCGGGACGCTCACGATTACAAGCGATCAAGCGATCGACTTTGTGGCCTTGCGGTTGACGATCAATCAGCGGGGAGAGACGTTGATGACGACCACCCCGGTGGCGGATCTGACCGCGGCGGCCACGAACGCCGTGGCGAACTTCCCGCAGGTGGCCGATGGCGGGAGTTTCACGACCACGCTGGTGCTCTTGAATACCACCAATGCCGTTGAAACCGGACAGGTGAATCTATACCGCGACGACGGGACGGCGTTACTGGTGCATCGGGTGGGGGATCCCGCGGGGTCAATGTCGACCTTCCGGTACACGATTCCGGTGGGCGGATTGTATCGATTGGAGACCGACGGAGCGCCGGCCGGGATCAATGCCGGAGCCATGCAGGTGGTGCCGGATGCGGGCACGATGACGCCGCAGGGAGCGGGGGTGTTCCGCTTTGCGCCGATCGGTGTTGAGGTGGGTTCACAGATTGTGGTTTCAGAGTCGGGAGTGCCGGCAGCGATTCCGACCACCCACGGGTTGATCTATGTGGATCAAGCGAACAATCACATGACGGGGTTGGCGCTCGAGGCTCCGACCTCCACACCGGTCCATGTAACACTGCGGGCGCTTGAAGCCGACGGGTCGACAGTGGTCGGTTCAGGGAGCGTCGATCTGGTGGGTCACGGACACGCCGCTCGTTTTGTGCAGGAGTTTATTACAGGACTGCCGGCCGGATTCACCGGGGTGTTGGATCTGGCGGCCACGACGCCCTTTGCGGCGGTGACGCTCCGTGGCTTGACCAACAGTCGCGGGGAGTTTCTGCTCACCACCTTCCCGGTGGCCGACTTTGCGCGAAACGCGCCCGTCCCGATCCTGTTCCCGCAGATTGCCGACGGCGGAGGCTTCAGAACCCAGATCATTCTGCTCAACACCGCCTCGACGCCGCAGAACGTTCTTATTCTGTTCTTCGGCGACGACGGTTTGCCCCTGGATGTGGCGAAATAATAGCCGCGGTATTGGCATGTCGAACTCCCCGGATCTCAGGTAATGCATCCGGGGAGTTTTTTTTGGGCGGCTGTCGTTGACCTCTTTCGTCACGCCTGGCGTGACGGGAGACAATACTGAATGCTACAATTCGAAAATGCAGGAAACGGTTTCACGGTTTTCGAATCGTGCGGAGAATTACTGGCGATATCGTCCGGGATATCCCGTCGAGCTGGTGGAATTCCTTAGTCGCAAGTGCGGCTTGAACCGCAGCTCCGTGATCGCCGATATAGGATCCGGCACAGGCATTCTCTCCGAGCTTTTTCTCAAGAATGGGAATCCGGTCATTGGGGTGGAGCCCAACGACGAAATGCGTCAAGTGGCCGAACTCCTTTTAAAAAACTATCCTCATTTTACAAGCCTTGCGGGAACCGCTGAAAAAACCACGCTGCCTTCGGCCGGCATCGACTTCGTCACCGCCGGACAGGCGTTTCACTGGTTTGATCAGGAAGCGGCGCGCCTGGAGTTCATCAGGATCTTAAAACCCGAGGGCTGGCTGGCGGTCACATGGAATGGTCGACGCACCGGCGGAAATCGATTCCTGGTGGATTATGAGAAATTTCTTTTGAAACACGGAACGGACTACGCCGAGGTGAAGCGGCGTTACCCTGAAGCGGCTCAAATGAGCGGCTTTTTCAGGGGAGAATTCAAGCATGCCGTTTTCGGTAATCGTCAGATCCTGGGTTTTGAAGGACTCAAAGGGCGGGCCTTGTCGGCTTCCTATGTGCCGACGGAAGGGCATCCCAAATATCCGCAGATGCTGGCGGCCTTGAAAGATCTTTTTGAGAAGCATGTTCGAGATGGGAAGATCGTGATTGAATACGATACCCATCTGTATTGTGCTTCGCGCTCGTCCATGATGTAGAAGGGTATTGCATCGCGTCTGAAGGTGTCTTCCATCCCCTGGCCTCGAACGACAAATAACTGAAAGGAGCGATTACACCATGATTCGAAGAAATCGGGAAACTGCCTACGCCTTGGTTCGGCTGGCCGTCGGACTCATGTTCTTGTGGTATGGGATCTACAAATTTCGCGCCGGCGTGGGAGGAGTTGCGGAAGGCCTGGTCAAGCAGTTTGCTGGAAGATTGCCCGCTTTCCTGGTGTCTCCGTTCGCCCACGTCCTGCCGTTCTGTGAAGTGATCTTTGGAACACTGATTACTCTGGGCCTTTTCAATCGTGTGGCGCTGACACTGGCGGGCCTTCTGATGGTGGCATTGACCATGGGTTGCGCCGTCATTTTGGATGCGCCGACGGTTGCCAACAATTTAATGACCACCGCTGTAGTCGCCGGCTTACTGGCGCTGGAAGATTGGAATGGATTTTCCGTGGATCGGGCATTAAAGAAGTGACGAGTGACTGGTGACGAGTGATGAGTGGCGAGTGGCGAGAGAGGGCGCGATTGGTGATATCACAGTGTTTTCAATTTTGAATACGACGTGAGGCCTGGCGGGTACTGAATGAAAGTTGGGAATTCGCTAGGAGTGGAACAGCGGGGGATTACGCTACTGCTCCGTGGCATTTCTTGTATTTCTTGCCGCTGCCGCACGGACAGGGTTGATTCCGGCCGATTTTTTCTCCCCGCAACACCGGCTTGGGCTTCTCGGAGGCCGCCTCGCCGCCGCTGAAGGTGAGTTCCTTTTCGATTTTTCGGCGCTTGCGTTCAACTTCGCGCTGCTGTTGCTCTTCGGTGATGGGTTGCATGAGGTAAAGGTAGCGCAACGTTTCATCGCTGATGCGGTCCATCATGGCCTGGAACATGTCGTAAGACTCGCGCTTGTATTCCACCAACGGATCGCGCTGTCCATAACCGCGCAATCCGATGCCCTCCTTCAAGTGGTCCATGTCGAGGAGGTGATCTTTCCATTGCTGGTCGACCACGTTGAGCATGATGACACGCTCGTGGAACCGCATGGCCGCTTCGCCAATCTGCTTTTCTTTTTCGTTGTATTTTTCTTCCAGCTTCTTGATCAACTCATCGATTAATTCATCGTGGTTCAACTGGTCGATGTCAATGCCCAGTTGAGGAAGATCCAGCCCGAATTGCCTTTGAAGTTCGATGCGGACGCCCTTAACGTTCCAGGTGTCGGGATGTTCGTCCTTGGGACAATTGGTGTCCACCAGGGCTTGCACCACTTCATCCATCAGCGACAGGACATACTCCTTCTGATCTTTGCCCTCCAGCAATTGACGGCGAATGGCATAGATGGCCTCGCGCTGCTTGTTCATCACATCGTCATACTCCAGCAGATGCTTGCGGGCGTCGAAGTTGTGCGCTTCCACGGTTTTCTGGGCGGCTTCGATGCGTTTGGTGATCATCCGGGATTCGATGGGCACGCCTTCCTCCATGCCGAAGCGTCCCATCAAATTCTTGATGCGTTCGCCTCCGAAGATCCGCAGCAGGTCGTCTTCCAGAGAAAGGAAAAACCGCGAGGATCCGGGATCCCCTTGACGGCCGGCGCGTCCACGCAGCTGGTTGTCAATACGGCGGGCTTCATGACGCTCCGTGCCGAGAATATGCAGGCCGCCCACTCCCACCACCTCGTCGTGCTCACGGTCGCATTCCTCCTTGATGCGCGAGAACACCTGATCCCATTGTTCTTTATCGGCCGCCACCGGATCGATGTTCAGGCGCCGCAATTCCGCCCGGGTGAGAAATTCCGGGTTCCCGCCCAGCAGGATGTCGGTGCCGCGGCCCGCCATGTTGGTGGCGACGGTCACCATGCCTTTGCGGCCCGCCTGGGCCACGATCTCCGCTTCTTTTTCATGATACTTGGCGTTCAACACCACGTGCTTGACGCCCCGCTTCTTCAGCATGCCGGAGAGCCGCTCCGATTTTTCGACCGACACGGTGCCCACCAAAACCGGTTGACCTTTCTTGTGCAGGTCCAGGATTTCTTCCACGACGGAATTGAACTTTTCGCGCTCGGTGCGATACACCATGTCGGGATATTCATGGCGTCGCAGTGTTTGGTTGGTGGGAATTACAAGCACTTCGAGGTTGTAGATCTTGATGAATTCGGCGGATTCGGTTTCGGCGGTTCCGGTCATTCCCGCGAGCTTTTGATACATGCGGAAATAATTCTGGAAGGTGATGGTGGCGAGGGTTTGATTTTCGCGCTCGACCTTGACGCCTTCTTTCGCTTCCACGGCCTGATGCAGACCGTCGCTCCAACGCCGCCCCGGCATGAGGCGCCCCGTGAACTCGTCCACGATGACCACTTCGGGTCCGTGCTCGCCGTCCTTGACCACGTAATCCACATCGCGCTTGAACAGCGTGTGGGCTTTCAAGGCCTGATAGACGTGGTGAATCAGATCCATGTGCGAGGGGTCGTACATGTTTTCGACGCCCAGCAGGTGCTCACACTCCGTTACTCCTTCTTCGTTCAGCGTGGCGGTACGGAGTTTTTCGTCGATTTGATAGTGTTTTTCAGCGACCAGCTTGGGGACGATGGCATTAAACTTGTAATACTTGTCGGTGGATTCTTCCGAAGCGCCGCTGATGATCAGAGGGGTGCGGGCCTCGTCGTTCAGGATATAGTCCACCTCGGCGACGATGGCATAGTTATACAGAATG